>JAFNXL010000010.1 GCA_017379075.1 Bacteroidaceae bacterium
CACCGGCAAGGCCGGCACCGGTAAGAGTACCTTTCTGCGCTATGTGTGCAGCCATGTGAAGAAGAAACACGTGGTGCTTGCCCCCACGGGCATCGCCGCCATCAACGCCGGAGGAAGCACACTGCACAGTTTCTTCAAGCTTCCCTTCCACCCGCTCCTGCCGGACGACCCCAAGTTCGCCCCTTCCCGCCTCCGCGACTTCCTCAAATACAACAAGTCGCACATCAAACTGTTGCGCGAGGTGGAGCTTGTCATCATAGACGAAATCTCCATGGTAAGGGCGGATATCATTGATTTCATCGACCGCATACTAAGGGTGTTTTGTCAAAAAATGCGAGAACCATTTGGTGGCAAGCAGATGCTATTCATCGGCGACATATTCCAGTTGGAACCCGTGGTAAAGGCCGACGAGCGCGCCATCCTCAACCGCTTTTACCCCAACCCCTATTTCTTCTCTGCCCGTGTGTTCCGCGAGATGCATCTGGTCAGCATAGAACTCACCAAAGTATTCCGTCAGAAAGACCGTGGTTTCATCGCCACCCTGGACCGCATCCGCAACAACAGCGTCACCGACCTTGAGCTCCGCCTGCTCAATACGCGCTATGCAGATACGCCCCCTTCACAGCCGGACAGCTGCCTGAGCATTGTACTTGCCACACGGCGCGACAATGTGGACCACATCAACCAGACCGAACTGGACAAGCTCCCTGGCGAAGCGGTAACGCTACGGGGTATCATCGACGGTGAGTTTCCCTCCACCGCGCTACCCACACTTATGGAACTGGAAATCAAGGAGGGCGCACAGATTATATTTGTCAAGAACGACCAGGAGCGCCGCTGGGTAAACGGCACATTGGGCACCGTCTGCCACATTGACATGGAGACGCAACGGCTCTATGTGGACACGGAAACACACAGCCGACTGGAGGTGGAGCCGGAACGATGGAGCAATGTCCGCTACACCTATAACGAGAAGGAAAAACGCATTGAAGAAGAAGAACTTGGCACCTTCACCCAGTTCCCCATCCGTCTGGCATGGGCCATCACCATACACAAGAGTCAGGGACTCACTTTCGACCGTGCCACCATAGACTTCGGAGGGGGCACCTTCACCGGCGGACAGGCCTATGTGGCGCTGAGCCGCTGCACTTCACTGGAAGGACTTACACTGAGAAAAAGAATTACAAGGTCAGATATTTTCGTCTCTCCCGATGTGGTGGCGTTTGCCCGTCAGTTCAACAACGAGTCGCTGCTGCAGCACGCGCTTTCCGTCACCAAGGCCGATGCCGCCTACCGCGCCTGTGCCAAGGCTTTCGACCAGGGCGACATGGACCAGTGCATCGAACAGTTCATCACCGCCATACATAGTCGTTACGACATTGAAAAGCCTCACATCAAAAGGCTCATCCGAAGGAAACTCAACGTCTTCCGAACATTGCGGAATGAAGCCGAAGAATGTAAAGAAAAATTACAACAACAAGAGCGCAAGATACGGCAATATGCGAGGGAATATTATCTCATGGGAAACGAGTGTGCCACGGAAGCGCGCCAACCCAAGGCCGCCATTGCCAACTACCGCAAAGCCATTGACATGTACCCCGACTATCTGGACGCCCATGTCAGGTTGGGCGTCACCTATCTGGGCGAAGGCATGCACCACGAGGCCCTTGCGCACCTGAACATCGCCGTCAGCCTATCCCCCGCCTCATTCAAGGCATTGTATCAACGCGGCAAGGTGCGCATGGCCATGCAGCACTATACGGAAGCCATCAACGACCTTGACCATGCCGTCCGCATCAAGGAAGACCACCCCCAGGCCCACAAACTCCTTGGCGATTGTTATTCGCTCATCGGAGAAGAAGAAAAGGCTGCTGTCTATTGGGCGTTGGCGGAAGAGTTGCAGAAGAGGAAGGGCTAAAAGGCTAGATAATCTAGAAGAGCTAGAATAGCTAGATGGTCTAGAACTTCTAGAAATCCTAGAAAATCTAAAACGCACCGCAGTGCGATAGCCGATGCAATGCAGTGCGATAGCCGATGCAATGCAGTGCGTTGGCAGATGCAATGCGGTGCGTTGGAAAGGGCAAGCCGGTGGCCTTGAAATCGACTCTATATGATAAATCATAAACCTGGGTTTTGCGGTATGTGCAAAGCGCAGGTTTTTTATGTTTTTTGCACGTTTTAACAATTAAATCAAGAGGGTTTAATGCCCAAACCACACCTCAAATGTTAAAAAACCTTAACAAAATGGAAAATATAGGGCATATTTGGCCTTGCTAATCAAAAAAAATGTAAATTTGCTTAATAAAGTATGCAAAAGGCATAATTACGCGAACAAAAATTTTTAATTACAAATATCTAAAACACAAGTAATGCGTATGAGAAACCGTTTTAGCAAATGGAGCCGCCATTCCTCACGAATGGTGTGCTTGTTGGCAGCCTGCGGACTGATGTATGCATGTAAGGACGAGTACCTGTTGGACGATGAAAAGCCCAGCTGGTTGAATTCGAGCATCTACGAAAGTCTGGAGACTAAAGGCAATTTCAAGACCTATTTGAGACTGCTTGCTGACAAGGATGTAAATCCCACAAACGCCCGTCCATTAACTGAGGTTTTGAGCCGTACCGGCTCCAAGACCGTGTTCGTGGCCACCGACGAAGCATGGGACAAGTTCTTTAAGGCCAATGCAGCGCTGCCCGAGAGTAATCCTTGGCACAATGCCACGAGTTATGAAAACCTGAGTACCGCTCAGAAGAAGTTGTTGATCCACACCAGTATGCTCAACAACGCCATCGTGATGGAAAACCTTGCCAGCAGCGAGTCTGTGAATGGAAGCAGCCCCGTTCGTGGTGAGTACATGCGTCGCTACACCGATGTAGAGACCACCGACTCCATCACCTACATGGCTCCCGAGATGATTCCCTATTCTTACAACCCCACCGACAAGGACTTCTGGTGGCGTTTCCGTGCAGAGAACGGAGGTAAGGGACTTCACATCGTCAAGGACTCCACCCTTAGTATGATGCTCCACTTCACCAGCGAGCACATGGCTAAGAACACCGTGAACGACGACGACTTCGCCAAGTTCATGGGTCGCGAACGTATCACAAGCGACGTGCATATCTACGACGCACTCCTCGTCGACAAGGACGGAGTCTGCGAGAACGGATATGTAAACATCACCGAAAAGCCCCTGGTTCCCCTGGCCAACATGGCAGAGGTAATCCGTTCTAACGGTAAGACCAACATTTTCGGCCACATGCTCGACCGTTATAGCGCTCCCTACTACAGCGACGCTATCACACGCGCATGTAGAATATTGTATCCCGAGAAGTTCGGTGACACCGACTCTGTGTTCACCATGCGTTACTTCTCTGACAACAGCTTCAACCACCGCGCCAACAACACCCAGCCCGACGGCAACCCCTACACTGGTGACGAAGGCGGTAGCGTGAGCTTGAAGTTCGACCCGGGATGGAACGGCTACTATGACGAAGTGGATGCCGAGAAGGACATGGCCACCATGTTCATTCCCAGTGACGAAGCTTTGTGGAAGTACTTCACCGAGGGTGGTGGTCTGCAGTTGATTGAGACCTATGACCCCAACTACGTTCCCGGACAGACCTACGCCAACGAAGATGAACTGTACCAGGCCATCGACCAGATTCCCTTGAGCACCCTGCAGGGTCTGATCAACGTGATCATGCTCCGCAGCTTCACCGGTTCTGTACCCAGCAAGATGACCAAGCTGCGCGACGACGCCCAGGAACAGCTCTTCTACCCCGAAGACATCGAGAAGATTGACACCTGTCTGCTCGCATGTAACGGTGCTGTATATATAATGAGTGATATCTATGGTCCCGCCGACTATACTTCAGTTACCTCTCCCGCTTACATCAGTAAGACCAACCTGGTAATGAAGTGGGCCATCTACAACGGATCATCAGGTACCGACTACATGGGTCTTAACTACTATGCCTATCTGAAGGCTATGCAGAGTGAGTTCACCTTCTTCCTCCCCAGTGACGCCGCTTTGCAGTACTACTATGACCCCACCAGCTACGAAAGTAACACTCCCCGTCTGATCCAGTTCAACTACAAGAACCAGGCATTCCCCATCCAGACCAAGTGTTATGACTATAATCCCGAAACAGGCGAAATCGGCCGTCCGCTCACCGGTTCAGGTGCTTCTCTGCAGCAGGACGAGATTACCAACCGTCTGAAGGATATTCTTGAGTCTCACACCATTGTACACGACGGAACCAACCCCATCGACGGCGAGGACGTTTATTTCCTTACCAAGAACGGTAACGCCGTTAAGGTGGAACGCGCCATCGGCGAGGACGGCAAGAACCACATCGTGGCCATCAAGGGTGGTTTGCAGCTCGAAAACGAGCGTAACGGCATGAACGGTGACAATCCCGGTGAAACCTCTTGCCAGGTAACCAAGCCCTTCGAGAGCCTCAAGAACGGTCAGACCTTCATCGTGAACGCTCCCATTACTCCTACTTACCGAAGCGTTTACAACATCCTCACACAGGACGAAGGCTGGAAGAAGACTTCAGAAGAAGAGTGGAACGCCACCAACCCCTATGCAGAATTCTTCAAGCTTTGCGAAACCAACACCACTATCGTAACCAAGTGTGGTCTCGTAGACGAGAAGAAGCTCTCTACCACCGAGCAGAAGTCTGCGTTGAAGAAGTATCAGATCTTTGTGGATATGAACGGTTTGGATAACAACATCCAGTTCTTCAACAACTATCGCTATACTGCATTCATCCCCAACAACGAAGCCGTACAGGAAGCCATTGCAAACGGTCTGCCCACATGGGAAGAGATCGAGGCTGACTACAACGAGATGGAACCCGTTGTGAACACATTGGACTCACTGAAGGACGTAATGGACAACAATGACTACGTATTCGTAGAAGAAGACTCCATCATGTGCAACCAACTGTGGGAGAAGGCACATGCCGATAGTATCAAGATTCAGGCCAAGATTACCTATCTGACCAACTTCATCCGCTACCACTTCGCCGACAACTCTATCTTCGCCGACAAGAGCGTCCGTGCAGAGTCTGAAATGGTAACTTCAAGTTACGACAAGGAACTCGGTCTGTTCTGCAAGCTTTATGTAGACCGTCCCGGTAACGATGTATTGCGCGTACGTGACGCGTACAGTAATACAATGATGGAGACCGTTGGAGAGAAGAACGTATTGGCACGTGATATCGAGTGTTCTCTGAAGCCCGTAGGCCGCCCCATGGCTACCAGCGGTAAGAAGATCACCCTGGATGCCTCAAGTGCATGTGTAATCCACTTGATTCCCGGCATTCTGAACCACACCGAGCTGAAGAACGGCCGTCACGACAGTGAATGGGCATCAGTAGCGGCAGCCAAGAAGTACATAAAGAGATACGCTATTAGTAAAGAAAAGTTTGACAGCCATGAATAAAATAACAAAACTATTACTGCTCTGGGTTGTGGCGCTGATGGCCATCCCAGCAAACGCACAGCAGCGGCGTATTTCCGGTACCGTAGCGGACGATATTGACGTAATCATCGGTGCCAACGTCGTAGAGTTAGACAAGAACAACCGTATTGTCAGCCAGACGGTTACTGATATGAATGGTAACTTTACCATGAATATCAAGGACCCCAACAATACGTTGAAGGTTTCTTATATCGGTTACAAGAACTTTACACAGAAACTGGGAACCAAGAATGTCTTCAAGATCACCTTGCAGGACAACACCAAGACCATGACCGAGGTTAAGGTAACTGCCAAGCAGAAGGCTCCCACCACCGGTTTGGACATTCCCGCACGCGAGTATGCCGGTGCTGTGGCCAAGTTCAACATGTCAGATGTGGAAGGTCTTGCCTTCGAGTCTGTGGACCAGGCGCTTCAGGGTCAGATTCCCGGTTTGGACATCGTGCCCAACTCTGGTAACCTGGGTTCAGGTACCACCATGCGTCTGCGCGGTACCACCACCATCAACGGTAACGCACAGCCTCTGATCGTTGTGAACGACCACATCTTCGAACTTCCCGATGACGCACAGGATGTGAACTTCGAGACCATGGACAATGAAGAGCAGTTCTCTACATTGTTGAACGTGAACCCCGAAGACATCGAGAGCATCACCGTATTGAAGGACGCTGCCACCGCTGCCAAGTGGGGTATCCGTGGTTCTAACGGTGTTATCGAAATCAAGTTGCGCCGCGGTCACCGTGGTCCCACCCGCGTAGCCTTCTCTTATCGTTTCAACGGCACCTGGCAGCCCGACGGCTACGAGATGTTGAACGGTGACGGCTACACCATGATGTTGAAGGAAGCTTACTACAATCCCAAGCAGATTCCTACCTCATTGCCCGAATTGGACTACAACACTGAAATGCCCTACATCTACAACCACTTCAGCCACAATACCGATTGGGTGAACGAGGTTACACGCATGGGTAAGGAACACAAGTACTATGTAACCCTCTCTGGTGGTGGTGAAAAGGCTACCTTCCGTATCTCTGCAGGTTACGACAAGAGTACCGGTTCTATTATCGGCCAGCAGCTCGACCGTTTCAGTACAGCCACTGCGCTGGACTACTGGGTGAGCGACCGCATCAAGTTCAGCTCTAACATCAACCTGACCTTTACCACCAACACCAAGAACTACGGTAACGACATTCTGGCCCGCGCATACAAGGCAATGCCCAACATGAGCGTAATGGAATACGACCGCTTTGGTTTGGAAACCGGTAACTACTTCAACATGCTTCCTCTTGCTGCCAACTACGGTACCTCTGGTTCAGGCCGTAAGGAGAATGACGGAACCATGACCTCTTATGACCTGAACGACATGTTCTTCAACGGCAACCCCGTTGCCCGCGCACAGAAGGCATGGAACAAGGAGCGCCAGTACAACCTGACTCCCCAGTTCAGCATCGAATACAAGCTGTTGGGTACCGAGGACGACCAGCACCGTCTGAACTATGTGGGCGACGTGCAGTTGAACATCTACAACACCAGCAGCGACGAATATTGCCCCAGCGAACTCAAGACCATGGATTGGTATTGGGGTGCGGAAAACAGCACCAACTTGGGTAGCAACGAACGTAACTACGTGTCTAACGACGAGTACAAGTCTCTCGAGTTCACCACCCGTCACGACTTGCGTTACTACTCTGGTTTCGCCAACAAGGATCACAGCTTGAGCGGATTGGTTCGTTTCGAATTGTATTCTGGTAGCAGCAGCAAGCAGAACACCGGTCTGTGGAACGTACCCGACGGTATTACCGATCCCACCGTTGTCGCCCTGCTCCGTGCAGCCGGTGCCAGCAACAGCGAATGGAGAAGCCAGAGCTTCTTCGGACAGTTGCACTACTCTTACAAGAGCAAGTACTCTCTGGACGCCACTGTACGTACCGACGGTAGCACCAACTTCGGTAAGGGTTCTAAGTATGGTACCTTCCCCTCTGTCGGCGGACGTTGGAACATCAGCGACGAAAACTGGATGCAGTGGAGCAAGAAGGTTATCAGCATGCTCGCCTTCCGTCCCACTTGGGGTATCACCGGTAACACCGGCGGCGGCAGCTTCAACCAGTACAACAAGTACGCTTCTGACGGTTACTACAACGGCCACACCGTGGTACGTCCCGAGAACCTCTCTCTGACCCAGATTCGTTGGGAGAAGACCAAGCAGTGGAACCTCGGTTTCAACTTGGGTCTGTTCGACGACATTGTAACTGCCGAATTCGAAGTTTATGACAAGAAGACCACCGACCTGTTGATGGACAACCTGCGTATCCCCAGTGCCAACGGTTTCAACTACCTGAGCAAGGTGAACGCCGGTACCATGCGCAACAAGGGTTGGGAAATGAACGTAAGCACCGCCCGTATCGCCAAGGTTGGCAAGTTCGCCATGAAGCTCCGTGGTAACATCGCCCAGAACTTCAACGAAGTGGAGGAAATGGATCCCCTGATTCTCGAAGCCCTCAACGGTAGCGAGACCTATCAGCCCGGTAACCTCAACTACAACCAGCGCGTACAGATTGGTAACGCCTTGGGTTCAATCTACGGTCTGCGCTACAAGGGCGTTTACCGCTACGACTATGACCACAACGGTTACACCCAGTCTTCTATCGCCGCTTACGGTTATGCCGAGCACGAGAACAGCGGTTACGACGCAAAGGGTAACCCCATCAACACCGCAGCTGCCGCCCTCCGTCGTGGCGAGAACGCCACCTGTCCCATCGCATTTGATGCAGACGGCAACATGCTGACCGATGCCAAGGGTATTCCATTGCCCATGTACTATTGCTACAACGAGAGCTACCGCTACCAGTTCCAGGGTGGTGACGCCATCTACGAAGACGTGAACCACGACGGCCAGATTGACCGCTACGACATGGTTTACCTGGGCAACTCTAACCCCAAGTGCAATGGTGGTTTCGGTATCCAGCTCTACTATGACCGCTTCTCTCTGAACACCGGTTTCAACTTCCGTATGGGTAACCAGATTGTAAACCTTGCGCGTATGAACTACGAGAGCATGCTCAACAACAACAACCAGAGCTTTGCCACCACATGGCGCTGGCGCAAGAACGGTGACATCACCGAGATTCCCCGTGCTTTGAGTAAGGTACACGGCTACAACAGCTACAACTCACTGCCCAGCGACCGCTACGTGGAAGACGGAGACTACCTGCGTCTGCAGTACATCCAGTTGAGCTATGACTTCGACGCCAAGAAGCTGAAGAAGTATGGTATCAACAACCTGAAGCTGTTCGCATCTGTGAACAACATCTGGTGCTGGACCAAGTACACCGGTGTAGACCCCGACGTTTCTCCCCAGGGATTTGCCGTATGTACCGACAACAGCCGTACTCCCCGTACCAAGTCATTTACTTGTAGTGTAAACTTAGGCTTCTAAAAAATGATTACAATGAAAAAACTTAAGAATATCTATACCTCTCTCTGCCTGTTAGGTCTTGCAGCTGTGGGCACCACCTCTTGTGAGGATTGGCTGACCATCTATCCCCAGGACCGCGTGGTAGAAGAAGACTTCTGGGAAGACAAGAACGACCTGGAAGGTGTGCGATATGCTGCCTACAAGCAGATGTGTAGCACCGTACAAAAATTCGCTGTCTGGGGCGACCTCCGCTCAGACAGCTGGGAAATGAACCAGAACCGCCACGGCGACCAGGGCAGTTGGGATACCTACAACGAAATCATGCAGGCACAGCCCGACTCCAGCATGAGCATCTTCGACTGGGGCGGTGTGTACACCACCATCAACTTCTGTAACAAGGTGCTCCAGCACGGCGAGGAAATCCTGGAAAAGGACAAGCAGTTCACCCAGGGTGAGTGGCGCCAGATGAAGGCGGAAATGGTAGGTCTGCGCGCGCTGAACTACTTCTATCTGATCCGTGCCTTCAAGGACGTGCCCTACAGCACCAAGGTGATAAACAAAGATTCTGAGGTTGAATATTTCGGTCTGACCAACCAGTTGGACGTATTGGACAGCATCATCATTGATGTGGAAAGCGTAAAGGGCCAGGCCCGCAACCGCTTTACCTCTAACAACGACACCAAGGGTTTGATCACCAACGCGGCACTCTATGCCATGTTGAGCGACATGTACTTGTGGCGTGCCTCTCTGCACGAGGGTCGCGGACTGATGAGTGACACCGTACTGCTCGGCAAAGACTCTGTCATCCACACCGTGGAAGGCGACTACAAGAAGTGTATCGAATATGCTGACGAAGCCATCGCCACCCTGTACCGCAACAACTTGCAGGGCAACACCAGCTTCGGTTCTACCGTACTGGAGAAGATTGATTTCGGCCTGGCCAACTGCGAAATGTACAAAAATGAATTTGAAAACGTTGCGTCTGGAAGACCTGCTGACCTTGTTGCACAAAGAGAAATCTTCGGTGACGACGTAAGTGGCGGAAAGAACAGCGAAGAAAGTATTTTCGAATTGCAGTTCAGCAGCAGTGACGAACGCAAGAACGATGTGGTAGGCCATCTTTATGGCTACAGCAACGGCACCCACTTCCAAGTGTGTGAGGCAGCGCTCGGAGCCGTATATGGTGGAAGCATCAACGATGACAACGGCCGATACGACAGCCGTACCTGGTACAGTGTGTGCAAGAGCATCGTGGGCAACAGAGACCTGGGTCACTACTATTGCTTCAAGCACAGCCGTCCCTTTGTTAGCATCAGCGACAATGCGGATAAGGAAATCATCGTTGAGGACAACAGCGACAGCTACCGCAACTGGATTATCTATCGTCTGACCGACGTGATGCTGATGAAGGCAGAAGCATACGCTGCAATGGGTGGCAAGGAGAACAACAAGCTTGCCCAGCAGATTGTAAACGCCATTCACCGCCGTTCTTTCTGCAACCTGAAGGAAGACGTGAAGATTGAAGAGGACGTAACCACAAGTTCTGCCAACAACCCCAAGAAGGGTGATGCCGTAATGCCCGGTAGCGACTATGTGAAGCTGGTCATGAACGAGCGTCAGATTGAACTGCTTGCCGAGGGTAAGCGTTGGTTCGACTTGGTACGTTATGCCGAGCGTAACGCCGGTGGTATGGACGGTACTGCAGACGAACGTGAATGGACCGAGGACAAGCCCATCGGTAACGGTTATGCCGGTGTGAAGAAGATGGTGGAAGGTTTCATGAAGAACAAGTACACCAACTACACCGTACAGCGCAACCGTCTGAAGAACCGCTACGGTCTGTACTGCCCCATCTACTACATGGAAGTGAAGGCAGCCCGCGGTGCCATTGAGCAGAACCCTGTTTGGAACAAGTCTAAGTACGACACATCTGGTTTTGAATAAATCCGTGAAAGGAGGTCACCATGAGACTGAATATTCATAAATATATCAAGTTCACAGGTTGTATAGCCGCCCTTATGGGCATGGCCATGCTGAATGGTTGTAAAGAAGATATCGACACCTCTGCCCGATATGTCTTTACAGAGGAAACCATCGGCAGCTATCTGCAGAAGCAGCCCGCATACTCAGAGTATGTGGCCCTGCTGAAGCAGGTGAACATCAGTGATTACTCGGGATCAACGGTCATGCAGCTCATGACCGCCCGCGGTAACTACACATGTTTTGCGCCAACCAATGAGGCTATACATGCTTACCTTGATTCTCTGGTGGTTCGTGGATTCATAACGGAACCCAAGTGGGAAGCATTTACCGACAGTGCAGTGAAGGACTCTATCCGCCAAGTGATTGTGTACAACAGCATCATTGACGGTGGAGACTTCACCTCCACGGGTGAGCGTACCTATTACGAGACCAGCACTTTCCCCATCAACAACAATGAGGAATTTGCAAGTCCTACGCTTTCTGACCGCAAACTCTTTGTCTATTACGGAGAGAACCCCGACAGCATCTTCATCAACGGCAACATCCCCATCTCGCTGACCAACCGCGACATTCCCGCCATCAATGGTGTGATTCACCAGGTGGAAAGCGTGATTGCGCCCAGCAACGATACGGGAGGTTACCTGCTGAAGAGCATGATAGACGAGAACCGCAAAGGCTTCCTCGTAACCGCCAAGCTGATCCAGGCCTGCGGTCTGATGGATACGCTGAGTATTGCCAGAGACGAACGATATGAAACACTCTACAAGAATGGCACACTGAAAGACCTGCGCACCCACCCCTCAGTGGGCAAGCCCGGTTACCTGCCCGAACACCGTAAGTACGGCTATACTTTGTTTGCCGAAACGGACGAATTCTGGGAAGGTGTTATCGGTAAGCCATACGACCAGATCACCGTTGAAGATATCAAAGAATATGTCATTGCACAGGGTGTATATCCCGATGCAAAGCAGGACGACAACTACAAGGATGAGGACAACGTGCTGAACCAGTTCATCACCTATCATCTGATTCCCTGGCGTCTGCCCGCAGACAAACTGATTCTTCACTACAACGAGAAGGGCTATTCGCTGAGTACCATGAAGCCTACCGTGGCGATGACAGAACTCTACACCACCATGGGCAAGCGCCGTCTGCTCAAGATTTTCGAGAGCGCGGAAAGCCAGGGCATCTATCTGAACCGTTTCCCCGTACTGAGAAACGGCCGCAGAGAGAACTACCACGAAAGCTCTTGTGACGATGACAAGTTCGGATTCCGCATCAATGTGGACAGTGCCAACACCGAGGCCATCAACATGATGATTTATCCCATTTCACATGAGAAGATGCCCGGCCGCGTACTGGCATACGATGAGGATACCCGCAACAACCTGCAGAGACAGCGCATGCGCTATGACGTGTCTGCCCTCTTCCCCGAGTACATGAACAACGATGTGCGCGGACAGACGGTAACCACAGACCGCCACATGTGCGTGGGTTTCCCCATCAACACCAACTACCAGTACATGTCAGACATCGAAATGTCAGACGAGACCGAGTTCTACTATCTGCTGGGTCGTGGTAACGGATGGCACAACTATCTGCATGACGAGTTCAACATCGTGGGACGCTATGACATCATCATGCGCCTCCCGCCGGTACCCAAGCGAGGCACCTACGAACTGCGCGTGGCCGTACAGTCACACTCAAATGTACGCGGTATGTGCCAGGTATACTGGGGTCATGACAAGGACAACCTTGCCGCCCAAGGTATCCCCTTGGATGTACGTATGGGTGGACAATACCGCTACACCAGTGCCGGAACCTTCAAGAGTACCGTGGGTTGGGAAGCTGACGATGAGGAAGACATGGACTACAATGCCGAAGTGGACAAGAAAATGCGCAACAACGGCTTCATGAAAGGTCCCGAACACTACATCGCCGGACTGCCCGGAGGAACCCTCACCTCTCGTGACGACGTGAACACCCTCCGCCGCATCATGGTTCGCGAGACCATGGATCCCGACAAGGTGTACTACATCCGATTCAAGAGTGTATTGGACGATGTGAACAAGGAGTTCTATATGGACTACATCGAATTCTGTGCGAAGGAAGTATATGACAATCCCGAAACACCGGAAGACATTTGGTAAACAAAAAAACAAAATTAAATATGGCTAACAAAAAATTATTCAAAACCATCGGTGCAATCGCCACGGGAGCCTTGATACTGGCTACACCCTCTTGTACCGATACCTGGGACGAGCATTACAACGACCTGGGTGAAGCGGCAGGCCAGAACCTTTGGGAGCAGATTGAAAGCAAGCCCGAACTTTCTACCTTTGCCGAAATTGCCCGCAAAGCCAAGTATTACAAGGATGACGTTCACCCTGTGGACGGATACACCTTTGCGGACCTGCTCCAGAGCGGCCAGGTGATGACCGTATGGGCACCCGAGAACAGTGCCTTCACCGCAGAAGAAAAAGCGAAGTGGCTGAAAATGGCTGAGGAGGACGGTTACAACCTGATGAAGCAATTGCTGACCAACCACATTTCATTGTGGCGTCACCCCATCAGCATCGCCAAGAAGGACACATTGAACATGACCAACGGCAAGGAAATGGTATTTGACATGACCACCTCTCCCGCCACCATGTACGATGTGGAACTGTCAAAGTGGAACATCCCCGCCAGCAATGGTACACTGCACACGCTGAAGGGCATTCTTCCCTTCCACTACAACTTCTATGAGTATCTGAAGTTCAGCGGCGAGAACGCCCTGTTCTCACAGTATGTAATAGACAAGGATACCACCTATTTCATTGAAGGCAGCAGTATTGAAGGTCTGCCCGATGTAGATGGTAACCCCACTTATGTGGATAGTGTGTACACTACATCCAACCTGATGTTCGGCTATAGTGCAAACGTATCTACCAGTACTTCAGACAAGCGCCACATGAGCCAGAAGGGTTTCAGTGCGTCACTGAACTGGGAAAGCGGAAAATACATTATGGTCATCCCCACCGATGCCGCTTGGACCAATACTTATGAAAAGCTGAAGAAGCATTACGTATATGCGGAATCCTATATCGACCGTGACAAGAGCGGTGCAAAGGAAACCGTTATGCGTCCTTCAGAGAACCCCGACTCACTGACCGACCTGAGCGTGAAGATGGACATCGCCACACCCGTTGTATTTGACCTTGAAAGACAGGGCAAGATTGGTGGTGAGGAAGGTGCACCCTGGACCATGGACCAGTTCATCGCCAGCAAGGGTGCTGAAGCAGAGTACTTCATGAATACCCGCGGTGACACCATTCGCAACATCGGCGACTGGGACAAGACCGAACTCTTCCCCGGCGAACCCCGCGAAATGAGTAACGGCTATGCCTACATCTCTGACAACTGGAACCTGCCCAAGGAATATTACTTCCCCGATGTGGAAATCAAGCCCTACAGCTACATGTTCACATTCTACAGCGAAACCTTCAAGGGTAGTGTGTCTTCAGAAACCTTCACCAACTCACAGCACCCCGACATCGTGGCTAAGTATGGTAAGATCAGCAAGGACCAGTTCTACATCATGAAGCCCGACGGCAGCACCAAGCCCGAAGGTAACCTGATTCTCCAGGGCAACTATGACCTTTCATACAACCGCAACGCCAAGGTGATGAGTGGAAAGTATGACATTTATATGGTAATGGTTCCCTACTGGTATAAGGACATCATTGACAAGGGCAACGACTCTCTCTATCTGGACAGCGCATACGTAGACTCTGTGGCCAATATCAGCAAGAACAAGATCAAGCTGCAGGTAATATACGACAACGGCACCAAGGCCGGTGGCAAGAGCAAGTCCATCAAGATTGACTGGGATGCCCGCAAGGTGGACACCGTACTGGTTATCCCCGATATGGAATTCCCCTATTCTTACCAGAACCTGGAGCACAGCTATCCCGTCATGAGCATTGTGAGCGACGCCTCCAACACCGACGTGAAGAAAGGCTATATTCGCGAGCTGTGTATTGACCGTGTGATTCTGAAGAGCAAGGAAGACGACACAGTTGTTGAAATGGATCCATCTAATAATTGAATACAATGAAAAATAGACTAAGTAATACATTCATGCACAAAGCTCTGTGCCTGCTGGTTCTTTCCGGACTGGGCATGCCCGCTGTGACAGCCCAGGAAGTGGCAACAGACAGTGCAACCGTTCGTCGCATTGCAAAGGCGAAGAAAGAGGTAAACTATGAGATGAAGAACATCACCGGCCGCATTGTGGACGATGCCACAGGCGAGCCCATGGGTGGTGTGCGCATCCAGGCACTGGGATTGGAAAGCTATTCAACCCTGACCGAAGAGGACGGAAGCTACAAGTTAGACATTCCCACCTTCTCTGATGTGATTTATGTGTACGCCGAAGGTTACAACCCCCTGCAGGTTGTGGTGAAGGAAGGCAAGGCTGATGGCAAGCTCATCAGCACCCACTTCAAGAACATCTACACCGACGGCACCAACATCACCGCCAACCGCATGATTGAGGTGGACGAGACCAGTGGTGTGAGCATCGATACCGACATCCAGAACCATCTGGCCGGTGACATCTATACCATCAACCGCAACGGTGTACCCGGACAGGGTGCCTACATGCAGATCCGTGGTGTGAACTCACTGAATGCCGGTTCACAGCCCATGATCATTTTGGACGGCAACATCATTGATCCCCAGTATGACCGTACCACCCTGCACGAAGGTTTCTACAACAACCTGCTGGCTTCCATCGATCCCGAGGACATTGCCAGTGTACAGGTGCTGAAGAATGGTACCGCACTCTATGGCGCCAAGGGTGCCAACGGTGTGGTAATCATCACCACCAAGCGCGGAAAGAGCCAGGCCACCAAGATTGGCGTGCGCATCTACGGCGGTGTGGAGTTGACTCCCAAGAAGTTGGATGTACTCGGCGGTAACGACTACAGCAGCTACCTGAGCGACATGCTGAGCACCATGGACGACTACAATTTCAATTCATTGACCTCATTGCAGTTCCTGGACAAGAGCCCCAGCAACTACTACCGCAACGTATTCAACAACAATACGGACTGGCAGAAGGATATGTACCAGAACGCCATGACCCAGAACTACAAGATCAACGTAGAGGGTGGTGACGACATCGGTATGTACGCCCTTTCTCTGGGCTACACCAGCAGCGAGGCTACCGGTGTGGGCACTGACATGGACCGTCTGAACCTGCGTTTCAACACCGACATCAAGGTGTTCAAGAACCTGACCACCGGACTGGACATCGCCTACAACCAGACCAGCTACAACCTGATGGATCAGGGATGGAGCGAGGACTACAGCATGCAGAACATCGGTGCGCCCAACGTACTGGGTGTGGTATCTGCCCCCTTCATCAGCCCCTACGCTTACTATTATGACTATGACAGCAACGAGCCATTCGCTTCTGACCACTTGAAGCTGTCAAAGGAATATGCCGGAAAGTATGCAGCCACTTCAACAAGCAACTGGGTACAGAACCCCTTCATGTTCCCCCGTACCGTAGGTATCAACGAGGCTTTGCGTAACCCCTATTGGGTTATCCGCAACGGTGAGGGTAACAACAAGAACTATGCACAGCTGACCCAGATCCACTTGAACGTAAGTCCCAAGTGGCAAATCACCAAGCAGTTCAGCATCAGCGACCGTTTCAACTACACCATGAGCCGCAACAACGAGAAGTACTTCCTTCCCATTGCCGGTACCAACATGTATGAGTTGAAGGACTTGGGTTCAATCTCCAGTGTACTGAAGACCCAGTTCGCCAAGGAGACCACACTGAACAACGACTTGCGTCTGCAGTGGGGCAACACCTACGGTGCGCATGACATTGACGTGGCAGCCGGCTGGCGTTACAACAACTACCAGTTCAGCTACAACAGCATGAGCGGTTACAACAACGAGAACGACAAGCTGCCCAACTTGAAGAAGAACATGCAGTATATCAACTACACCGGTACCAACGACAACTGGATTGACATGACTTACTACCTGAACGCCAACTACAACTTCAAGAACCGCTACTTTGCGGACTTCGTAGTGAGCAGCCAGGCCAGCAGCCGTTTCGGTGACAACACCAAGGACGGTTTCCAGATGGCAGGTGTAAGCTGGGGTGTATTCCCCTCACTGCAACTGGGATGGCTCATCAGCAGCGAGCCCTGGTTCAAGACAGGCAAGGGTATCCAGTATCTGAAGCTGACCGCCGGTGCTGAAAAGAACGGTAACGACAACTTGGTGGACTACTATGCAGCCCGTACTTACTGGGAGAGCATGCAGGTAACCGAAAACACTGTTGGTCTCTACTTGAAGAACATCGAGAACAGTACCATCCAGTGGGAAACCACAACCAAGTACAACGTAGGTCTGGAAGGAAGCTTCCTGAACAACCGTCTGCACGCCGGATTGGATCTGTACTGGCACAAGACCGATGACCTGCTGACCTTGAAGGAACTGAACTTCGTGAGCGGTATGAACAAGTACTGGACCAACGAAGGTGCCATGACCAACAAGGGATTTGAAGTGAACGTGAACGCTGCCCTCATCAACAAGAAGAACTGGAAGTGGGAGCTGGGCGCAAGCATGGGCCACTACAACAACAAGGTGACCGACCTGCCCAACACCACCAACAACCGCATCGAAATCTACAAGAATGTATACAATCCCGCAACCGAAAGCTGGACTTCTGTAGAAGACGGTACCATCCATGGCTTCACCAACAGCGTATACGGCAACGAGAACATCCTCACTGCTGTAGGCTATGCCGCCGGCAGCTTCTACGGATGGCAGACCAATGGTGTGTTCGCCAGCGATGCTGAAGCCTCTAAGGCCACTACCGCTCCCGGCACCAACGGCTATCTGCTCTATCCCACCGGTATGAAGGAGAATCCCTACCGCAACTTCCAGGCAGGTGACGTACGTTTCGTAGACCAGAACAACGACGGTGTAATTGACGACGCCGACAAGGTAGTCATCGGTAACCCCAACCCCGACATCTACGGTAACATCTACAGCAGCCTGACATGGAAAGACCTGCGTCTGGATGTAAACTTCAAGTACAGCCTGGGTAACGACATCTACAACTACCAGCGCGCTGTCATCGAGGGTCTGAACACCACTTACAACCAGAGCACCGCCGCCCTGCGCCGCTGGACCTTCGAAGGCCAGCAGACCGACATGCCCAAGGCATGCTACATGGAAAGCGAAGACTGGCGTAACAACGAGCGTTTCTCAGACCGCTGGATTGAGGACGGAAGCTATCTGAAGCTGAAGAACGTGCGCCTTACCTACAAGATTCCTTACAGCAACAGCTGGTTGTTGGGTCTGAAGGTATGGGGAGAAGCCAACAACGTATTCACACTGACCAAGTATCTGGGCACCGATCCCGAAATGAGCAGCCGCAACAGCTCATACTACCGTGGTGTGGATAACGGTCAGATTCCCTTCGGCCGCAGCTTCAATGTGGGTGTATCAATCAACCTGTAATGACCTAAAACCAAAAAAGTACGAATATGAAAAGAAAATCAATTATAAGCTTGCTTATCTTCTGCATGAGTCTGGGCATGGTTACCACCTCATGCGAGGACATGTTGACATCTGACAGCGAGCGCCATTCATACGAAGTGGCTCAGGATACCCTATACTCTTACTGGGGTATCCTGAAGTCCCTGCAAAACGTAGCCGAGCGCTACGTAATTCTGGGCGAGTGCCGCGGTGACCTGGTAACCAGCACCGGATATGTGAGCGACACCATCGCCGCCATTGTGAACTTCGGTCAGAACGGAACCGCAGCCAAGTACAAGGACGGTGCCTGCAAATATCTGAAGGCCAGTGACTACTATCACATCATCAACAGCTGTAATGCCTACATTGCACACTGTGATACCTTCCAGACCACGGGTACCAACCAGAAGTATATGATTAAGGAGTATGCGCAGGTGCAGGCCATCCGTGCATGGACCTACATGCAGTTGGTACAGGCGTACGGCGAAGTGCCCTTCTACACCAAGCCCCTGCTGACCACCAAGGAAATTGACGAGTTCTGGAATTCAGACTACCCCACTGCCAATGCCGGCAACCTGGTAGACCTGCTTGCCCCCGAACTGATCAACATGGAGTTTGTAGAGAAAATCTACGGTTTCCCCCAGTATAACCAATACGGCCGTACAAGCCATGTTTGCCACAGCAGCCTTTGTATGTTCCCCGTGAGCATTGTATTGGGTGACCTCTATCTGATGGAAGGTAGCGCCGCTTCTTGCGCCAAGGCCGCACAGCACTACTACAACTACCTGAATACAGAAAACGGTGGTCCCCTGTTGCCCAACACATACTGCACAGGTAACTTGAACGAACGTAGTCCGTTGCCCAACTATTCTCACCACGGAACTATTCCTTATACCAGCAAGAGTAAGGTTAGCGCCAGCAACGAGGCCATTACCTGTATTCCCAGCAGCACCAACAAGCTTTGGGGTACCGTACTGACTGACGTAAACCGCCTCTTCGGTTTCGAAGCAGAAATCCGCGTAAACACCTATGGTGAAGTAGAGGATGAAAAAGATGAAGACGGAACAACAACGACTGCCAGTGTATACCTCAGCCGTCAGGACGATCCTGAATTGGTTGCCAGTGCCGGATATGACACCATTTGCATGAAGCAGGATTACGAAATGTATATCGGTGATTATAGCAACCCCGACCAGGCTGTAATCAAGGTTTTGCCCAAGGTGGGTGACGCCCGTCAGTATTGGAACAACCGTCGCATCTACATGAACGAGATGGAAAAGATGGATACCATGTACTATGTAATGAAGCAGAATCCTGGAAACGGCTTTACCACCGTATATCCCATGGTTTACCGCAAGACCGGTGTATGGTTGCGCTATGCCGAGGCCATCAACCGTGCCGGCTATCCCAGCTATGCTTTTGCCGTGCTGAAGAACGGTCTTTGCAACAACGATTACTGGTATCCCGATGCTGAGACAGATTATGCCATCAAGGATCAGTTGTACTACGGTCTGTACAAGGACAGCGTATACCTGCCCTATAACATTCCTGTTGATGCAGAAATCAACGTAGATTCAATCCTGGCCACCGATTACTGCAAGAACATTGCAGAACTGGACAGCATGATCAGACTGCACGCCGATTCTATCAGCCTGGCTGATGTGCAGGTGGGCAATATCGTACTGAGCACAGAGAACTTTACAGACGAGTCTTGCTCACAGACCTGCCACTACTTGGACAAGCGTGAGGTAATGAAGAGCAAGGGTATTGACTACATGAACTTCATGACCCGTTACATGAGAAGCTCTACCAGATCTGTTACATACACGATGAAGAAAGAACTTCGTGGAAATAGCTCATCTTCATTCAGCTATCCCAGCAATCCCACTGCAGACAACTATATCACAACCGGTGTTCATGCCCGTGGTACTGGCCGTCTGAGATATGACGATCGCAACAGCAGCTACAACTATGTAACTCAGGTATGCAAGAAGATCAAGGAAAATACCGGTATCGAAGTGACAAAGGAAGACATCTACAGCGGTAACTTTGATGCAGAGGTACAGGATGCTGTTGAAGACCTGATCATTGACGAGTGCGCTCTGGAAATGGCGTTCGAGGGTAACCGCTTCTTTGACCTGATGCGCGTAGCACGCCGCCGTGGTAACGACTACCTGGCTAGCCGCGTAGCAAAGCGTAACGGAACTGAGGATGCAGCTATGCGTGCATTCCTCCAGAACGATAAGAACTGGTATCTCCCCTTCCCCGTTTACGAGTAATTCATAAACCTTGTGAATAGAAAAGGATGCGCCCAAAAGGTGCATCCTTTTTTTATTTATAGAAGGGCTAGAAGGGCTAGAAGGGCTAGACGTTTTGGACAATTAAGGTAAAGTCTGAAAGACTGGAAGCCCGAAGGGCGAATAGCCGCGGGTTCTTGAACCCGTGGAAATAAAACGGGATATATAATGGGCGTCTTCCAGACGCTTTTCTTGTGAAAACACATATTACCACGGACTTAAAAGTCCGCGGCTATTCATAACCGCGTCTTTGCAGACGCATAGGGTTTAAAGGGGGAATTAGGTGGGCTAGGATTTCTATATGGGCTAGAAGGGCTAGGAATACTAGAAGAGCTAGACGTTTTGGACAATTAAGGTAAAGTCTGAAAGACTGGAAGCCCGAAGGGCGAATAGCCGCGGGTTCTTGAACCCGTGGAAATAAAACGGGATATATAATGGAAAGGTGGTGAGGGGTGCCGTTCCGCGTCTTCCAGACGCTTTTCTTATGAATATCATATTACCCACGGACTTAAAAGTCCGCGGCTATTCATAACCGCGTCTTTGCAGACGCATAGGGATTAAAGAGGGAATTAGGTGGGCTAGGATTTCTAGATGGGCTAGAAAAACTAGAAGAACTAGAAGAACTAGAAAAGCTAGAAGAACAAGATGACAAAAAATCCCCGGGGATGGCCCGGGGATTCTGGTTTAATCACTTAACCGCTTTTACAATATAAGTGAAGCGATAATCCTGATAAGGCATCTGGTACTCGTTGCGGGGCCATGCTCCCCAACTGTTCACACAGCCAAGGCCGAACTGGCGGGCTTGAATCTGGAGTACAGAAAGATTACGGGGGGTGAGGTCGCCACTATGATACTGATGGGCTTGCTTAACAGGGCCGCCATCCAAATCTTCCATCAAATATGGAAGGGTGCTGCACTCCATGGTGCCGGTGGCCTGGAAGGTAAGTCCCTTACCCTGTACATTGGTGAGGGTCCAGTAACGCACATCGGCCTTGTTGCCACTTTCCTGGGGACGTACATAACCATAATACTGGTCGGCAACGGTCTGGTTGAAGATGCCGAGGTGCTGACTGCCCTTGCGGTCTACATAATTCTCGTGAGGTCCCTTACCGTAATAAGTAATCTGGTTGTATTCGCCAGGAAGCACCCATTGCATGCCGAAACGGAACAACTGGGGCTTCTGCTTGGCATCCTTATTCACCTTCATGCTTTCATCCACAATAAGCTCGCCATTGGGGGTGAGGGTGTAGGTCATGGTGAGAGTAGCCTCTACCGAAGGCATATCATACACCACCTCGACTGCCTTGGCAGGGATGACATCCTTTACGGTTACGCTCTTGACCTTGCGTTCGGGACTCTTCCATGCCGCAAACTTTTTCTGGAGGTTTGCACCAAAGTCATTGTCAGTGGGCGCACGCCAGAAGTTGGGCGTTACGGAATAGCCTTCCTGCAACATGGGCTTGCCGTCCACATCGAGATAGTCAAGATTGCCATTCCAACGGTTCACGGTTACAGACATGCCGGCAGCGGAAAGCGTATAGCAGGCATTCATGGCATCCACCTTCACGGGTTCGCCCTTGGCTTCCTTGATAATGCCCTCGGCTGTGGGGAATGTGTAACCCTGTAGCACGAACTGCTGACGTGCCACCGCAAATCCCGCTGGCAGGAGAGGCTCGTCGTTCTTCAATACAAAATCCACATCAGCCACAAACTCGCTGTTGGGATTGTTCACCATCTGCTGATACACCTTCATGCCCAATTCCATCTGACCCAACTGCATGACCTTACTCTGTCCGGGTTCTACCTTGGGCAAGTCGGTGATGCGCTGGCTGAGTACCTGGCGGCCATCCTGCTTGAGCGTGATGACAGCATCCACATAATCGAGGGTGCGGAACGTATTTTCATTATAGAGTTCCACATTGCCAGTGCTCATGTCAAGATTACGCAGCCAGATGTGCTGATAATAGTGCTGCACCTCATAGGCATGGGGGTTGTAACTGCGATCGGGGGCAATGACACCGTTGCAGTTGAAGTTGTGGTCGCTTGCAGGATAGCGTCCTGCATCGCCACCGTACTGCCAAATCTGCTTACCGGTAACCTTGCTTGTGCCGCGCAAACCCTGGTCCACGAAGTCCCAAATGAAACCACCCTGATACTTGGCATACTTGCGGGTGAGATCCCAATATTCGGCAAATCCGCCCATTGAGTTACCCATGGCATGGGCATACTCGCACTGGATGAGCGGACGGGGATTGTTGCCCTGGGCATACTTCTCACAACCATCATAGCCGTAATACATGGGACAGAAAATATCGGTCTTTCCGTTCTGGCCAGCCTGTTCATACTGTACGGGACGGCTGTTGTCTATGGACTTAATCTCATCGTATGCCTTCTCGAAGTTGGGACCATAGCCCGCCTCGTTACCCAGACTCCAGATGATGATGCTGGGATGATTCTTCTGTACAAGCACATTATTGCGGTTGCGCTCTACATGTGCCAGTTCGTAAGAAGCGTTCTTTGCCAAGGTGCGCTCGCCATAGCCCATACCGTGGCTTTCGATATTGGTCTCGCCCACGACATAGAGTCCATACTGGTCGCAAAGGTCATACCAACGGGGATCATCGCTATAATGGCAGGTGCGCACGGCATTGACATTGAGTTCCTTCATTACCTTGATGTCCTGGATCATGCGCTCCACGCTGACCACATAACCGCCATCGGGGTCCATCTCGTGGCGGTTCACACCCTTAAAGATAATGGCTTTTCCATTGACCAGCACCTGGCCATCCTTGATCTCCACCTTACGGAAGCCCACCTTCTGCGGGATGACCTCAATGACTTCCTTGCCATCGCTCAAGGTGGTGTAGAGGGTATAGAGATAGGGAGTCTCTGCAGTCCACTTGTTGGGATTGGCCAGGCTGCACTCGAATGAAGTGGTCTCGTCTGCCTTTGCCTCGGCACGCCATACCTGACGTCCTTCTGCATCAACCAATGAGAGCTGCAGGTTCTTACCTTTGGCTTTCTCTGTATTCACCTTTACCTTGAGACTTCCATCACGGTAGTTATTGGTAAGGTCGGGCATGGCAAAGATGTCCTGTACATGTGCCTGGGGGCGGGCATAGAGATAGACCTCGCGTGCAATACCGGTGAAGCGCCAGAAGTCCTGGTCCTCAAGATAGGTACCATCGCACCAACGCATCACCTGCATGGCGATGAGGGCTTTCTTACCTGGGGTGAGATAAGGGGTGAGGTCGAAGACGGCTTCCATCTTGGAATCCTCGCTATAGCCCACTTCCTTGCCGTTCACCCATACGGTGAGGTTGCTTGTGGCAGAGCCTACATGCATAAAGATGCGGCTGCCCTGCCAGTCGGCAGGTATCTCAAACTCGCGACGATAAGAGCCTGTGTAGTTGTTCTTCTCTTCAACCATGGGTGGATTGCTGGTGAACTGTGTGGCCCAGGCATAGCCAACATTCTTATAGATGCGATCGCCATATCCATTGATCTCGAACAGTCCGGGCACAGGGAAGAGATCCCAGGCCGAATCGTCATAACCAGGGGCATAGAATCCCTTGGGCGCAAGGTTATGGTCCTTGACAAATAAGAACTTCCAATTGCCCTCAAGACTCATGTAACGGTCACTCTCGTACTTGTTGCCGAAGCGTGCCACCCGCTCGTTCTCATAAGCAAAGAACGTACTGCGCGACTTGACGGTGTTCACCCGATTGACCTCGGGATTGAGCCATCGCTCCGACTTGCCTTGTGCCTGCGCGCCTAACGCACAGCAGAATGCAGCGGATAATAACAGATGTTTCATTGTACAAATATTAATGTTAATATATAAATAATGTGTGCTTTGAGGACAAAGTTAATCGTTTTGCAGCGATTTGTGAAAAAATATGAAAGAAAAAAGAAAGGGAGAAACAAAAATTCCCTACTTTTGGGGCACATAGTAATGATTACAGCCATTAATAAAAAAATCAAGCAAGTCTGCGCATCGTTCATGAACCTGATTATGCCCCGGGAATGTCCCGTGTGCGGCAAACGGATGATGCCAACGGAAGAGACGATGTGCATTGGGTGCATGTCGATGCTTCCGACGGCAAACCTTGAAGACAGCCGGGACAACGGAATGATACGTCTGGTATGGCCGGGAACGAAGGTGGAACACGGTCTGTGCCTCTTCTACTACCGTAGTCACAACGCCCATCAAAGACCCGTGATGCAATTCAAATACATGAAAAACGCCAAGCTGGCACGCACCATGGGACAACTGGCAGCCACGGTGATTGCAGAATATGGCATTGAGAAAGAGATTGACGGCTTGATTCCGGTGCCGCTGAGCTGGCAAAGACATTTGGAACGCGGATACAACCAGGCGGAATGGCTGGCACAAGGCATTGCGGAGACTTTCCGGCTGCCCGTTCATACGAAACTGTTGAAACGTACCGAACACCGCCGTCAGCAAACCCGCCTGAACCGAGAAGAGCGCAAAGAGAATGCGGAAGGACTGTACCGGGCAACGATTCCAGAGCAGATGAAAGGCAGACATTTCCTGATTGTGGACGACGTGTGTACCACCGGCGCCACGCTTAGTGCCTGCGCCAAAGCCATCAAAGAGGCTGACCCAAGCGCATGTGTAAGCATATTTGCCCTTGCATGGGTCGGAGAGTAAGCAAAAAGGCAATAAAACTGATAATTTTAACACAAATAAGCAAAAATATAGACATTTTGATATTTTTTTATTGTTTTTTCTTACAAACTATTGTCTATATCTACAAAAAAACTTACCTTTGCAACCGAAATAAATTGAAAAAAGGTAAAAAAGAAAGGTGGAGAAACGCAAGGTGTTGCGCCCCCACAGCACAATATCAAACATACGAATTCTAACATTAAAATAACATATACACATTATGGACGCTAAAAAAGTTCTGGAAGACCTGAAAAGACGCTTCCCCAATGAGCCTGAATATCACCAGGCTGTAGAAGAGGTACTTGCTACCATTGAAGAAGAATACAACAAGCACCCCGAGTTTGATAAAGCCAACCTGATTGAACGCCTGTGCATTCCCGACAGAGTGTATCAATTCCGCGTAACATGGGTAGACGACAAGGGCCAGGTGCAGACCAATATGGGATACCGTGTACAGCACAACAACGTAATCGGTCCCTACAAGGGCGGTATCCGTTTCCACAAGAGCGTAAACCTGGGTATCCTGAAGTTCCTTGCCTTTGAGCAGACCTTCAAGAACTCTCTGACCACACTGCCCATGGGTGGCGGCAAGGGAGGTTCTGACTTCAGCCCCAGAGGAAAGTCAAGCGCCGAAGTGATGCGTTTCTGCCAGGCCTTCATGCTGGAACTTACCCGCCACATCGGCGCTGATGTGGACGTTCCTGCCGGCGACATCGGTGTAGGCGGACGCGAAGTGGGTTACATGTTCGGCATGTACAAGAAACTGACACACGAGTTCAGCGGTGTATTCACCGGTAAGGGTCTGGAATTCGGCGGTTCACTGGTGCGCCCCGAAGCTACTGGATACGGCAACGTATACTTCCTGATGGAAATGCTGAAGACCAAGGGTACTGACCTGCAGGGCAAGACCGTGCTGATTTCCGGAGCCGGAAACGTGGCACAGTACACCGCAGAGAAGGTGTTGCAGCTGGGTGGAAAGGTGCTGACCATGAGCGACTCTGACGGCTACATCTATGATCCCGACGGCATTGACCGCGAAAAGCTGGACTACATCATGGAACTGAAGAACATCTACCGTGGACGTATCAAAGAATATGCAGACCAGTATCCCAACGCCAAATATGTGGCTGGTGCCAAGCCTTGGTTTGAGAAGGCTGACATCGCCCTTCCCTCTGCCACACAGAACGAGCTGAATGAGGAAGCTGCCAAGGCGCTCGTAGCCAACGGTGTGATTGCCGTGAGCGAAGGTGCCAACATGCCCTCTACCCCCGAAGCCATTCGTGTATTCCAGGAAGCCAAGATTCTGTATGCACCCGGAAAGGCTGCCAATGCCGGAGGTGTATCCGTAAGCGGTCTGGAAATGTCACAGAACTCTGAGCGCCTGAGCTGGACAAGAGAAGAAGTGGACAGCCGTCTGCACGCTATCATGGAGAACATCCACCAGAACTGCGTGAAGTACGGTACCGAGGCCGACGGATATGTAAACTATGTGAAGGGCGCAAACGTGGCCGGATTCATGAAGGTTGCCAAGGCCATGATGGCACAAGGTATTGTGTGATAAAAGACCCTCCCCCCTGCCCCCTCCCTCTATGGAGGGGGAGTCTATAACGATAACGTTGAGCGATGTGGGCGGACGCTGCACGCAGCGTCCCTACAATTCCACAAAACAGACAAGAAAAGGTAGGGACGTAGCGTGCTGCGTCCGAAAAGACACAGACGCACAATACCCAACCTACAACAAACAAGAAAAGGTAGGGACGTAGCGTGCTGCGTCCGAAAAGACACAGACGCACAATACCCGACCTACAAACAAACAACGAGTCAGCAAGAACAGAAAAACTTGCTGACTCGTTGAATCGTTGAACATCGCACCCCCTACTCTAACACCACTTACCCAAAGACATGACACTGAAAGACACCTCCTTTGTTGACCTGATGCTGCGCCGCGTGTGCAACGTGCTGCTTGTGGCAAATCCATACGACGCCTTTATGTTGGAAGACGACGGCCGTGTGGACGAAAAGATATTTTCGGAATACGCACGTCTGGGACTGCGCTTCCCCCCACGCTTCATACAGGTGGCAAGCCTACAGGAAGCGGAAATACAGATGGCAAGCGGAAATATCGACCTCATCATCTGCATGCCCGCCGCCGAGAACAATGACGTGTTCCAGATTGCACGAACCATCAAGGAAGAACATCCGCAAACCCCAATCGTAGTGCTGACTCCCTTCAGCCACGGCATTACCCGACGCATGAAGGACGAAGATCTGTCGGCATTTGAATACGTGTTCTGCTGGTTAGGCAACACCGAACTGCTCCTTTCCATCATCAAACTGATTGAGGACAAGATGAACCTGGAGCATGATATTGAGAGCGCCGGCGTGCAGATGATTCTGGTGGTGGAAGACAGCATACGCTTCTATAGCAGCATCCTGCCCAGCCTGTACAAGTTTGTGCTGCAGCAAAGTATGGAATTTGCCTCTGAAGCGCTCAACACCTCGCTGGAAACCCTGCGCATGAGAGGACGTCCCAAGATTGTACTTGCCCGAAACTATGAAGAAGCATGGAACCTGTACACCCGTTTCTCCAACAACACATTAGGCGTCATCAGCGACTGCCGCTTCCCCATGAAGGCAGGCAGCACGGAAAAGAGCGAGGATGCAGGATTCAAGCTGCTTTGCGCCATACGCGCCAAAGACCCATACATTCCGCTCATCATGGACTCCAACGAAACGGAGAACGCCAAGCTGGCGGAACAATGCCACGCACACTTCATTGACAAGAACTCGAAGAAGATGAGCGTGGATCTGCGCAACCGCGTGAACCGCTACTTCGGATTCGGCGACTTTGTATTCAGAGACCCGAACACCATGAAGGAAGTGGTACGTGTGCGCAACCTGAAAGACCTGCAGAACAACATCATGACAGTTCCTGCAGAGAGTCTGCTCTACCACCTCACCCACAACAACGTGAGCCGTTGGCTTGCCAGCCGCGCCCTCTTCCCCATTGCGGAGTTTCTGAAGGAGATTACCTGGGAGTCGTTGCAGGACGTGGACGCGCACCGACAAATCATTCTGGATGCCATTGTGGCGTACCGCAGGATGAAGAACCAGGGCGTGGTGGCGGTGTTCCAACGCGAACGCTTTGACAAATACAGTAACTTTGCGCGTATCGGAGAGGGGTCGTTAGGCGGAAAGGGACGCGGTCTGGCCTTCATCGACCACATTCTGAAACGCCACACCGACCTGAACAGCCAGCCAGGCGTACATGTGAGAATTCCGAAGACCGTGGTGCTGTGTACCGATGTCTTTGACGAATTCATGGACACCAACGAACTTTACTTCACCGCACTGAGCGACCTGCCCGACGAAGAGATTCTGAAACAGTTCCTGCGCTCCAGACTGCCCATGCGCCTGCTGGCTGACCTTGAGGCCTTTTTGCAAGTGGTGGACCAACCCATCGCCATCCGAAGCAGCAGTCTGCTGGAAGACAGCCATTACCAACCCTTTGCCGGCGTGTACAGCACTTACATGATACCGTATATCAGCGACAAGTACGACCGTCTGTCCATGTTGTCTAACGCCATCAAGGCGGTCTATGCCAGCGTGTTCTACCGCAGCAGCAAGGACTACATGACCGCCACCAGCAACGTAATTGACCAGGAAAAGATGGCCATCATCCTGCAAGAAGTAGTGGGCAAACAGCACGACACACGTTTCTATCCCGTCATCAGCGGTGTGGCACGCAGCATCAACTATTATCCCATCGGTGACGAGAAGGCCGAAGAGGGCACCGTAAACCTGGCTTTGGGACTGGGTAAATACATTGTGGACGGCGGACAAAGCCTGCGCGTAAGCCCGGCACACCCCAATCAGGTGCTGCAAATGAGCGAAATGGAAATGGCACTGCGCGACACGCAAACGCATTTCCTGGCGCTGGACATGGCGAAGATGGAAAACGGTGTGCTGGATTTCCAGAAGGACGACGGTTTCAACCTGCGCAAGTGGTCGGTGCGCGATGCCGAGCCAGACGGAACGCTGCAATGGATATGCAGCACGTTCGACCCCGTGGACCAGTGTATATACGATGGTTACTATGAGGGCCGCAACCGCAAGATCATCTCCTTTGCCGGCGTGTTGCAAAACGGTGTGTTCCCGCTGCCCGAACTGATGCAGAAGGTACTGAAGTATGGCCAGGATGAGATGCAGCGCCCGGTGGAGATTGAGTTTGCCGTAAACCTGAACGCCGACAAGACAGGTGAATTCTTCCTGCTACAGATTCGTCCCATGGTGGACAACCGCATGGAACTGAACGAAGACCTGGCACAAGTGCCGGACGAGGATTGCATCCTGCGTTCGCACAGCGCCATCGGACACGGTGTGTTCAACGAGGTGGAAGATGTGGTATATGTGAAGACCGAAGACTACACTCCCAACAACAACCCTGCCATTGCAGACGAAATAGAATATATCAACCGCTACTTCATCAACCGACGCAACACGCCGACTGACGGAGAGGAAGGGGTGCGCGAATCCTACCTGCTCATCGGCCCCGGCCGATGGGGAAGCAGCGACCCCTGGCTTGGCATTCCCGTAAAGTGGCCACACATCAGTGCGGCACAGGTCATTGTGGAAGCCGGTCTGGACAACTACCAGGTGGATCCCAGTCAGGGCACCCACTTCTTCCAGAACCTCACCAGTCTGGGCGTCTGCTATTTGACCATAGACGCTTTCCGCGGCGACGGCATATATCGCAAGGATGTGTTTGATGCCCTTCCCGCCGTACAGGAGACCAAGCATGTGCGACACGTAAGAATGCCCCGTCCCATGACCATCAAGGTGGACGGACGGCACAAGGAGGCGGTGGTTTTGAGCGGTGAGCAGTGAGTGATGAGTTGTGAGCAATAAGTGGTGAGTGAAGAATGCTAATTTTCACAAAAAAATGTTCGTTACCGATTCGCGTCTTCCAGACGCCATTATTGTGAAACCACACACTACCACGGACTTAAAAGTCCGCGGCTATTTAATTTCGCGTCTTACAGACGCCATGTGTTAAAGTTGCCGTATAACCGGATTATTCATATCCGCGGATTCCTGACGCATTGGATTTAGGTCACGGAATAACGAAAAACGTCTGAAAGACGGGAAGCCCAAAGGGCGAATAGCCGCGGGTTCTTGAACCCGTGGAAAATAAACGGGATATATAATGGCGTCTGCAAAGACGCGGAACGGCAGTGAGAAATGATTGATAAGACTATACACACAAAGTCATCCTGACCATACCTTTATAAAAAAAATAAAAAATGAAACACAAAAAAGTGAGTTTTCTACTGTGTCTGTCCATGCTCTTCGGCATGTTGTGCCAGGCCGAGGCCAAAGCGCCGAAGTATAAGCTGATTTGGAAAGAGGATTTCAACGGAAACCGGATCAATGAAAAGTATTGGAGCAAGATTCCACGCGGAGGTTCGGAATGGTCTGTCCATCTGTCAGACCATCCTTCGCTGTATGAAGTGAAAAAGGGCAAACTGATGCTGCACGGCGTGCAGAACAACGGCATACTGCCCAACGACACCGCCGACTACCTGACCGCCGGAATCTATACCAAGGACAAGTTTACCGTGGGTTATGGAAAAGTGGAGGTGCGTACCAAACTGGAGGGCGCGCAAAGCGCATGGCCCGCTATTTGGATGCTCCCCCAGGGCGGAAGGTGGCCCGAGGACGGAGAGGTGGACCTCATGGAACGCCTGCACAAGCACGACTACATTCATCAGACGGTGCATTCCAACTACACGGAGGTGGAGAAGGAAACCAAGAATCCGCCCTATGGCGCCACCCCAAAGTGTAACCCCGAGGCTTTCAACGTCTATGCTGTGGAGATTCTGCCAGACAGTCTGGTGTTCTCTATCAACGGCAAACCCACATTCTCCTATCCCAACATCCACAAGGAAGGGCAATACCCCTTTGGCACACCCTACTTCCTGCTGATTGACATGCAGATTGGCGCCACATGGATGGAAGCGCCCGACCCCAACGACTATCCCATCAAAATGACAGTAGACTGGGTGAAGGTATACGAACTGGAACAGTAAAGACCCTTTATAAAAAGTGCGATAGTTTACCAAGTATGTTTTATACCCACATTTGGTAAACTATCGCACTTCTTTTTCATCAAAAACAACCTCGGAAGAACCTCATTGCGATGATTTCCTCTTATGGTCTAAAACGTGACCATATTGAGAACACCCTTGCTAATAGGTTAATCCAAACTGCCAAAGAGGAATAATATTGCCGTATCCCGTCTCAATATCATCCTTAACGACATAGCCTTGCTCTACATTTTGTATCTGCTTCTGCTTTTTCTTCTTACCACCAACCTCAAAGGTGTATCTATCAGTTACGAGGAAGTCTGAGACAAGAGAGGATGCGATGTCGTGGGCAACCCTCATCTGATTAAAGAAGAAAGTCTCACGAATGGTACCTATCTCTGTATTCTCTTTTCCTAATACATATATCAATGTGGGATTATCAAGATAGACTTTATCCACTCTTCCAAGTCCTTGTATGCCGCCAGTACTGTCACGAAGCTGACCTATTAGTCCCGCCTTCTCCAACCATGCACAAAGATCGGCAATATTATTACGTGAAACCTCCAACTGCCCCCCAAGCTGTGTAAAATTCGGCTTAAAGGGTGCCGCTTGGGCTATGATGGCCAGTAGTCGCTTCAGTTTTCTGATAGTGGCTGGTGTAAGGTCGGCATACTGAGCTATATCTACTTCAAGTGTGGTATTTACCATCTGCATGATATAACGTTCAATGTTATCATCCCTGAAAGGATAATATCCCCGCTTCAGATAGTCGGTAAAATGCTGGAGAGGCAGGAATCCACGTGGCAACACAACCTCCTGAGCAAGAATCTGATGGATATTGTAAATAGGCAACTCTATCTGATGAAACAATTCAAGATACTCACGATATGAGAGACCTTGCATCTCAAAAGTCAGAACACGACGGCTTAAATCAGCTACGCCTTTGGATATATCAAGGACGGAAGAACCCGTAAAGAACACATGCAGTTCTGAATGATAGTCGTAAATAAGTTTCAGTTCGCGCGACCATCCTTTGTACTTATGAATCTCGTCGATGAAGAGGTACTTGCCACCCATACGTGCAAAGGCATCGGCCAGGTCAACCAGTGTGTGGGTTGAAAAATACAAATCTTCTGCAACCACATAGAGTGTTTCCTTTCGTGGCAGATTCTCCTTGATGTATTGCAGCACCATAGTGGTTTTTCCCACTCCACGAGGTCCCAGTAGTCCTACGACACGCGCCTGCCAGTCTATACGATCATACATATAACGATGAAACGTGGAAGTCGTTTCACGCAGCAGTTTATCAAATGTGGCTTGTAATCTCTCCATAAATGACTGATGATGTGATTTTAGCACAAAGATATACAAAATCTCTGAATATGCACTCAAAAAAGTGCAATTATCTCACAAAAACGCACTGAACACAGTGCAAAATGCCCACAAAATCGCACTTAACAGGGTGCAAATCTTAAATAATGGACGTAATCGGCACACCCTACTTCCTGCTGATTGACATGCAGATTGGCGCCACATGGATGGAAGCGCCTGACCCCAACGACTATCCCATCAAAATGACAGTAGACTGGGTGAAGATCTATGAACTGGAAAAATAATTTATAGAACATTCCTTAAGGCTAATGCAGTACTGTAAGTACATTCCGCACGTGTGGAAAGGTTATTTACAGCGCTGTATCTTACATGCGGAAAGACAAATAAAGGACAAAATCTTTCCGCATTTCATTTTTTTTAAATAATTTTGCAAACGAATCAACGGTTAAGGGAATCAGGTGAAAGTCCTGAACTGTCCCGCAGCTGTAAGTCTCACCCCAAATTCCGTCTTGGAAAATTTGAGCCACTGGAATCCTAAAGAACCGGGAAGGTGTCCGAGAAAGGAAGAGACAAGTCAGAAGACCTGCCGTATATGATTTGCCAAGGCAAGTTTCACGAACCGAGGAGAACGTGTATAACTATTTTAATTCATATTTCAAGATGAAAGCATTACGACTTTTTGTATGCCTGCTGTGTGTTGGCATGCTGGCTGCATCATGCAGCAATGATGAGAACGAGGCAAGGATTGAAACCGTCACTTTTGAAGGTGAATACTGGAATTTGCTGATTGACAACGCCCAGTATGGCGGTCCGCTGCTCTACGGCAACCTGGCCTCTGCCTATCGGTGGATTGACGAAGGAACCCACCTAAGCGGCGGCATGACCAATGCCTGGGGCGGAGACTATGGATACACCGAAGGCGGTATCGCCATAAGCAACTATGTAAGCGATGACTTTGAGCACCACAACGACTTCACCCACCAACTGGAAGCGCCCTCTACCGTGGGCGGAAAGAACTTTGCAATGGTTTACTGTGCCACACAGGATGAAAACCTCACCACGCTGAGCATTCTGGACGACAAGCCTCATGTAATCCGCTCCATGCAGATCTGCCCTTCCACCTATGTGATAGGAGCGGCCAAATACGGAACCGACTTTTGCAAAGCCCTTACCGGCAAAGATGACTTCCTCACCCTCCACATCACGGCAGACAACGGTGCGTCCATGCAGGTCAACCTGGTGGAAAATGGACAGATACAAACCTCATGGAAGGAAATCAGCCTGAGCGAACTGGGCGCAATACGTTCACTCAGCTTCAGCATGAGCGGCAGCGACAGCTCAGAATGGGGTCTGAACACACCGACCTACTTTGCCATAGACAACATTGTAGTTGAATTATAATTAAAATAATGTACATCAAATACCTGCTACTGACGTTCCTGACCCTTTTGTGCGCTTGCAACGGCACGGACATTGAGAACGCGGAAGAGAACTTCGAGCACACCGGAAAGGGCGTATTCATACTGAACGAGGGCAACTACAACAGTGGAAACAGCACCCTCTCCTATTATCGTCCCGACACAAAGACGGTGGAGAACGGTATCTTCCGCCGCGCCAACGACCGCAAGCTGGGCGACACCGGGCAATCCATGACGCTGCACAACAACACACTGTACATTGCCATGGAGAACAGCGGCATCGTATGGGGCATTGATGCGGAGACCTTCCGTGTGAAAGGCCAACTCACCGCATCGCAGACCAGCCACATGATCAACCCGCGCTTTGTCCACATCGTCAATAGGGAGAAAGCCTATATCAGCGACCTGTATGCACCGTACATCACGGTGTTCAACCCCACCACCTTTCAACCCATAGGCAGCATACACACCGGACAACCTTCGGCCAACGGATACAGCAGCACGGAGAACATGGTACAATACGGCCACCGTGTGTTTACCAACTGCTGGAGCTACAGCAACAGGATTCTGGCCATTGACACCCGGACAGACGAGGTGTGCGACAGCCTTACCCTGGGCAGCTGGCAACCCAAGAGTATGGTGGTGGATGCCCACGGCAAGCTGTGGGTGCTGACCGACGGCGGATATTATACGGGAGACGAGAGCTTTGGCGACAACATTCCCCATCTGTACCGCATTGACGCCAACACACTGGAGATTGAGCTGGAACAGGCACTGGATGCCGATGACGCCAACGTGCAGATTGCCACCAACCAGGACAAGACGGTGCTGTACATCGTGAACAACGACATCTACCGCATGCATATCACTGACGAACATCTGCCCGTGCGTCCCTTTATCAGCGCGCCCACCGACAGCAAGGGCAACCGACACAAGCTCTATGCCATCGGGGTGCATCCCCAAAACGGAGAAATCTATGTGGCCGATGCCGTAGACTACAGCCAGTCCGGCACCGTCTACCGCTACTCGGCAGATGGAAAACCTATAGACCAGTTCCGCACAGGCATCAACCCTAACGGATTTGCATTCAAATGAAAAGATTCATGACCCGTCTCATTCTTCTTATCCTGTGCTCATCGTGGATTTGCGCCTGCCAGGAAGATACGCCCAAAGGCCACCTTCCCACCATCAGATGGGAAGAGACCTCGCGCAGATTCCGCATACAGGCCGGAGAAGCCCTTACCCTGATTCCCATCTTGGGATACACGGACAAACAGACCACCTACGCATGGAGCATCGAAGGCGAGACGGTGTGCAAGGAAGCGGAATACACCTTCACCACAACCGTGCCCGGCACATACTTCATCCTGCTGCGCGTAAGCAACGCTTTCGGCACCGCCGAGGACGAGGTAAAGATTACGGTAAGCGAAAAAGCCCCCTCGCAGACCACGCCCGAACTTCCGCCAAACGACGGGAAGTTCAGATGGCATTTTGCACAAACTGTATTCCATGTGAGCCAAGGACGGAGCATCCGCATCAGCCCTTCATGGATTGAAAACGGAGAAGGGGCAAGTTACCGATGGACACTGAACGGAACCGAAACGGAACCGACAACGGAAAAGCCCTGTTTCATCTTTTCTGCCACGGAAGTGGGAGAACAAAAGCTAACGCTGACTGCACAACTGGATTCCGCCTCCGTGACGCAGGAATTCGGCATAACGGTGTGTCCGCCAGAGGGCACTTTCCGTCGCGAAGCATCGGCCTCCAGTCGCGCAGAGGCAAATCGGGTATATGCCTACCGTCCCGCACCGGGCGCCATGGTAAACGGCTACAAGATCATTGGGCCGGGGTTTCCTCCGGGATGCACACACGAGGAGGCCTGCGACACAGTATTGAGCCACCTGAACCGCCAATGGATGACCAGTCTGGGCGGATGGGGAGGCTATCTGATTGTCGGCTTCGACCACAGCATAGCAAACAGTGGAGAATATGACCTCTGCATTAAAGGCAATCCTTTCAACTATCAGTCGGAACCCGGCATCATCTGGGTGAGCCAGGATGAGAATGGCGACGGACAGCCCAACGACACATGGTACGAGTTGGCAGGGTCGGAATACGGCACAGCAAACTGGGAAGCCGACTATGCCATGACCTATCACCGTCCATCACAGCCCTACTCTGCTGTGGCATGGCAAGACAAGCACGGAGAGACAGGCCTCATCCCCTATCTGAGTTACTGGAATCCCGAACCCTCATACTGGCAAGACTGGATGGAAGGCGAGACGCTGACCTTCCACGGCAGCCGCCTGGCCAGCCGGCACAGTTATGAAAACGGAGTGAGCAAGTTGCCCGCCTATCCCTGGGGCTATGCGGACAACGACGGAAACGACAACACCAGCACGCCAATTGGCAAGGCCGGACTGTTCAAGATAAACCATGCACGCAACTGGGAAGGACGTGAGGCCAACCTGGCGTATATTGACTTTGTTAAGGTGCAGAGCGCACAAACCGGCTATACGCCCAATCTGGGCGAAATCTCCACTGAGGTATATTACATCGGCGACTATCATCTGATGAAATGAAAAAGTGGTGTCTGCTTCTGCTCGGTTTGCTTCCTGTTACGGCGTGGACACAGGAAACCACATCGCTCCGCGGTGTGCAGGTAACCGCACAACGCCGGCTCACCGATACGGGACTGCAAAAAAGCTCGCTTGACAGCACCATACTGCATGACCACATCGCCTCTTCCCTGGCAGACATCCTGACCCGGCACTCCACCCTCTTCATCAAAAGCTATGGCAGGGCCACGGAAAGTACGGCCGAATTCAGAGGCACGTCGCCCAGCCACACGCAAGTAACCTGGAACGGCATGCGCATCAACTCGCCCATGTTAGGCACAGTGGACTTCAGCACCATTCCTTCCTATTTTATCGACCAGGCCACCCTTTACCACGGTGCAAGCAGCATGCACCTTACGGGCGGCGGACTGGGCGGTGCGGTGGAGCTGAAGAGCCTTGTCCCCAACATATCCGGTAATTCGCTGCAATATGTCCAGGGCATAGGCTCGTACAGCACATACGACCAGTTCCTGCAGTTCAGCCACACCGGGCCGAAGTGGCGCAGCAACACCCGTCTGGTGTACAGTACCAGCAAGAACGATTTCAGCTACATCAACCATGACAAGAAGGTGGACGTAAGGGACGAGCAGGGGAACATTGTCCACAGTTACCATCCCAAGGAACGCAACCAAAGCGGATACTTCACGGACATCCATGCCCTGCAGGACATTTTCTATAATGACGGAGCAGGAAACCGCATGGGGCTTTCCGTATGGTATGCCCATCACAAAAGAGGATTGCCGTTTCTGAGCGTGGACTACAAGGACGACACAGACTTCACCAACGAGCAGGGCCAAAACACCCTGCGCAGTGTGCTGAGCTGGACACACACGGAAAGCCAGTGGAAATCCACGGTGCGTGGCGGATATGCCTATCAGGACATCGCCTATGACTACCATACCACCCGACAGGGCATAAAGAACGACATCACCCAAAGCCGAAGCCACACGTACAATGGCTATGTACAGGCCGAGGCAGACTATCTGCCCCACGAGAAATGGATGCTGAACGCCAAAGCCGAAGCCTATTACAACAAGGTGAGGAGCCATGACAAAAGTCCGTTCCAGCAGCACGAGAACTACAACAAGGGACGTATGGAATACCACGGCAGCCTGCAGGCCCGTTGGCGACCCGTATCACCGTTCAGCGTTGCCGCCATCATCAGAGAAGAGATTTACGGCAAGAAATGGATTCCGGTCATGCCCGCCCTGTTTGCCGACTATGTGCTTTATGCCCCGTGGAAATTGGTGGCCAAGGCATCTGTGGCACGCAATTACCGCTATCCGTCCATGAACGACCTTTACTTCAAACCCGGCGGCAATCCCGACTTGGAACCGGAGAAAGGATTTACCTACGATGCCGGCTTGGAATGGGACATCCGAAGCAAGGCTTTCCAACTGAAAGGCTCGTTCAGCGCATTCGACTCGTACATCAAGGACTGGATTCTGTGGACACCCAATACCAAAGGCTATTGGCAGCCAAGCAACGTGAAAAAGGTGCACAACTACGGCACGGAAATCATGCTGGAAGCCGTCACGAAGATAAGCAAGCACACAAGAGCAAGCCTTACAGCCAACTATGCCTTTACGCCAAGCATCAACCAAGGCAAGCCGTCAAACGACAACGACGCCTCGTATGGCAAGCAACTCTGCTATGTGCCCAAGCACTCGGCCAACATTTCCGCACGGCTGGAATGGAAGACCTGGGCGCTGCAATATAAATGGATCCACTACAGCGAGCGCTTCACCACCACAAGCAACGAGTCGGACTACATCACCGGACAGCTGAAACCCTATTTCATGTCTGACATGGCCATTGAAAAGGCTTTCCACTGGAAACGGCTCGACGCGTCTGTAAAAGTCGTAGTGAACAATCTGCTGGACACAGACTATGTAACGGTGCTGTCCCGACCAATGGCAGGGCGGAACTTTGAAATATTCATCCAACTGAGACCCTTATGGAAACAAAAAAGACAAGCGTTCTGAACACGCTGATATTCCTGACTGTCACACTCATGATGACAGCGTGCCACGGCAAGACTTCCATGCCTGCGGAAAGAGCGGAGGGCGACACAATTGTGATGCGCCACGCACGCAACCTGTGCCTGATTCAACATGCGGACTACACGGAAGCCGTCATACGCAATCCCTGGGACACCACCCAAGTGCTGAGCCGCTACATCCTGACGGAAAAAGGCACTCGGCCAAACGAGGCGGAGGGCACACTGCTCAAAGTGCCGTTCCGCAAAGCTGCCGTCTTTACCGGCGTGCATTGTGCGCTATTGCAGGAATTGGGATGCGAAGGCGCGATTGGCGGTGTGTGCGAAGTCAAATACATTGGCATCCCCTACATACAGAAAGGGGTCGAAGAAGGCCGCATCGCCGACCTTGGAAACGGCATGGCACCGAACATGGAAAGTATCATGGACCTGCAGCCAGACGTGCTGATGCCAAGCCTTTTTGAAAACAACAGCGGATATGGCAGACTGGAACGGCTTGGGATTCCCATTGTGGGATGTGCCGAATACATGGAAACCTCGCCTTTGGCGCAGGCCGAATGGATGCGGTTCTACGGCAGGCTCTTCGGGAAAGGAACTGCCGCCGACAGCCTTTTTGCGTGTATAGAGAAAGAATATACAACATTAAAGGAGACAGCCATGGCGGTAAGCGAAAAGCCATTGGTCATCAGCGAACTGCCACAAAGCGGAAAATGGTTTGTGGCCGCCGGCCAAAGCACCAGCGGGCAACTCTACAGGGATGCCGGTGCCGACTATGCCTTCTCGCACATTGAGGGTTCGGGCAGCGTGGCGCTCAGCGTGGAAGAAGTCTTGGAGAAGGCCATCCATGCTGACCTGTGGATGGTCAAACGCTACGGAGCCGCCACAAGGGCACAGCTGACAAGCGAACAGCCGGGGCTGAACAGAATTGCCGCCCGCATGTGGCTATGCGACACACAGACAAGCCGTTACTTTGAAGAAACGCCCTTCCATCCGGAATGGGTGCTGAAGAACCTGATACAGATATTCCATCCCGAACTGGGCATTGAAAGCGAAAAGAAATACTTTTGTCCATTAGAATGAAAAAGCTCATCCTCTTTATACTGACGCTGGCAATGGTAGCATTGTGTGCCGCCAACCTGTGGTGGGGAAGTCTGGACATCCCTGCCGAAGCCGTGTGGAAGATTCTTTGCGGAGAAGACGTTCCCGAACATCCGTCGTGGAAATTCATCATATTGGAAAACCGCATTCCACAGATGGTCACAGCCCTGTGTTGCGGAGCCGCACTCAGCACCAGCGGCCTTTTGTTGCAGACGGCTTTCCGCAATCCGCTTGCCGGCCCTTCCATATTGGGAATTGACTCGGGCGCCAATCTGGGCGTAGCACTGGCAATGCTGTATCTGGGTGGAAGCGTTACACTGGGAAGCCTCAGCCTTGACGGTTATCTGCTGGTCTTTGCCGCCGCCATGGCTGGAGCGCTTGGCATCATGGGTCTGCTGTTGCTGATTTCGGGTCTGCTCCGGAGTCCGGTGATGCTGCTTATCACGGGCGTCATCATCAGCTATGTGACGGGAGCGGTCATCAGCCTGCTTAACTTTTCCGCCACAGAGGAAGGCGTACATTCCTACATCATGTGGGGTATGGGCAACTTCAGCGGCATATCTCTGGACCGTCTGCCCGTCTATGTGCTGCTTTGCGCCATCGGACTTACGACAAGCATCTTGCTGATTAAGCCGCTTGACACCCTGCTGCTGGGCGACAACTATGCCGCCAATCTGGGAACCAGCATACGCCTTACCCGCAATGCGTTGCTGTGCTGCACCGGTCTGCTCACCGCCACCACCACCGCTTTCTGCGGCCCCATCTCCTTCCTGGGACTGGCGGTTCCACACATCGCACGCATGGTCATGCGCACCGGAAGCCACCGCATACTGATGCCCGCCACCATGCTGACCGGTGGCTGTCTGGCACTGCTCTGCAATCTGTGCAGCACACTGCCCCCCAACGGCAGCCTGATTCCCATCAACGTCATCACACCGCTCATCGGAGCGCCAGTCATCCTATACGTCATACTACATTCCAGCAAACAGCAAGCATGATCACACTTGAAGACCTCTCTACAGGATATGGCAGCCATTGCGTGGCCAGCCATCTGAACGCCTCACTTGCCGGCGGACGCCTTACTTGTCTGTTGGGCGCAAACGGTGTGGGCAAGAGCACACTCCTGCGCACCCTTTGCGGTTTTCTGCCGCCAATGGGCGGAAGCATCCGCATAAACGGAACGGACATCAGACAACTGTCGCGCAAAGAGATGAGCCGGACAACTGGCGTGGTGCTGACCGAACGGCCGGACGTGCCGGACATGAACGTGGAAGAGATGACGGCAATGGGCCGCACACCCTACACGGGCTTCTGGGGAAGCCTGCAGGGCAAAGACAAGGAAGCCGTGAAGGAAGCCCTGCAGATGGTGGGTATTGCGCATCTTCGAGAACGGAAGGTTCACACACTGAGCGACGGAGAGAGGCAAAAGGTGATGATTGCCAAGGCACTGGCGCAGCAGACGCCCGTCATACTGCTGGACGAGCCTACTGCCTTTCTGGACTTTCCGAGCAAGGTGGAAACCATGCGCCTGCTGAAGCGGTTGGCTCACGAAAGCGGAAAGACCATCTTCCTGAGTACGCACGACCTGGAAATGGCCATACAGCTGGCAGATGACCTGTGGCTGCTTTCCAAAGAAGGCCTGCAAAGCGGAACAGCTGACAACCTTTCGGCCAACGGAAGCCTGGAACGTTTTGTGTCGTGCAACGGAATCAGGTTCGATGCCGCAAGAAAAGTGTTTTATCTGTCCTGAAGCGGAGGAACCCCTCCTCTTTCCCAACATTTTCACATACAGATACCCTTCGGCGAGGGGTCGCGGAGCATTTCTACAGCGAAAAAACGGCCTGCGAGGGGTCGCGGAGCATTCCTACAACAAAAAAATGGCTGGCGAGGGGTCGCGGAGCATTCCTACAACAAAAAAATGGCCTGCGGGGGGTCGCGGAGCATTCCTACAACAAAAAAATGGCCCGCGAGGGGTCGCGGAGCATTTCCACAACGAAAAAATGGGCTGCGAGGGGTCGCGGAGCATTCCTACAACGAAAAAATGGGCTGCGAGGGGTCGCGGAGCATTCCTACAGCAAAAAAATGGCTGGCGAGGGGTCGCGGAGCATTCCTACAGCAAAATTTAGTTTTCGCTCGTTTAATCATCCCTTTCGTGTGTGCTTCTTCTATATAACAAAAGACGGGAGTCCAAAATAGAATGATGAAGGACGTATGAAGAATGAACGTTGAACGAAAACGTCTGAAAGACGTGAATTTGAATAGCCGGGGGCTTTTAAGCCCTCGGTATCTTACGTCCGCACAATAATGGCGTCTGTAAAGACGCGAATCGGCAACATGGGGGTTATTTCGTTCAACGCTCATCGTTAAACGTTCAAAAACGTTCAAAAACGTTGCCGTTCCGCGTCTTCCAGACGCCATTTTTTTGTCTTGTCAATTTTTCCACGGGTTCAAGAACCCGCGGCTATTCGCCCTTCGGGCTTCCCGTCTTCCAGACGGAGTGAACCATTTTTAGCACATACCTTTACCTACTGGCCAAACTTTACCATTCTGTTCCGCAACAGATTAGCAAATTCATGATTCTTTAATCCCCACTGCGGAGCGATGACCATTTCGGGCGGACTCTGGCTTACGAAGCGCTCCATTACCAGACCGTATGGCAAACGGCTGATGTAATGCAGCACCAGGTCGATGTATTCCTCGGCCGTGGGCACCACCCAGGGATGTTCGGCATATTCCCTTGCCAGCTGTGTGCCACGGATAATCTGTAACTGATGCAGTTTGAGCGTGGTCAGCGGCAAGCGGCCTATTTCCTCTGCCTGGCGCATAAGCTCGTCGAAGGGTTCCCACGGAAAGCCCAATATGACATGCGCCCCCACCCTGATGCCTCGTTCTGCCGTGCGGCGAATCGCCTCGCATGACTGACGGAACGTATGCCCGCGGTTGATGCGCAGAAGGGTTTCGTCGTTGGCGCTCTCCACACCATATTCCACAATCAGAAAGGTTCGCCGGTTCAGCTCTTCCAGATAATCCAAAAGATTGTCGGGCATACAGTCGGGCCGTGTGCCAATGACCAGCCCCACCACATCGGGCACGCGAAGCGCCTCTTCGTAGAGGCTGACCAGGCGGTCCAGTTCGGCATAGGTATTGGTATAGGCCTGGAAGTAGGCCAGGTACTTCATGGCCGGATACTTGCGGGCAAAGAACTGCTTGCCCTCTTCCAACTGTTGCGTAACCGACTTTTCCGTGCGGCAATAGGCGGGATTGAACGTCTGGTTATTACAAAACGTACAACCGCCCGTGCCCAGAGTGCCGTCCCTGTTGGGGCATGTCATTCCGGCATTGACAGAGATCTTCTGAACCTTGCAGCCCAGCTCGCTTTGCAGCCACGGGCCAAATTCCACATACTTCATAACGTAAAAGTACTGCTTTCAGTCAGAAATACCAAATAATTTTCGTATCTTCGCTGCCAAAATGATTTAATTGACCATATTATGAGACGTATTTTCTCCCTTCTGTCCCTCGTGCTGGCACTTTTCAGCATGCAGGCAAAGGCCGACAATCTCGACCTGAAAGATTTGTGCAGCGGAACGTATTCGGCCCGCAGAATATCCGGTGTGAACCCCTTGAACGACGGCGAATCCTATGCCCAGCTCAGCCCGGACCACACCCAGATTCTCACCTATTCATTCAAGACTGGCGAGCAGACCGGTGTGCTCTTTGATGTCAACAACATCAAGGGACGCATCCGCATAAAAGGCATTGACGGCTATATCATGAGCCCCGACGAAAGCCACATTCTGTTGCAGACCCAGACAAAGCGCATCTATCGCCACAGCTTCACGGCCGAGTATTATATATATAATGTAAAGAGCCGCACACTGGCCAACCTCAGCACTAACGGCCCGCAGGAAGTTCCGCTGTGGAGCAAAGACGGAAACATGGTGGCCTTTGTGCGCGAAGGCAACCTATTCCTGGTGAAGCTGCTCTTCAACAACAGCGAGAGCCAGGTGACAAAGGACGGAAAGTTCAACGAGATCATCAACGGAAAGCCCGACTGGGTGAACGAAGAGGAATTCTCGTTCAACCGCGCCTTCGACTTCAATGCCGACGGTACCATGCTGGCATGGATCCGCTATGACGAAAGCAAGGTGCCCCTCTACTCCTTCCCCTGGTACAAGGGCATGTATCCCGAGAAGACACAATATGCCGACTATCCTGGCACCTACGACTACAAGTATCCCATTGCCGGACAGCCCAACAGTATTGTGAAGGTGCAGACCTTCGACATCAAGAGCCGTGCCATCCGCGACATGCAGCTTCCCCTTCCCGAGGACGGATACATTCCACGCATCCACTTTACCGACGATCCTCTGAAACTGTTGGTTTTCACACAGAACCGCCATCAGAACCAGTTGGACATCTATGTGGCCAACCCCCGCTCCACCGAATGCCGCATCATCGTGCGCGACCAGGCAGAGCGCTACATCACCGAAGAGCCCTACAAGAACATCAGCCTGCACCCCGGCGGATTTGTGCTGATGAGCGAGCGAAGCGGCTTCAACCACCTCTACCTGTACGACCTGAACGGCACCATGAAGCGCCAGCTCACTAGCGGCAACTTTGTGGTAACAGACTATTATGGCTATGATGCCAAGACCGGCACCACCTATTATGCCTCAAACCAGGAAAGTCCCACACGCAAGGCCGTCTACAAGAGCGATGCCAAGGGAAAGGTGGTCAAGCTCAGCACAAAGGAAGGCACCAACGACGCCATCTTCAGCAAGAACATGAAATATTTCATGAATGTATACAGCAACATCAACACCCCTCCCGTCACATCATTGTGCGACAACAAGGGCAAGGAACTGAAGGTGCTGGAGGACAACCAGGCACTGAAGGACAAACTGGCAACCATCGACCTTGGCGAACGCCGTTTCTTCACCTTCAAGACACAGGACGGTGTGGATCTGAACGGCTACATGGTATTGCCTCCCAACTTCAACGAAACACAGAAGTATCCCGTGGTGATGTACCAGTACAGCGGCCCGGGAAGCCAGCAGGTACTGGACAGCTGGTATGCCGGCAACATGACCGGAACCCTGTATGAACAGTACTTGGGACAGCGTGGTTTCATCAGCGTTGTGGTGGACGGACGCGGAACCGGCGGTCGCGGACGCGAATTCGAGCAATGCACCTATCTGAAGTTGGGCCAGTTGGAAAGCCATGACCAGGTGGAAGCCGCCATATATCTGGGCAGCCTGCCCTATGTGGACAAGAACCGCATAGGCATCTGGGGATGGAGTTTCGGCGGATTCAACACCCTGATGAGCATGAGCGAGGGCCGTGGCGTATTTGCCGCAGGCGTGGCCGTGGCGCCTCCCACCAGCTGGCGTTTCTATGACACCGTCTATACCGAGCGTTTCATGCGTACCCCCAACGAGAACAAGGAAGGATATGACGTAAGTCCCATCGGACGCGCCAACCAGTTGCAGGGCCATCTGCTCCTGTGCCACGGTATGGCAGACGACAACGTACACTACCGCAACATAGCCGAATATTCCGAAGCATTGGTACAGGCCGACAAGGACTTCAAGGAGCTGGCCTACACCAACCGCAACCACAGCATTTACGGTGGCAACACCCGTCATCACCTTTTCCGTCAAATCACAAATTGGTTTGTGGATTATTTGCAAAAGTAAAAAATACTCACTACCTTTGCACCGCAATTCAGGCCCCGTAGCTTAGCTGTATAGAGCGTCAGATTCCGGTTCTGAAGGTCAAGGGTTAGAATCCCTTCGGGGTCACAAAGGAAAAGCCTTGCCAATTTCGATGAAAGTTCACTTTCAAGAGAAATTGGTGAGGTTTTTACTTTGTAAGACCTTCCCGTGGAAAGGGAAGGGTTCGGCGCAGCCAATCCCGAAGGGGGTACAAAGGAAAGCCTTGCCAATTTCGATGAAAGTTCACTTTCAAGAGAAGAGGAGAGTCCTTTTCTTTGTAAGGGTGGTTCTCATAATTATGTCGAGTTGATTTTTGATTTTATTTCGAACACATATTGCAAATAAGAACAAAAGCAGTACTATAATCATCAAACTACATCAATATTGTTTTCAGACACAACTGAAATTGTTTTTAAAGCTAACTGAAAAAGTTTTTTATTCACAGTAAAAAGTTTGTTCCAAGGTTTGGAACATACGTTTCATCGGTTGGAACGTATGTTTCATCAGTTGGAATGTACGTTTCATCAGTTGGAACATAACATTCACCACAGAGAAAAAACTTTTTCACCACTGTGCTACAACAATTTAAGCACAATGTTTCAGCAATGTATTAACTGTGCTTTATTTCATAACCCTTGAAACGTCTAAAACGGAAACATTTATCAGCCTTGTTTTCATGGTTTTCCTCACGCGAATCCCGCGAATCTCGCCAAAAGGATAAATATAACACTTCATCCATATATATGATTCTTCTTTTATACCTTATAGTATGCCATAAAGATGTTTTCAGGCAAACAAACATAGAAAAAAGAAAGAAATTTCCCCATTCCTTTTGCCCATTCACACCTTTTCATTAAATTTGCAACAATTCTGCGCCACAGCGGTGGATTACGCAGAAGGACTTTTAAACAAAAAGGTGTTATTGAAATTATCTTCTGAAATCAAATTCTCGCAAAATTTGTTATGGTACGAAGATGATGGCAGTAGCACCACATCATTTGATATATACTTACCTCAACAGGTCTGGATATTGTCAATATGGTGTGGGCTATTGTTTTATCCGTACCATAGGCAATGCGAGAAGCCTGATTTTAGGATAAAGCAGATATAGTTCCCACACCTTATTTATTATATAACAACCTTCTTCTGGGGATTGAGGGGGCATTTATGATAATCTATGATGTACGGACATTTAAATCAAGACAGTGTACAAAGAATTAAAAACATAGAAAATGGTTTCAAAAACTATCCCGCTTATTCTGCCTACCAAATAACATCGTATGTCTATGACTACAGGGCTGGAGTTCATGCTTTAGAGATTACTCGCAACGGACAGTTTGTAAATCTATTTCTATTTTATCCCAGCACAAACGGGAAAATCGAATCTATTGCTGTTTATGGAGCGAATCTACAAGGGCATTATAATGCCATGCGTTCTTCGATGATGGCGTTCGGTATGCCTATATCTGACATTTCCATCGAGTCCGGGAATGAAACATATTTGGACATTTATCTTGATTATTAACTTATAAATCTGTAAGGAGCAGAACATGCAAAAACCATGCCATTAGTAACACATATATTTCATAGTCATAAAAGATTTGAGAGAGGTGTACAAGTATCATTTGACCATGTGCCAAGGCAAGTTAATTTGGATTATGATATAACCGGAAATAATGTTGTTATTTCCATCATTCCTACCTTGAGTCCTAAACACGCACGCCTTGTACGTCAAGACTTCTTTACATTGTATTATATAGGAGATGACCCCGATTATCGCTTTGAAATCGAATGTTGGCCAGACAACGGCACCATCAAGCGTTTATCTGTATTCAGGGATGACATGGGGGTAGAGATTCAATATATCAGCGACCATCAAGACAGACTTTAACGTATAACATCATGAGCAACTCTCCATCATTAATTGAAAGAGAAGCACTCGGAAATCTCTTGAAAGTGCTTATTCGACAATCCTTGAACCATGATAAAAAATGGGAGGATTTTATAACTTCATATTTCGCTGATTGGAATCCGATTATGGATTCAGACATCAGTGGTTACAGATATTATTCGACCCTGAAATCATTCCCATTAAACGCAAAACGAGAAATAATCAGAGGTGTACTGCTTGGATGGAATGAGCATCATGACCATTTAACATTGTATCAATGCATTATAACACTGATATATTTAAAGCTGTGTGGACCTGTGGAGTATTTCTTTTTGCAGCAATTCTATAATTTCATGTCATATTATGAAAGTATTTGTCCGTCTTGCAAAAATATATGGATACAGGATATCAACAACTCACAATACAGGGTAAGATTTCACAAAAAGGAAAACTCCCCCTTTAATGATAATTACGGAGTTATTGACTTTCAGTTATCAGATATAAATGATGTGGAAAAATTGGCAATAGTTCCAACATTTACCCTTTTAAACATTAAGGGAAATATACTAGAAGACACAGAACATGACCAGCAATCAATGGACGCAATCGTTTCAGAACAAATAATCCCTTTATTAAACAATGAGTTCGCGAAAAAGCACTGTACGCGTATTTACTCTTCGTGGAAAGTGTCATATAGACAAGAATTATGCGGAAATTTGCTTGTTTTGATAATGCACTCACTTGAATACGAAGATTATAACGGAGTATAATTAATGACCAGTTAAAACTAAGGACAATGTTTGGATTAGAGAAACCCAGATTCAGAGACGCCTTTGAAGCAGAGATTATTGGAAACATCACAAAGCGATTCGGAGATATAAGTTCAGCAAATAAAGAAGACCTAGAAAAAGAATGTATATATTATACAGCAGACATGTGCATCGAGTTCTATGAAAAATCTGGAGGCTTTCTGCCTAACGATTGGAGAGACCATATATTTAATGAAGTCTGTGCGGTTTTTGACAAACATTTTACAGGAAAATATAACAGAGGTTTTTGCGAATTTATGTTTATCCCTATGATGAGCAATTTAAACAATGCAAGACAAGGAGTAAGGAATTATTATAATAGATTTTAATCTTACAAACATGATTACGAAAGAAAGAATAGACTGGGAATACATCTACGCTTGAGTTTTGCATATGAAATGTACGAAATGTACAAAGGCCAACAATGATTATTATACCGTCTTTTTTGAAATCACCATCAAATTCAATCTGTAAATCACAAGAATCACATGAAACAATTTGATTTGAATATAGATAAAATTCTCGAAAACTGGGAATGCAAACATGCAGTAAGAGAAATAATAGCAAATAGTTTGGACGAACAAGCTATAACAGGTTGTAGAGACCTTGAAATTTACAAGAATGGACAACAATGGGTTATCCGCGATTACGGAAGAGGGCTAAAGTATGAACACCTTGTACAAAAAGAGAACTCCGAGAAACTAAACACTAATGGTTTGATTGGTAAATTTGGTATCGGGTTAAAAGATGCTTTAGCAACTTTTGACAGGCATAGGATTGGAGTAAAAATATTTTCTAAACATGCAGATATTAGCATTAAGCGATTACCCAAGAATGGTTTTTATGATTTAACCACTTTACATGCAATCATTGAAACCCCTTCACGTTCTATAGAGGGTACAGAGTTCCATTTAACTGGTTTAGAAGACCGGGAAGTATTGGCTGCAAAAACAATGTTCTTGAAATTCTCAAACGAGAGAATCATAGAAAAAACAAAATACGGTGATGTAATAGAAAAGAGCAGCAACGTTGGGAACATATACATTAATGGAGTATTGGTTGCCCAAGAACAAAACTTCTTGTTTAGTTATAATATAACATCTATAGATTCAGTACTTAGAAAATCCATTAATAGAGAGAGGACCAATGTCGGCAGAACCGCATACGCGTCAACCGTTCGACGTATTCTATTAAACTGCGAAAGTGAAATTGTCGGAAAGCGTTTGAGCGATGATTTAGGAATGTTCTCTTATGGCAAGAATCATGATGAATTAAAGTGGATAGACGTACAAGAGCATGCTGCAAAAATATTAGCCAAGTATAAAAAAGTGGTTTTTGTGACTTCTGATGAAATTCAGAAGAACACTGATTTAGTAAGAGAAGCCTCCACTAATGATCGGCAAGTGGTTGTAATCCCCGAAAATCTCAGCAAAAAAATAGAAGAAAACAACACAAATTCAGCCGTAGGAAATAAAGTCACAACACTTACCCAATTTGTACATCAAAGAAGTGAGAATTTCGAGTATAGATTTATTAACCCATCAGAATTAACGGTTGCAGAAAAAAACATTTATGATTTAATCCCCTCTATATATAACTTGATTGGAGGAAAACCTTTGCAAGTTCATTCTATCTTTATTTCAGAAACAATGCAAAAGGACACCACAACATTCGATTCCTGTTTAGGACTTTGGGATCGTGCTCATAATCGGATTATAATAAAAAGAGAAACGTTAAAAAACAAAGAATCATTCTTAGGAGTTCTACTACATGAACTAGCACATGCGATAAGTGGATGCACAGACTCAACTAGAGGATTTGAAAACGAATTAACCAAAATGTTAGGCACCCTTTCATCCCTTTTAACTTAAAGATTACGAAAAACACATCAAATATTGGCACAAATAAAAAGGCTATAGGGCTATAAAAAAAATGAAATGAAAAAGCTATTATTACTATTAGGAATAGTCTGCATAGCCACAATGATGGCTTGCACACCAACAAAGCAATCCACTATAGATGAGGTTTTACAGACAAAGGTGGATTCTGTGTTACAAAACAAGATGGGCGAAATCAATGCCGTTTCCGGGCAAGTTATTGTAATGGAAGTGCAGACGGGAGAGATTAAGGCTATGGTGGGTGATGGCATAAGCCAAGAATCCGGGCTAACCCGTACTGCATCTTTATTGGCTGCTTTAGAAACAGGCAGAGTGAAATTGTCTGATACGGTGGATGTTGGTGAGGGCGTTTACATGGTTCATGGCAAACCTTTATCTGACCACAATTGGCGCATGGGCGGATTTGGCAAGATAACCACTTTGGAAGGCTTGATGCTTAATTCTTACATTGCACTCTACAAGAACATTGAAAGAGCATTTGAAGAAGAGAATGCCTACTTTGGCATGCTTAACAAAATGTGTTACGGGCAACCCGAAAGCATTGAAGGACTGGACAGTTTGAAAGCGTCTTACTTTGAAAGCCCGAAAGACAGTAGTGCATTAGCATGGTCTTGCATTGGACATAATCAGCGTATTTCACCGATTCAAATGCTTACTTTCTATAATGCCATTGCCAACGGCGGCAAGATGGTGAAACCTATGCTTTACAAAGGTGAAACGGAGGTTATCAATCCGCAAATAGCAAGTAAAGCCAACATTGACAGCCTACAAATGGCACTGGTTCATGTGGTAACGGAAGGTCTGGGCAAACCGGCACAATCCGAGAAAGTACAAGTTGCAGGATTTGGCGGCGGTTTTCCTATCTCTACAGAGGAAGACAATTCAGAGGGCAGGATTAACACTGTATTTTCTGTGGGGTTTTGTGGTTACTTCCCAGCAGACAACCCGAAGTACTCTATTATTGTGTGCATGAATAAAAAAGGATATCCCGCAAACAGTTATTTAATGGCTGGCAGTGTTTTTAAGGAGATTGTGGATTATATGGTTGATTCGGGAGAAACTACTGAAACAAATGATACAACATCATTAACAGATAGTCTTCCTAAAAAATCTTTGAATGACATTCGATTTGCTGGATGGACAGAGAAAAATTGGTTGGACAATGAGTATATTCAGACACTAAGAAATCAAATTGATGCTTGTCTTCAAGGCAAGATATCGGATTCGCAGTTTGAGAAATATAAGGATGAATTATCGGGAAAGTTTATGATTTGTAGTATAGAACCTTATATTATGGGTGGAGTATTCATACAATTTTGTTTTATTGATAGACCCAATAAAATATTTTCAACTTGGGTGTATAGCAAAGTTGACGAGGAAACAGAAACCGTCTACGATTATGAATGTAATGGACTTGAAATGGAAGAATATGAATCGGATTTGACCAAAGAAGAAATGATAAGAATCTCAGAAGAGCATCCTGAACAGAAACTTTGGTAATGGCAATAAGGGGAATTATACTTATAAAAATACGTCACCCTCAAAAAAACATCACATCATCATACTTCACATCTGAAAATATATAGCTATATTTGCATGTGGAAGTCTATTGGCAACGGCCAATACCTGATTTTCTTGTACGATTTCATAGCCAATAATGCAAAGATGGAAGAACGAAGAAGCATATCGAAAGAACAAATAATAATGGCCTACGTGGCAACATGTATTGAGACAACAGCCAGATACTTGAAAACCGACTACAAGAATGTTTTCGAAAGGATGGAGCGTGTTGGCATGATTGACAAATACATTTTGCCCAATTACGAACCATTGCATAGCGAAAGCCGGGATGTGCTTGCCGAACGATTGGTTGAATGTTTAACAAACTGGGAGGAGCAGGCATGAATAAAAAAATTGTTGTTTACCATGGTGGTACTGAAAAGATAGAAAAACCAATATGCAAAATCGGACGTATGAACCTTGATTTTGGACAAGGCTTTTATCTAACCAATATTAAAGAGCAAGCAGTAGCGTGGGCTAATAACATAAGCCGAAACAGAAGATTGCCAGCCGTATTAAACCGATATATTTTGGATCGTGCTGCCATCATTTCCAACGCCAAATGCAAGATTTTCCACACCTACGACGAAGAATGGTTGGAATTTATTGTTGCCAACAGGACAGGGATGTACACAGCTAACGAATATGATTATGTTGAGGGTGGTGTGGCTAATGAAAGAGTTGTTGATACCATCCATCTTTATATTGCAGGACTGATGGATTTGAAATCTACACTAAAAGAACTTTCCAAGCATCAACCCAATAACCAAATGTGCTTACTCAATCAAAGTATTACAGACAAATATCTCGTATATGACGGAACAGAAGAATTATGATAATCCGACAAAATCTCCTGTGATTCAAGAAATCATTATGAGTAACCGCATTGGAGAGATAGCTGTATCACTGGCAGAACGACTCTCAATAAATGTGGTCACTGCCCTAAAAATGTTTTATCGCAGTGACACTTGCGCCCGTCTACACGACAAATCCACCGGTCTGTATCTGTACGGAGATTTGTATGTCTCGGACGAATTCATACTTGAAATGCAAAATAGGCAGTGATGTTGCAAGAAAAATAAATTTATTCACCCTTCCTTTTACGACAACCAAATGGAAAGATGAAATGGCTAAATGATTTCTTCAAGAAAAAGGCTGACCCAAAAGCGGAACCCAGGGAACGGAAAGGCCATTCTTTGGAAAGATTTGTCGATATACAGGAACGTGTGTACGGAAGGGCTTTGGCTGAGGTGGCGTTTTCTGAACAACAAATTCCAAGATTGCCGGAATCGGACATTCTAGAAGTGAGGGACTTTGCCTTAAATGGTTGGACACTTGGCGAGACACATGGTCTGCCACATTGGCAAAGTGTGGAGCGGAACGGCATTCTGCTAAGTTCTGTAGATGGACGGATACGAGAAGAAATCAACATCAAGGTGGTGCGTTTCTTTGCCTATCTGCATGACAAATGCCGCATTGACAACTGGAAGGACATTGAGCATGGCGTAAGGGCTGCCGAGATGTTGCTCACCATTAAGGACACGATACTGAAGGACTTTACTGATGAAGAGTTTTCACTGCTTGAAAGAGCCTGCCGGTTCCATACGACAGAACGTCGTACCGGCAATCCAACCATTGACGTTTGCTTTGATGCCGACAGACTGGACCTGGGCAGGGTCGGGATTGTTCCCAACCCCAAACTGATGGCCACTGAACAGGGTGCTTATTTTGCCGCCAACATTCATTTGATTGATGAGATGGGTATACCGCACTAACTTTGTCAAGACCGCGACGATACTTTGTCTGAGGGTTGTCAATACTTTGCCGGCAATGCAACAATACACGAAAATATTTGTCGGATTCGGAAATCATGACTACCTTTGTGGTTGTAATCATTGTATAGACTCGTATCATGAACTGCAAAACATTATCCCTTATCCTGCTAATGGCAGGCATGGCCGTTGCGAATCCCGCCAACGCCAAGAAAGATGAAGTGCAACAATCCCGCAACTATATAGCCAACCGGCATCCGCTGGCGGCCAAAACCTATATGGCTCTGCCCTTGGGCGACATTGAGGCCAACGGATGGATGGAGGAACAGCTCAAACGGATGAGGAGCGGCCTGACCGGGCATCTGGACAAGATATACGAACCGGTGTGCGGCCCAAGGAACTGCTGGCTGGGCGGAGACGGCGATGCATGGGAACGCGGCCCTTATTGGATTGACGGTCTGTTGCCCCTGGCATACATTCTGGACGATGAGGCACTGAAGCAGAAGGTGCAGCCGTGGATAGAATGGACTTTGCGGTCGCAGCAAGAGAGCGGTCAGTTTGGCCCCACAACGGACAGGGATTATGAGCCTGGCCTGCAACGCAACAATGCGCAAGACTGGTGGCCAAGAATGGTGATGCTGAAGATTATGCAGCAATACTATCAGGCCACGGGCGATGAGCGCGTCATCTCATTCATGTCCAAGTATTTCCGTTACCAGCTGAACGAACTGCCCAAGAAACACTTAGGCAACTGGACCTTCTGGGGACAGCAACGTGGCGGAGACAATCTGCAAGTGGTGTATTGGCTGTACAACATTACGGGCGAGCGCTTCCTGTTGGAATTGGGCGATCTTATCCACAGACAAACGGTCAACTGGACGCAATATTTCCTTGACGGCGAAATCCTTACACGCCAGCTGAGCCTACATTGCGTCAACCTGGCTCAGGGTTTCAAGGAACCGGTGGTATATTACCAGCAAGGCAAAGACCCCAAATATCTGGAGGCTCCGAAAAAGGCGATGCGCACCATACGCAACACCATTGGTCTGCCCACCGGTCTGTGGGGAGGTGATGAACTGCTCCGCTTTGGCGAACCTACCATGGGATCGGAGTTGTGTACGGCAACGGAAATGATGTTCTCTCTGGAAAGCATGCTGGAAGTTACCGGCGATGTGCAATGGGCCGACCATCTGGAACGTGTGGCATACAACGCTCTGCCCACACAGCATGATGACGACTTCGCCTCGCGCCAGTATTACCAGCAGACCAATCAGGTATGTGTGACCAAGGCATGGCGGCAGTTCAGTACGCCACACGACGACACAGACTTACTCTTCGGTACGCTTAGCGGTTATCCCTGCTGCACTTGCAACATGCATCAAGCCTGGCCGAAACTGGTTCAGAATCTGTGGTATGCCACCACCGACCACGGAGTGGCGGCACTAGTCTACGGACCGTCCACCGTACATGCCACCGTGGCAGACGGAGTGGCGGTGAGCATCTGCGAAGAAACGGGTTACCCCTTTGATGAAAGCATCAGATTTACCGTTGGGTTCGACAACAAGAAGCAGAAGGAAGCGGCCTTCCCCCTTCATCTTCGCATTCCTGCTTGGTGCAAAAGCGCCAGCATTGCTGTAAACGGCGAGAAGGTTGAGGCAAATACCGCAAGCGGAGAGATTGCCGTGATATACCGCACCTGGAAGCAGGGCGACCAGCTGGAACTGAAACTTCCCATGCAGGTAGCAGCACACCAATGGTATGGCGGTGGAGTATGTGTGGAACGCGGCCCGTTGCTGTATGCACTGAAGATGCAGGAAAACTGGAAGAAAAAGGATTTCGAAGGCGATGCCGCCAAGAAATACGGACCCTGGTATTATGAAGTAACCAGCCCCACGGCATGGAACTACGGCCTGCAACGCCACCATCTGAGCGAGGCGGAAAAGCACTTCAATGTAATCCAATCAGAAGAACTTGCCGCCTATCCCTGGAATGTGGAGAACGCTCCCATTACCCTAAAGACCAAAGCCATCCGCATGAAGGACTGGGAACTGTCACGCAATTCATGCGGACCCATAAACTATTACTCGCAACAAGGAAAAGACTATGAGAATGGCGAATATGAAATAGAGCTTATCCCCTACGGATGCACCACACTCCGCGTCACAGAATTCCCGTTAAGATGAGGGTTTTGATAACTTCAAACAAGGGCACGCTTCCAAAGAAACGTGCCCTTGTTTATTAAAAACTTTATACTTTTTTACTGATACACATCCTCTATCTCCAAGACGTACATGACGTGGAGAGAGCCGCCGGGGCGATCGTTATACCAGCGGGAAAGGACGTCGGAGTCCTGGAACTGACTCTCTTGCATAGGACTGCGGAAGAGGGGGCGGCAATCCAGGGTGATGCGGTTCTGTTCAAAAGCCACACCGCCACGCTCAGTTTCGAGGGGGAGCAGACCGGTTTCCTTAATCTTGTCAATCTCACGTCCGGACTTGCTTCCACACAGATTCAATACGGGTTTGAAAGCCTCGGGCAGAAAACTCAACGTAATTCTGCCACCAGATTCTATGAACTCATAGGTATAGCGTTCGGGGCGGACAAAGATGAAGGCCACGGGTTTGTTCCACAACCATCCCAAACCACCCCATGAGGCAGTCATGGTGTTAAAATGCTGTATGTTACCCGCTGTAATCAGCATCCATTCCTTGCCAATCAGGCGGAAGACATCCTCCTGAGACAATACGGTCAAATCTTTCTTTATCATATCTTTTGTTCTTCAATTTTCATCGTATAGAAATTTGTTTCCTTGGGCAGGAATCCAAGTTTCCGGTAAAGCGCATTCGCAGCGATGCGCGACGGACGCGAAGTCAACTGCAACGTAATGGGAGCAAAGGACGCAGCACGTTCAAGCACATAATCCATCAGCGCACGACCAAGTCCAAGCCCCTGGAACTCGGGCAACACCACTACATCCTCAATGCTTGCCTTGCGGCCGGTGGGAGATGCGAAAAAGCAGAGTGTTGCACAGGCCACAATGGCATCCCCGTGCCGAACCACATAAAGATGGCTGTCGGGACAGTCTATCACACCCTGTAACATATCCGGGGTGAGCACGCAACGCTGGCTCAGCGCGGACATGAGATGGCAGAACTGATCAAATTCGGCCGGAGAAAAGCCGTTGAGTTCTGAAAACTCGCAACGGGCGAGAAAGTCTGATGAGGCATTCATGGCTGTCAGAGAATCGCCTCGCTACGCATGACCGCACGATAGAGATTGCATCCCACAAAGTTTCCGGCCACGATACTCAGATAGAAGACAAGCACCGCCACGAAATTGGAGCAAAGGAACTCTACGGGCACGCACAAGTAATAAAAGGCATCGGCCACACAGTGGGGGAAGCCACAGTTGATGAACAAAGGAATGCCAAAAAGCAGCGGCAGGACATTTCCCTTACGGGCAAAGGTAACAACAGTGGTCATGATGAATCCACAACCCACCGCCAGCAGTCCGCCAAACAAAGGGCCGTTGGCAAGACGCGCCTCCAGGACAGCCTGCGCCGTCTCCTGTATGGGCATGGGGCTGCAACGCGCCAGCAAGCCAACCAGCAGACAACCTACGATGTTGCCAAAAAGGATGAACATAAGCTGTCCGAACTCGCCACGGCGGAAGAAACCTGCCGTACCGGTATATAACTTCAGGCGATAGGCAACCACCGCCAACAATCCGAAAGAGAAGACCACCGCACCGATGATGCTTTTCTCGGCCAAATAACCAAAACCGGCCAGACCGACACAAACACCCGCAAGGATGGAAGAACGTAAAGTGGAAATAAAATGTTTCATCTGTATGCTTATTATTACTTGACCGTGCAAAAGTAGTCATAATATGCTAATTGATGAAAAAAAGTGACAAAAAAGTGAAGCACGAAACGGATGCAACAATAAATACCACTATTCATTTTGATAAAAACCACGATATAGTCCGAAAAATTATGTAATTTTGCACCATTGTAAACGCAAAAGCAAGCACGGCATTCACCGTCTTCCCCCTATACATTATTATATATATACGACAAAGATGATAGACAGAGCCACCAGAGACAAGATTATTGAAGCCGCCAACATTGTGGATGTGGTGAGCGACTTCATTACCCTGAAACGTTCCGGCGCCAATCTGAAGGGACTTTGCCCGTTCCACGACGACCGCACGCCCTCGTTTATGGTGTCTCCTGCCAAGAACATCTGCCATTGCTTTGCCTGTGGAGAGGGAGGAAGCCCGCTCAATTTCATCATGAAACACGAGCAGCTCTCCTACCCCGATGCATTGCGCTATCTGGCAAAGAAATACGGCATACCCATACAGGAGAGGGAGCAGACGGAGGAACAGAAGAAAGTGCAGACGGACAGGGACAGCATGTTCATTGTGAACGAATGGGCCAACAACTGGTTCCAAAAACAGCTGTACGATACGGACGAGGGCGTGGCCATCGGTCTGGCCTATTTCCGTTCACGCGGTTTCAGGGATGACATTCTGAAGAAGTTCCAGGTGGGATACTGCCCCGACAACCGGGAGAATCCGATGGGAAAGATTGCCGTTGCGGAAGGATACCAGGAAAAATACCTCATCAACGTACCCGACGAGAAGGACACACGCCAAAGCATTGGCACCGGACTCTGTCTGAAGAACGAGGAGAGCGGACAGCTGAGAGACCGTTTCCGCAACCGTGTGATATGGCCCATTTTCAGCCAAAGCGGACGAGTGGCGGGCTTTGGCGGACGCGTATTGGACAAGGCCACCAAGGGCGTAAACGTAAAGTATCTGAACTCGCCAGAAAGCCTTGTGTACAGCAAGCGCAACGAGCTTTTCGGATTCTTCCAGGCCAAGCAGGCCATCAGCAAGAAGGACCGCTGCTATCTGGTGGAAGGCTACACCGACGTAATGGCCATGCACCAGAACGGTGTGGAGAACGTGGTGGCATCGTCGGGCACCGCACTGACGCCCGGACAGATTTCCATCATCCGCCGACTCACCAACAACATCACGGTCATTTACGACGGTGACAGTGCCGGAATAAAGGCCAGCGAGAGAGGTATCGACCTGATTCTGGCGGCAGGCATGAACGTGAAGCTGCTGCTGTTGCCCGACGGAGAAGACCCCGACAGTTTTGGCCGCAAACACTCCGCCACGGAATTCCAACAATACATTGAGAGCCACCAGACCGACTTCCTGCACTTCAAGAGCAAACTGCTGGCTGACGAGGCCAAGAACGACCCGCAGGCCGAGAGCAAGATGGTGAACAGCATTGTGAAAAGCATAGCCAACATACCCGACGAAATCACCCGCGCCCTGTACATCCGACAGGCCGCCAAGAACACATTGCTGGAAGAGAAGCTCATCCTTGATGCCGTGAACAAACAGGTTAGAGCCAATCTGGAGGAACAGGCCAGGGAGAGGGAAAGGGAACGCAGACGCGCCGCGGGAGAAACCGTGGCAGAAGCCGGCGGACAGCCCCAGCAGGAGCAACCCGTCCAGAGCCTTTTGGCCGAGACAAGACAAAGCCAGGTTCATGACAAGCGGAAGGAGGCGCTGCTGATACAGATGGTCATCCGCAACGGCGAAAAGCGTGTGTTCTGCATCAAGGACGAAGAAGGCCAGGAGCAGGTCTATTCCATCACGGAATTCATCTATTACAGCCTGCAACAGGACGACATCACCCTGGGCGAGCCGTTATACATGAAGATTCTGGAAGAAGCCATGGAGCAAGGCCAAAACGAAAAGTTCCAGGCCTCGGCCTACTTCATGAACCACCCCGACGCACAAGTGGCCCATCTGGCATACGTCATGTGTACGGACCATGAGCAGTTGAGCAAATATCACGAAGCATCGGCACCATCATCCAACCCGGATGGTCTGCTGGCCGAACAGGTGGAGCATCTGCTCTCCGACCTCAAGCTGAGCATCGTCCGCCAACAGATAAAGGAGCTGGTGGCGCAGACCAAGAACCCCGAAATCCTGAAGGACAAGGAAAAGTACATGGCCCTGCTGAACGAGTTCAAGGAAAAGAAAGAAGTGGAGCGGATGCTGGCCAAAATATGCGGCGACAGGGTTTTGGGATAAAAGCCGCCAATCACCACACACAAAAAATCGTAATCGGACATTTCATGCAGCGTTGCATGGAGCTACTTATGCCATTAGTAACGCGATGCAGCGTTGTATGAGGCTACTTATGCCATTAGTAATGCGATGCAGCGTTGTATGAAGCTACTTATGTCATTAGTAGCACGATGCAGCGTTGTATGGAGCTACTTATGCCATTAGTAGCGCGATGCAGCATTGTATAAGGCTACTTATGCCATTAGTAGCGCGATGCAGCGTTGTATAAGGCTACTTATGCCATTAGTAGCGCGATGCAGCGTTGTATGGAACGCCTGCAACGCCTATTCCTTTATCAACTGGAGAAATTCTTCGCGGGTCTTTGCCTGGTTGAAGGCTCCGCAGAAGTCGCTGGTGGTGGTGACGCTTCCCTGCTTTTCCACACCGCGCATCTGCATGCACATGTGTTGCGCCTCAACCACAACCATCACGCCCAAGGGTTGCAGGGCTTCCTGGATGGCCTGGCGGATCTGCAATGTCATGCGTTCCTGCACCTGAAGGCGGTGCGAGAAACAGTCGACCACACGGGCAATCTTGCTCAGGCCGGTAATGTATCCGTTGGGGATGTAGGCCACATGCACACGTCCGTAGAAAGGCAGCATGTGGTGTTCGCACAGGGAATAGAAGTTGATGTCCTTCACTATAACCATCTGGCTATAGTCTTCCTTGAACTTTGCAGAATTGAGCAGCGCCACGGGGTCCTGACTGTATCCGCATGTGAGCGTGGCCATGGCACGCGCCACACGCTGGGGAGTCTTGAGGAGTCCCTCACGCGAGGCATCCTCGCCCATCAGTTCCAGTATGCGCTTTACGTGTTCCTGCAGTTCATTCTGCACGGCATCGTCCATCTTGACAGATGTTTCCATAATAAGGATGTTCTTTTTTATCGGATTAAACTATATGTGGAAAAGAGAAGTGCAAAGGGAATCAGTAATATACGTTAATCTTGCTCTTCACAATCACCGCTTCCTTGAAACTCTGGGTTTCCTTCATTCTCATGAACAGTTCGCTGGCTTCCTCGTAAGTGCGGAAGTCGCCCACCCTGCACTTCCAGTGGGGGCTGATGAACTGCGTATACACCTTCACTCCGGGGAAAAGGCTCTGCACACGCTTGCCAATCATGCCAGCCTCGTTCTTGGCGTTTCTGGAGTTGCCGCCGGAGAACACCTGAATGCGGTATCCGTTGGCGCGCACGCGCTGTCCCATGTTGGCCGACGCGTCCGTCAGGGCCAGGCTGTCCCCGGCCACATTCTGCACGGCAGTCTGCATGAGGGAGTCGGTCTTCGACACATTGCCAACCCTGTTTTGGGCTCCCGGCACCTTCCTTGCCATCCCGTTGATGAGGTCTGTGATGGTCTTGCTTTGGTGCAGCACAACCGTTCCGCGGCCCGGTCTGGCCTTTTGCAGATAGTCGGTGTATAACTCCTGTGCAAAAGAGACTACGGAGAACTGAAGCAGAAGTATAAAAGAAAAAAACTTGAGTTTACACATAAATTCTTTTTCTAATGTGGAGGGACAGAATGTATTTTTTTATTGTCTTGTTGTTTGAAAACTGCAGAGCGCCGGCGCATGTGACGCACCGGACACTCTGCATATAGAGCGTTATGGAATTAGTTCCATGCGTCAATGATGCCCTTGAAGTCAGCAGCCTTCAGAGAAGCGCCACCAATCAGACCACCGTCGATGTTGGGCTTTGCAAAGAGCTCGGGAGCGTTGCTAGCCTTGCAGCTTCCGCCATAGAGGATGCTGGTGTTGTCTGCCACCTCAGCGCCGTAAACCTCAGCTACACAGCTGCGGATGTAAGCGTGGATTTCTTCAGCCTGCTCAGCAGTAGCGGTCTTGCCGGTACCGATAGCCCAGATGGGTTCGTATGCGATAACCACATTTGCCCACTGCTCAGCGGTCAGGTGGAATACGCTGCCAGCCAGCTCGGCCTTGCAAACAGCCTCCTGCTCGTTAGCCTCGCGCTGCTCCAGGCTCTCGCCGATGCAGAAGATTACCTTCAGGCCGTTAGCCAAAGCCAGGTCTACCTTCTCCTTCAGGATTTCGGGAGTCTCGTTGTAATACTCGCGACGCTCAGAGTGACCCAGAATTACATACTCGGCACCAGTGCTCTTTACCATCTCGGCGCTAACCTCACCAGTGTAGGCACCAGACGCCTTGTCTGCGCAGTTTTCCGCACTTACAGCAATGACGCTGTCCTTCAGCAGTTCGCTTACAGTAGCCAAGTGGATGAAGGGAGTACCGATGATAACCTCGCAATTGGGCTTTTCAGCAGCCAAAGCTTCCTTCAACTCAGTAGCCAATGCTACACCTTCCTGCAGGTTCTTGTTCATTTTCCAGTTACCTGCTACAATTTTCTTTCTCATTTCGTTTGCTTTTTTTAAAGTTAAACTCTATGTTTATATAATTCTCTCATTTTTTTTCCTAACCACAAACGGTCTGCAACAGTTACGGCCAGCAAGGGCAGCACATACCACAGCAGCAGTCGGAACAGACGTTTCAGTTTGCTCTCAATCGGCGGATTTGAAATCTCCAGCTGTTCTAGCGGCGCGTCCAGTTTCTCCACAGCGGGAAGCATCGTGTTGGGCCATTTGTTGACAACCACACTGCCATGCAGCAGCATCAGTCCGGGATTGGAACGTATCATTGTCTTCAGCACCACATCGTCAGTGTGGCAATAGGGATATTCCGCCCCGGTCATTTCCGTCCATCTTTCAATGGCCGCATCTCCGCTTGCCGTCAGACAATAGAACGGATAGCCGTATGTGAGGCAATAGTCATGCACCCCGGCAATGCGGTCCATCGTACCGTCATCGGCATGCTCCAAATGTGGCGACACCAACAGGAACTTGTAAGTATCCTCGCGCAGAAAAGCCTCGGTAATGTCTTCGTTGTCTTCCAGACGCAGCATCTGGAAATCGGTAATCTCGGGCAATGCGGATGCATCCGACTGCGTGTTCACGGTGCGTGTGTCCACAAAAGTCCAGGTGCTGTCGGGATATTCCTCCAAAGAAAACTCCTTCTGTACCCCATCCTTTTCCATCAGGAAATAGGTTTCAACGGAAGCGCTGTCCGTATCCAAAGCCATCTTCTGAAGCAGGTCTGCCCCAATGTGATAGGGACGGAAGTCCCATACGGGAAGTCCGTACAGGTTTATGCAGACAAAGACGAAGGCAAAGACCTTGGAGTACAGGTTGATGATCCACTGGTTGCGTTCCAGGACAAAACGGGTCATCATGCGATAATACCAAACCACGAACACCGCGGCCACAAGCAGGATCAGGTTCTTGTAGAAGGTCTGCCAGTTGGTCAAGGTAAAGGCGTCGCCGAAACAGCCGCAGTCTGAAACCGGATTGTCAAGCGCAAGATACAGCGTGAGCGGCGTCATCAGCGCCAAGAACAAAAGGCAGAAACGCGATGCGCGTTTTCTATGGGAGCCAAAGAAAAGGCAAATGCCCAGGTCAAATTCAAGAAAAGCCAGGCCCACGGCCAGGAGCAGAGGCACAAAACCGGGCAATAGGGCAGACAGCCCGAACGCCTGTGCATAGTCCTCAATCTTGTATTGCGTTCCAACAGGGTCAATCAGCTTGACGATACCCGAAAGTATGAACGTCACGGACAACAGCATGCGGCAAAGGTTCACACCCAGCCACCTGACACGTCTCCAAAGCCTGTTGTTACTTCTCACCATAGGTCAGTTTGATCAAACCGAAGACTGCATAGTTCATCATGTCCATGTAATTGGCGTCAATGCCTTCAGAAACCAAGGTTTCGCCATGCAAAGATTCAATCTGCTTGGTGCGGAAAATCTTCATCAGAATCAGATCCGTATAGCTGCTTACGCGCATCCCGCGCCAAGCCTCATCATAATCGTGGTTCTTGCGGAGCATCAGGTCCAACGCTTTCTGGGCATGACGGTCGTATGCTTCCAATGCCTCAGTCTCGTTCATGTCATCCGAAGCTTCGGCATACCCCAGTTCCAGTTGGATAAGTCCGATAATGGCATAGTTTACGATGCCGACAAATTCGGGACGAATGCCTTCGTCCACCAGCGCCACACCCTTTGTCTCAAGACTGCGGATACGGTTTGCCTTGATATAAATCTGGTCTGTTAGTGAAGACGGGCGCATAATACGCCAGGCCGCACCATAATCGTGCAGTTTTTTCGCAAATAATGAACGGCACTCAGCCATTATCTTCTCAAATTGTTCACGCGTCTCCATAACTTTTGTCTTACTCAAAATTAGCGGTATTTCCTATGGTTTATGCACAACTTGCACCTGTCTGCCGGCCACAGTCATACCCACAATTATAACCTATGTGATATTTGGGTACAAAGTTAGCAATTTTTATTGAATGCAAGGCCCCCTTTTTCTTAAAAAGAAACGAGTGGCAAAGAAAAAGGCCGCCATTAGGCGACCTCTTGTCCGTTATGTAACTTATTACGGGTTTTCTTCACATTGCGCACGCATCATGAGCACTTGATAATCTGGCCCAGACGCAAGGTTGTTTTCTTGGAAATGTTATTCAGTCTGCAAAGTTTGTCAACTGTTGTGCCGTACTTCTTCGCAATAGTATACAAGCTTTCGCCCTTCTTCACACGGTGAACCTTTCCACGGTTGGCAGTGCGCTCCTGAATCTTCTTCTGCTGGAAGCCCTGGCTTTCTTCTGCCTTTGCCAAAGCGGCTGCTTCCTGTTCAGACATTTCGCTTTCTCCGCCCACGATATTATGTTCGGCAAGCAGAACACCTGTGCCGGCAGCGCGGTATACATAATAGTCGCCAAGAATATCCTGTGCTTCAAAGTTGAAAAGTTTCTCAGGATTGATGAAATGGCCCATGAAACGGGTCTCAAAGTGCAGATGCGAACCGGTGCTTCTACCAGTATTTCCACCAAGACCAATGGGTTCGCCCACCTTTACAATCTGGTCTTCCTTTACCAATTGCTTGCTCAAGTGGCCGTATACGGTTTCAAGACCGTTGGGATGGCGCATCACGATATAGCGTCCATATCCCTTTCCCTCGTATGCCACAATACGCACCTTGCCGCTGAACGCTGCACGGATGGTATCGCCCACATACACCTTGATGTCAGTGCCGTAATGCTGACGGCGGAATCTGCGACGATAGCCATAACGGCTGGTTACCTTGCGGCTGGTAGTGGGCATGCAGAACTGGCGAAGATCAATCTTGTATTCAGAAGGAAGTTCAAGACCAGCCACACGCACGCTCTTGTTGTCCCAACTGGTATACAAATCGCCGGCAGGGTTGTCCAAGTCCCACAGTTTCTCGACATCAACCAAACGATTGAGCTCCAAACTGTCAATAGCACGCATCTTGCTATCAACGGGAGCCACATCGGCCAACAGGTCCTGTCCACAAACCGGAGCACTGGCCACAGCCATTACCGCCAATAAAAAACCTTTTCTTATCTTCTTTACGAAATTCATTCGATTATATTGTTTTCTCAAATTACAACTCATCTACTGCATACAAACGGTCCAAATTCAAATCGCCCATGTCGAAGATTTCCTCGGGACGGAAAAATCTGTTGAGTTCTTCAACAGCGGCTTCGGGCGAGTCAGAAGCATGCACAATGTTCTGCTGGTTGCTCATGCAATAGTCTCCACGGATTGTTCCGGGATCTGCCTTGCGGCCATTGGTATAGCCGGTAATGTAGCGCACCACAGCTATGGCATCCACTCCTTCCAAGCACATGGCTATTACGGGAGTCTTCATCATTGAGGCTTTAAGGATGGGGAAGAACGGTTTCTTTACCAAATGAGCGTAATGCTGCGCCAGAATTTCATCAGTAAGCTGCATCATCTTCATGCCGACGATACGAAGTCCCTTCTTTTCAAATCTGTTGACAATCTCGCCCACCAACGCACGTTCAATTGTGCTGGGTTTAAGCAAAACCAATGTTCTTTCCATCTGCTTTTTTCCTGTTTTTCTGCCTAAAATAAGATATTTTAACACTTTTCGGGTGCAAAGTTAATGAAAAATAGGGAATTAACCAACTTTTCCCCTATATTATTTCCACTTTTTTCTGCTTTTTATGATATTGAACTCCAGTTCATTTCGTCTGCACGGAGTTCGTCCAGTGTTTTTTTGAGCAAAGCGTTCTCTGGACGCGCCAAAGAGGGGTCTTCATCAAGCACTCTGGTGGCCGTGTCGCGGGCAAGCTGCACAATCTGTCCGTCACGGGCAAGATTGGCCAGTTTTAGGTCAAAAGCTATTCCGCTTTGTTTGGTTCCTTCCAGGTCTCCGGGTCCACGCAGTTTCAGGTCGGCCTCGGCAATTTCAAATCCATCGTTCGTCTCCGTCATTATCTGCACCCGCTTGGTGGAAGTCTTTCCCAACTGATAATTAGTCACTAAGATGCAATAAGACTGATCCGCACCGCGCCCCACTCGTCCTCTGAGCTGATGCAGTTGGGACAGGCCGAAACGCTCAGCATTCTGGATGACCATCACCGATGCGTTGGGCACATTCACACCCACTTCTATCACCGTTGTCGCTACCAGAATCTGTGTTTGTCCCGACACGAATTTGCGCATCTCCTCCTCTTTCTGAACCGGTTTCATGCGGCCATGCACCATTCCAATCTGATAGTCAGGAAACACTTTTTGCAAATGTGCATAACCTTCTTCCACATTCTTCAGGTCCATCTTTTCGCTTTCCTTTATCAGCGGATAAACGAAATAGACTTGACGTCCTTGCTGTATCTGCTTGTGGATGTCGCGATAAAGTCCTTCCGAAGCATTGTCATACCAGTGCAAGGTCTTAACCGGTTTGCGTCCTGGAGGAAGTTGGTCTATCACGGACACATCCAAATCGCCATAAAGCGTCATTGCCAGCGTGCGGGGAATGGGTGTTGCCGTCATCACCAGGACATGGGGCGCAACGGTGTTCTTTTTCCACAAGCGGGCACGCTGCGCCACACCAAAACGGTGCTGTTCGTCAATGATTACCAAGCCAAGGCGTTGGAAACCAACCGCATCCTCAATGACGGCATGAGTGCCGACAAGGATGCTGACCTCGCCATTCCGCAGTCCCTCCAAGACGGCCGTTCGACGTTTTCCCTTGACCATACCCGTCAGCAGTTCCACACGAACGGGCATATCCTTCAGCATAGAGCGAAAAGTTTCCAGGTGCTGTTCAGCCAGAATTTCCGTTGGCGCCATCAGGCATCCCTGATAGCCGTTGTCCACAGCAATGAGCAAAAGCAAAAGCGCCACCAAGGTCTTTCCGCTTCCCACATCACCTTGCAGCAGACGGTTCATCTGTTTCCCACTGCCCATATCCGTCCTCATCTCACGGATCACCCGCTTCTGGGCATCGGTTAAGGGGAAGGGCAAATAGTGGTTGTAAAAGGTGTGGAAATTTTCTCCCACGCGAGGAAAAATTATTCCCCTCCTGAGGGAGTGCCTTTCGCGTGCATAGCGCAGGATGGAAAGCTGAACATAAAACAGCTCCTCAAACTTGAGACGGAGCATGGCATGCGACAGTTCATTGGCCGTCTCGGGATAATGCGCAGACTTCAGCGCCTGCCCGAGAGGCATCAGATACATTTGCCTCACCAGATATTCCGGCAAGGTCTCCCCTATCGGTTCCTGCATTTGTTGGAACAAGGTCTGGGTAAAATGTTCCAGCGAACGGGAACTTAGCCCCGCCTTCTTCATCTTTTCCGTTACGGAATAATAGGGCTGCATGCCCATCTTTCCCAACGCCAATGATTCTGCCGGATCCACATCAGGATGAGACACTTGCAATCTGCCGTTGAATACACTGGGACGACCGAAGATGATATAGTCACGGTTCAGTTTTATCGTTTTGGTAATATATTTGGTGGCATTGAACCACACCAGATCCATCAACGACTGCCCGTCGGTGAAATGCCCGACCAGACGTTTCTTCCTTCCGGCACCCATTTCCTCAAAGCTCAGGAAACGTCCTTTCACCTGTACGAAAGGCATGTCCGAAGTAAGCTCGTTGATACGGTACAGGCGGGTGCGGTCTATGTGCTTATAGGGAAAATAATAAAGCAAGTCATGCCAGGTGTGGATGTTAAGCTGTTCTTTGAGCAGTTTGCTTCTTGCCGGCCCCACCCCTGGCAAATAGACGATATCTTTGGTCTTCAAGTCTTGCATGGAATCTTCTCCCCCACTGGCACACTGAAAATCCTACACCATCCCTTCTGCCAACTTCAAGTCGGCCGGATTCGTCAGCTTGATATTCTCGTTGTTTCCCTCCACCAGCTTTATCGGGTGTCCCATGGCCTCCACCACAGACGCATCGTCTGTAAAGAAGGGGTCAAAGGGTTGGCCGTATGCTTTTTTAAGCAATTGTATGTCAAATGTCTGCGGAGTCTGCACCAGTCTGTAGGCATTGCGGTCCACCGTCATGCTGCCTCCGTCGGCCAACACTTGCCTTACAGTTTCCACCACGGGCACCACGGGCACAACTGCCCCACATTCTTCTGCCGCCTCATAACAACGGCGAATGGTCTCTGGCGAGACAAAGGGGCGCACACCGTCATGCACACCCACCACTCCCCTTGCGTCATCAGGAATCAGGGAAAGTCCGTTATGGACAGAATGGAAACGGGTTTCGCCCCCGTCGGCCACACAAAGTTCCACATCATAGTCATGCTGCCCGCACAACTGCCGCCAATAGTCTTGCTGCTCGCGGGGAAGTACTAATATAATATGTATATCGGGATAGGTCCGTCTGAACACATCAATCGTGTGCATCAGCACCGGACGCCCACGCAAAGGGAGGAACTGCTTGGGAATGTCGCTTCCCATGCGCAGCCCCTTTCCGCCGGCCACCAGAATCGCATATCTGTCCATCAGGCCAGCAGCTGAGCGTAGATCATTCCTTCACGAAGCGGCTGGCTGGCGCCTTCGCCCAAAATGCGGTCCACCAGCGTATAGCCGAACTCAAATGCAGCAGCAGGTCCGCGGCCTGTAATGAACTGGCCATCGCTCTCCACAATGGCTGCCGTATATTCCGCACCTTCCATGTGCGACTCGCAACCGGGATAACAAGTGGCCTTCACGCCCTTAAGCAACCCCATGTGTCCATAGACCATTGGAGCGGCACAAATTGCGGCCAAAGGCGTTCCTGCCTCATAGGCCTTCTGGATGCCCTCGCGCAAAGGGGCACAGGCATCAAGATTGGTAGAACCGGGCAGACCACCGGGCAATACAAGCATCTCGGCCGCGGCAAAATCAACTTCGGCGAGCAATGCATCGGCCACAACAAGCACACCATGGGTTCCCACTACGGTCTTGTCTCCAGTAATGGAAACGGTTACCACTTCCAGGCCGGCACGGCGCATAATATCAATTGGGGTAAGAGCTTCTATCTCTTCAAATCCCGTAGCTAAAAATACGTAAATCATTTTGTATAAAGGTTTTTTGGTTAATTCCACTATTTCAGGCAATTCAGATAACGTTGGATGGTGGTTTCCAGGCCCAGATACAAGGCATCACAGATAAGGGCATGGCCGATGCTTACCTCATCTATAAAGGGGATGCGCTCGTGCATGAACGCCAGATTCTCCAGACTCAGGTCGTGGCCGGCATTCAGTCCCAGCCCCAGCGACTTGGCTTTCTCTGCCGCCACCACAAAGGGGGCGATGGCCGCCTCGCGGTCCTTGGCATACATCGAGGCATAAGGCTCTGTATAAAGTTCCACTCTGTCGGCACCGGCCTTGGCGGCATAGGCCACCATCTCCTCGTCTGCCGCCACAAAGATGCTCACCCTGATGCCACGACTGTGGAACACATCGGTTACATCTGTCAGAAAGGAGAGGTTCTGCTTGGTGTCCCAACCGGCATTGCTCGTAATCTGATTGGGAGCATCGGGCACCAGCGTCACTTGCGTGGGCTGCACCTTGCACACCAGGTCCACAAATGACTCGCATGGTTGTCCTTCAATATTGAATTCGGTTGTCAGCCTTGGCTTCAGGTCATAGACATCCTTATATCTAATGTGTCTTTCATCGGGACGAGGATGCACGGTTATTCCTTGTGCACCAAAACGTTCGCAGTCCAGTGCCACTTGCAACACATCGGGGTTATTTCCGCCGCGGGCATTGCGGATTGTGGCCACTTTGTTGATATTCACACTTAATTTCGTCATATTTCATTTGGATTTTTAAAATTCCACACTGCAAAGTTAAGAAAAATCATTAACTTTGTCCGCCAAAAGAGGATAAAATATGAACAGCCCACTCAGATTTGCCATATTCGGAAACATCTTCCAAGGGAAAAAATCACTCGCCATACAGAAACTTCTCGCCTTGCTTGAAGAGCGGAACGCGGAAATCATGATAGACCGTCCGCTTTACGACTTCCTCGTAAACGAACTGAAAATCAGTATCCATCCCGACAGACTCATACAAGGAAGCGACTTCGAGGCAGACATTGCCATCAGCATGGGAGGCGACGGCACATTCCTTGAAGCCGCACGCCGTGTTGGCGACAAGGAGATTCCCATCCTGGGCATCAACATGGGACGACTGGGTTTTCTGGCCGATTTCTCTCCCGAAGAAATCGAAGACGCCATAGCACAAATCTACGACGGCACGTTGCGCACCGAATCGCGGAGCGTACTGCAAGTGGCCTATTCAAAAGGACGCCCCAAGGTATATCCCTATGCCCTCAATGAAGTGGCGGTGCTCAAACGCGACAGTTCCAGCATGATCAGCATCCGCGTAGACATCAACGGCGAATACCTCACCACCTATCAGGCCGACGGCCTCATCATCAACACCCCCACCGGCAGCACCGGCTATGCCCTCAGCGTAGGCGGCCCCATCATGGCCCCCGACAGCCACATCATGGGACTGGCGCCCGTCTCTCCCCACAGTCTTTCCGCACGCCCCATCACGTTGAGTGACGACATGGAGGTAGAACTCTCCGTAGAAAGCCGCAGCCACAACTTCCTGGTGGCCATAGACGGACAGAACGAGTCATGCACCGAAGGCACCCGCCTCAGCATCCGCAAGGCCCCCTATCAGGTTCATGTGCTCAAACGCTCCCGAGGCTCCTACTTCCGCACCCTCCGCACCAAACTGATGTGGGGAACAGATGTAAGGTCAGAATTGTGAGCTCCCTATATTGATCAGATATGCAAATACGGAAACTATATGAATTGACACCATAGAGTTCCCGTATTTTGTAATTACAATGTGATGCTTGATTGTGCAACTTTGATTGCTTCTAACTTCAATTCTTCTTCATCCTCTACTGCATCGAGAACTTTATCCGCTACCCAAAGGGTGAGAAGTTCTTTTTCGTCAACATTGAAATAGTTGGCCATTTGAACTACCTGAGTGCGTTTTGCACGTCTATCCCCCCTTTCAATCTTTGAAAACATTGGGGTGTCAATTTCAAGAAGGGAGGCCAATTGTCTTTGTAACACTCCATTCTCCATTCTTAATTCTTTTATCTTTTTTCCTAACAGCATCTTTATCCCAATTTTACTATTTACCTATAATTTCCCAATAACCGGCTCTGTCAGATCCGACACGCTTTATGACTCCTTGTTCTTGGAGTCGCTTCATTGTTTCTGCAACCCAACTTCTTGAATAACCAGTTTGTTTCGCAAGTTCTATCAATGTGACTTGGGGATTGTTTTGTATCTGTTCCAATATTTTCAGTCCACTTTTCAGTCCACTTTTCAGTCCACTTTTCAGTCCACTTTTCAGTCCACTTTCGAGTGCAGTTTGCAGTGCACTTTCTGGTGTACTTTGCAGTGCAGTTTTTAGTGAACCTCGTTTAGAAGCCTTTAATGAACCATCCTTATGTGCTATGTCAGCGATAATATTACCTGCGGCTTCATGGCAAGGAATAGTTATTCTAAAGAAGGTTCGTTCATCATCAGTAACTACGGTAGCTCTTGGTGAACCATTATTCTCCAAAACTTTCTGAATGGTAGGAATACCTGTACTGCGACCCTCTGTCAAATCCAATTCCTTAAGGTATTCACCGAGTCTGCGATTACGATAACGCTTAGAGACCAAAATTTCGCATTTTGAAATATCGGCAGCCGAAATACTTCTATCTGGACCACCTACATTCTGTATGGTGATTCCTTGAGGTTCTACGGTGATAACCACAGGTTCCCATTCACGATAATCTCTATGATAAAGAGAATTTGTCACACTCTCCTCCAATGCTTGGTATGGATAAGTAAAGAACTTTTGGCTTCTGCTACTATCTTTAGGTTTAATCACCGTCTGCATCACAAGCATACGATTCAAGTATTCCAAAGTCCTATCAATTATCTGCGTGATGGAACCCTTAATTACAGGACCTTCGTATAAGTTGTTTGGATTATTCAATCGTCCTTCTGGGAAATATACCACTTCAACTTGTGTACGCTTAAAGAATTTGCTTGGGTCTTCACAGAACATCATTGCTGCCACATTTCTGAGCATACGATTTTCCTTAGGGCCAACATACAAATCCATTTGTTCTAAGATACTTTCGAGAGGTTTTGTGTATAGCTCATTGGCAAGTTTACTACCCACCTTCACTAAATATTCTCTCAGCAACAGCGTTGAAATATCTTCTATTTTGATGTCGGGATTACCACGTTCGTCAAATGGCACACGGCTGGCCAATTCACGCAGCTCATCAAGAACTTCACCTTTAGCAATGATACTGCTTGTGCCACTCCGAACATAGAAATACTCCTTTGTATTACTCTTCGCTGTTACGTTTTCCGGTACAGAATATGGTCGATTGATGCCTGCTGGGCACCATATCACAAGCACAGATTTCCCATCAACCTCCTCAACGCTAGTGCGAGGCATATAGTAAGGCGAAATCTTATTATTATAACCCACCATCTCTTGAAGTATACCATCAATCTTTTCTGTTGGTATTCCATCAACGGGACGAATAGCAACTCCGGTTGCTTCGTCTGTATCTACACCGATCACTATGTAGCCACCACCAAGATCGTCAAAATCGTTGGCAAACGCACATACGCTATGGTATATGCTTGCCGGATTCCAACCCTTCTTGAACTCAATTCGATTGGATTCTATCTTCTGCTTGTTTAGCAGGTCGTTTATGTTAATTGCTAGTGCCATAATAGAATAATTGTACTGTCTCTCGTATTCTTTTTCGAAATTCACCATTTGGCCAATTTTTCTATAATATTTAAGTCGTTATCTGTTGTCTGACTTTTCTTCATCTGTATTTCTTTAATATTTTGAAGTTGATTCTCAATAATAGACTTTTCATTTCGAACTGCTTGTAATTCCTTTTGGACTACTTTCGAGACTTCATTCAATTTTTCAATTTTTTCATCTCTTCTGCCAACCTTTAAGTTCAGATTTCTTATTTCTGCCTGATAAGCATTTGCCTGTTGCTTTATGGTAGCTTTCAGTTCATCTATTTCTTTTTCCAAGAGTGTTTTTGAACTTTCCAGTGTTTTGTTTTGAGATTCCGCTTGGCTACATTTTTTTTCAAGAACATCAAACTGATTAATTCTTTGATTCAATATTTCTTGGGTATTCTTTAATTGGCTTTCCAACTGTTTTTTCTCCTTCCCTATCTTTTGAGTTTCTTCATTGGCTAAAGTGATAGTCCCGTTCAATTTGCTAATATTTTCTTCTTTTGCCTGCAGTTTTGATAATAGTTCTAATTTTTCAGACTCACAAATTCTATATTGCTCATTCTTTTCATTTAAAGAAGTTTCATGCATTGATTTTTTTCTGTTTAATCCTCTTATGATGCCATCCTTATCTAGTATCTGCTTCTTGCTTATTTCTATAGTTTCTTTCAATTTTACGATTTCTTCTTCCTTGCTACTACACATTGAAGCAACATACAATATTTCTTCTTTAGACTTTTTCAAATTGCTACTAGCGGTCTTGTACAATCTATTATATCGTTCCTTTTTTCTCCACATTACCAAAAACATGAAGAAAAGAACAATAAATGCAACTACAACCAATGCAATAAACCAATATGGCAAGCGTATGTGCCATGTGGTAAGTATCAAATATAATTCTCTAATACTCATATCTATTATTCATTAAATAAGTGACCTTTAAATATATATATGTCTTGCTCAGGTTTATCAATACCGAATACTCTTACAATTATATACGATTTATCATCGGACTCATTGTAATCCTCAATCATTGTTAACTCCCGATAACTAATCGGGAGATTTTCTTGGCACTGTTTGTTCAATGTTGTGGCTTTGACTTCTACAAACACCTGCACCCCATTATTAGTCATGAATGATATATCATATTTCTCATAATTGGGTTTACAAAAATATGTCTTCCCGTTCATTGTTATTTCATGAGTATAGTCATCCTTTGTGGAAAGAGAGAGACATTCTGGATGATAGCCCATTGAAATCAATTTTTCATAGACAATAATTTCACCCTTGAAACCTGTTATTGTATTCCGTTCTTGAGCTGACTCACTTGGATGATAGTCCAAAGTAATATGAAGGTTACCGCTTTCAACAATAGGTTCATCTTCTATTAATTCAACTTTATATCCTTTGTCCTTAAGATTCTGTTTGATTCCATCCATGGTCTCAAAGAACATGATGAATAATTCCTTTTCTTTTCCTCTTATCCCAAGATATTTACATAATGGGGTCAGAAGAGGCTCAATATTCGCAGGACGTAAATCACCAATGTAATAGAATGCATTCTTATTGGCAAAAGTATGCTTTTCCATGACATCATTAGAATCACCATAGGTTAGTCTTATCCTTTCACAATGATAGAAATAGGTCTGACCTATCAATTCAAGCAAATTGGATTTGTTACTCTTATATAGAATTTCATCCGCATCTTCTCCTGAAGCCAATAGTGCTAAGGCAGAAACTTTTTCAATCAATATATTTTTAAGCTTATGACTTTCTGTTTCTGATTCAAATTCAGTTTTTATACTTTCTGAAGTGATTATTTTAACCCCCATTAAAGCAAGTAATTCAATGATCTTATCTCTGTTAGACGGATTGCCAATATAAACGCGATTTTTAGAATTAAATCCATCAAGAGTAATGTGACTTAATTCGGATGGTGAAATGAAAGTATTTTCCTTTGACAATATCAGATTAGATGAAGCCCATTCCTTTATTTTAGTTCTATTGCTATCAGACAGAGCATCTAATTCAATTAATCTTTGATATATCTTACATATGCGTTCTTTATTTTCTTCTACATTATCGATGTCATGAGATATGCTAGTAAGAATCTCCAAACAATCATTTAGACTAATAGTGTTTCTTAGTGGCAATAATTCTTGCCAACTGTCATGAATCGTTCCATCAATGTCAATAATAGGTAAATACGCTCCCCCAATACTTCTAATTTCATCTGTATTAAGAAACAATTCAGAAGGCTTTAACATTTTTCCGTTAGATGAAGGAAACAATTGAATGTTTCTAAATGCCCAGACTATAAAATTGTCTTTATCAAGATCTTTAAAGGTTCTGGAAGCTGGCCAAAACCCTGCTGATCCTTTGACATAATCCGTTTTAGAGATATATTCATTTGTTAAAATGGTACTCCAAATTAATTTCTGAAAAGCGTTTGAACATACGCTTGTAAGTACAAAGGGTGCATAATTAATTTCAAAATAGCTAAATGAATAATAAAAAGGATTACCCCATGACCCTACATTATATTCTTTACCAAACTTTGTTTTTAGTTCTTCCAAGAAACTATAGCTCTTGGTACAATTCAGCTTGACTGGAGTTAAAGATAGTGTATCATTAATTCCAAATTTTTTCAAGAAAAGACTCCACTCTGAAACATCTTCGTTATTACAATAATCATTTGATATATAAATATCCCCATCATATACTTTTTCTAAATCTGTTTCAGGCTTATAAAAGGACCCTAAAAATAAATCTTGTGCATAAGCTAAATTGCAATTCTTTGATAAAAATTTTAGATCCCCTAAATAATATCTGCCTACTTCTTCAAAAATATTAATTTTCTTATTAACCAAAAACAAGAAACGAACTACTTCTATTGCATTCTCTTTAGTGATATATCCATTCTTGCAAATGACATTCTTGATAAAAGTCACATCTGATAAATGTTCTACACCCAATGAAGACAACCAATCTACAATTTCTTTATTTACACTAATGGCATTATAAATGTCTTGATGTAAAATTTTTGCATTATCTGCAAACGCATTTTGTTCCTTATATGAAGAAGGGAAAAATAATTCACCCGGTAACCATAAACTGTTGTTCTCATCCAACAAAAATCGTGTTGTCTGTAGTATGGAAATTAATTCTTCTTGTTCTGTCTTATTCTGCAAATAATAATCAAACAGATAATTTATAAGCTTTGCATCTAGTTCTGATGAAATAGTATCAAAAGCCATTTTGTCATCAAACAACCCTTTTAATTTCTGCTTGTCAAAAATGAAAACACCATAACTATGAAGAATTTTACTACCCTTCCAAATATTGCTGATTTGATTTTTTATATCAAAAGAGTGTGAATATGTCCTGTTGATATGTTTTACAAGAGCATCGACAGAAATAGCATCGGCTATTCCCATCCTATCCATAAATGCTTCTGAAACTAATACTTTTTGGTTGGCATTTTGCAAGCAGGGAATAAATGCAATTTCTTTAATTGCACGCTCCATATTGTCTGCATAGATTGTTTCTAAGGAATTACCTCTGCCATAGGACTTTTCAGGTAAAACCTCCCAGTAGTTTTTATGGTTGGTAGAAATATGGCTCATCCAAGTAAGATATTCCGAAGGTATTTTCGAAAATATCAATTTATTCCATTCTGAATCTTTATGCAATTGCTGACGACCGGCATCTGTAATGAAGTTTGCATTAACCAAAAAAGGGAATCCTTCTGTACCAAATCGATAGGAAGTAGGAAGGTAGGTGTAAACAATAGATTCCTCTTTATCTAATCTTTTTAATTTCCCATTCTTGTCCAGTGCTATGGCAAAAGACAAATCAAAGGTATTTACATCTTTCAACTTATCCGGAGTGTTGATGTCGCTGCTTATCGCTTCCTTTAATTCAGAAGGAACTTCAACTTTATCATTGACATAAAGGAGCCATCTACTTTCTTCAACTCCATTGGCAGAAAGAATAACTTTATCATCGTTTTGCAACTTGCTTATCCAAGATTTTGTCCGGTCGTTGACAATAAAATCCATCCTGATGTTTTTACTTTTCAAGAATAACAGGAACTGACTATTGGACAATAGTTTTGTTATTTTCTTCTCTAAGGTAGCGGTCTCATTTATCTTGATATAAGTTACGACGTTAAATCCCTTGGAATCAATCTGAATAGGCGGTTGTGCTTCAATGGGGATGATTTGCCATGGCATCAGGTACTTCTTGAAATCATCCTTTGGACCGAATTCTTCTACATTCCAATTTTTATCCCAATGATTATCCCAATGGGATTTGTCGAATTTGAAGCAATATCCTCCAGACTCTACGATAACATTACTCGAGCGCATAAAGACGGACTTAAAGCCGATACCTTTGTATCCAATCTTTTCCACATCTTGCATTTTGTTTCCGTTTCCTACATCACACAATCCCTCTATATCGCGTTCTGTAAAGGCATCACCATTGTGCATGAAAACGAAATAACCCCCTTCTATCATCATCCTAACATTAAGAATACCGAATACATCATTATGAGCATCAACCGCATTTTGTAGTAGTTCAAACACAAAACGTTCTTCTTCTGTATAGATGCCAGAAGATAGAAGTATCAAACTATTAGCTTGGCTCGTTGCTTGATCTGGGTGATTATAATTGCAACGTTTCTTTTGTAAGGTCTGAATGAAATTAGAAGTCATATACTCTTGTTTCAAAATTGAATTGTCAATATTTGGACATAAAATTACAAAAAGGATTTCATAATCATGAAAAAAAACTCCGAAAATTTTCAATTGTCTTGTTAAAACGATAGTTTTCTTGTTCGTTTGCGACCAATTGTTACCTTTTCCTTCTATATGAAGTCATATTATTATCACGCTTCTTCTCTCCCCAAAACATATCAGACGATGAACCACCGCTACCAGTACCTCAAATTCCATATAAACAGTACTTTTGTTCGGCTATTTCAGTGCTTTTTTATGTAGTCTGAACACCCCCAATTTTTACATCACGATGTAAGTGGATTTACCCTTCGATGTAAGCAGACTTACCTTTCTATGTAAACAGATTTACGCTTAAGGGTAAATCTGTTTACAATTCAATGCAAGGGATATGTAAATGTATCTTGTTGTGTATTAGGGTTTAGCCCAAATCAGCCAATAGACTGTTATGCGCTAATGAAGCCATCTTTTTGTCATATGCTTCGTCGCTCTTCGGTTACAATGGAACCCGATTTTGCTATAGCGAACAACTGATGAGTTTTGGCTGGTTTTATTGGTGTCCGATAAAAAACTCTTTGATAGATGAGAACAGACAAATCGTATATGGTTAGCCATTTTAAGCTTTATCCTGCAGTATTCCTCCTATGATGTCATATGTACACCAAGCATGTCGGCAGTCCAGGGAAATGTTGTTTCGGAAAAATGTTTCCTGATTTTTACCGGACACCAAATAATAAACAAGAACCTGAAAACCACTAAAAAAAGGTTTTTCTTGTACCATTCAATGTTTTTTGCTACTTTTGCAGAGAGGAAAGAAATGTTAGAAAATGGAATGGCTGAAGATTAAGACTTCTACAGAACTTGTGCGCGTCAGTACAGACGAGATTGTCTACGTCTGCGCTGACGGCAATTACTCTGACCTTGTACTCACCAATGGGCGCACAAGGAAGATGACATTCCAACTGCATTTCTTCGAGGATGTGTTCAAGCAACTTAACAACAACACCTTTGTGCGTGTGGGCAGAAGCGTAATCGTGAACAAACGGTATGTGTTTGTGATAAACCTCACCGACCAAACGTTGATGTTCACCGGACAGCAGCTTAGCAATGAAATAAAGACGCTGAGGCTGCCTCGCGAGGCACTAAAACAACTAATGGAACAATTGGCAGAGGAGAAAGGAGGGGCAAATGGAGAAAGATAAAGAAATAATGATAAACGAACAACAGCCAGAGGCTCCGATCATTATCATCGAGCGTGATGAGGAAGAGGTTGTCGCCAAGACGGTTGGCAAGAAACCGCGCCTCAGCCAGTGGATGTGGTATGCCATTATGGCCATCTCCTCGTTGACTGTATTCTTTGTCTCTTTTGCCACCTACAAATATTGGGCGCATTATAATCGCTTGGGTATATCCATTTCTGTTACTCCAAAGGAAAACATCAGGAAGCTAAAGCGCAAGGCGGCAAACGAGACTCCAGAGGTGGTGGCGAGCCACGACAGCATACTTGGCGTTGCACTTGACATCTATGCCATTCATGGTGTGCAAGGAACAATAGAGTTTCAAGAGCCCGACACTGCCGATGCGTCTGTTTATCTCTATTGTCGCAGTGTAGACTTCACTCCCGAGGGTAGATACCTCAGTTCATTAGTGGCAAATGGCAAGGAGCATGCCGCCTCAAACTATCGACTGGGATATATGGCAATGGCAAACGGCAATAATGTGATTGGCTTCTCGCGCCATGAGGATGTAAAGGATTATACCATGGAGGTGGGTGGCAGTTATTTCCGTCAGTTTGTACTCGTCAGCAATGGCGAACTTCCTCCCCGTTTCCATCTGCATGGCAAAGTGGAACGTTGTGCAATTGGCAGGATTGCCGACCGCCTGTACTATATCACCACACGCCACAAAGAAACTATGTGGAGCTTTGCAGACGCACTTCGCGAATATGGTTTCATAGATGCCATTTACATCACAGGCGGTGATGATTATTCCTACTATCGCGACCGCGAAGGAGTGCGGCACGACATACACAACATAGCCGATTATCCTCATAAGAAATGGGCAGACATCATACCCTGGCTGGTGTTTAGAATGCTATAACTGTTGCTTCCCATACAAAAAACATTTGATATATGCAAATGTTTGTATCTTGCTGATTTTCTTATTGTTTTTGAGATGTGAAACTTTCTGCATACCTTTGCATCGAGTTTTACAACTTGCCGAGGTTGTTTCGCTTATAGGCCTGACCTTGCCTGCTGTAATCTCAAAATATCACATTTTTTAATCCTTAAATTTTCAGTAAGATGAATAAGTTGAAAGCTTGTTTCAAGAATGTCGTGTCTAATTGCAAAAAGGGTATTGCTTATACCAAGGCTATACCAGTGCTTTTCAAAGCTATCCATCACAGGTTTTTCGGCGATGGTTGCTACGAACTGACTTTCATTAAGGTTGGAAGAAAATGGTACTGCGAGGTTCCAGGATTCCCCAAGGAACTGTTTGAGCATACTCTGATGGTGGGTGGTGCAGCTAAGTTTATTGACTATTATTCACGCGGTGAGGACAGGGTTGTGGCAAAATTTATGATTGCCACCGAGAGACAGGCCCAGTATTTCTGTGGTGCAAGATTAAAGAAAGAAAGTTCCTCGCTTACTGGTGGTGCTTTTTACAAAGTGGCAGGACCGTTATGGGACGAGGAACTGTGGATCTGTCCTGTAACCCTATTCGCATTAGGCAGATATCCTGATGTAATTCTTCTTCGCAGCATGCACAAAAATGTATTGGGCTGTCCTATCTATTTTGAATAATCCCTGGTTCATACAACAATCGGTTGGTTTCATACAACGCAGACCTTATTATTTTCTCACAAATCGGATTATTGGTAATTTTGCAACATCAAAAATAAACAGAAGTATGTACGAGAAGATTATCAATTGTGAGATATTTATGAAAAAGATGTTTTCTATTCTGTTTGTTATGCTCATGAGTATGACATTTACAGCGTCTGGTGCTACGAAAAGTACTAAAAGAGTTAATGATGTAGTGATTGAACAAACCATTAAATTTACAGATTCTGAAAAAGAGCTGGTCATCTATTACGTCAAAGAAAAGGGTGCTTATAGTGTGTATTCGGAAACGGATTTGACTAAACAAAAACCAAGCCGTTTAAACTTTGTGGAAAGTAGTTCTTTTAAGATTGTCCGGGATTATAAAGGGAAATGTTTTGTAACCTGTAACTCTCTAAAAGAGGTAATTGATTTAGGGTCACAATTGTACAACAAACATAAAGCACTGATAGCACGGTTTGTAGAACAATGCGAATGAAGATTGTATAACGGTAAATTGGACATAAGGGTGGTTCTAAAAATTCAGTTTTTTAAAACCACCCTACACCTTTTGGAACTTTATTATGAGTATAAGAATCAAAAAAACTGCATTGAAAATATTATGGATAATTGTGGGGTTATTATTCAGTATCCTATTCATAATGTTTTCGGCCGTCATCATCGTCATGTATGAACCAGTTACAGACAATGACATCGAAATGCGGAAAGAAGCATTCAGAGATATGGTTTATAATGAGTTCAATGGAAACGATGCTTTAGACAACCTCATCGGCATACAACTTCCTTGTTATAAGATTGTAAACTCAAAATGCGACTATGTCACCTTTTTCCCCGCAGAAACAGAGTATAATGTAGAATTGAAAATACATTTTCCTAAAGGGCTGTCTGATTCCATTAGAGATGAAATCCGCAAGTTGGCATCAGAGAAAGCATCAAATCCGCTCTCAAAAGGAAACGTAATAAACGAATGGGGCTTTGGCGAAGACAACCCAAAAGAAATCTTTTATCGGACAGAGGATGTGTCAAATGTGGGATGTGTGGTTATGTTTAAACCTCAATGTGATTCTGTTTATGTAACTCGATATAAATGGTAAATCCATGTTTTATTGATTTATATTGGGATGATGAAGAAACACACTTCATTTTAGTGAATAAGTCGGATGAAATCATTAACTTTGTAAAAAAGAATCTGCAATGAAGATACTGAAACGAATAATTATAGTAGTCCTACTTGCGCCCTTGTTTGGGATGCTCATCATAGCATTCTGCAACCTGACAATTATAGAATATAGCAAAGGAAAGATATATGACAATGTAAAGGACATACCCTACAAGGAAGTTGGATTGTTGTTGGGCACATCGCCCACCACAATAAATGGCTGGACCAACATCTATTACACTTATCGGATTGACGCAGCCGTAAAACTATACAAGGCCAAGAAGATCAGTCGCATATTGATCAGTGGGGACGGCAAGGAAAAAAGCTATGATGAGCCGAAGTATATGAGAAGAGATCTGATAAAAAGGGGCATACCAGCCCACAAAATCACATTGGACAAAAAAGGGCTGCGAACCTACGATTCGGTCATCAATGCAAAGGAAACCTTTGGCTTGTCCAATTTCACGGTGATATCACAGAGATTCCAGAATGAGCGAGCAATCTACCTTGCCGGTCATAACGACATTGATGCCATAGGATTCAACGCCAAGGATGCGCCCAACCAAAAGGGGAAATCAGCCGTAAAAGTCAGAATCAGGGAAGTCTTTGCAAAAGTAAAGGTGTTCATGGATTTGATTTTGCCCGCATGTCTAAACATACCATAATAGAGGAGGAAACAGCAGAGGCTGAATCAAATTTGTTTTTAGATACAAGTAAAACTGTTTTTTAGCTTAACTGAAAAAGTTTTTTGTCAACGGTAAAACGTTTGTTCCAACCGTTGGAACGTACGTTTCATCAGTTGGAACGTATGTTTCATCGGCTGGAATGTACGTTTCATCGGTTGGAACGAAAACTTCACCACAGAGAAAATACTTTTATAGCACTGTGCTACAACAATTTAAGCACTATGTTTCAACTTTGTTGCAATAATGTGTTTTTCTGGACATATAAATCTCCATTTTCTGAGGGCGTTCCCCCACCCCAAACGGATGCCCTTGCAATGCTAAACGCAATGCGTTGGAATCGTCAACGGAACGCGTTGCGATAGCCAATTCAATGCCTTGCATTAGCAATCGCAACGCTATAAGAAAAGGATGCTTGCCATATCTGACAAACATCCTTTTCTGCTTTTTTATATTTTATATTATATATAGGCCGTCTTTATAGCAGACCTAAGGTTTCCCTTTGCCAGGGGACAACAGTCCCGGCTTTGAGACTGGCCTGTACGTCAATGAGACGTTGGTTGGCGCTGCCCCGGAACAGAAGGTCTTCATTGCGCTGTGCCATTATGAAGGGACCGTCCACCAACACATCCAACTGTTCCAAGAGGGTGCGGTATCGGGGCTGCTCCAGAAGATACTCATAGAGGAAACCGGTGTAGCACCATATTGTCTTGGTGGTCTCGGCCTTGATGCACCTTGCCAACTCGGCAAATCCCTCGGCCTGGAAGAAGGGGTCGCCTCCGGTAAAGGTTACATCGGCAAAGGGGTCGGCCGTGATTTCCTGCATCAACTGGTCCGTCTCCACCTCATAACCGGCAGAGAAATCCCACGACTCCGGATTGTGACAACCCGGACAGTGGTGGCGGCAGCCCGCACAATATATGCTGGTACGGAATCCCGGCCCGTCCACTGTGGTGTCATGCAGGATGTTCAGTATCCTAATTGTCATGAATTACGCGGTCATTGAGTTCGGCCAGCTTGCCCTTGTTCCAACGGTCGGTGGTTCCCACCAGATAACCGGTGATACGCTGCAGGCGGTCTACGTTGCTGCTGCCACACTTGGGACACTGCTTCATTTCCTTTTCGGCATTCTCGTATCCGCAGTCCATGCAGCGGTTGCGGGTGTGGTTCACGCTTCCGTATCCGATGTTGTACTCGTGCATCATGTCCACAATGCGCATTACTGCCTCGGGGTTGTGGGTGGCATCGCCGTCAATCTCCACATAGAAAATGTGTCCGCCGCCGGTGAGAGGATGATAAGGAGCCTCAATCTGTGCCTTATGAAGTGCGGTGCAGTGGTAGTACACGGGTACATGGTTGCTGTTGGTATAATAGTCGCGGTCGGTGATGCCGGGCAGTACGCCGAAATCCTTACGGTCTATCTTGGTGAAACGTCCGCTCAAGCCTTCTGCCGGAGTGGCAAGCACGCTGTAGTTGTGCTGGTACTTCTCGCTGAACTCGTTGATGCGGTCGCGCATATAGGTAATGATCTTCAATCCCAGTTCCTGAGCCTTCTCGCTCTCTCCGTGGTGCTTGCCAATCAGTGCCACAAGACATTCTGCCAGTCCGATGAAACCGATACCCAGCGTACCCTGATTGATTACGGAAGCGATGGTGTCGTTGGGGCCCAACTTGTCCGCACCGTTCCAAAGCACTCTCATCACCAGCGGGAACTGCTTGGCAAAGGCTGTCTTCTGAAACTCCATGCGGTCATGCAGCTGCTGTGCGGTAACCTGGAGCATGTTGTCAAGCTTGGCAAAGAAGGCTGCGATGCGCTCTTCCTCGTTCTTGATGCCCATACATTCGATGGCCAGACGCACGATATTGATGGTGCTGAAAGACACGTTACCGCGACCGATACTGGTCTTCTCGCCGAAGCGGTTGTCGAAGACGCGGGTGCGGCAACCCATGGTGGCACACTCCCACTTGTAGCGTTCGGGGTCGTCGGCCTTCCAGTTCTCGTGCTGGTTGTAGGTGGCATCCAGGTTGATGAAGTTGGGGAAGAAACGACGGGCGGTAACCTGACAAGCCAGTTTGTAAAGGTCGTAGTTGCGGTCGGTGGGCAGATAGCTCACACCACTCTTCTTCTTCCAAATCTGGATGGGGAAGATGGCTGTTTCTCCGTTACCCACACCCTCATAAGTGCTGCGCAGAATCTCACGGATGATACAACGGCCCTCGGCGCTGGTGTCCGTTCCGTAGTTGATACTACTGAAAACCACTTGGTTACCACCACGGCTGTGGATGGTGTTCATATTGTGGATGAAAGCCTCCATGGCCTGATGAACGCGGCCTACTGTCTTGTTGATGGCGTGCTGCTTGATGCGGTCAATACCTTGCAGGCCGTCCAGAGAGATGTTCAGATAGTCATCGATGGGAGCCTCGTACAGCTCGCTGTAGTCCTCGCCCATGAGGTCTTCAAGCACCTTCACCTCTTCTATATAAGAGTAGCGCACATAGGGGGCCAGATAGAAGTCGAACGCAGGAATGGCCTGTCCGCCGTGCATTTCGTTCTGTGCGGTCTCCATGCTGATACAGCCCAGTATGCTGGCGGTCTCGATGCGCTTTGCTGGACGGCTCTCTCCGTGTCCGGCCTGGAATCCGTTCTGCAGAATCTTGTCCAGAGGATGCTGCACACAGGTCAGGCTCTTGGTGGGATAATAGTCCTTGTCATGGATGTGCAGATAGTTGCCACGCACGGCATCGCGCACTTCCTCGCTCAACAGATAGTCGTCCACGAAGGGCTTGGTGGTCTCGCTACTGAACTTCATCATCATACCGGCTGGTGTGTCGGCATTCATGTTGGCGTTCTCGCGGGTAACATCATTGTTCTTGATATTGATGATTTCAAGGAAGATGTCGCGAGTCTTGGCCTTACGGGCCACGCTGCGTGCGTTGCGGTATTTGATATAAGCCTTAGCCACATCCTTGCGGGCACTCTTCATCAGCTCGTTCTCCACAAGATCCTGAATGTCCTCCACCGTCATCTGGCTCTTGCCACGCATGGAAATGCGGTCGGCAATCTGTCCGATGAGGACCTCATCCTCACCCTCGGTGGTGGTGATCATGGCCTTGCGGATGGCTGCCGCAATCTTCTGCTCATTGAAGCCGACAATGCGGCCGTCTCTTTTAACTACTGTCTGTATCATATCTGGATTGTTTTATTGATTCGTGACTACAAAGGTATAAAAAAGCCTATAAACAGCAAAGAAAAGTATATAAAAATTCTCCATTTTGAACAACTTTTAACTATTCAAAACAGAGAAAGTTTCCCAAAACTTTTTATATCTTATTGATTTTCAGCCTTCAATTTTCATCAATTGAAGAAAAAGTTTCCCAAAACTCAAACTTAAAACATAAAACGTGCGCATTTTCAACACCTTACCGCTCAAGAACGTCTACAACCCTACTTTCCGTCCTTTTGTTTGTGAATCAAACTTGACATTCTTGCGCACATTTAAGAGTGATACCATCAAACCAGACGTTCCTTCTGCGAAAAAAACGCGGACAGACCTGCGGACAGCGATCCCCAAAAACGTCATTCGAAAACGCGCAAGCGCACATTATATTATATTATGAGCGTTGTCGAATTCAAATTACGGCAACAAAGATACGGCATTTCTTTGCATGTACAAAACTTTTCCCGTACCTTTGCATAAAATAATTATCAAAACGAAAGATTTACGAACATGAAGAATATGAACAAAAACACGGTTATCGGCTTTGTCATAGCCGCCCTTATCATTTTAGTCGGTGTCATCGGCTTCCTGCTGACCCGAATGCACGAACAGAAGATTGAAAGCCAGCAGATGCTTGAACTGGCCGAAATGGACAAACGCGAGATGGAAAACGAGTACGAGCAGTTTGCCATGCAGTACAACGAGATGAAGATGCAGATCAAGAACGACTCGCTTGTGGCACAGCTGGAGAAAGAACAGCAGCGCACAGAAGAGCTGCTGGCCGAACTGAAGCAGGTAAAGAGCAGCAACGCCGCCGAAATCATGCGCCTGAAGAAAGAGCTGGCCACCCTGCGCAAGGTACTGCGCAGCTTTGTACAGCAGATTGACTCGCTCAACCGCGAGAACCAGCAGCTTTCACGCGAGAACGACAACCTGAAGACCCAGAACAGACAGGCCAAGGCGCACATCAGCAACCTGAGTTCGGAGAACGAAGCCTTGTCAGAGAAGGTGGACATCGCCAGCCAGCTGGATGCGACAGGCATCTGGGCAGAGGGCCGCAACAAGCGCGGAAAGAAAGCCAAGCGCATCAAGGACGTGAAGAAATTTGCCATCGGTTTCAACATTGCCCGCAACGTAACCACCGCCACCGGTGTGCGCAGCATCTACATCCGCATTGCCACCCCCACCGGCGAAGTGCTCACCCAAGGCGGCACGTTTGAATATGAAAACCGTCAGTTGGAATTCAGTATCCGCAAGGACATTGAATACACAGGAGAGGAGCAGAGCATCCAGGTTTGGTGGGATGTGACACAGACCCTCAGCGCCGGTGCATACCGTGTGGACATCTTTGCTGACGGACGCAACATCGGTTCAACCACATTCACTTTTGAGAAATAAGCCATGGGAAAAGGAAAACTGGCGAAATTCGCCGACATGGAAAAGAACCCGCTGGTGGTAGAATGCCCGTTTGCCGTGCTCCAGCAGGGCGAGTTCAGCCTAAAAGGACGTTGGCACCAAGACTTCTTCCACAATGACAACCCCATTGTCCTGGAACTGGGATGCGGAAGAGGCGAATATACCGTAGGGCTGGCCGGGCTGTACCCCGAGAAAAACTTCATCGGCATAGACATCAAGGGAGCCAGAATGTGGACCGGCGCCCAGGAAGCCCTGCGCCGCCAGATGCCCAATGTAGGCTTTCTGCGCACACAAATCGAGTTCATACAACATTTCTTCGCCCCGGGCGAGGTAAGCGAGATATGGTGTACCTTCAGCGACCCGCAGATGAAGAAGGCCACCAAACGCCTCACCAGCACCTACTTCATGGAACGCTATCGCCACTTCCTGGCCGACAAGGGACTTGTACACCTGAAGACGGACAGCAACTTCCTGTTCACCTACACCGAAGAAATGCTCAAAGCGAACAACCTGCCTGCCGAAGTCTGCACACGCAACCTCTATGCCGAAGAGAGCGAAGAGACACTTGAGGCGCGTTCCTTCCAGACCTATTATGAAGGAATGTGGCGCGACCGCGGCATAGACATCAAATACCTGCGCTTCCGCCTGCCCCAGGACGGCAAACTTGAAGAGCCGGACGTAGAAATCCCCCTTGACGAATACCGCAGCTACAACCGCAGCAAGCGGAGCGGAAAAGAAACAGCAAAATAACAGCACATGACTTTATACCCCAAACAGATAATGGACGCCCTTGCCACGGTACGCTATCCCGGCACGGGCAAGAACGTGGTGGAGATGAATATGGTGGAGGACGACCTGCGCATTGCCGGTCTCCACGTCAGCTTCAGCCTTATTTTTGACAAACCCACCGACCCCTTCCTCAAGTCTATGGTCAAAGCCTGCGAGGCGGCAATCCATGCCTATGTGAGCAAAGACGTGGAAGTGGAGATCAAGACAAAAAGCCTGCAGGCACCGCGTCCCGACCTGCCCGACCTCTTGCCGGGGGTAAGGAACATCATTGCCGTGAGCAGCGGTAAGGGCGGTGTGGGCAAAAGCACTGTGGCCGCAAACCTGGCCGTAGCACTGGCACGATTGGGACACAGAGTGGGACTGCTGGACTGTGACATCTTCGGACCAAGCGTGCCCAAGATGTTCCAGCTGACCGATGCCCGTCCCTACAGCGAGCACATCAACGGCCGCGACCTCATTGTCCCCATAGAGAAATATGGCGTGAAGGTGCTCAGCATCGGATTCTTTGTAGACCCCGACCAAGCCACGCTTTGGCGAGGCGGAATGGCATGCAACGCGCTGAAACAGCTGATTGGCGACGCCAACTGGGGCGACCTCGACTATTTCATCCTGGACACCCCTCCCGGAACCAGCGACATCCACCTCACCTTGGTGCAGACCATTCCCATTACCGGAGCCGTCATTGTCAGCACACCCCAGCAAGTGGCGCTTGCCGACGCGCGCAAGGGCATCAACATGTACCAGAACGAGAAGGTGGACGTGCCCATACTGGGACTGGTGGAGAACATGGCATGGTTCACCCCCGCTGAACATCCCGACGAGAAGTATTTCCTCTTCGGCCGCGAGGGCGTGAAGCAGCTTGCCGAGGAGATGGACGTACCCCTGTTGGGACAGATTCCTGTGGTGCAGAGCATCTGCCAGAACGGCGACGACGGCACCCCCGAAGCGCTCAACCCCACCAACCCCACCGGACAGGCGTTCCTCCAGCTTGCCGCACGCGTGGTCACACAGACCGACAAGCGCAATCTGGAAAAGGCACCCACCACCATTGTGGGCATACATAAATAATATAATAAGGAAACACCCAAGCACAGATGAACCGCTACGAAACTCCCGTGCTGCTGCTCACCGGATACCTGGGCAGCGGAAAGACCACCCTTCTGAACCGCATTCTGAGCAACCAGGACGGAATCCGCTTTGCCGTAATCGTGAACGACATCGGGGAGGTGAACATTGACGCAAGCCTCATTCAGAAAGGCGGGATTGTGGACCAGCAGGACGACAGCCTGATTGCGCTCCAGAACGGCTGCATCTGCTGCACGCTGAAGATGGACCTGGTGGAACAGCTGCACGACATCATCTCCATGCAGCGCTTCGACTATATCGTCATTGAGGCCAGCGGCATCTGCGAGCCGGGTCCCATCGCCCAGACCATCTGCTCCATCCCCAGCATGGAGCCGAAGTACACCGAAGACGGTATCCCGCGCATAGACTGCATCGCAACCGTTGTGGACGCCCTGCGCATGCAGAGCGAGTTCGACTGCGGCGAAGGCCTCGTGCGCCCCGGACTGAACGAAAACGACATAGAGAACCTGGTTATCCAACAAATAGAATTCTGCAACATCGTGCTGCTGAACAAGGCCGACCTGGTATCACCCTCCGAACTGGAAAGGGTAAGCCAGATCATACGCGCCCTGCAGCCCCACGCAGAAATCATCCCCTGCAACTTCGGCGACGTGCCCCTGGAGAAAATCATCCACACCGGAATGTTCGATTTCGAGCGCGTGGCCACCTCGGCTGCCTGGATCAGCAAGATAGAGAACTACCACGGAGAGGAAGATGAGGATGAAGATGGCAATGAACATGAACATCATCACCACCACCATCACCATCACGACGGCCACCACTGCCACGACGAGCATTGCCACTGCCACCACCATCACCACGGCGATGGCGAGGCGCTGGAATATGGCATAGGCACCTTTGTCTATTACCGCCGCCGCCCCATGGACCTCTCCCGCTTCGACCACTTTGTGGCACGCAACTGGCCCCGCAGCATCATTCGCGCCAAGGGCATCTGCTATTTCCGCGGCGAGAAGGACACCTGCTATGTCTTTGAGCAGGCCGGAAAGCAGATTCAGATGCACAATGCCGGACAATGGTACGCCACCATGCCCGAGGAAGAGCTGCAGATGATGCTGGAGCGCGATGCCGGACTGCGCCGCGACTGGGATCCCGAATACGGCGACCGCATGCAGAAAATCGTGTTCATCGGACAGAACATGGACCAGGAAGAAATCATCCGCCAGCTGGACGAATGCCTGGTCTGACCTCCCTGTGAGATGCGAACTTTAAATCCGACGGCACGCAGATGACACAGATGCGACAGTTTTCCGCAGATTTTCTTTTTTCACTCATCACTCACTGCTCACTACTCAAAGCTCATCGCTCACCGCCCATCATGACAGAATTTCGCCTGGTAAAAGCAGCACCTGAAGACGCCCCGCAAGTGGCCCTCATCATGGCCGAAGCGCTGGGCGACGACATCATGGAACGATGCCTTGCCAACGGAAACGAGATTCCGACCGCAGACCGCAGGCGCATGGAACTGCTACGACAAGTGGCGCTGCACGATGACACCCTCTACTCCTACCGCCACTGCACCCTTGTGCAGACCGCCGACGGACAAACCGCAGGCGGACTGATTGCCTATCCCGGCGACGACTATCTGCACCGGCGCAGGGTAACCTTCTCCATGGTGAGCGAACTGATCCGCTTCGACGTGGACAAGATGGACCCCGAAACCCAACCCCACGAATTCTACCTGGACAGCATGGCTGTGTGGCCCCAGTTCCGCCGACAAGGCATCGCCCGCATGCTCATGCAGCACGGCATAGAGGTGGGGCTTGGCATGCACCGCACCGTCACACTGGCCTGCGCACCAGACAACGACGGCGCGCACCGGCTCTACACCTCGCTCGGTTTCCGAGACAACGGCGCCCTCTTCATCTTTGGCGAGGACTACATCCGCATGGAACTCTCCCCCTCCCCTTCCCAGATGACAACCCGAATATAATATATAATCGTACATGAATATGAAAAACATTTTTCTGCTGTTGGTCACATTATGCCTGACCGCCTGCAAGACAGAGAAAAAACCTGCAGATTATGTAAACCCCATTATCGGAGCGACCACCTTTGACGAGTTCAAAGGCTCGTACCACGGCCTGGGAAAAACGTTTCCGGGCGTGTGCACTCCGTTTGGCCTGGTCCAGTTGAGTCCGGACACCAAAACCGGCGGAGACAACGGTTCGGGCTACTCATGGCATCATAAAACCATCGAAGGATTCAGCTTCACACACATGAGCGGAGTGGGCTGGTATGGCGACTTGGGCAACTTCCTGGTGATGCCGACAACCGGCACGCTGAAGACCTTCAAGGGCACGGAAGAAGAGCCCGAAAGCGGTTACCGCTCGCGATACTCACACGAACGGGAACAGGCCTCCGCACACAAATACACGGTGATGCTTGACGACTACCAGATTCAGGCGGAACTGGCCGCCGCCCCCCGTTCGGGAATCATCCGTTTCACCTATCCGAAATCGGACACGTCGCGCATCCAGATTGACCTGGCACGCCGCATCGGAGGCAGCTCCACAGAGCAATACGTGGAGGTGGTGGACAACCACACCATCAAAGGCTGGATGAAATGTACGCCCAACACCGGCGGCTGGGGCGACGGACAAGGGAAAGCCGACTACACGGTCTATTTCCACTGCTGCTTTGACAAGCCGCTGAAGAACTTCGGCGTATGGAGCGCGGACATCCCCGACGAGGCCGACAGAAAGAACGCCTCCAACGACAACCCCGCCTACTTCGAATACATCAAGAACGCCAAGGTGCTCCCCATGCAGAAGAGCGCGCAGGGAAAGCACCTGGGCTTCTACACCGAGTTCCCCACCGAAGAGGGCGAGCAGGTGCTGCTCAAGTGCGGCATTTCCTTTGTAAGCATGGAAGGAGCCGCCAAGAACCTCCAGAGCGACATTGCCGGCTGGGACTTCGACGCGGTGAGCCGGCGGGCCTATGACCGCTGGAACCAGGCCCTCTCGAGCATCCATGTAGAGGGAACAGAGCGAGACAAGACGCTGTTCTACACCTCTTTGTATCATACGATGATTGACCCGCGCTGCTTCTCCGATGCCGACGGAGCCTATCAAGGCGCAGACGGAAAGACCCACCTGGCCAAGGATTTTGTCTATCGCACCATCTTCAGCGGATGGGACGTGTTCCGCAGCCAGTTTCCCCTGCAGACCATCATCAACCCGCGCATGGTCAATGACGAAATAAACTCGCTGGTACAAATGGCCGAGCTGAGCAAGCGGGAATACTTTCCCCGCTGGGAATTCCTCAATTCCTATTCCGGATGCATGCTGGGCAACCCCGCCGTCTCCGTCATTGCCGACGCCTATCAGAAAGGCATACGCAACTACGATGTGAAGAAGGCCGTGCGATATGCCCAGAACACCGTCAACAAATTCTCCAACAACGAGGACGGATTCACCCCGGGATCGTTGTCAATGACATTGGAATACGCCTATACCGACTGGTGCATGAGCACGCTGCTCCACGCCACGGGCGATGAGGAGGGGGCGGATGCCTTCGAGCGGAAATCAAAGTCGTACCGCAGTGTGTGGTGCGACAGCGTGCGCTGGTTCCGCACACGGATGGCAGACGGCACATGGATGCCCTGGCAAGGCCGCAACGTACACAACCAGGGATGCGTGGAGAGCAACAACTACCAGCAAGGCTGGTTTGTGCCCCACGACATGGAAGGCCTCATCGGCCTGATGGGCGAGGCGTATTTCGAAAAGGAACTGACCGCATTCTTCGAGGGGGCCGACTCAAGCTTCATGTGGGGCGACTTCTACAACCACCCCAATGAGCCAGACCACCATGTGCCCTTCATGCTCAACTACACATCCAAACCCTGGCTGACCCAGTATTGGACCCGCCGCATCTGCGACAAAGCCTATAACGAAACCGTCAACGGCTTGTGCGGAAACGAGGACGTGGGCCAGATGTCGGCATGGTACATCCTCGCATCCATGGGCTTCCACCCCATCTGTCCCGGAAACAACCGCTATGAAATCACAAGCCCCGTGTTTGACAAGGTGACCATCTGCCTGGACAAGGAATACTACCCCGGAAAAACCTTCACCATCATCGCCAGGAACAATTCGCCGGAAAACGTCTACATCCAATCCCTGTCACTCAACGGCAAGTCCCTGGACCGCCTTTGGATAACCCATGAAGAGATTACGAATGGCGGCGTGCTGGAATTTGTCATGGGAAAAGAGCCTGGCTTGCGTTAGGGTTCCACGCCGGAGGCCGTTTCCGTCTCCGCACCTTGTCCGTCGCCCGCGTCTGGCAGATGCTCCTCATCATCGGACGACGAGGCCGCACTACGGGTAAGGAACTCTTTCTTGTATTGCGAAATGAGGGTGTTCATGTAAGCGATGAAGTCGGCATATCCCCCATCGCCCTCCACAACGGCAAAGGCATTCACCATCTCCACAAAGGAGCGGTAGGCCGCATCGGTCTGCTGGCGAGCGTTGAAAAGCGCCCGGGCCTGCTTGTTCATCCGCTCCTCGGTGCGCAGTACGCGCGTGGCTATGTAATTCTCGTTTTCCTCCTTCATGGACTGCACCACCCGTTCCGGACGCAGAGCTGCCACCTCGCTTGCGGTGAAATCCTGAACTAAATTCAGGATGACATAATGCTAAATTCAGGATGATATTGCGTTGTGTTGGCCGTTAGTTATTAGTCCTCTGTGCGACGGAGGAAAGGGCGTGGGGTCTAAAAAGTTTGGCGGCACGCCCTGGAAGGGGCGCACCGCCGATGTATATAATATAGTAGGTAAGTTTTCTTATTCGATTACGATGCGGGTCCAGCCGTGAACGTCGGGCTCCACACCATACTGGATGTTGCGCAGCTTGTTGTAGAGCTTGGTGCAGACGGGACCGGGCTGTCCGTCCTTGCTGATGACGTAGCTGGTCTTGGTGTCCAGGTCGTCAATCTTGGCAATGGGGCTGATGACGGCTGCCGTTCCGCAGGCGCCGGCTTCCTCGAACGTGGAGAGTTCCTCTTCCAGAATGGGGCGGCGCTCCACCTTCATGCCCATGTCCATGGCGAGCTGCATGAGGCTCTTGTTGGTGATGCTGGGCAGGATGCTGGTGCTCTTGGGGGTGACGTAGGTGTTGTCCTTGATGCCGAAGAAGTTGGCGGCTCCGCACTCGTCGATGTACTTCTTCTCCTTGGCGTCCAGGTAGAACTCGCAGCTGTAACCCAAGTCGTGCGCCATCTTGTTGGCACGCAGGCTGGCGGCATAGTTTCCGCCCACCTTGTACACGCCGGTGCCGAGGGGTGCGCTGCGGTCATACTCGCGGATGATGACGTAGGGGTTGGCGGCGAAGCCTCCCTTGAAGTAGGGACCTACGGGGGTTACGAAGATGAGGAAGATGTACTCCTCTGAGGGGTGTACGCCCACCTGTGCCGATGTGCCGAGCAGCAGGGGACGGATGTAGAGGGATGCTCCGCTCTCGTATGGGGGAATGAAGCGTTCGTTCAGGCGGATCACCTTCTCCACCATGCTGATGAAGAGTTCGGTGGGCACCTCGGGCATGAGGATGCCGCGGCAGGTGCTCTGCAGGCGGGCGGCGTTCTCGTCCACGCGGAACACACGCACCTTGCCGTCGGGGCAACGGTATGCCTTTAGGCCTTCGAAGGCTTCCTGTCCGTAGTGGAGACAGGTGGCTGCCATGTGCATGGGAATGGTTTCTTCGCTGCAGGTTTCAATCTCGCCCCATGCTCCGTTACGGAAGTAACAGCGCACGTTGTAATCGGTCTTGTGGTATCCAAAACCGATGTTGGACCAATCTAATTCGCTCATATATTCAATCTTTTTTATTTCCTATTTATACTGCCGGGGCTTTGCGCCCGGTTCATAGCGGGTGCAAAATTACATCATTTCGTTCAGTAGAACAACGATTATCCCGTTTTTTTGGCGGAAAAGTGTTTATTTGTCCTCGTCGGGCAAAATTTCCTTTATATCCTTCTCCACCTGCACCAGTTTGTTGCGGCAGAACTGGAGCAGCGTCTGCGCTTCCTTCACCCTGTCAATGAGGTGGTCCACGCCCAGCGTGCCCTGTTCAATCTCCTGCACAAGTTGTTCCAGGCGCTGCATGGCCTGTTCGTATGTCATTTTCTTCTGCATAATCTTCTACTCTGAGGTTTTTGTGTTCTTTTCCTGGCACTCGCTCACTATCTCACCCTGTGCCAGACGGGTGTGTATCTTGTCTCCGGGCTGGATTTGTGCGGCATCGGTAACCACCTTGCCGCGGACGGTGGTGATGGAATAGCCCTGACGGAGGATGCGGATGGGGTCGTTCTGCGCCACCTTCTGCGCCAGCAGGTCCAGGCTGTGCCGGCGGCGTTCGAGCATGAGCGGAACGGCGGCTTGGAGGCGCTGCGAAAGGCGGTCGGCATCGTGTGCGGCATTCACCAGGGCACTGCTTGCGCCGGTGGAAAGAGCGCGGCTCATCAGTTGCAGGCGGTGGTTGCAGCCGAAGGTGTATTTCAGCACGGCAAGGGGCATGCGCGCCGATACGTTGCGGAGCTTGTCCTGACGGTTGCGAAGGGCAAGCGTGGCGGCATCGTGGATGCGGGCAGAGAAGCGGTCGAGCGCGGTGAGTTGCGCGGTCTGGTTGCCGATGATGAAGTCAGCGGCCGCCGTCGGGGTCTTCACAAACTTGTGCGCCACATAGTCGAGCACCGTCTCGTCCCTCTCGTGTCCGATGCCCACAATGACGGGAAGGGGGAACTGCGCCACGGCGGCGGCAAGGTGATAGGTGTCGAAGCAGGCGAGGTCGGCCACGGCTCCCCCACCGCGGATGATGACCACCACGTCCCACTCTTCGGTCTCATCGGCAATCTGCTGAAGGGCCGAAAGGATGCTTTCCTCTACATGCTGTCCCTGCATGACGGCGGGGAAAAGCTGCACGGAAAAGCGGAAATGATAAGGATTGTGCTGCAGATGATGGCAAAAGTCGCCATAACCGGCAGCGGTGGACGCGCTGACAACGGCAATACGCTGCGTCAGCGGCGGAAGGGGAAGGCTCTGGTTGTCATGCAGGATGCCGTCCTCGTCGAGCCGTCTCAGGATTTCGCGTCGTTGCTGCGCCAGGCTTCCCAGGGTGTAGGACGCGTCAATGTCCGTGATGTTGAGCGAATAGCCGTAGGCCTCGTGGAAGGTGAGCTGCACCTGGAGCAACACCCGCAGCCCGGCCCGCAGTTCCTGTCCGCTCTCCTGCATGAAGCGCAGACGCAGAATGTTATACTGCCGCGCCCAACAATGGATTCTCGCCCGTGCCAGCACGTTGCGGCCGTCTGCGTCCTTTTCTATGATTTCGCCATAGAAATGGCCGTTTCCGGCCTGGCGTGCCTCGCTCAGTTCCCCCACGACCCACAGCGTGTCGGGGAAGGTCTGTTCCACGGCATCGCGCACCAGGGCATTGAGTTGGTAAAGGGAAAGGGGTTGCATAGACAGATATAAAAAAAGTGAAACTGCAGACAAGGCCAATGCTCACGCACAAACACAAGACTGCAGTTTCGATTTTCAACTTAAAATGCTATTTACATGAAAAAAAATAGTTTTCTTCTACAAAAATTATCCGAGGAAGCTGAGCAGGATACCTGCAGCCACCGCAGAACCAATCACGCCGGCCACATTGGGACCCATGGCGTGCATGAGCAGGAAGTTGCGGGGATCGGCCTTCTGACCTTCTACCTGGCTTACACGAGCGGCCATAGGCACGGCGCTCACACCGGCAGAACCAATCAGCGGATTGATCTTCTCCTTCAGGAACAGGTTCATGAACTTGGCCAGCAACACACCACCGGCAGAACCTACGCCAAAGGCTACGATACCCACGCAAAGAATGCTGAGGGTCTGGAAGTTCAGGAATGACTGGGCTGTGGCAGTGGCTCCAACGGTTACACCGAGGAAGATTACCACGATATTGTTCAGCTCGTTCTGTACGGCCTTGCTCAGACGCTCAACCACACCGCTCTCCTTCATCAGGTTACCCAGCATCAGACAGCCGATAAGAGAGGCTGCAGAGGGAAGAATGAGCGACACCACGATGGCCACTACAATGGGGAATACGATCTTTTCCTTCTTGGTGACGGTGCGCAGCTGCTTCATGCGGATCATACGCTCCTTCTTAGTAGTGAGCGCGCGCATGATGGGGGGCTGGATTACGGGCACCAGCGCCATGTAAGAGTAGGCGGCCACAGCGATGGGACCCAGCAAGTGGGGAGCCAGCTTGGTGGTAAGGAAGATGGCGGTGGGACCGTCGGCGCCACCGATGATACCGATTGACGCGGCCTCATTGGGAAGGAAGCCGAAGATGTCGATCTGTGTTACCAGGAAGGTGGCAAAGATACCGAGCTGTGCGGCAGCACCCAAGAGCAGGCTCTTGGGGTTGGCAATCAGGGGACCGAAGTCGGTCATCGCACCCACGCCCAGGAAAATGAGACAGGGATAGACACCGGCCTTCACGCCAATGTAGAGGATATCCAACAGTCCTCCCTCGGCCATGATGTGGCGATAGCTGTGATAATAGGGGCTGTCCGGATTCAGGAACTCATTGTTCCACATCTCGGTGTGGAACATTCCGGCTCCGGGCAGGTTCGTAAGCACCATACCAAAGGCAATGGGCAAAAGCAACAGGGGTTCATACTCCTTCTTGATGGCAAGATAAAGCAGGAAACATCCGATGCCCAACATTACGGCATTCTTCCAACCCTCTCCAACGAAGAAGGATGTGATGCCCATATCGTTCCAGAACTTGGCGAGCGCATCGCTCATATTGAAGTCTGCCGCCATTGCAGGAGCAGCCATCAAAAGCATAAGTGCCAGAACGCCGAAAAACTTAACACTATTCTTCATAATTCATTACGCCATTTCAACAAGGGCTTCTCCGCTCTGAACCTGAGCGCCCTGCTGTACCAATATTGCTTTTACTGTACCATCGTATTCGGCGGTGATGCTGTTCTCCATCTTCATGGCTTCCATCATCACAACGGTATCGCCAGCCTTGATCTGCTGTCCCACCTTCACCAGAATCTGGGTAATGGTTCCGGGCAGCGGAGCGGTTACGGCATTGGCACCTGCGGGAGCAGCCTTGGGAGCGGGAGCAGCGGCGGGAGCGGGAGCAGCCTTGGGAGCGGCAACGGGAGCGGCGGCAACGGGAGCGGCAACAGCGTCTGCCTGGAACTCAACCAGCACATCGCCCTGGTTTACGCTCTGGCCTTCTGATACGCTCACAGCCTTAACGGTTCCGTTGGCTTCGGCCACAATGTCATTGGCCATCTTCATGGCTTCCATTACAACGAGCACATCGCCCTTCTTCACCTTCTGGCCGGCCTTGGCCACAACCTTTGTAATGGTTCCGGGCAGGGGAGCCACAACGGTGGTGTCGCTTGCGGGAGCGGCAGCGGCAGGAGCGGCAACGGGAGCGGCGGCAACGCCACCGGCAGGACGGATAACGGGTTTGGGCGCAGGTGTGCGACCAGGCATTTCAACCTGATAGGTCTTGCCATTAACTGTTACCAGCAAAGAGCCTCCTTCTTCCTCAACAACCTTAGTGGTATAGTTCTTGCCGGCTATCTTAAACTTAAAATCTTCCATTTTTATATCTTTGGATTTTACTATTAACGATTTATGTTATTTACACACTTGCATTCAACTCGGCATGCCAGAGAGAGCGCTCGTCATTCTGGATGGTGAGCACACCGCTTTCCTCGTCATGTGCACTGTTGAGATACAGGTAAACGGCAGTAGCCACAGCGGCCATGTCTTCCTCGTATCCCTCAACCTTCTGTTTGGTATCGTCCTTTGCAGGAGCCTTCTTTGCAGCAGTCTTGGGCTTCACTTCGCTCTTAGCGGCCACATAACTGAAAATCTGCAGCAGAAGTACCAAAAGGACCAGGATGGAAAACACAGCGCCGAAACCCAGTCCGGTCATCAGCCAAGCCGTTGTCCATTTTGTTGCTAAAATCATCATATCGCAATAATATTATTAGAGGGGAATATTGCCGTGTTTCTTGGCGGGGTTGGTGAGCTTCTTGTTCTCCAGCTGTGCCAAAGCGCGGATGATGCGGAAACGGGTGTTGCGAGGTTCAATCACGTCATCGATATAGCCATATCTTGCCGCATTGTAGGGGTTGGCAAACAGCTTGGTGTATTCGTCTTCCTTCTCCTTTACAAATGCCTTTGCCTCTTCAACCTTGCCTTCGTCCTTGAGGGCCTTGGCCTCCTTGGCATAAAGCACAGATGCGGCACCGGCAGCACCCATTACGGCGATTTCGGCGGTGGGCCATGCGTAGTTCATGTCGCCACGCAGCTGCTTACAGCTCATCACAATGTGAGAACCGCCATAGCTCTTGCGCAGGGTAACGGTTACCTTGGGCACGGTACATTCTCCGTAGGCATAGAGCAGCTTGGCTCCGTGCAGGATGACAGCGTTGTACTCCTGTCCAGTTCCGGGAAGGAATCCGGGCACGTCAACCAAAGTTACGATGGGAATGTTGAAAGCGTCGCAGAAGCGAACGAAACGGGCGCCCTTACGGCTGGCGTTGCAGTCGAGCACACCTGCCAACTGCTTGGGCTGGTTGGCCACGATACCTACAGACTCGCCGTTGAAGCGGGCGAAGCCCACGATAAGGTTCTTGGCAAAATTGGGCTGCACTTCCATGAACTCGCCATTGTCCACGATTCCGGCAATCACCTCGTACATGTCGTAAGGCATGTTGGGGTTCTCGGGAATAATCTCGTTCAGGAAATCTTCCTTGCGGTCAATGGGGTCTGTGCATTCTACGCGGGGAGCCTTCTCCAGGTTGTTCTGGGGAATGAAGCTGATGAGCTGCTTGATCATGGCCATAGCCTCTTCCTCGGTAGAAGCGGTGAAATGAGTCACACCAGACTTGGTGGCATGCACGCTGGCACCACCCAACTGCTCCTGGGTTACCACCTCGCCCAAAACGGTCTTCACAACGGCGGGGCCGGTGAGGAACATGTAAGAGGTGTTCTCCATCATCAAAGTGAAGTCGGTAAGCGCGGGGCTGTAAACGGCACCTCCGGCGCAGGGACCCATAATGGCGGAAATCTGGGGAATCACACCGCTGGCCATGATGTTGCGCTGGAAAATCTCGCTATAGCCGGCCAATGCGTTGATACCTTCCTGCAGACGGGCACCACCAGAGTCGTTCAAACCGATTACGGGAGCACCCACCTTCATGGCGATGTCCATAATCTTGCAAATCTTGCTGGCCAGCATTTCACTCAGCGAACCTGCTGTTACGGTGAAATCCTGTGCGAAAACATAAACCAGACGGCCGCCGATGGTTCCGCTACCAGTTACCACACCATCGCCCAGATAGTGCTTCTTGTCCATACCGAAGTTTGTACAACGGTGCTGAACGAACATGTCCATTTCTTCGAAACTTCCGTCATCGAGCAACATGGCGATGCGTTCGCGGGCGGTGTACTTACCTTTCTCGTGCTGCTTGGCAATAGCCTTCTCACCACCACCAAGACGAGCCTTGACACGGAGTTCTACCAACTCCTTGATCTTTTCTGTTTGAGTACTCATTTTTTTATGAATAATATGAATAATTATTGCATTTTTTAGGAATTCACGGGCAAAGTTAGCAATAAAAAACATTTGCCACACCTTTTTTATAAAAAAAAGTTAAAGCCTATACGAAAAATCCGCACAAAGGGGGATGATGCACGCTTATATCGGACAAAGGCAGACAGAAAAAGTGGTTCAAGACGAATCTCAAACCACTTTCAGATTAAAACATCTTCCTGTTCTCCCTTGCAGGGGACCATGGAATGATGTCCGGCCTTAATCTATACATAAACAATCTTCAGGCCTTAACAAACTAACACCATGAAAAACCGAAACAAAATTACTCGATTTCGTTTCAAATTAAAAGCAAAACGGAAGAAAAACTTACTTTTTGCAAAATTTATTGACATAAATCAATTATTTAGGCATTTTAATTGCGGAAATGGCAGCAAAAAGGGCAAAACAATAAAAACACCAACCACCACAAGTTCCAAAATGGGCATATAACTTGTGAAAAAAAAGAAAATGCCGTAACTTTGCAACCGCAAAACTGCAATTAAAGAAGACACATTAATAACATTCTGAATATTAAGCTTCATGGATAACGTAAAACCCCACGTCCCAACGGAGTTAGGCACAGAAAAGGTGTTCACCCTGCTTGTCCGCTATGCCGTACCCGCCATCATTGCCATGGCGGCCGCCTCTACATACAATATCATTGACAGCATTTTCGTGGGGCAAGGCGTGGGCGACATGGCCATCAGCGGAATGGCTGTGGCCAGTCCGTTCATGAACCTGTCCACCGCACTTGGCGCAATGGTCGGTGTGGGAGCGAGCACCGTCATCAGTGTCCGTTTGGGCCAGGGGAAATATGAAACGGCGCAACAGGTCCTTGGCAATACCATCAGCCTGAACGTCATCATCGGCATTCTCTTCACAGCCATCTGCCTTCCGCTCCTGGACCCCATCCTGATGCTCTTCGGTGCCAGCGAAGCCACGCTGCCTTATGCCCGCGACTATATGCGTGTCATTCTCATCGGCAACATGATCACGCACAGTTATTTTGGTCTGAATGCCGTATTGCGCAGCGCCGGACATCCCAGAACCGCCATGTACTGCACCTTTCTCACCATTATCCTCAATACAATTCTTGACCCCCTGTTCATCTTCACGTTCAAGTGGGGCATAGAGGGTGCGGCCTGGGCCACAATCCTTTCACAGGCCGTTTCTTTGGGTGTCCAGCTGAAACTTTTCAGCCGTAAAAGCGAGCTTCTGCATCTGCGTCGCGGCATCTACAAACTGAGGGCGGACATTGTGCGTCAGACACTGGCCATCGGTCTGAGTCCCTTCCTTGTAAACTCATGCAGCTGTCTGGTTGTACTCATCTGCAACAACAGGCTTCTGCAGTTTGGCGGAGACATGGCCATCGGAGCATACGGAATAGTGAACCGTGTATTGTTCTTCTTTATCACCATTGTCATCGGACTCATCCAGGGCATGCAGCCCATTGTAGGCTACAACTGGGGCGCGCACCTCAACAACCGCGTCTGGGCTGTCCTGCGCTATGGCATGATAGGCGGAAGCATCATCACCACCTGTGCGTTCCTTGTTGCCGAACTCATACCCGGAGTTGTGGTACAGGCTTTTGGCGCAGGCCCCGAGCTTACATCCCTCTCGGAACACGGATTCCGCATCATTGCCGCCTTGTTCCCCATTGTGGGCATACAGATGGTCATCGGCAACTTCTTCCAGAGCATTGGACATGCAGGAAAGAGCATCTTCCTCAGCCTCACCCGACAGCTCCTGTTCCTCATCCCCCTACTCGCCCTTTTGCCCGAATGGTGGGGACTCGACGGCGTGTTCTGGGCCATGCCGGCATCGGACATCATCAGTTTCTTTGTGGCTTGCGGCATGCTGGTGTGGCAGATGAAGCACATCAAGGCACATACCCCCACTGAAAAGGCCAAAGGATGAAACGAATAGGACTGCTCAGCGACACGCACGCCTATTGGGACGCGCGATACACCAAATATTTTTCTGAATGTGATGAGATTTGGCATGCCGGAGACATCGGCTCCATGGACATCATCACCCAACTGGAAGAGATTTGTCCCGTCCGTGCCGTAACAGGCAACATAGACGGTGGCGAACTGTGCCGGTGCTTCCCAAAAGTGTTACGATGGCAATGCGAAGAGGCTGACGTTATGATGACGCATATCGGAGGCTATCCCGGACGGTACGACGTCCGCATCAGGCAACAACTGATGCAGAACCCGCCCGACCTTTTCATCAGCGGCCACAGCCATATCCTGAAAGTGCTGTATGACAAAAGCCTCTCCCTTCTGCACATCAACCCCGGAGCTGCCGGCATACAAGGCTGGCAACAAGTACGCACACTGGTGCGCTTTACGGTAGAAGGGAAAAACTTTAAAGATTTGGAAGTGATAGAACTGTAATACGCCGAACGAGAGCAGGTTCGCATTGCGAAATGCAAAAATACAAAACTGTTTACTTCGCGCCACTCTCCACCAAGAACCAGGGATTCAGCAAATCCTCCTTGTTGTATTTGAGCGGACAGCCCGTTTCCGCATTTATCACAGAACAACCGGATGCACGGGCAATGGCGTCACCGGCTGCCGTGTCCCACTCCATCGTAGGCGCATAACGGGGATAAGCATCAGCCGCGCCCTCCGCCACCATACATATCTTTATACTGCTTCCGCTGCTAAGCAGTTCCACCTTGCCATGAAGGCGCTGCATTTCATCCACATAAGCTTGTGTGTCGGCACTCATGTGCGAGCGGGATGCCACCACCACAAAAGATTCGCGGACAGGCATTTCCAGCGGAAGCCGCTTTCCCGCAGAAAGGATTTCCTCCACATCGGGGAACGTTTCTCCACAGGTTACGGTTGCCTTGAAAGCACCGTCCTCACTTCCCCAATACAGAAGGTCTTTGGCCGGCACATAAATGACACCCATGACGGGAATCTGATTCTTGACCAATGCGATATTGACGGTGAACTCACCATTCTTCTTTATAAATTCCTTGGTGCCGTCCAACGGATCCACCACCCACAGACAATCCCAGGCACTTCTTTCCTCGTAGGGCAAATGACGGCCTTCCTCGCTCAACACCGGTATGCCGGTTGGCTCCAAAAAGCCCATTATACGGCAATGCGCGGCCTTGTCGGCCAATGTCAGCGGACTGTTATCCGCCTTCTTCTCTATTCCGAAATCCTGCTTGGGGTCATTATAAATTTGTATAATGTCGCGTCCGGCCTGCAAAGCCGCAACGATTGCTGTCTTTAAAAGATTTTGTGTATTATTCATCGTCATTTCATTATTATCTTTTTATTTTTCCTGTTGTCTCCCTGGCGTATGACAAGCCCTTTGGATGTTGTACCTTCTGGCAGCCTGCGCCCTCCCATGTCATAATATTTCGCATTTCCACCTTCTGCCTCCACCTTGCCGACAGAAGTGCCTGGCTCCACTACATGAATCGTCTTGAGCGGTTCTTCCGAGAGCCACACCAGGCTGTCCGTAAAGAGATTGCCCTCATAGGCAACCCGCAGATGATACGGTCCGGAGGCTACTCCCACCCAAGTCCGATTGAATTGCCTAACAGTCTCTTCACCATCGGACAAGGTGAGGCCCTGGTATTGGATAATGCGCAAGTCATTCGGATTGTCTTCGGGAGAAAGTACCACATAGAACCTGCCGCAGAACTCGGCACGATGGCAACGCAAGCCAATGGAGAAAGGTGGCTTTGTGGCACGGACAATGGTGTCTGGGAAATCATAGTCTTCCAACGTCAGATAGGCCGACGCCAATTCATTGGCACACAGATGCACACTGTCTTTCCCCACATTGAGCATCAGGTAATTGGGGGTTCCCACGCTTGTCCTTGCCTCTTCCCAATTTCCCTGCCCTTCCTCAAAGCAGGGAACCACACGATAGGTTCCCTCTTCCGTATTGGCTGGCAGCACAAAAGAGAGGGTGTCGGTGTAGGCAATTCCATCGTTATCCAAGAATTGGAACTCATGAGGATATTCTGCCAACGAGGTTACAACTTTGTCATTTTTTTTCAGCAACAACGCCACCTTTCCCTGATGATAGTTCCATCCCACATTAGCCAAATAAGACGTGATAACGCTTAACGTATCCGCAAGCAATCCTTTGCTACGGACGGCCTCTATGTGGGAGAAACCAAACGAATGACGTTCCGTCTGCATTTCCGGGGAAGAGAGCGGCGGCTGTATGCCGATGGTCATATACTGCAGAAGGTTCATTCCACCTTCAGGATTGTTTTCATCATACCATTCCGGCTGTTTGGGCGTCAGATACGGCAAGTAATAGTATCCGTCCACCTCGCCGGACATACCCAAGTTCAGATGAAACAGTCCCTGCTCATCGTAACCGTCGCAGCAAAACGCATGAGAAAGAGAGGGCGACTGGGCAGACATCAGCACTGGCCTTCCCTCGGCCAATTCCCTTTTCAGCATCAGCTCCCATTCGGAATAGGTATAGAAATCGCGGTAACACATCTGCATTCCCTTGTCATAACCGAAAAAACCGGCCAATGCCTGGGGTTGCCGAATGGAATAGGCGCCACTTGCATCCACACCATATTGCATGTTCACCAAAATGCCGCAATCGCGCAACAAGGATGCCACCGCCATCAGTTCCGCTGAAGAATATCTGCCTTCTTCATAGACATCCAACATTTGTTCAAAATCATACCCCCCAGCAGGAAACTCCGCCGTCAGCGTTTGCCCGCAACCTACGGAGTCGGTATAGGTATAAGTTCCGTTTCCCTGCGCAAAACGATGATACCTAATCACTTGCGCCATGGCATGCGCCACGCATCCAACGGCACAATTCTCACCATCTATCTGCGGAGCAAGCGTATTGTAAGGCGCAAACTGATGCCACAGGTCGGTCAATAAAGGCTCCACCCGTTCTGGATAGGCCGCCATGTTCATGGTATAGTTCCTTGCCGGAATACGTTCCGAACGCTCGTAACATTCCAGTATCCACCTGAATGTGGGATGTTCCATAGCCTTTGCGATATTACATTCCGGAACCCGCGCCAAGACACGAGGCCCAAATGCCGAGGTATTGAGCAACTCAAAACCTTTACGGGGAGAAAGTTCCCTTACCATCAGTTTTCCTTTTCCTGGCACAAGGGTTGGTTGTGCATGGAGAGGCATTGCTGCCATCAAGCACAGCAGCCAAAGGCAGGAGAACAGGCTATGTTTTAATGATAAAAGTTTCATCAATTCCCGTTATCAAAGCATTTTCAAGGCCAGCTTGATTACGCGCTCAACAGGAGCCTGGGGTTCCTGACGTAAAATCTGCTGTGCCACCTTATGCGAAGGAGCAGGACTGAAGCCCAACATGGTAAGCGCTGACACCGCTTCCTCCAACACCTCCGCATTCACTCCCGGCGATGCGGCAGACGAAGCCGAAGGAGCGGCAGAAGCGTCAATTCCCAATGAACCAATCTTATCCCGCAAATCCACGATGATTCGCTGGGCGGCCTTGGGGCCGATTCCCTTTATCTGCTTCAGCATCTTGTCGTTACCCTCGCTGATGACATTGCACAATTCCGCTGTGGTCATTGCGCTCAGTATCATTCTGGCTGTACCGGCTCCGATGCCGCTCACACTGATCAAGAGCATGAAAAGGGAACGCTCTGCCGTGGTGCTGAACCCCCACAACTGGAAAGCATCCTCGCGAATGGCCTCATAGATCCACACCTTCACTTCGTCCTTTCCTTGCAATGCCGCATAAGTGTTGAGGGATATGTTCACTCCATACCCCACCCCACCACAGTCTACCACAGCCATTGCAGGGGTGAGTTCGGACAAACGGCCACGTAAGTATTCTATCATAATTCTTTCTTTTCAAGTGTTTGTTGGGACAAAGATAGTCAATTTTGGGGAAAATATTGGCCGTAGCATTAAAAAAAGAGGAAAAGTGATATAATAAATTCCCGTCGCACTCGTTATATATATCGTGAGCGCGCGAAAACTTTTTGCCCTTTTCCTCATAGCATTCAGCATTCATGTGCTGGCCGCCATGCACCTGGCATCTCCCCTGAACGAGATGCCCGCAACTGTTTTATCCCCCGGAACGGCAAAGCAAGACACCATTGCAAAAGACACCACAACAAAGCGCAAGCCCCGATACAGCGTAAGACGCACCGGCACCTCCGGCACAGACGACCTGAAAAAGAAGACGGCAGACTTGCGCGACCCGGACAACCTGAAGACAGAAGTCACTTACGACGAAAAGGACAATTCCTACACTGTAGGCACCACACTTGACCCTCTGGACAAGGGCCAGAAAAAAGGAGCCGGAGCCAGCCGCAGAAGCACCCCCACCCCACAGAGCGGAAAGAGCTCAGCCACCGGCCCGATGGGCAGCATCCTGCCAACCAACAGCAACGGCTTCAACCTCACCACCGCCACCGGCTATCTGAGCGCCCCATTGTTGATGACACTTGAGGAATACCAGGAGTGGAGCATCAAGGAAAGCATGAAGCGCTACTACAAACAGAAAAATGCGGAAGCGTTTGAGCAGGAAGGGAAAAACAAGTTCGACTTCACCGACATGAAATTTGACCTGGGTCCCGCGGAAAAAATATTTGGCCCCGGAGGCGTGCAGATTAAGACACAGGGAAGTGCCGAGCTGAAACTGGGCGGAAACATGAAGCGGGTGAACAACCCTGCACTTGCGGCCAACCGCAGAAAAACCTTCGGATTCGATTTTGATGAAAAAATCAACCTCAGCCTGACGGGTAAGGTTGGAGACAAAATCAATCTTAACCTGAACTACAACACCGAGTCAACTTTTGATTACGACGCCCAAAACCTTAAGCTGAAATATGACGGCAAGGAAGACGACATCATCAAGCTGATTGAAGCCGGAAACATCTCATTCCCCAGCAACATGAGTCTGGTGCCGGGCGTGAGCAGCCTTTTCGGTTTGCGCACCGATGTGCAGTTCGGCCGTCTGAAGATGCAGACCGTGGTAAGCCAAAAGAAGAGTGCGAGCAAGAGTGTAAGCAGCAAAGGCGGAAGCCAGACCAACACCTTTGAGTTCTCGGCCACCAACTACGAAGAGAACCGCCACTTCTTCCTGAACCACTTCTTCCGCCAGCAATACGACCGCAACATGCAGTCGCTCCCCACCATTGCCAGCGGAATCTCCATCAAGCGCGTGGAAATCTGGGTTACAAACAAGACGGCCAGCACCACCAACAACCGCAACATCATCGCTTTGGCCGACCTGGGAGAAAACTCTCAGGTAAGCAACCCCATCTGGACCGTCAACAACGAATACCGTGTTCCCGCCAACCGTGCGAACTCGCTGTACGACATGCTGGTAAACAACTATGCCGGAGCGCGAGACATCAGCCAGGCCACCGGCGTGCTTGACCAGATTCCCGGATTTGAGGGTTCTGTAGATTACGAAAAACTGCAAAGCGCACGCCTGCTCTCCAGCAACGAATACTCCGTCAATCAGGCATTGGGATACGTCAGTCTGAACAGCACGTTACAGACCGATGACGTACTGGCCATAGCCTATGAATACACCTACGGCGGCACAACCTATCAGGTGGGTGAATTTGCGGCCGACCTGAGCAACAATTCAGAAGCCCTTTTCGTGAAATTGCTCAAGGGCACCACCGGAAGCCCCAAATCGCCCAGCTGGAAATTGATGATGAAGAACATCTACAATCTGGGTGCCAGCAGCATGAGCAGCGAGAAGTTCCGCCTGGACATCAAGTATCAGAGCGACAGCTCGGGCGTGTATCTGACCTACATCCCCGAGGAAAAGCTGAAGAACACCCCCCTGTTGCGTGCCATGCAGCTGGACCGTCTGGACGCCAACAACAACCTGAACAGCAACGGCCAGTTCGACTATATTGAAGGATTCACCGTCAGCCGCGGACGCATCATTTTCCCCGTAGCGGAACCGTTCGGAAGCCATCTTCGCAAATGGATTGGCAATGATGCGATAGCCGACAAATATTGCTTCCCGGAATTGTATGACAGCACCAAGACCGTTGCCAAACAGATTGCCGAGCACGACAAGTTCCTGCTCACCGGCCAGTACAAGGGAAGCAACAGCAGCGAAATTGACCTGGGCGTAACCAACATTGCGCAAGGCTCCGTAATCGTAACCGCCGGCGGTGTGACCCTGACAGAGAACAGCGACTATCTGGTGGATTACAGCATGGGCCGCGTCACCATCATCAACCAGAGCATTCTGGATGCCGGCACAAAGGTCAATGCCAGCGTGGAAAGCAACGACAACTATGGCATGCAGCGCAAGACCATGATGGGCGTGAACCTCGACTATGAGGTAAGCAAGAACTTCACTTTAGGCGGAACGCTGATGTTCCTCAACGAACAGCCCTTGACCACAAAGGTAAATATGGGCAGCGAGCCGTTGAAGAACACCCTTTGGGGCGCCCGCATCAACTGGAAGCGCGAGAGCCAGTGGCTTACGGACATGGTGGACAAGCTGCCTTTGATACAGGCCACACAGCCCAGCCAGATTTCCATCAATGCGGAAGTGGCGCAACTTATGGCCGGACAGAACAAGAAGATTCAGGGCGAGGCGTCATATCTGGACGACTTTGAAAACAGCAGCCAGAAGACCAGCCTTTCACAGCCCACCTACTGGATTATGGCCAGTACGCCCAGCATGTTTGCGGAGAGCAAGCTCACAAGCGATGTACGCTACGGTTACAACCGCGCCCTAATGGCATGGTACTATGTGGACCCCATCTTCACCCGCCGAAGCAGCACACTCACGCCCAGCCATATCAAGAGCGACCTGGAGCAGCTTTCAAACCATTACGTACGCGAGGTCTATGAACGCGAGCTTTATCCGCAGAAGGCACAGAACAGCTACACCAGTGCCAGCAGCCTGAGCGTGCTCAACCTCGCCTTTTATCCCTCTGAGCGTGGTCCTTACAACCTTACCACAGACGTAACGTCAGACGGCCGCCTCACCCGTCCGGAAACAAAATGGGGCGGACTGATGCGCCGAATGGAGAATACCGACTTTGAGGCACAGAACATCCAGTACATCGAATTCTGGATGATGGATCCCTTCGTGTACAAAAAAGACACGCCCGGAAATCATGGCGGCGATTTCTACATCAATCTGGGAGAGGTAAGCGAAGACATTCTCAAGGACGGAAAGAAGTATTTTGAAAGCGGAATGCCCGTTGACGGCAACAGCCAGTATTTCACCGAAACCATTTGGGGCCGTATGCCCAACACCAGCAGCGTAACCTACGCATTCAATAATGAAGAAGGTTCGCGCGCACGACAGGACATTGGTCTGAACGGTCTTACCGATGAAGAAGAAAAGTCATTTGCCACCTATCAGCAATTCCTCGCCCAGATGCAGGGCCGTGTCAATGCGCAGGTGTATGACAGCTTGCAGGCCGACCCCGCGAACGACAACTACCACTATTACCGCGGAACGGATTTCGACCGTGCACAGACCAGTATTCTGAACCGTTACAAGCGCATCAACATGCCCCAGGGCAACAGCGCGGACAGCGACACCAACCCCGAAAGCTATGAAACGGCCTGGAAGAGCACGCCCGACATCGAAGACATCAACCAGGACTATACGCTGAACGAATATGAGAAGTACTACCAGTATCGCATAAGCATCCGTCCGGAGGACATGGTGGTCGGACGCAACCACATTGCCGACAAGCGCCAGGCCAGCGTAAAGCTCCGCAACGGCAAGACAGAAGAATGTACATGGTACCTGTTCCGTGTGCCCATTGACGCATACGAAAGCCGAGTGGGCAGCATTTCCGATTTCACCAGCATCCGCTTCATGCGAATGTTCATGACCGGATTCAGCGAGGAAGTCATCCTTCGTCTGGCCACCCTCGACCTGGTACATGGCGACTGGCGCACCTACGACCAGCCCCTTTACGTCGGCCAGTCTCCCTCATCAGACGGCACCATCACCGTCAGCACGGTCAATATCGAAGAGAACAACGACAAGGAGCCTGTCAATTACGTGTTGCCTCCCGGCATCAGCACCATTACAGACCCCAGCCAGACCCAATTGGTGGAAAGCAACGAGCAGGCCATGGCCATCACCGTGGACGGCCTTGCCCCCGGCGATGCCAGAGCCGTGTATAAGAACTGCAACTACAACATGCGCCAGTACAAACACCTTCAGATGTTTGTCCACGCCAATGCGCTGGCGCAGAACATTACCGCCACAGCGGATGGCGAGACCAGCATCTTCATCCGTTTGGGTTCCGACTACAAGAGCAACTACTACGAATACGAAGTGCCCTTGAAACTGACTCCCCCGAGCAACAAATACAACCGCTACTCACCGGCAGACCAACGTGCCGTATGGCCCGAGGACAACCTCATTGACATCGACCTGGACATCTTCACCAACCTCAAGAAGGCACGCAACACACGCAACAGCCTGGGCATGGCCTCATATAACGCACGCTATTCAGAATATGACGAACGTCGTCCCAGCAACAAGGTCACCATCATGGGTAACCCCACATTGGGCGAGGTCAAGACCATCATGGTGGGTGTGCGCAACAACGGACGCACGGTCAAGAGCGTGGAAGTATGGGCCAACGAACTGCGTCTGCAGGAATTCTCCAACGAAGGCGGATGGGCGGCTCAGGGCAACATGAACGTCCAGCTCAGTGACATCGGTAGCGTGAATGTGGCGGCACAAATGGAGACGGCCGGTTTCGGTGGCATTGAGCAGAGCGTGGCCGACCGCAGCGACGAGAACACCATAGACTACACCGTAACCACACAAGTGGAGCTGGGACGCATCCTGCCCGAAAAAGCCAAGGTGAGCGTGCCCTTGTATTACAGTTATGGAAAGACCACCGTCAAGCCGAAATACAACCCGTTCGACACGGACATGATGCTTCAGGACGCCATCGACGCACTGGCCACACAACAGGAACGCGACTCGCTGAGCTCGCTTACCACACACACCGAGCGCAGCCGCAACCTCTCTTTCAGCGGCATCCGCGTGAACATTGCCAGCAAGAAGCACCCCATGCCCTACGACCCCGCCAACTTCACCTTCAACTACAGCCACACCGAACAAAGCACGGAAGGCGAAACCACGGTATATGAGAACGAGCGCACCTGGAAGGGCGGCATGAACTACTCCTGGAGCCCCAACTGGAAAACATGGGAACCCTTCAAGGACCTCAAGGGAAAGAGCAAGTGGCTGCAGATTGTAAAAGACCAGAACTTGTCCTTCGCCCCACAGAGCATCACGTTCAACACCGACCTCACACGCAATTACTACGAGTTGCAGGAACGCGATTTGGACAATCTGCAAAGCCCCAACGCACTGCCCGTCAACTTCAGCCAAAGCTTCCTCTGGAACCGCCAGTTCCAGTTGAGGTGGGACATTTTCAAGGCACTTCACTTCAACTTCCAGAGCGGCACACGCGCCGAAGTGGAAGAGCCCTACATGCAAGTGAACAAAGACCTTTACGCCGACCGCTACGACGCATGGAAGGACAGCGTAAAGATGAGCCTGCGCAACTTTGGCCGTCCGTTGGACTACAACCAGACCGTACAGGTAAGCTACAAGCTGCCCATTCACCGCATCCCCATCTTCGACTGGATTACGGCCGACGGAAGCTACAACGGCACTTACGGATGGAAGCGCGGAGCCGAACTGCAGGACGGCAGCACGCTCGGACACACCGTAAACACACAACGCACCATCAATCTGAACGGCAAGCTGGCCATGGAGACCCTCTATAACCACTCGCCCTTCCTCAAGGAAGCCAACAAACGCTTCTCTGCCTCAAATGCAAAGAACGAGGCCAACAAGAAGGTGCAGGAAAAGAAACGGAAAGACGAGGCCAAGCAAAAGCAGAAGGAAGAGCAGGAGAAGATGATGGCAGAAGCCAAGGCCGAAAGCGAAAAGACCGGCGAACCGCTGGATTCCATTCTGGCACGCAAGCAAAGCAACGTCAAGGGTGTCAGCGACAAGAAGCTGCCCAACCGCAAGGTACAGGGATTTGCCAAGGAAATCGCCCTGTTGCCCGACTCCCAGCTTGTCGTCAAGCACGACCAGAAGAGCAACCGTCTGCGAATAACAGCCCTCGACTCCACCGGCCACCCCGTCAAGATACGTTACAAGCGCATAGACGAAACCTCCATTCGCATTAAGAACGAAGTGGAGGACACCACCCAGCTGCGCCTCAACATCATTGCCCTACCCAAGCGCGAGGAACAGAAGTGGTACACCTGGGCACAGGCCGGCGCACGCCTGCTCATGTCATTGCGCAACGTGAGCCTGAGCTACCGCAACACCTACAACCTTGCCCTACCCGGCTTCCTTCCGCAAGTGGGCGACATGCTTGGACAGACACGCAATGGCGGCAATGGTCCCTTCAGTCCTGGCATCGACTTCGGATTCGGTCTTGTGGGCGACTCCTATATCGAACGCGCCAAGGAACGCGGCTGGCTGCTCTGCGCGGACAGCGTGAGCACCCCCGCCACCACAGCCCGTACAGAGGATATGCAAATCAAGGCCACCGTAGAACCGCTCACCGACCTGAAGATAGACCTCAGCATGAGCCACACCCACAGCCGCAACAAGAGCATACAGTATATGTATCAGGGCAACCCCACCGTGCAGAGCGGTTCTTTCAGCATGACCACCATCTCCCTGCGCACCGCCTTCCGCGGTTCCGGAAATGCACGCAACGGATACAGGAACAAGACCTTTACCGATTTCCAACGCAATCTGGACATCATGCAACAACGCGTTGAACAGCAATACATCGGAACCGAATATCCCCAGGGAGTGGGATTCCAGGGCCAGTTCAATCCCGCAAACGGAACCGTAAACAAATACAGCGCCGATGTGATGATACCGGCCTTCCTGGCCGCCTACACCGGCAGCGATGCCAAGACCAGCGCACTGGACATCTTCCCCGCCATGTCAAAGATGCTTCCCAACTGGAACGTAACCTATAAGGGACTGAGCAACCTGCCCTGGGTGCGCGACAATTTCAAGAGCGTAAACCTTACCCACGGATACAAGAGCGTATACAACGTGGGCGCCTACCAGTCATACAGCTCATGGGTGGAAAGCATGGGCAGCGGCGGCGCAATGGGCTATGCGCTGAACACAACCACCGGCACCTTCATGCCCAGTTCAATGTTCGACATCAGCACAGTCAGCCTGAATGAAAGTTTCTCACCCCTTATCGGACTGAACATGACCTTCATGAACAACATGACCCTGAAGATGGAATACAAGACCACCCGCGTTTCCACACTGAGTGTAACCAGCGCTCAGATCAACGAGACTGGCTCAAACGACATGGTCATCGGTTGGGGCTACAAGATAAACGACTTCCGCCTGAGCAGCATCTTCGGAAGCGGAAAGGCCAGCGCCAAGGCCAAGAAGCGTGCGCCCAACAGCAAGAGACGCGATGGCGAGACCAAAGAACCCGAAGTGGCCTCCACCAGCAAGAGCAATTTCGCGCACGACCTCAATCTGCGTTTCGACTTCAGCCTGCGCAACCAGAGCGCCATCCGCCGCGACCTCCAGACCAGCCTGAGCGAAGCCACATCGGGCAGCAAGGCGTTCAAGACCAGTGCCGCCGTGGAGTACACCGTAAGCCGAATGGTCAGCCTCAGCCTCTATTACGACCGCCAGCGCTCCGAGCCCCTGCTCTCAAGCAGCAGCTACCCCACCGTCACACAAGACTTCGGCATGAGTATGAAGTTCTCTCTCACCAGGTAGGTTTGTAGGGTGGCGCTAAAAAATCCTCGGGTTTAAGTTTCCCTAAAATTGGACCATCAAATTGCATGTAAAAGCAGGGGGTGCCAGATTCTCCTGACACCCCGATTATTTCAATACCTCAGTGCCTCTTACTGCACCGTATTATCTTTTAAATATTTATAATAAAGGGCTTTTATGTAAACAATTCTGCTGCTTTATATCCTATAATACTTCCCATTACGAGGCGCCCCCCTAAATTCAATTAAAGATTGGTCTTTAAGGATTTTCAAATATCGTTCAATGGTTTTTGTGGGCCGTTCTAAACTCAAAGCAATATCTTTTAATCTCAGGCCTTCATCATCCTTAAAGAGACTCATAACACTTATCAATTCTTGTTTTACATTATCTGTCACCCCTTCTAAATCAAAAATTACTCCCTCATTTACACCCTCATTTACACCCTCATTTACACCCTCATTTATCTGGGCATTGGACGTTATCGGTAAAGTTATACGAATAAAGTTATCAGTAAACTTAAAGCAATCTTCACCGTATGCCCGCAAAATACGAGGAATACCAGAACCTAATGATTCTACCAATTCCACATCGCGGTAGATACGCATCAGCTCCTTGTTGCGTGGAATGGATATACCATTGAAGAACTCCTCTTTTGTGAGGGATTCGGGCAAACGACCAGCAGAAGTTATCTCAAGTCTATCGGGGAATATCTCAAACTTTGGTGGCACCTCAAACGAATAGTCATTATGTACGATGGCATTGATGACAGCCTCACGCAAAGCAACCTTGTTCCACAATGGGGTCTCAATACGCTCCATCGGAGTTATGGTTGCAGCCACTTTGTTTTCAATGTCAAGTTTAGACAAAACACTCTTGGTCGCTTTGATAAGAGAACAATAACCATACTCGTTGTTCTCTACCAAATCGCAACGGTCAAGGCTTGAATACTTTGCCACCTTGATTGAATTGCCATTCTCATCAGCCAACAGATAAGCAACATAGTTGTACTTGCCATCATCTGTAAGCAATTCCAGCGTCCGCTTGAAATTATCATTCAGCCGTTTACCTCGTTCATCATAATAGATGCGCAGCTGTTCAAAACTTAAATCTTGACGATTGGATACTATGCGCCCGATAGAGTTGCGTGTACGCATTGCAAACAGACGGTCAATCTGCTCTTGAGGCATAGGCTCGGCAGATGTTCCAACACGGATATACGCACCTCGCGGAGTCATACCATATTTTGTTTTGAAATATGGCTTCTCTATTCCGCTCGCTACCGTAACCTTGATTATGCTGCGTCCATCTTTTTGTTCCTCTGCAATATCAAATAGCCCCATAGCGGACGGAGAAATATTATGCTTGATGCGGTCTTTCAACCTCAGCATACAATCATCCACATCGCTGACACCCACAGTTGAGCCATCCTTATCAATGCCGATATAAATGTAGCCGCCCTCCTTGTAGTTAAGGAATGCCACAACCTCCTTCTCAATATCAAGTTCAGGAGTCAATTCTCTTTTGTATTCTATGCGGTTGGTTTCTGTCATAAGAATTCTATCTAATTACTAAACGAGTTCATCATCTATCTTATACATTAGCATACTAGCAAAATGCAGTTCTCTAATGGCATTATCTTTAGTTATCAACAGATTGTTATGCGCTTGAGGATTTCTGATTCCAGTCATTGCCCCAGCAAACATTTCCATATATCCCTGTTGTATATTGGTTCCTGTTTCTGTGGATATATCTCCAAGTTTAATTATTGGATTCTGAACAGAAAATGCGGCCTGCATTAATTTTGCGCCATCCTTCTCTACCGACGTTCTATCTTTATATATTTTTTTTACTCGCGTGTTTATTTCTTTAAACGCAGCTTCTACAGCATCCGCATAATGCTCATTATTAAAACGAGCTTTAGAAACAGCAACTATCTGTGGGTGTATATTTTCCCAAATAGACGACGGATTATTATTGCTAGATCCATTTAGATATGTTATAGTTGCTATAACTTCGCCAAAAGAGTATGGGTTAATACCATTCTGAGGAGTTACTAGTTGTTGACCAAATTGATTCACCGAGATTAGATCCGATGTTTTTAAGTTAGGTAGTATCTTATCTCTCAACCTGTCTCTAAATGTATGATACTCTTCTGGTATTAATGGAATTAATTGATATAAAGCACTATAAAGGTCATTATAACTGATAGCGTTGCTAGGGATCCGTCGTACATTAATCATATTACGAACGCTATCAACAACTTGAATACATTTATTTAACTGTTCTCTATATTTGTTCATAGTTCCAATTGTTTTCTGTAAACTGAATCCAATGTGTTACCTTCTTTATCTTTCCACACGAGCCAGCCATTATTGCTACTGCCTATGCAGAAGTCGGCGGCAGTGCTCGGGCTGGAGAAGGTTTTGTCAGAGGTCAACACCAGTTTATCCCCCTCTGTGGCCGTATATTCTTGCAGCATCTTCTCGCGTTTCTCTTTCCAGTTAAACGATGGCACCATTGTTTGGGCTATTACGCTACCTTTCAGTACAGTAAAGCCATTGGAACTATAGAAACCTTTCGCTTCACATCCGCGCCCTTTAGTGTAGAACAGATGTTCAGCCTTGGGTTGCGACACCTCAAATATGTTGCAACCGATGAACGAAGCCAAGAACTTCACATCCTCAAAGAACTCATCCATTGAGTCCTGCTGATATTCGGGCAGATTTGGAGCCTTGGGGGTCTGCTTATTATCATTCAGAACAAAAACATTCGCTTTCTTAGCCTCAGCAATTGCTTTGTGTTCCAAGTATTGCACATCGGCTTTGGTCATATCAGCATCCTTTGATACGAATATGAGCGCTTTTTGCCAGAACGCCTTCTTGCTATCGTGGTCTTTCACTCGTTCACGGAAATTCTCAGTCTCGCCTATGTATGCTTGTGGCTTGGTCGCTTCATCTTCACCTAACAATATGTAAAATGCTGGTTTCTGTAACTTCTCCTGCGTATTGAGATAAGCAAGATTCGAACGAGGGACAACAAACATCTGGCAAATCTTATTGCTGATGAATGCATATTGAGTTCCTTTCGGATCTCCGTCTATCAGGTATGTGGTTACTGTTTTGCCCATGATTATATTTCAATAATTTATATATACAACTCTACAATTCATTTTGTAGCAGAAGTTATAATTTACGAATACAACACCCGTTGCGCCTCATAATAAGTATCGCGGGCTTTCAACGGACCTCCCATTTGCTGGATTCCTTCAGGGATAGAACCGAACTTCAAGGCAAGTAACTGAGGCAAACGCTTGGTGCCTAATTCTTCTACACCCGAAGTTACATAAGCCGTCATCAAGTACTCAATAAAATCCTTCTGGGCTTGTGGTAAGGCTTCTGCGTATGCTTTCAAGCGTTCGGCACGCTCGGCACGTTCGATTGGTGATGTGGCAAAGGAAATGTATTCAAGTACATCCAGCAAGTCGCTTGTGTCGGCATCGATGGCGTGGCGTATATCTTTCAATACCTCTACCCCATAGCCTGCTTGTTCCAGCTTTTCCAACAAGGCCTCGCGCGATTCCGGATTTGCCCATAATGCGCGTAAGTCTTCCAGCGATTGGAAATAGTCAGGCATATCACCAAACATTTCGCTGATGAATTGCTGGGCACTAATTGGGCGTCCATCCTTGCCGTAGAACATCACCTCGTTGGCAAACTTGATGTTACGCTTCTTCTTGTCGCTGAGTATGATTTCCAGCGGTTCTTTCTTTGGTGTTGGTTCGTTACCTCCTAATTCCTCCTCTACTTTTCCGCAATTGCCTTCTTCCTCCTCAATGGTAGGATATGGTCGTGGTTTTTTGGTGCATGTACACGGATTGTTCTTGCACTTGGGGCATACCGGGTCGCCATCCCAATCGGGTTTGGCGTAGTTCTCGTAGGCACGTACAAAGTCGAAGATGGTGAAGTAATACTTGCCCTCATACACTCGTGTACCACGCCCCACAATCTGCTTGTATTCGATGATGGAGTTTACCGGGCGCATCAACACGATGTTACGCACGTTCAGTGCATCCACGCCCGTACTCAGTTTCTCGCTGGTAGTCAGTATGGTTGGGATTGTCTTTTCGTTGTCCTTGAACTCGTCCAGGTAGCGTTCGCCCTCATCGCCGTCATTGGCAGTTACACGCACGCAATATTTTGGATTACCTTCATGCAGACGGTTGATCATGTCTCGAACCTCGGCTGCATGATGTTGAGTCGCACAGAACACCAAGGTCTTTTCCATCGGGTCTATCAAACTCATAAACTCTTGTACACGGGCTTCGTCACGTTGCCGTATCTTGATGTTTCCTTGATAGAAATCTTTTTCCGTATAGGTCTTGAACATATCCACCTCGCCACTCACCACCGTGTCATCGGGTGTGTAGTGATAGTCGTCGATGGTACTCTTCATGTTGATATGACGGAAAGGCGTCAAGAAACCATCGTCGATACCTTGCTTCAAGGAATACTCGTAGGCATGGTGTGTAAAGTAACCGTAAGTATTGGCATTCTGATCCACACGAGGAGTAGCAGTCAAGCCCAGTTGTACGGCACTTTCAAAGTAGTTGAGAATGGCACGCCAATTGCTTTCGTCCTTCGCACCACCCCGATGACATTCATCAATGATGATGAGGTCGAAGAAATCCTTGGGATACTGCCCGAAGTATGGTTCATCATTCTCTCCGCTCATGAAGGTTTGGAAGATAGTGAAGAAGATACTTCCATTGGTTGGTACCCGTCCTTCCTTGCGGATGCTGCCCGGCTTGATACGCACCAAGGCATCGGAAGCAAATCCGTCGAACGAGTTGAAGGCTTGGGTAGCCAATGTATTGCGGTCGGCCAAGAAGAGGATGCGCGGACGGGTACCCGTACCGGCTACGTTCCATCTTGACTGAAAGAGTTTGTAAGCTATTTGGAAAGCAATGAATGTCTTGCCCGTACCCGTAGCCAAGGTAAGCAGGATGCGTCGTTCGCCTTTGGCAATGGCATCCAGCACGCGGTTGATGGCATTTTCTTGGTAGTAGCGTGGTTTGCGAGAGCCATCGGTGTAGAGAGGCTGTGTGCGGAGTTTGTCCCGCCATTCGTGGGCCTCGCCATAGGTCATCTGCCACAGTTCCTCGGGACTGGGGAAAGCATCCACAAATCCTTGTACACCCGTAGTGCGGTCTATCTGCCAAATACGGTCGCCATCGGCGGCATAGGTATAGCGTATGTCAAGCATCTCGGCATATTCTATGGCTTGCATTACGCCTTCCTGGTAGCCCACCTCATCGGCCTTGGCTTCCACCACCGCCATGCGTTGTCCTCGATAGAGCAACAGATAGTCGGCCTTCTTGCCCTTCATCTTCACCGATTGACTGATCTTGCCCCGTGTGATGCGGTATTCGGTGCTGATGTGGCTTCCTTCCACTACGCTCCACCCGGCAGCTTTCAGTTGCGGGTCGATTTTATGGATTCGGGTATCGCTTTCGTTCATATTGGTTCCTTTTATACGTTACACAAAGAGCCTTTAAAGAGGACGGATTTACTTTGCAAATAAGAACATTCTATAAATCAATAATTTATAACAAACACGGATTTGCTTTGCAAATAAAATCAAGCGTAATAAGGGATATAGGTTGAATACTTTTTTGATGTTATATTTTCATCGGATAACTTAATCTTTTTAGATTCCAATGTATCTGCAATAATGCGCGATGCTACCGAAGATTGGTTTTTGTCTATTCCGAAGCGTTCTCTGACAGATTGATTGTTTATAGCCCTATTGTCTTCATATACCAAACAAGCATGTTGATAACAAGCTTCTATCTTTTCCTGTTTTGTCATTTCTGATAATTCCTTCTGCATAAACAAGAATACACGCGTATGATTTTCTCCTTTTGTAATCTTGGCAGCAGGCAAAAGCATACTCTCTATGGCTTCTACAGCTCTGTCTATACCACTTCCTCTTCGTTCGCATATGCCCAACAAGAACATGGCTTGTGCCAAATGCTCATTTCTGGATTGTGGTGGCAAATCCAACAGACGGTTCACATCGTGCAAAGGTGCACCCGGATTGGTAATAGAAATGCGATTATCAAAAATCTCCACCACTACTTGCATCCCCTCGACAGCAAAATCCTGATGAATCAGTGCATTTGCAACAAATTCTCTGATTGCAATTTGGGGATAAGCTGGTATCATCTTTCGCACCACTCCTATTTCTTCAACCGAAGTCAGTTTCATGATATAATCTACCAATCCTTCAAACCCAACAACATAACCCAATCCACCTATTTGTTCGGAAAGCAAATCCCTATTATTGCTTCCGGCATATTTTCTAACAATGACTGAATGAGATTTCAAGCCTTCAAATTCTGCAATGTTTTTGGCAAAAAGTATTGCTCCCATGTTGGTGATATGCCAGCCTTCTTCGGTTTGAATACAAAGTCCGAATTCTTCCAGTCTTCTGGCAATAATTTGTTTATCCTTAGGTATTTCTTTGCCTGACATTTCAAAGTATTTGTTATAATCCAGCAAAGAAAGCAATTCATCAGTGCTAACATTCTCCTTAGCTATCCGTTGCTCAAAAGAGAGACCTTGCGAATCCGCTATTAATGACTTGATTTGAGAACGTGACATCTTTACCGTTTGACCTGCTGAACGTGTATAAGAATCCCAGATTTCTTTACCTCTTAAATGAATGGGTTTATCCATTTGTTCTGATATATGGATGAAAAGCAAGGCATGTCCCTTATAATCTGTTGTCCAATGTTCAACAGATATTGATGAAGAAAGATTGTTCTTAGCAATATTCCCTAATTTCTTGATAATGTCATCACATGCTTCTTTGGTCATTGAAGAGAAAGTGGCATCATCATTCACACCAAAAACAAGAATTCCTCCGCCCTTAAGGTTTGAAAATGCGCAAAGATGCTGAGCTAATCTCTCAGTTTTACATGACAACCCACTTTTCCAGTCAAGTTCATTCAATTCCACTGCAACAGGATAGAGACTGTCCTCCAATATATCTAAAGCTTTTTCTTTCCAATTCATAACTTGTGTTACATGAATTAATTTATGCAAAAGTAAACAATTTTAAAAGATTATATGACATTATCTATCTAAATAATTATTCTTTTACTTCATTTTTATCGTTTTATAGCTCTCCACTAAATGCCTGACGAAGAATGCTTTGCTTCAAGGCATCGCACTCGCGGATGGTTTGTTGAGCAACTTGTTCCAAACGACGGCATTTTTCGCTGAGAGTGTCGAGGATTGCGACGATGCGGTGTTGTTCTTCTAGGGTAGGATAAACAAAATTAATAGTTTGAATAGACTTTGCACTAATATTTGCTTGATGTACAGCACCTACAATTAAAGGTTTCAAATAACCTAGTCTTCTTTGTAAGTTAATGTAATAATTAGCAAACTTTGGAGCAATTTCTTTATTCAATCTAATTCTTATGATATAGCCTGCAATAACCATTTTTTCATCATTTTCAAATACGCATGATTTGCCTACAAGTTCATGGCTATTAGTACGATTAAACAACAAATCACCCTTTTCTACCATACATTTAGCCAATTCTTTGTCAGGAACTGTTATATATTTAAGATTGTTTAAATCCAATGTACCATCTAATGTTATATTATTCATCCTTAAATATTTATATATACCGTTTTCTGAAGAGGGCAAACTTGTTCCATAGCTGATATTGTTACATACTTCCCCCAACTTTTTCTCCACCCAACCTTCTTTAGGTTTTAATTCTTGTGCAAGAACTTGCTGGAAGAGTGCTTTTGCATTCTTCAAATTCTCCTCGGCATTCTTTTTCAGTGCATCAATCTTCTCGAACGATGCATCCAATATGGAGACTATGCGGTTTTGCTCTTCGAGGGGAGGAAGAGGGATTTCAAGTTCTAAATATCCTTTAAAGTCCAAGTTATGGATACCTGTTGTATTAGATTGTAATGGGAATGTAGAACCTTTAATATAATGATTATATAGTGCTTTCTGTAAAAATGAAGAATCAATAATTTTATTGTCAATTATTCTTATGCGAGATGTAAAATTACTATAAGAAAAATTACCCTCTTTTATATTAAATAAAACAGGCCTTCCTACCGGTTGCTTATCACTACCTCCTGATTTTTCTATTATTATATCTCCATATTCTAATTTTCGTGTTAGAAAGTGTTTTTCTTCTGCATCTATATATTCTATTTCATCAAGACGTAATTTACAATCTTTTGTAAAATTGGTATTCCTGATTACAGCTATATTAATATAAGGCGGTTTTTTACCCTTCCATAATCCATTTGAAGTTGTTACAATCTTACCTAACTTCACCATTTCCCATCCTTCTTTCATACTCACTTCAATTTCTTTTTAAATCTTGTACGTTTTTAAGGATTTCCTTCAGATTGTGTGTACAATCACTATATATCTTCAATTCCATTTGCGATTTGGATGCATAATATCTACGTGTCATCTCGTCTTCCCATTCTTTGGGCATATCAGAATTATTTATTTTGTCCATAGCACTGCTTTCTTCTGATGCTATCTTCACATTAGTAATTACCTTTTGAATTTCCACCTCTAATAATTTGATGGTTGTATCTATCTGTAAAGCCGATAATTCTTTTACACTTGCAATCTGTCGTGACGCATCCTTTGAAGTAGAGCGTGCCGAACCAATGGCAATACCAATTGATGCTACCGAAAGCAATATAGAAGCCAAACCCTCCCAGTGTTCTGCTATAAAATTCATCATAACATTCCCAAAATCTCATCCAACAACTGCTTGCTTTCCTCATTCAGCGCCACAATCTCATCAGCAATTTCACGAGGAGTACGTTCATCCACCTCCTCCACCTTGTGCGGATTCTTCACGCTCATGTCGAGGTTGGCATCAAGGTCGGCAATACGGTGTGTCCACGAGTGGTCGCTATCGGCACGTGTTTCGCTCAAAGTGAGAAACTCTTCCAAGTCCTTTTCGGTAAGCGGTTTGGTCTTGGTGAAGTGCTTCTCCAACTGATAGTACCACACACTTTCGGTTGGCTCGCCCTTGGTAAAAAAGAGCACCACCGTTTTCACACCTGCACCGGTGAACACACCACTAGGCAAGTCCAAAATGGCATCTACACGGCATTCTTCCAACAACTTCTGACGAAGTGCCACACTGGCATTGTCGGAATTGGAAAGGAACGTATTCTTGATAACGATACCCGCACGGCCACCGGCACGCAGCATCTTGATGAAGTGCTGAAGGAACATATAGGCTGTTTCGCCCGAACGGATAGGGAAATTCTGTTGTACCTCGTCGCGTTCGCTTCCTCCGAAAGGCGGATTAGCAAGCACCACATTCATCTGGTCGGAGGTCTGCACATTGGCAAGGTTCTCGGTCAGCGTGTTGGTCTTGATGATGTTAGGCGATTCCACACCGTGCAGAATCAGGTTCATCATGGCAATAATGTACGCCAAGCCTTTCAGTTCCTTCCCGTAGAATGTACGCTTTTGGAGGGTATCTTCATCGGCTGCACTTTGGATATGCTCGTGCATATAGCTATAAGCCTCACACAAGAAGCCTGCCGAACCGCAAGCTCCATCGTACACGGTCTCTCCTATCTGCGGAGCTACCTTCTTCACAATGGTACGGATGAGTGGACGCGGTGTGTAATACTCGCCACCGTTGCGTCCGGCATTGCCCATCTGCTTGAGTCGGTCTTCGTAGATTTGCGTCATCTCGTGACGGTCTTCGGCTGTTTGGAAACGAAGCTCGTCCACGTGTTCGATGATGTCGCGGAGGTTGTATCCGCTGGATATCTTGTTGCGTATTTCGGTAAAGATGATTCCGACCTTAAACTCAATGGTATCGGCTTCGAAGCGTTCTTTGAAGCGTTGCAGATAAGGGAACAAACGGGCATTGACAAACTCAATCAAGTCATCGCCCACCAAGGCACGGTTGCGGTCGTATTCGCCATCGGCAGTACGTGGCATCGCCCATGCACTCCACTGATAGTCTGTATCAATGATTCGTGTATAAGGTTCTCCGGTGAGCATGGCCGACATTTCGCGTGTCTGTTCCAAATCGTCCAAGTATTTCAAGAAGAGTATCCACGAACTTTGCTCCACATAGTCGAGTGCGGTAGCACAGCCCTCGTCGTGGCGAAGGGTATTATCAATTGCTTTAAAGGTTGATTCGAATGCCATAATTGTCTTTCATTTTCATTGGTACAAAGTTAACCAAAAATAAGTGAAACGCCAAATAAAGACAAAAGACATTCTTCCTTCTCTCCAAAAACAACAGGAGAAGGGTCGAAACGCGGAAAACAAACACACCAACAGGGGGCGTTCAGCAAGCGAATTCGCCCGCAGTTTGAAGGCCCGATTTTTACATCACGATGTAAACAGACTTACCGTTCTATGTAAACGCACTTACCTCACTATGTAAATCTGTTTACACTTAAGGGTAAATGCGTTTACAATCCAATGCAAGCGCAATGTAAACGCAACGCGCTGAATACTAAATCACAATCACATTTTTCAGTTGACAGATAAAATCGAAAAGGTTACTCTTATTGGGGAAGACAAAGGCGGCTCAGGCCTTTACGTCAAGTTCATATTTTCGTTCTTCTTGCGTGTGTACTTTTGCAACACACTAATCAAGCCCAAACACGGCAAGCAGATACGGATTTGAGATTATGAAACGAGAAAGTTTAAGGCATCAATTCTGTCAAATCTTTTTACCACGTCTTTCCTGTATTACAGAAGCCTTTTAAGGTAAAATATGGTGCAAATCCAGAAAAAAGCCAATAACCCCCTAATACAGGGTTTCCAATTGGGAAAAAAAATTTCTCCAACTGGAAACATATTTTTTTTCAACTGGGCACTTTTTTCCGCCCAACTGGGCATTTCTCATATATGCCATTAAGACCATCATCCTAATGGCACATAATTTTGTAAAGATTCTTTACTATAATGGAATCGTATTATCACTCATTCCGTTGATTTATCAGATTCACCACCACCTTTACCATCACATCCTTTTCCTCGGTGCGGCTCTCGGCAATCATCAGTGTAAGGGCAACGAGGGTGTTATCGGCCAAACGCTTGGTGCCGTCGGGACGATATAGAATGCCATTGTTGTTCAGGAACCAAAGGAAAAGAGTGGCGGCAATGCGCTTGTTGCCGTCGCTGAACGAATGGTTCTTGGTGACAAGGTAAAGGAGCATGGCGGCTTTCTCTTCCACCGACGGGTAGAGTTCCTCGCCTCCGAAGGTTTGATATATCTGTCCTATACTGCTCTTGAAGGAATCGTCCTTCTCGTTGCCGAACCATTGGCTGCCGCCGAACTTGTTGTGTAGTCGGCGGATTTCGGCCATGGCATTCTCGTAAGTGGCACGGAAGGGTTCCTTGGAGGTGGTGCGCTCGATGACAAGGCGTTCGTAGTCGTAGTTGTCGAGGGTATCGAGGGCATAGGTATAATCCACCACCACATCAAATAGGGCTTGCCCGTCAGCCGAGGCTGTAATGTCCCGGCTTTGTAGAGTACGGCCCACCACTTGCACCAACTGGCGAAGTTCGCCCAACTGGTCGCGACGGAGACGGTCGTTCACAGCATAGCCTTTCACCAGGTATTCTTTCAGAATCTTGTTGGCCCATCTGCGGAATTGTACGCCACGCTTCGCATTGACACGATAACCGACAGATATAATCATGTCAAGATTAAAGTATGGTATCTGTCGGGTTACAGCGCGATGCCCTTCCATTTGAACTTGTGCAATTTTTGCACAGGTTGACTCACGTTCCAATTCTTCTACTTTGTAGATGTTGTTGATGTGGCGGACAATGGATGTTCTGTCCGTTTGAAACAGTTCTGCCATCTGAGCTTGTGTCAGCCACACCGTTTCATTTTCCAAGCGGACATCGACTTGCGTCTGTCCGTCCTCGGTTTGATAGATTATTATTTGGTTATTCCTGTTCATAAACATGGTGTTGAGGAAGGGGTCACCCCTTAAATCAAAGTTCGGAACGATTTTCCAAATGCTGGAGGACAAGGCCGGAAAGGGTGAAACCAAATATAGCGGTGATGTGTGCCAACGAGCCGTTGCCGTGCGTCACCACCATTGAGGCTTCGCCGGCAAGGGGTTCGGGCTTTTCCTCGCCGCGGTTGGCCAGAAGTTCCTCGCTAAAGACGCATTGGAACTTGTGGCGCGGGAAGGTGTGCTGTTTCTTGAAACGCTGGCGCAACGCCCTTGCCAACGGACAGCCCTTTACGTTCCAAAACTCGGCCACACGGATGGCAGTGGGGTCGAACTTCAGTGCGGCTCCCATGCTGGAGAAGAGCGGAATGCCGCAAGAGGTGGCGTGAAGGATGAGTGCGGCCTTGCTGGCCAGGCTGTCTATGGCATCTATCACATAATCATATTGTTCCAAACCGAACTGCGATGCGTTCTCCTCGCTGTAGAACTGTTGTACGATGGCGATGTCGGCCTTGGGATTGATGTCAAGGAGTTGTTCGCGCAGGGCCTCCACCTTGGGACGCCCCACCGTGTGTACCGTGGCCATTCGCTGACGGTTGATATTGGTAACGCTTACGCAGTCGGAATCCACCAAGGTGAGGTGGCCTATGCCGGAGCGTACAAGCCCCTCGGCACACCAGCTTCCCACGCCGCCCACGCCGAACACTATCACACGACAACGTGCCGCCTTTTGCATGAATTCGGCACCCAAGAGCCGTTCGGCACGGTTGAATATGGCATCGTACTGTTTCATGGGGATGATGGATTATAAGTGTTCGGGGAGTTGTTGCAGACGTATGCCGTTGCTGCCCTTAATCAGTATGGTGCGGCCGGAAAGCGGACGCTGCGCCAATTCCTGCTTTACCTCTTCCACATTGGCAAACGAGCGGAAGGGATGGCGGACGCCGGCAAACTCGCGGCCCACAAGCCACACTTCCTGCAACTGCATCTGTTCAAGACGGGCCACAATGCGCTGATGCTCTTCCTGGCTGTCCGCACCCAGTTCGCGCATATCGCCCAGGATCACCATCTTGTTTTCGCCCTCAATCAGGTCAAAATTGTCAAGCGCCGCCGCCATGCTTGCCGGATTGGCGTTGTAGGCATCTACCAGAAGACGGTTCCTATCGGTATTGCGCCATTCGCTACGGCTGTTCGTGGGTACATAAGCGGCCAAAGCATCTTCTATGTCCGACGCAGGCACGCCAAAGTGGAGTCCCACCGTTACGGCCGCACGCAAGTTGGCGAGATTGTATGCCCCCACCAAATGAGTGGACACGGCATGCCAGGGCTGTGCTTCGCCCTCGCGCCACTGAAACTCCACAAAGGGAGCGCAAGCCGAAACCCGGCCTTCGGCATAAGGTTTGCAATGTGTGTCATCGGAGGCGCAGAATCCCCGTTCCTCAGCCATCTGGCGCAAATCGTCATCCTGCGCATTGAGGAAGATGAACTTGCCACGGGCCTTCAGATCGTCATAAAGCTCGCCCTTGGTGCGTTTGACACCTTCAAACGAGCCAAAGCCCTCCAAATGGGCACGGCCCACATTGGTGATCAGACCGCAGTCGGCCTGGGCAAAACCGCAAAGCTGCGCAATCTCGCCAGGGTGGTTAGCTCCAGTCTCCACTACGGCCAAATTGTGTTCGGCACGCAAGCCAAGGAGGGTCAAGGGCACGCCAATATGGTTGTTGAGATTGCCCTGCGTATAATGTACGTTGTATTTGCGGCCAAGGACAGCGGCCAGGAGTTCCTTGGTGGTGGTCTTTCCATTGGTTCCGGTTACCTGGACCACGGGTCCGCCCCACTGTCTGCGGTGCCATGCCGCCAACTGCTGGAGAGTGGACAAGACATCATCCACCAGCACAAAACGGGCATCTCCAGAAGGGACAACGGAGCCGTCATCCACCACTGCCACTGCACACCCCTGCTCCAACGCCTGCCTGGCATACTGGTTGCCATTGAATGTCTCGCCACGAAGCGCGAAAAACATACTGCCCGACGGACATTTTCGGCTGTCCGTGGTTACCACCGGATGTTCCTGATAAATCCGGTAAAGCGATGCGATATCCATCTTCATTTTTCCTATTTCATATTTAGTCATCCGCCGCCCCCCTGCTCTGGGATTGTGCCACCTGTGGCAAACACTTTCATCCGCCTACGGGGCTGCGCAAACGCAAAGATACATCCTTTTTTTGATAAAGGGACGCAAAATTTGTCTGTTTTACAAATATTGACTAACTTTGTGGCTGTTTTAAAACACTTTTCCAAGGCATGAAAGGACATATTCCATACTACATCAACGTGGGTGGGCAACTGATGGACTTGAGCGAGCCGCAGGTAATGGGCATTCTGAATGTAACCCCCGACTCTTTCTACGAAAACAGCCGTCAACAATCCGAGGCGCAGATAGCCGGACGGACGGAACAGATTATGGAGGAAGGGGCAAGCATCATAGACATCGGAGCCTACAGCACCCGCCCCGGAGCCGCCGACATTTCGGCCAAGGAAGAGATGGAACGCCTGGCCTTTGCCTTGCAGACAGTACGGCGCACGGCTCCACAGGCCGTCATCAGCATTGACACCTTCCGTGCTGACGTGGCACGCCGATGCGTGGAAGAATATGGAGCGCACATCATCAACGACATTTCGGGCGGAGAACTGGACAAGGACATGTTCCGCACAATGGCAGAACTGAACGTCCCCTACATCCTCACCCACATGCGTGGCAACCCGCAAACCATGCAGCAGGAGGCCACATACCAAGACGTAACGAAGGAAGTGATTGTGCATCTGGGACACCGTCTGGAACAACTGCGGGAGATGGGCGTTTGCGATGTGATTCTGGATCTCGGCTTCGGCTTTGCCAAGACGCTGGACCACAATTATGAGTTGATGGCGCACCTGCAAGCGTTCAAAGTGTTGCAAGCCCCGCTGCTGGTGGGCGTGAGCCGTAAAAGCATGGTGTACCGTCTGCTGGAATGCACACCGCAGGAAGCGCTGAACGGCACCACCGCGCTCCACACCATCGCCCTGCTGAAGGGAGCGAATATCCTGCGCGTCCACGACGTGAGAGCCGCCGCGGAAGCCATCAGCATCGTAAAGGAAACGCTAAAGCACGATGGGGGCGGCATCGGCACAACCAAGTGAGAGAACAATTTGACAGAACATAATAAACCACAGAAGAGAACGTGTTTGACTTTGGAATAAAGGATCTGATTGACATTCTGCTTGTAGCCATACTCCTGTATTATTGCTACATGATAATGAAGCGTTCGCGCTCGGTAAACATCTTTTACGGCGTACTGCTTTTCGTTAGTTGCTGGATTGTCGTCAGCAAGGTGCTTGAAATGAAACTTCTGGGCAGCATCCTGGACCAGATGGTAAACGTGGGCGCCATTGCCCTCATCATCCTTTTCCAAGAGGAAATCAGACACTTCTTCTACACCCTTGGCGCGCATGAGAAGGTAAGAGGACTCCTCAACTTCTTCCGCCGGGACAACAACAAGCAACAGGATGACGTGCGCAACGACAAGTCAATTGTGATGCCACTGGTGATGGCGTGCATCAACATGAGTAAGAACAAGGTGGGCGCACTGATTGTCCTACAGAACGACCTGCCGCTGGATGACATCAAGCACACCGGCGACATCATCAACGCAAGCATTGGGCAACGCCTCATAGAGAACATATTCTTCAAGAACAGTCCTCTGCACGACGGTGCCATGATCATCACCGGACACAAGATTGCCGCTGCGGCATGCATCCTTCCGGTAAGCAACGACCTAGACATACCCAAGCACTTCGGACTGAGACACCGCGCCGCACGAGGCATCAGCAAGGAGACCGACGCGCTGGCCATTGTGGTGAGCGAGGAGACGGGCAGCATCACGGCAGCCTATAACAACAAGTTCCGCGCCCGACTGACGGCAGAGGAACTGGAACTCATCCTGTCCAAAGGAAAGTTCTGACAAAAACGAGGAAACAAAAATAGTACATAAACATAAAAACATTACAACAAATGAGTCTGATTGACAAAATCGTAGCACGCGCACAGGCCAACAAGCAACGCATTGTGTTGCCCGAGAGCTTGGAAGAGCGCACCCTTACCGCTGCCGACAAAGCTTTGGCAGACGGACTGGCAGAGATTATTCTCATCGGTAACGTGGACGAAATCATGGCTTTGGCCGACAAACTCGGTTTGAAGCACGTTGGAGAGGCCACCATCATCGACCCTGCCACCAGTGAAAAGACCGAAACCTATGCACAGTTGCTTTTCGAACTGCGCAAGAAAAAGGGCATGACCATTGAGGAGGCACGCAAGAAGGTGCTTGACCCTCTGTACTTCGGATGCCTCATCATCAAGAACGGCGATGCTGACGGACAGATTTCCGGCGCATTGAGCACCACCGGCGACACCCTTCGCCCTGCCCTGCAGATTATCAAGTGTGCCCCCGGTATCTCTTGCGTAAGCGGCGCCATGCTGCTGATTACCCAGACTCCCCAGTATGGCGAGGACGGTGTGTTGGTTGTGGGCGACGTAGCCGTTACCCCCATGCCCGACGCTTCACAGCTGGCACAGATTGCCGTATGTACCGCACAGACCGCCAAGAGCGTGGCCGGATTTGAAGAGCCCCGCGTAGCCATGCTGAGCTTCAGCACCAAGGGCAGCGCCAAGCACGAAGTGGTGGACAAGGTGGTAGAGGCCACTCGCATGGCACAGGAAATGGCTCCCGAACTGCACATCGACGGTGAGTTGCAGGCAGACGCGGCCCTGGTTCCCGGTGTAGGCGAGAAGAAAGCGCCCGGAAGCAAGATTGCCGGACACGCCAACGTGCTGGTATTCCCCTGTCTGGAAGTGGGCAACATCGGCTACAAGATGGTTCAGCGCCTGGGCAATGCAGACGCCATCGGCCCCATTCTCCAGGGTATCGCACGTCCCGTGAACGACCTGAGCCGCGGCTGCAGCGTAGATGACATCTACAAGATGGTGGCCATCACCGCCTGCCAAGCCATGGACGCCAAATAAATGTATAACCCATATCAAACCATTCATACAGAACAATGAAAATCCTTGTATTGAACTGCGGAAGTTCATCCATCAAATATGCGCTCTATGACATGACCAACCAGAGCGTAATCACCAGTGGCGGCATTGAGAAAATCGGACTGCCCGACTCATTCATCAAGATGAAGGTCAACGGCGAGAAGGTGCAGATTGACCGCCCCATTGAGGAACATACTGCCGGCGTGCAGTTCATCTTTGAAGTGCTCACCACCGGCGACTATGCCGTGCTGAAGAGCCTTGACGAACTGGATGCTGTGGGCCACCGCATGGTACACGGCGGTGAGAAGTTCAACAAGAGCGCCATCCTCACCCCCGAAATCATGGAAGTGTTTGAGGCTTGCAACGACCTGGCCCCCCTGCACAACCCCGCCAACATCAAGGGAGTGAACGCAGTGAAGGCACTGTTGCCCGAAATCAAGCAGGTTGGCGTGTTCGACACCGCCTTCCACCAGACCATGCCCGACTATGCCTACATGTACGCCCTGCCCTATGAACTGTACGAGAAATATGGTGTGCGCCGCTATGGTTTCCACGGCACAAGCCACCGCTATGTAAGCCAGCGCGTGTGCGAGTTCCTGGGCATCGACCCCGAGAAGAGCCGCATCATCACCTGCCACATCGGCAACGGTGCTTCCATCGCAGCCGTGAAGTATGGCAAGTGCGTGGACACCAGCATGGGTCTCACTCCCTTGGAAGGCCTCGTCATGGGAACCCGCAGCGGTGACATCGATGCCGGAGCGGTAACCTTCATCATGGACAAACTCAATCTGGACACCAAGGGCATGAGCAACCTGCTGAACAAGCAGAGCGGTCTGGCCGGTATCAGCGAACTGAGCAGCGACTTCCGTGACATCTTGGCTGGCATTGCCAACGGAAACGAGAAGGCCCGTCTGGCAAAGGACATGTACTTCTATCGCATCAAGAAATACATCGGCCAGTATGCCGCAGCAATGGGTGGTGTGGACGTTATCCTGTTCACCGGCGGCGCCGGCGAAAACCAGTGGGAGGTTCGTAGCGAGACCACTTCCGGACTGGAGTTCATGGGCATCAAGATTGACAATGAAAAGAACCAGGCTTGCCGTGCCACCGAAGCTGTCATCAGCGCGGACGACAGCCAGGTTAAGGTTTGCGTCATCCCCACCGATGAGGAACTGATGATTGCCCTTGACACACAGGCCCTGGCCGGATAATCCTATAAAACGAAAAAACGCACCGCGGTGCGTGAGCAAACGGAATGCTTTCCGATGGCCGATGCAATGCATTGCGTTGGCCAATGGAAAGCATTCCGTTTATTTTGTTATTAGGGGGCCTATCTGCAACTGGCAAGATGTTTCTCGTACTTGCGCAAGCCTTCAAGTGTATCACTAAAGTGGATGGCACCGCCTGATGCCTCTCGAGCCTTCTGCATTGAAATGCTGATATTGCGTTCGTGCAACGGGAACCTTTCTGTATCGGCAATAATGGTATCGCGGCTGTCAACACCAAGCATCGCACAATAGGCACAGGCCGTTTCATAGGTATTAAAAAGGTTCTCCGCCCCGAAATTATAAACACCAGCAGGGAGGACGAATGTGTGCGGAAGGTTATCAACAACCTCATTTATCCAAGTTATCCCGCGATATTCGCGTGTAGCAAATGCCAGCGGCCTTTTCTCTTTCAACGCACGCTTCACATTCAGCACAAAATTATCGTGTGTGGGCAAATCCGCCTCACGACTGTCATACATCCATGTGGCACGAAGCGCCACACTTTCTGGACACAACTCTGAGGCTCTTTGTTCCGCCAAAAGCTTATGGCGGCCATAATGATTTTCTGGAGATACGGGAACATTTTCCTGTAACAAGCCCTTTTCCTCATTTCCATTATAAACCTGATCAGAGGAAAAGAAAACAAACTTTGCATCATAGTTTGCCGCCACGGAAGCAAGATTTTCCACACCCTGCACATTCACTTCATAACTCTGCTTGGGATTTTGCTCGCAATATCCTGTATTTGAAAGCGCGGCAAGATGAAGTATAACATCAGGACGATGCAGATCAATATATCTCTGCACCGCCCTGGCTGATGTGATATCAAATTCGGCATGAGTGGGCACAAGCAACTCATATTTGCCAAGCATGGCTCTGACAAACCTGCTACCTACAAATCCAGAAGCTCCTGTCACCAAGACTTTTTCCATCGTAACCCACTCAAATCTATTTCGTAAGGATCTGTCACAATGTAGTTATCAGGCTTATTCTGCCGGTACGGCAGGAGCCTCTTCACCCTCGGGAGCCTTGTCAATGAGTTCCATGAACTGATCGAGCTTGGGAGTGATGATAATCTGGGTGCGACGGTTACGCTGCTTGCCCAGCTCGCTGTCGTTGTCGGTCAAAGGGTTGAACTCGCCACGGCCACCGGCTGTAAGACGCTTGGGGTCTACACCATACTGGTTTTGCAAAGCCTGAACCACGCTTGACGCACGCAAACAGGAGAGGTCCCAGTTGTTGCGGATGTTCTTCATGTGCTCGCTCTGGTTGTTCACCGGCACGTTGTCGGTATTTCCCTCAATCAGCACATCATAGTCCTTGTAGTCGGTAATAATCTTTGCAATCTTGCTGAGAGTTTCGGCTGCACGGTCGTTAATCTCGTAGCTTCCGCTCTTGTAAAGCATATTGTCTGCCAACGAAATGTAAACCACACCCTTGAGCACCTGTACGTCCACTTCCTTCAACTCTTCCTTGCTGAGTGAGCGGGTAAGGTTGTTGGTCAGCACCACATTGAGCGAGTCGCTCTTGCTCTTCACATTCACCAGATGGCGGATGTACTGGTTAGACTCATTGATCTGGTCCACCAGCTTGGAGATGTTCACATTGTTGGAACCGGCATTGAGCAGACTCTTGTCAAGCGACTTCTGCAACGCTTCCTGATTCTTCTTCTGCTGCGCCATGAGTTCCTTCTGCTGCGCCAACTGGTCCGTAAGCAGTTGCACACGGGTCTTGGCTGCGGCAAGGTCGGCCTTGGTATCTGAAAGTTCTTCCTTCACCTTGGCATACTGGCTGGAAAGATTCTGGTTTTCGAGCTGGCAGTTCTGCAAACTCTTCTTGCTGGCACATCCTGACATCAGCATCAAACCTGCTGCCAGGGAAAGCATAAACACATTCTTTTTCATAATCGATGTCTTATTATATTCTATACCTTAATATTATATACGCTGTATTTGTTTCTCAAATCTGCGACAAAGATAATACTAATCTGCGAATGTATCATCGTTTTGCCCCGATTTTTATATTCTTTTAGCGCTTTCACCTGCAATTTTACCGCTTTCTTAACATTTGTTGAAAGAATTAGGCATAAACGCAGCCATGTAAAGGAAAGAGGCGCAATGTCCTTTGTACCGGGAATTGCGCCTCTTGTCCATGATGTTATATCAAATTAACGTACAACAATCTTGCGTCCGTTAATGATGTAAATACCCTTCTGCAACTTGACAGCATTAATTTTGCGTCCGGACAGGTCATATACGGTGTTCTCGCCCTTGATAGCGGGAATAGAACCGATGCCACTGCCGTCCACTTCAACAGCGCCCAACTGCTCAACCATTGATGAAGTAAGGGATTCGTTCCAGTAGCGAAGTTCGGCAATGTCAATAACACCCTCTTCGCCGTCATTGTCAGCAAAGAACAGGACACTTTCGAGCATGCGCCACTTGTTCCAATCGGCCGATTTAGAGCCAGCCAGTTTGCGACCATCCAAGTACAGGTTCATGTATCCGTTATCTACCGCCATTACAACACGGTACCACTTCTGCGCCTCAATTCCGTTATGGTAACCCAGACCAGCCGAGTTTATACCAATCTGATTGTCCTTCAAGAACATTGCACCGTCGTCTTCATTGTTTACCTTTGTCTGGAACAATGCTTGGAAACCGGAAACCTTTTTGGGGCGGATGTCCATAAGGATGGAGTAAGATTCCAACACTCCGCGATCGTCATTATGGATCATGCGGAGATAGGTATCCACGGGAACAGTAAGTGCAGCATTTTCACTTGTAGGACCAGCTATGGTTACAAGACCTGCTGCAGCATAATCGTCAGTAGTCTTGGGAGTTCCGTCTTCACCCTTCACAGCACACTGCAATTCGGCAATACCGCTACCGGCCAACAGGTTTTCTGCGTCATCAAATGTCCATACAGAAATGGGATCAATGATGGGTTCCTTCTCAACTTCACCCTGAGTCACACCTCCCAGTTGAGCTATATGGGCATCCTGGAGAGGCACATCCCAGTAGCGGATTTCGGCCACATCGTTCAACACTTCCTCACCGTCATTGTCACCGAAGAACAATACATCCTGGGTCAGCGCCCATATATCTTCGCGTGTGCCGGTGCTCTGACCTACCTTCTCACCATCAATATATACGCTTGCATAGTTGTCGCGGATAACCACTACAATGCGGTGCCACTTGTTCTGTGTCAGCGCACCGTTATATCCCAGACCGGAAGTATTCACACCCACCTGAGCGTTCTTGATGAAAAGTGAACCGTCAACGTTGAGGAGGAGATTATTCTTGTAAAGTGCGTTGTAGCCGTCGAGCGTTTCAGGACGCACATCGAACATCATTGTATAGTCCGGGAGTTTTTCTACTTCCATATTGGGTTTCATCCACAGATAGCTGAACTTGGGAATGCAAATGGCTCCATTGCCTTCTGTGGGTCCTTCGGGAATGGGATCGATGGCAGCATCAGACAATGTTTCCACAATCTGGAACACGCCCTCTACGTTCTTCACCGCGGGATAGATGGTAGCAGTTCCTGTACCGGCCAACAGGTCGTTGGGGTCATCGAATGTCCATGCACCGGTAGCCTCGGGAATATCGTCACCAAGGGTGATTTGGGTTACCTGTACCTCCTGGGCAGGAAGGTTCTCAGACTCAATGGTGATTACGCCAGTGCGCTTGCCGGGCTCTGCCATGGGCTTGGTGCGGAACTGGTAATCCTTGAGGCCAAACTGGGGAGTCACGTCAACAGCTTCAATCCACTCGGGCAGATCAAAGGTAAGCGATACATTGCTACGAATGCTTATAGCAAACTCATTTTTGTCTATGAGACGTACACTTGGAGTCAGCACATCCGCATACTCATCTGTATTGATCTTTCCAAGACGACGAATCTGGCCATCGGTCAAAGGTACAGTCCAGAATGCCACTTCCGCCAGTTCGGTGTCAGTCATCTCGTTGCTCTCGTCGGTCAAGAGGAAGAAGCCTTCACCGCTTATATTCCAACGGGGGTCAATGGCAGAACTGATCTTCTTACCGTCAAGGTACACGTTCATTTCGCCATCGCGGTTCACAAACAGAATGCGGTACCATGTATTATCATTGATGGTTCCGTGATAGCCCAGGTTATGCACACCCAAAGTGTTCTTATAGATGAAGCAATCGGCATCACCGTTGTTGGTCAAGTCCGCCTGGAGCAGTCCGTTATAAGGACCGGCATCCTTTACCTTAACATCCATCTGAAGGGTATAGTTCTTCAAGGAATCCTCCTGGAAAATCAAGGTCTTCAAACCAGAAAGCTTGGGAACAAAAATGGCCTTATTGTCTTCTGTGGGTCCAGCTACAGATACGATATTGGCAGCGGCAGCGTCCTCCACAACAGTGACTTCTTTTCTATTAATGGTAATAGGTTCAAAGACAGCGTTGGTGTTCTCAGAAGACAGGAGAGCACTCTCATCCTCAAAGGTCCAAAGTTCATAATAGTCGGGAAGGTCATTGGCGGGATCATCATCCACTACTGTTGAGAAAGAAACTTCCTGAACCTCTGACGCATTTTCATAAGAGTCGTATGCAACAACCTCCATTACGTAATCTGTTTCGGGATCAAGTCCGTCCACCACGCATTCCAGCACCTCGGGCATTTCAGAGTTCAGATAGAACTGAGAGAATACAGACAGGTTTGCTGCCAACATCTCAGAGCCGTCCTTCTTGATGCGGATATCGTAACGGAATACACAATCGTTGTCCTTTGCCTGGGGAATCAACACCTTTACATCGTAAGCTGAAGGTTCTGCCTCCACCTCGGCTCCTTCTACAAATTCAGGAGCGGGCAGACCATCGTACAAGGACTTGTTCAGAGGGTTGTCATCCTTGCTACGGATGTCGGCATACTCGAACATGCTGCCGTCGAAGGGCGCTTTCAGCACCCAACGCTGCTCTGCACAAATCTCCTCGTTGCGATAGGTATCGTAACGGCGGATTTCAATGTTGCCGTCCTCAAGTTCTGTTACAATCAGACCCTCGGTAACATAATCAAACTTGGCAGGATGAATGCCCACGTTAACCGCACCGGGATGAATTTCAGAATAGGTGGTGCTACCGGTATTGATTACGGTATAATAGTTCTGGCGGTCAGAGTTGGGGTTGGCTCCCTGATGAATGCTTCGGGGATCGCCTACAGGATAGTGGCTGTGACCACTGAACACCACTGCCTGGGGATACTTGTTCAGGACAGGGTTCAGCACCTTCATACCCCATGAAGTTCCGTTTTCCCATTCTGCCCATGTACTATAGCATGTCCAACGGGGAGGAACGTGAGTGAACACGAAAATGGGCTTGCCAGGACACTCCTTGCTTGCCTGGTCCATAGCCTGCTCCAGCCATGCTACGGTTTCAGCGGGATAAGACGCAGTACCGTTGGCTGCATTGCTCGTATCAGAGTTGTTGCCACTGAACACACTAACTGAAATGAAAGGATAGCCCTTGATTACGCGATAAGAATGGAAGGGATAGGCCTCGCCATTGTTGAAAGAAGCCAGGCCATTCTGGTAGTTGGCCTTTCCTTCGCCATTGTAGTTGTCATGGTTACCCATCATAAAGATGAATTCGCCCACGGGATTCTGGAAGGTTTCCGCATTGCCAAGCACAGAAACCAACTGCTCATACTGGTCGGGGTTTCCATTCTCAGTCAAGTCACCCACCACTGCCAATGCATCAAGGCTGCCATACGAACTGATGTTCTTCAGTGCCTGGGGCACCTTCACCATAGGGCCTTCTGCCACTTTGTTGCCGAAGTGGATGTCAGAGATGACGCCAAAGGTAAGCTTACCCTCATTCTGCGCCCATCCGCTCATTCCGGACATACATGCCAGTGTGGTCAAAACGAGTAAAAATTTTTTTCTCATAAAAAATAATTATTAATAAAATTGGAACTTTGAAAGCATCGGAATTGCCCTCTCCTTGGAGAGAATAGGCAAATGGAGTGCAAAATTATGAAATAAAATTGGTTCAAGCCTCATCTTGAACTCTTTTTCATTTTAAAGATTGGAGAAATGTACTTTTTTGCACCTAAAATGATTAAATTTTCTAACAAAGACTCACAACAAAGGGATGGTCAAAGCCTTCCATCCCTCCATAACTTAGGATTGTTCTTCAACCTGAATAATCCAAGAAAAAAGAACCGTTCTTATCAGGGATGCAGCACACCCCTACAGTTCTGTTTCGCCCTCAATATAACTTTCAAGGAAAAGATTTTCCCCATCAAAAACAGCATAGGTGAACTGGCTTATCCAATCGCCCAGAATAAGGACACGCGAAGTGCGGCTTAGCATGAGGTCCAATTCTATGTGACGGTGGCCGAACATGAAGTAGTTGACATCAGGATGAGCCTTCAGGTAGTCCTTGGCATAGCATACAAGAGGTTCCTTGTTCTCGCCCATATAAGGAGGTTCGCCTCCCTGCTTCATGTGCTTCTGCCGGCTGTGCTTTGCCCATGCCAGTCCGAACGCCATTGCCCAACGCGGATGCAGACAGGCAAACATCCTCTGGCACAGTTTGTTGCGGAAAATGGAGCGGATGAGTTGGAACTTCCAATCCTTGTCGCCCAAACCGTCGCCATGTCCCATGTAGAAAATCTTGTCCGAAAGTTCCATCGTCATGGGACCGTGATGTACGATAACGCCACATTCACGTTCCAGATAGTCAGTACACCAGATATCGTGGTTACCCACAAAGAAGTGTACCTCTACCCCATTGTCGGTCAGTTCGCTCACCTTGCCCAAAAAGCGTGTATATCCACGGGGAACCACCATGCGATACTCAAACCAGAAGTCAAACATGTCCCCCAACATATAGACAGCACTCGCCTTATCCTTGATGGCATCAAGGAAGCGCACCAACCGTCTTTCCTGCTGACGGCTGTGTGCGATGGCCAGACTGCCCAAATGGGCATCGCTTATAAAATAGATGTTCTTCATTTAAAGTCGCTTACATAAATCCCAACTCCAACTTGGCTTCCTCGCTCATCATGTCCTTGTCCCACTCGGGTTCGAACACCAGATTCACATCCACACGCGTCAGTCCGCTTATGGTTTCCAGTTTCTGCCGCACGTCCTCCATAATGAAGTCTGCCGCCGGACAATTGGGCGCGGTAAGCGTCATGTCCACGGCCAGTTCCGTGCAGTCGTCATTCAATTCTATACGGTAAATGAGTCCGAGGTCGTACACGTTTACCGGAATCTCCGGATCATACACGGTACGCAACATTTCTATCACTCGTTCTTGCATTTGTAGTTGTTCCATAAATCTTAATCCATTAGTCCTTGGTCCTTGAAACTAAAATACCCCTGATCCGAAACGATAACGTGGTCCAGGAGCCTGATATTCATAATCCTGCATGCCTCGGCAAGCTGACGGGTCAGGTTTTTGTCCATTGTACTCGGTGTCAGGCTTCCACTGGGATGGTTGTGACACAACACAATGGCCGTCGACTGGTTCCTTAGCGCAGCTTCCAGAATGAGACGTATGTCCACCGCAGATTCTGTAATTCCGCCACGCCCTACAAGGAACGTCCCCTTCAGCGTCAAATTGTTGCGCAACATCATCACATGACATTCCTCGTGAGGTAATTCCATCAGCATCGGCAGAAAAAAATCGGCAATGTCCCGGCTGCTCTCGATCCGCTTCCTTTCCGTCGGTTCCTTCATGCGCCGGTTGCCCAGTTCGCAAGCCGCCATCAGGCACACAGCCTTGGCCGGGCCCACACCCTTGTAGGCGGTAAAGTCGTCAAGCCTCATCCGTCCCAGCGCCTGCAGGCTGCCACCGCAATCATTCAAGATGCGTCGCATCAGCTCCACCGCATTCTCATCGGCTGTGCCGCTACCTATGAGGATGGCAAGCAATTCCGCATCACTGAGCGCACGCGCCCCCTGGGCAAGCAGTTTTTCCCGGGGACGGTCCTCAACGGCCCACTGGTTTATGTTGAGTTTATCTGTCATCATTATTTATAGAATGACTTTTTGAACGCCTGCAGTTCCTCGTTCCTACCCATTACACAACGTGCCCACCAGGCACGGATGAAGCCTGTGCCATAGCCCAACAGTTGGATAAAAGAGGCCAACACAGACAACACACCAATCTTCAAACTGCGATTTAACATGGCAGAATCAATACAGATTATGAGCGAAAAGAGCAACAGAGGAACAAGCGAAAGCAGCATGAGCACTCCTCCAAAAGCCATCACAGTAACTGGGCCGGTAATGCACTCGGTTCCTGCATCGGCTGCCCTATAGGCGGCGAAAGCACCAGTTCCAGTGACAAACAGACCTGCCAAAAACAACAGAAGCAGGCATGCCGTGCCCAAAGTGAACACCGCCGGCAGCAAATGCACCAGTTTCAAGGATTCGGGATGTCTTTTGTACAAGTTGATGCGGGCAATGCCCGAATTGTGTACTTGTTTGAAAAACTTCTTCAAATCTGTGCGGCGTTTGTGCCACACCCATGCCTTGGGGAACAGACGGCAGGAGGCTCCGCTCTTGAAGATGCGGATACTGAAGTCAATATCCTCACCAAAACGCATGTCGGAGAATCCGTCCAACTGCCGGTACAGCGTGGCCTGTATGCCCATGTTGAACGAACGGGGATAAAACTTGTCCATTTTCTTCTTTCCGCCGCGTATGCCACCGGTGGTAAAAAAGCTGGTCATGCTGTAATTGATGGCTTTCTGTACGGGCGTAAAGGACTCATGCGCACGGTCCGGTCCGCCGAAAGCGGCACAGGGGTTAGCGGAAAGTTCCTTCTCTATCTCTTCAAGATAAGTGGGCGGCAACACACAGTCGCTGTCAAGCACAATCAGGTATTCGCCCTGACTGCGCTCCGCTCCGTAGTTGCGACTCTGTCCCGGACCGGAATTAGGTTTCTGAAAGTATTTCAGGTCCAGATGCTTGGCATATTTCTGCACCACATCGGCACAAGTGACAGAAGAACCGTCCTCAACCACAATCACCTCCATGTCCTTATAGGTCTGCAAGGCAATGCTTTGCAACAGTTCATCCACCTCATCCGGGCGGTTATATACAGGTATAATCAGTGAATATTTCATTCCTTGTATGTGCTTTATAGCGGTATTTAAGTTCAAAGTTACAACTTATCCGTGAAAATACCAAAAACAAGGGCATAAAAAGCGGAAGCACGGAAGAATCCGGCCCCTTCGGACTTTTCACCCAAATACACCGGCATTTTCAGACCGAAAACGTTGCCTTCAGCCTGCATTGAAGAACAAGCCAAGGTCCAAAGAATAAAGACTATTAACTGATATACATGCCATTGCGTTTACTATTTAAACTGATATAGGTAGACACATTTAGTAACAATTAAAAATGAGTCTACCTATATCAGTATAAGACAAACATCTCGAAACAGATGAGACTTAAACTCAATTTTTCACCCTTTTATCATTTAAATCTAAATCCAACGCCAAACAACAGCGGGAGACCTTGGGTTCCAGCCCCTAATTCAAACTGACCAAACACAGTTTTGCCAAATGTTATGCCAACCGGTGACAACTGTGCAGCCGCAAAACATTTCTTTATACCATTTGCATAACCAATACCAACGCTAGCTTTTGAGTATAATGTAAAACGAGGTTTACTAATCCATGTAAATCGAAACGTTGGCATTACAGAAAAACATGAAACACGTTCACGTTCACCATCCTGCCCACATGAAAAATCTATTCTATCAGGACCATAAATAGCGGTTATGCCATATCCAAGATGTCCTGTATGCTGATATACATATTGAACAGACATCGGAAGCATAGAGAGCCCTACATATTTAAAATCAAGCGATGATATTGATAAAAAAACCGCCATATTCATAGTAACATCATGGCCTCTAAAGTCATTTTCTTTTGCTATGGAGGATAATGACATTGCACTAAGCAAAATCACCAAAATCACATTCTTCATAACTGCTTAATTAACAGAGAATTTAAAATTCTTATCCCCAAGATTTATAATATAAATACCGGGACGAAGCAAAAAAGTATCGGAAGAACCGCCGTTCATATCCCTGTCATACAGACACATGCCATTTAATGAACTTATACGAACTTTTGTATCTCTATCAACCTTGACATGCAGACCCTGGGAAACAGGATTTATTTTTGCAGAAGAGGACAAGACTGACCGCAAGTCTGCCCCGGAATGTTCTACAACTTTCATATCATCTATGAACATACTGGAACCATAGTCTATATTACATTCTAATCCGAGCGAAAATTCATTGATATTTTCTGGGATATTGGCTGTTAGTTGCATCCATGCGTCCTGGTTATTGATTCGTTCATTTATGGATTTGTCCACGACATTTCCATTTTTGTCATACAAATAAACCATCAAGGAATCTGATGCGTCCTCAAGTTTCGCATATTTACGTACTTTCAGGGATATTCTGTAATATTTCCCTGAGGCTAAAGATATTTTAGAGGTTTTAAGCATGCCACGCGTATGGTGTCTCCCCAGTCCGTTTTGTGATAGTGTAGAATATTTGGCATATCCTTTGCCACTGGCAGCTGCAGGTGATTGAGGCGTATCACCGTTTGACAACATAGTCCTCACTGTGAAGGCTCCGAATCCGGCAATGTCTTCATAGCTCCATGTTGAGGGCATCCTCATTTTCTCAAAGTTTTCTTGCCAAAAATATGTTTCTGTTGCATCTGTTCCACCTTCGATAGACTTGTTTCCATAGAAGAGTTTTATATTATTACCATCCCAGCTTATATCTGTTAAGTTTATTCCGGTTTCTCTTCCACCAATTGTCAGTGCAGCAGGTATAGAGGCATCACTGAACTCCCTTTTATTGGCTGTTCCAGGGAACGGACATCCTGCACTGTTTATATTTCCGTATGTACTGGCTGAAGAAGAAGGTTTCTTATAAGTTGATGAGGCACATACCACATAACATTGTTGCGGAAAAGTAGAATTTATTGAATTTGTCCTGGCTTTACTCTCCAATTGCGGGCCTATATGGAATATCAACAAACCTTTACCAGGTTCTGCCCCATGAAAGTCCTTGTCTGTGCGGTTCTCCAACAAGAAATAATCGTTTTCTACTCCTGTATCTATTCTATATATGTTTCCTGGTTCCGTAGATTCCCCAATTGTATTGACAGTATCTGTCTCTAAGGATTTAGCGTCTGCCCATCCAAAATCATAGACTTTCACATAAGGGTTAAATCCAGCAGGAGATATACCATCGTTGTTCCAACTACCTTGTGCCATCACATCCCAAAGTCCGGTACCAAGATAGCTGCCCCCTTTTTCATAGTCCGTATCATAATAATCCATTGCTCCAAGCGCATGGCCTATTTCATGGCAATGTACGCCAATACGAGAAATGCCTGCACCCCTGTTCTCCCTAAGTTCAGGTGCACACGAATATCGGTCCAGTTTCATTCCTTGCACCGTTATCACAGGAAATGACATTTGATGTGCCCAAATGGCATTGGGAGAAGCTCCCGCTTCCTCACCATAACCAGCATATATGATATGTACATTGTCCACAAGCCCATCCCCGTTAGCATCATAGTCTGATAAGTCTACTTCTTGTATGGCATAATTGATAGCCTCCGTGAATAAAGTATAAGGGTTCTTATCATTACCACCCATCCCCGTATTTCCACCATAATATGACATGTTGTTTTGAGCCGTATAAGGACCTAACACATCGCTTTTCAATTCCAACTGCCCGTATGAAGCCCATAGGTAATAATCGTACACGCTTCCCATTGCCCCATCATCCCTGTATCCAGGTTCGTTGAACAAGCGATAAAAGTCATCTTGCTTTTTTGTATATTTCGTATCCTTAAACTGCATCAGAATAATAAGAGCCTTTCTATTTCCTATGACTGGCATTTTTTGTGTATTGTGAGCTGAAGGCGACTTACAAATAAGGCCCACTTCTCGTTCATTTGCCATGGGAACAATTCCTTTCCTTGTACCTTTCAGAAATGTCCTTGCCTCTAACGAAAGTTTATCTGCTGAAGTCAATTTATATGCAGAAACCGCAACCTTTCCTTGCTTGTCTTCTTCCGCATAATACCACCCATTTGCAGTAGGAAGAATCGTATAGCCCTGCTCGTCTATGGCAAACTTACAATTTTCATCGCCTTTCAAGGTTAAAAAAACCGTATCATTGTCAGCCGTAACAATTGACAATTTATTAAAATATGCAGGCATTGCCCACAAATAATCCACAACTATATATGAGAACAATAGTATTAAATATAATCGATTCATATACTGACAATTAGACATTATAAGAATAACGAACTTCACATGCGGGTTACAAACATAGTAAAGAAACCGGAAAAATAAATCCATCACATGGGCTTCGTAAAACGGGAAAAAGGTGGCTCTCGAAATTCTGAACTTATCGCATTTCTATCGTTATCATTGCCAACACAAGACTAACAGTAGAGCCACCCTTAAGAAGTTTATATGTACAGCTAAATACGCCAGCATCCTGATGAATCGATGCTGGCTATATATTTAATTAACTGAATTTCCCTAATTAATTCTTATTAATTCCAGTTTTTCCTGTAACTTCTGAGGGTCAAACTGTATTAATCTAGGCGCATTAGAGTTAGAACGGTTTTTCCCCATTTTCTGCATTGTTGGAGTTGACGAGTTTGCATTAATACTAGCTGCCCAAGAAGTTAATGTTCCTGAAAATGCACCAGATGATAGTGTACACCATGTTACAATTTGAAGATATTTATCATTCAAATAGTTTGCCGGCAAAGTAAAATCAACTACGGGCACAGGGCCTTCAAGTCTTTCTCTTACAATATTTCTATCTTCCCCATTTATATATGTATCATGAGGATTAGGATTCTTATTTATTTCTGACATGACTAAATATGCTAATATTGCATCTGCCTCTTCTTCATACCATTCTAGAGTGCTGAAATATTTTGTCCCTGCAACAGCCCATGTATATATTTTATCTGCATATCCACTGTTTACGGCATCTTTTTCGGCTTGAATACGATACGAAACTTGGCCGTATTCATCATATCCGACCGAAGCGTGTATATTCTCTATGCTTATGTATGGAGAATATTCCTTAGCAGCACTAATCGTCACAAATGAATGACGATTAATTACACCAATCTTGTTATTTTTATCTACTGCCACTGAAATAAGAACAAACTCTGTATTAGGAGTTAAGCCTGTACAGGAGAAATAGTTACCACCCTGTGTAAATTGTTCTGGCGTTCGTATATTCCATTCTTCTGGATAGTTCTTTATATAAGTGATAACATCATTGTCAGTTAAGCCGTTTGCTGCGTTTTTTCCCATAAGTGTAAAATATACACGTTGCGTATCTTTATGGAAGTCATAACCATACACAAGGCTTGTAGCTAAAGTCACACTATTAATTGGTCTTGCGTACACCGGACTATAAAGAGCTAATTGAGTTACTTCCTTTGGTTCCGTTAAGTTACCTGACCGAACTTTAATTGTTGCGCTACGATTGTCAGAACTAGGATTATCCTGAGATGTCCAGACTCTTACTTCAGCATTTCCAACACCAGTCAAAGCTTCGAAAGAAAGCCAATCTGGTTTACCACTTATTACCCATTCAGAGTTACATGTTATTTTTAAGACTTGTGCAGTTGTGATGCTTCCTTTAGTCGCTTCAAATGGTGCATCAAGCCCTGATATTGTTAGTTTATGTTCAGAAGCTGCTATTGAAACTTTCACATTCTTTGTTCCTTCTCCATCATCTGTTGAGACGGTGATTGTCGTTTCTAATTTTTCTGATGTTTCGTTCTTCTTTGCAGACAATGCTATGGTTTTCTGGTTAAGTTTTTCCACTGTCAACCAATCATTTCCACCTCTTACACTCCATTCTGTATTGCAAGTTACCTGAATGTTTTGTTCACCACCAGATGCTGAGAAACTTACATTTTCCGGACTAACTGACAATTTTGTGCTTCCGCCTTCTTGTGTAACATATATAATATGGTATAGTGCGGCATCTTCTGTGGCAGAAATCTGTATTGAGCCTTTTCTTGAATCTTTATTGGGATTTTCTTTAACGCTTACATTCACCATATTATTTGCCTTTCCTGCTGTTATCCAATCTCTTCCTTCAAGAACCTCAACCACCCAATCAGTATGACGTGCAGTCACTGCAATCTTCTGATAATCTGCTGTACCATTAAATCTAATGTCAGTAGTAGAGACGCTTAGTTCCGGGTCATCATCTTTACAAGAAGTAATAAAAATGCCCAAGGTTGCAACCATCATGACGGCCAACCATTTCCATAAATAATTCTTTTTCATTTCTTTTTTGTATTTATAATTAGTAATAAAATATTTTATCAATAGGTGTGTAGCTAACAATTACTGTTCTCATTCATGTGGAGCAATCGTGACTTTAACAGACTTTGTCACTTCTCCATCATCAGTTGAAACAATGATTGTCGTTTCTAATTTTTCTGATGATTCGTTCTTCTTTACAGACAATGCTATAGCTTTCTGATTGAGTTTCTCCACAGTCAGCCAATCATTACCTCCTCTTACACTCCATTCTGTATTACATGTTACTAGAATGTATTGTTCACCACCAGATGCGGAGAAACTTACATTTTCCGGACTAACTGACAATTTTGTGCTTCCGCCTTCTTGTGTAACATATATAATATGGTATAGTGCAGCATCTTCTGTGGCAGAAATCTGTATTGAGCCTTTTCTTGAATCTTTATTGGGATTTTCTTTAACGCTTACATTCACCATATTATTGGTCTTTCCTGCTGTTATCCAATCTCTTCCTTCAAGAACCTCAACCACCCAATCAGTATGACGTGCAGTCACTGCAATCTTCTGATAATCTGCTGTACCATTAAATCTAATGTCAGTAGTAGAGACACTCAATTCCGGACACTGGCAAGGTCCACACATACAACACATACATAATATTGGCAGACATAAAAAGGGAGCCAACTTCAATAAACTAATTTTCATTCCGTTTAATAAGATTAAAACTAAAACTTTTATGGGCACAAAAAAAGCGTGGAACCGCAATACCTAAAAACAAGTGGTTTAGTCCAGTCCAATTTCTATAGAATAAACTAAACTAAACCGCTGTTTTACAATGGTATCACAAATTCCCACTATAAAATTTCTTTCAATTTGTTTTAAGTTTTTTCGGGATATATGGGAACATTTACGGGAATTTATATACCTTTGCATCGTGATTAAAAAACGTATGCAATGAAAGTCTCAATCTATCTCAAAAAACAAGCATCATTGGATGATGAACTCTCCCGTTCAAACTTATGCTTTCGAGTGCGTGAGAGAAGTGTTGA
>JAFNXL010000061.1 GCA_017379075.1 Bacteroidaceae bacterium
AACATGCAAGTGACAGCAACCGTAAAAATTATGGGCGAGGAAGCCAGCGGCATCTCCGCACAGACCGGAAACCCATGGAAGAGCAGGATGATTCTGCTGGAGTGGAACGACACGGAAGGTACAAACCGCATCTGGTGTGCCCTGTTCAACGCCAAGTTGGAGGCGTTCTGCCAAAGCGGAATCGGGGTTGGCGACACCGTACTGGTTTCGGTCAGATTCACCGCCAGAACCTACCGCACAGGCTTCTTCCGCACCGAGGCTGAAATCATGACCATCTGCAAGGCATAACCAGCAATGAGCGATGAGAGATGAGCAATGAGGCTCAAAGTTAATAAAAGTAACAAACAATTAAAACTTACAGAAACAATGGAAAAAAGAATTTATTTGAACACCACCTCGTCAAGCTTCGCCGCAAGTATGGCATGGAAGGCGAGTGCGCCTACATCATTACCCGTTGGCTGAAGGCCGGCTTTGTGGACTATGAAGGAAAACAGTACAAGAAGATTGCGAACCCCAACGACAAGACCAAAAACTCGTAAAAAAAGAGGGCTGTCCCGATAAATGATAGCCCTCTTTAATATCCAACAAGGAAAAAAACGCGACTTTCTGACCAAAACAACCCATCAAAACACGGCTTTTTCGCCCTTTTTTGCAAAAAACGCAAAGACAAAATTCACTAACTATATCAATATCAATACATTGCATTTTTGCATTTTGCATTTTACTTAAATTAATTTCCCCTATATATACAACAGACAAAACCACTAATATCCCTTCTGGCAATCAAAAAGTTGTCTTATCATTTGGGCGTTCTGGAAAAAATCGTTATTTTTGCAGCAAACAAACCAACAAACCCGATAAAGACATGAAAAAAACGAACGTAACCCCAATGTCAAGATTCTTTTTATTTGCCATATTGTGGTGTCTCATCCTCATTGCGGCCAAAGCCGAACCGGTTGAGATAAGAAGTCTGCTCCTGGACGCCCAAACCAAGGAGGCCGTTGCCTTTGCGCAAGTATACATTGCGCCCGAACGTACCACTCTGGGCAACGAGGATGGCCAGTTCTGCATCCTTGCCGAACCCACCGACACGCTTCGGATCTCCTGCATCGGCTACGAGACCATCAGGATTGTGGCCGCACAAGTTGCGGACGCGATTCTGCTCTCGCCCCTCACCACCCAGATGAGCGAAGTGACGGTGAGGACCTCAGGCAGCATTCTGGACAAGGCGGCAAAGCGGATGAAGTCGATGTACAAAAAGGGGAAGAAGGAAGAGTCGCAGTTCTTCTGCCGCACCTCGGAAATGTTCCAGGGCAAACACGAACTGATGGAAGCCTTCATCGAAGCCAAGTCGGCCGTGCATCTGCGAGACCTCGCCATCCTGAGCGGAAGGCGCATGAAACTGGACGACTACACGGACACCAGACCCACGCAGAGCCATGTGAACCTGCACCACATGCTGGAGATGGGTCCCATGATGAAGGACGCGTTGTTCTGGACAGACATTGACGCTCCCTTGGACGGAAAGAACTACAAGCGCTTCTACGATGCCACCCACGAGCAGTACACGGACAGCAGCGGACACACCACATACGTCATCCACCTGAAGCGCAAACGCCTGCTGGGCGACCGAAGGGTGTTTGAGGGAACGCTCTATGTGGATGCGGAGACATACGACATCTTGCGCTATACCGGACAGACGCCCACCATGCAGATATTCGTGCGCAACCGCGAAATGATGGATGCCATATACGTGAGGGCGAACTTCAGCGTGGACTACCGCCATGACAACGGTTTTGCCGAGATTCAGGCCATCCAGTACAAGATTGAGGGCGAAGAGTTCCTGGGCAAATCCGTGCTGTTCAATGTGGACAACATGGTGGGTCGCTCCGACAAGGAGGACAAGAAGAAAATGGGCGAAAACATGGTACGGGCCATTGACGACGCGGGCTTCGACTCCACGCTCTGGGCCAATTCGGGCATCGTTCAGCGCACCATGGATGAGGAGCGCATCGCCTTCGGGCACAGCACATCCATCAATGTGAAGAAGCTGATGCGTCCCGCACCGGACACAACCGCAGTTGCCGCCGCCAGCCTTACGCAACTGAGAGACAGGCTCTATGCCTTCGGCAATAAGACGCCGCAGGAGAAAATCTTCATCCACATGGACAACACCTGCTACTTCCAGGGCGACACCATCTGGTTTGCCGCCTATTCAAGAAGCACAGACTATGGCGCACCCTCGCAGTTGAGCAAGGTGCTGTATGTGGAACTGCTCAATAACGACGGCTATCTGGTGGAGCGCAAACTCATTGAGATGCACAACGGACGGGGCAACGGCTTCTTCGCCCTGGACAAGCCCATCCAATACAGTGGCTTCTATGAGCTGAGGGCATACACACGGTGGCAGCTCAACTGGGGCGCGTTCGAGCATCCGCATTCCAAGTATGCCAAACGATGGTTCTTGAGCAAACAGCTGAGGGAGAACTTCTACCGCGACTACGAGAAGCTCTACAGCCGTGTGTTCCCAGTCTATGACAAGCCGGGCAAGGAAGGCTCGTTCGAGCACAAGATGACGCTGCGCACCATGCGCCGCTATTTCCGCAAAGACCCCGACAAGCGGGAGCTGAAACTCTCCTTCTATCCCGAAGGGGGAAACCTTGTGGCGGGCGTGCCCTGCCGAGTGGCCTTTGAAGCCACTTGGGACGACGGGAAATGGACAGAGGGACACCTCTACATCGGCAACGACTCCGTTCCGGTGACAAACAGGGGCAGAGGCACGTTCGTCTTCACCCCGAAAGCCGGGAAAAAGCAGGAGGCCGTGTTCAAGACCGCGGACGGCAAGCGCAAGAAGGCCGAGCTGCCCAAGCCGGAAGAAAGGGGTGTGGCGATGCAAGTGAGGCAAGGCACAGACTCCGTCTCCGTCATCAGTCTTCAAGTGGCAGGCGGAATTGCCCCCGACAGTTTGGCCATAAGCCTAATGCACGAAGGGTGTCTGGAATATTTCCGTCCGCTCAGCGGAAGCGCATGCACCTTCAGCATTCCGCACCACAATCTGCCCCCGGGCGTACATCAGGCAAGTGTCTTCGATACGGAAGGCAAAGTGTGGGCAGACCGTTTGTTCTTTGTCAGAAAGCAAGGCTTTGACCGGCCTTCTCTGGAAATCAGCAGCAGGCAGACCGAATATGACCCCTATGAGAAGATTGAACTGGACATCAGGGCTACAGACACCACCAAGGCCGCCAAATGGGAACGTCTGTCAATTGCCGTCAGAGACGAGTACCATGCCGACAAGACGTTTGACAACGGAACCATACTCACGGAAATGTTGCTGGCATCGGAGGTGAAAGGCTTCATCCCCGAACCGGGATGGTTCTTTGAGGAGGACAATGCCGAAAGACGCGATGCCCTGGACCTGCTCATGATGACGCAGGGATGGCGCAGGTTCGACTGGCAGCAGATGGCGCAGCCGGACAAGTGGGAGGAGAAACACCCCAAAGAAAAGACACAGATGCTCGACGGAATTGTGTACAAGACAAGCGAGTGGAAAAACTACAAACAGGAATTCTTCAGAGACGAACACGGACGCACCCCAACTGCCACAGAAATCCAAAACAGAAAAATAAGGGAACTGGCAACCGATCAGCTTAAGATGCCTGAGCCTGAAACGATAGGATATGAGAAAGAAGAAAAGGAGTTTCTGGAAGGTGGCGCTGACGCTTCCGGTTTCATCCTGTCCGGCAATCCCAGGAACGAAGCCATCGTACAGATGGAAATGGTGCAACCGGGCACCATCAACCGCTATGCAAAGGATGACCAGGAAACAAAGAACGGGAAATTCTTTCTTACCATGCCGCGCTATCACGGGGAATGTGTGCTTTTCATTGATGCTACGGACAAGAAGAAGTGGAAGAGGAACAAACATTTCTCTCTGACCCAGACCGAAGAGGAATTCACGGAACGGATGCCGCTGAAAAGAAGAAGAAGGATAAAGGAAAACCCCTCGTCATTCCATATCACAATGAACTTCCCCTATCCGCGCTTTGTCAAGCCATACACTTTCTACCAGAAGCATCTGCGCGATTCCTACCACAAGAAAAGCATGGAACGCACCCTGTTGGCGGACGGCACAAACCTGATGGGCGAAGTGGAAGTGCGCACCAGATTCAATGGTCTGAGGAAGTTTGACGACTCGCAGCCGCTCTATGTCCTGGACGCATACGATGCCTACAACATGGCCTACGATGCCGGCATGCGCCCCAACGACGAAAAATCCATCGCCCACGTAATTGTGGGGGACATGGGACTGGACAGACCCTATACCCGCATAATGATACCTTCATTGGACGAAAATGGTGGGGCAAATTCCGGCCCGGTCCCATTTGATGACCGTATAAACATACGCTACGGCATGGATGCCAACATGAGATTGCACCGGGGGCTTACTATCCATCCGGATTCCATCTATCTGAGGCAGAACCTGGCCTCTCTACCCGTCTGGGTGTCCGGAAGCGAGCATAGCAGCTGGGTGGCGCAAAAGAACCATGTGTTGTCCCCCTCACAGAAGCAGGAAATCAGCACCTGGGGAGGCCGTGACAAGATTGTGGTCTACTCCGACTACCAGCCTCGGCTGGAAGGCGATGAAAGATACGAACTCTCCAACCTTCCATCAGTAGATATTGTCATCTACCCCTTCATGGACGGCGGCAGACGCTTGTTCTACAAAGCCCGTCGGTTTGTCCTTCCCGGATTCTCCGCCCCCAAACAATGCTACAGCCCCGACTACAGCAAGCAGACACCGCCCGACAGCATCAAGGACTACCGCCGCACGCTATACTGGAACCCCAACCTGATGCTGGACAAGGACGGCAAGGCCACCGTAACATTATATAATAACGCACGCACGACACAAATCAGCGTGGATGCCGCAGGACAGGCCGCGGATGGTACATTGTTGTGGGGGATTGAGCAATGAGTTGTTAGCGATGAGTTATGAGCTTAAAGAGGAAATGTAGGAATCCTCTCACTACTCAAAAACCAAAAATCTGTGGTCATCTGTCGCATCGGCGTCATCTGCGTGCAATTATTGAGTGATGAGTAAGCTGACAGCTAACGC
>JAFNXL010000062.1 GCA_017379075.1 Bacteroidaceae bacterium
ACCTTGCCAAGGTTGGGGTCGCGAGTTCGAGTCTCGTTTTCCGCTCAAAGTTCTTTAACATAATGGTGCGTTAGTTCAGTTGGTTAGAATACATGCCTGTCACGCATGGGGTCACGGGTTCGAGTCCCGTACGCACCGCAACAGAAAGAAGGATTCTCAAAAGGAATCCTTCTTTCTTTGTTTTTACCAGGGCTTCCATGCCTATTACATAGATATTCTTTGCAAATGCAAAAATGCAAAAACGCAAAGAAAATCCATATTTATTTGAAACATAACATGTTACCTCATCATCAACTTTGCAAAACCTTTGCATTTTCTTTGCAAAAGGGCGAAAAAGGCATTTTTGAGGGCTGTTTCCTAACAAGAATATTGCGTATTTTTATAGGCGGAAGCGTTTATTCTTCAACAATATTCTTAAATTCTCTCCATCCAGCGGCAGATTTGTATGCATCTGCCGACCCTTTGGGCACATACAGGGTGGCGGTATTATAAGTGGAAGAACCAAAAGCTGCCCATGCACATGCCTCGGGAGGCGTTGGATTTTTGCTGTACACCGAAGTCAGGCCAGTACAGTCAGAAAAGGCATCTCTACAGATATTTGTTACGTTGCCTGGTATGGTAACAGATGTCAGTCCAACACAATCGCTAAAGGCATCCGCACCAATATATGTCACGCTGTTGGGAATTGACACCGAGGTCAGGCCAGTACATCCATGAAAGGTTTCCGCAAAAATCAGGCTTAAATTGTCAGGGAGGTGCATATCAGGAAGACTGGCACAGCCATAGAAAGCCCCTGATTCTATGTAAGTCACACCACCAGGAATGGTTATCCAGCAAAGGTTGGCACAGCCAGAAAAAGCATATGAACCTATTTTTTTCAGGCCATCGGGGATATCCACTAATGACAATTCAGTACACCCAGAAAATGCATATGACCCAATTTTAGTCACATTGTCAGGAATGTTCACCCTGGACAGATTGGTACAGCCTGAAAATGTGGCTGCGTCAATTTCTGTTATTCCGTCAGGGAGTTTTAAAGAATACAGGCTGACACAATCCTTAAAAGCACTAGTTCCAATAAACATCACACTGTTGGGCAAGAGCATCGAGGTCAGACCGGTACAACCATAAAATGCGTAAGCCCCAATAGACACCACGCTGCCAGGTATGGTTATCGAGGCCAGGCCGGCACAACCCTCAAAAGCATAAGCCCCAATAGACACCACGCTGTTGGGTATGATTATCTTGGCCAGATTGACACATCCAGAAAAAGCCTTACGAGCGATTTCTGTCACACTACTGGGTATAACGGCTAAGACTATCCGCTCACAGCCTTTAAATGCGTCCTGCCCAATTTCTGACACCTTATATCTTTTGCCATTGTATGTAATACTGGACAAAATAATAGCCACTCCGTCAAACCTATACTTGTCATACCCAGATACAACCAGACGGTCTTCTTTTATGGTGTATTTTATATAATCCAGATAGAAGCTGTTTTTATCCAATTTCTCAAATGCACCATCGTTTGAGGCCTTTCCGTTTGCATCTACGACCACGTTCATGTTGTCTACTATTTGTTCGTCCTCGCTGCACGAAGTCATTACAGGTATTATTGCCACCAAAAGCAACAATATCGACAATTTGATTGTTTTCATGTTCTTTTTGTTTTTTTGTTTGTTTATTTTGAAAAGTTTCGCAAATATACGAAAAAACTAAAGAAATCCATTCTCATTGAATTAAATATTATATATAAAACGTATTTTTGGGCCAGAAAAGTTGAAAATCCATTGCAAAAAGGGTGAAACAGAGCTGTTTTTGAGGACTTTCTTGTGTTTTCATACTCCATTTTCCAATTGATTCCCATTGTTGCAAAGGCTCGCGGTGAGATGCTGAACTAAATTCAGCATGACGTTATGAAGACCAAGGCCAACAATGCTCCACCACCGTCATCCTGAACTTGTTTCAGGATCTGTCAGCGGAAAGGGACAGCAAAGGTCGCGGTAAGATGCTGAAATTTGCGATTGAACGAGAGTAGGACAAGAAAAGATGGAATTCACCCCCGGAATAAAAATGTCAAAATTTGCGAATTCTAAGTTTTTCCTACGTCACGTAGTAGGGATTTTTCCCTCACGAGGGCGTACTTTTTCCCTCGCGAGGCAGTGATTTTGACCACGCCAAACATACCTATAGAATGTATGTTTTGTAAAAATTTTTACACTTTTCGCTCTTGTTTTCTTTGCATTTGGTTTGCCACAAAACTGAGGGCAAAATGTGGAAAATGCGGACTTGCGAGCCAAAACAAGCGAATTTATGAGTAAAAATGCCGTCAAAACGGGAAAATCCTATTTCCCGATTTTGTGCAGGAAATGGGTGAAAAGATACACGGAAACGGCATTTTGGATGCAGAAACGCGCAAAAAGGACGAAGAAAAGGCGTTTTTGGCGCAAGTTGAAAATTTCCCCCATATCACTGAAATTCAGTGCATTATGCAAAATTACATCCATTTTTGAAGAAAAAAATTTTGCATTCCGTTGCGCTGACAAACTATTTTGCAAAGCTTTATGTGTCTGATTATCAAATCATCATGATGTAATTTTGCGTTTTTGCGTTTTTGCAAACGCAAATGTATGTATGGGCAACAACCCTATATATATATTATTATATTATTAAATATATTTAATAATTAAATAAGGAGTGGTGTGTGAGGGTTATGTTTTTCAGTTTGCAAAAACGCAAAAACGCAAAACGGGCAGCGATAAACAAAAGCGGTGGAGAAGGGTTAGCTCTCCACCGCCTGTTATTCTTGAATTACCTTTGAGGCTCCAATCAGATGCTCAGCACCGCCAGCACATCAATCAGTTCCTTCTTAACGGGCTTGTCGCTCTTGATGGCATTGGAGAAGGGGACATAGACCACCTCGTCGTTCTTAATGCCCACCATCACATTGCGCTGGCCCTCTATGATGGCCTGCACCGCGCCCACGCCCAAACGACTGGCCAGAATGCGGTCGCCGGCACTGGGAGAGCCGCCACGCTGCAAGTGGCCCAGGATGGAGACCCTCACATCATATTCGGGGTATTCCTTGCGCACACGCTCGGCATAGTACATGGCACCGCACTTGGGACTCTCGCTCACCAGCACAATGCTGCTGCTCTTGCTCTTGCGGATACCGCGGCCAATGAAATGCTCCAGCTGATTGGCTCCAGTGGTGTCCTCGGGGATGATGGCCGCCTCGGCTCCGCTGGCAATGGCGCTGTTCTGTGCAAGGAATCCGGCATCGCGGCCCATCACCTCCACAAAGAAAATGCGCTCGTGGCTGGTGGCCGTGTCGCGAATCTTGTCCACACACTCCATGATGGTATTCAGCGTGGTGTCATAACCGATGGTGCTGTCCGTTCCGTTCAGGTCGTTGTCTATGGTGCCGGGCAGTCCGATGCAGGGAATATCAAACTCCTGGGCAAAGATGCGGGCACCGGAGAGTGAGCCGTTTCCGCCAATCACCACCAGTGCGTCTATGCCACGCTTCTGCATGTTGTCAAATGCCTTCTGACGGCCTTCGGGGGTCTGGAACTCCTTGCTGCGGGCCGTCTTCAGGATGGTTCCGCCACGCTGGATGATGTTGCTAACATTCTCGGTTGTAAACTCCTTGATTTCGTCATTGATAAGCCCTTCATAGCCGCGATAGATGGCCATTACACGGAAATCGTTTGCTATGGCTGCGCGGGTTACCGCACGGATAGCCGCATTCATGCCGGGGGCATCGCCTCCGCTGGTCAGTATGCCTATACACTGAATCTTTCTCATAATATGATGTATTTGCTTAGTGTTATTTTTGTCTATTCCATAGGCAAAGGTACAAATTTTCCTCCAACACAAACCACACATCCGGCACTTTTTTCGTCCAGGAGGCGGAAATTAGGGCAGAAAGGGACAACGGGCACATCAGTCCGCTTTTGGCAGAAAAGACATAACCATACTGAAAATGAATATTTTTCGATAAAAAACTTTGGTCATTTGAAGAAAAACCACTACCTTTGCGCCGAGTTTTATATCAACATAAAGTCTAACTTTATTTAATTTATTTATTAACAATTAATTATCTGTATGGCAGATTTCAAAAATGTTGCTCCCCTGGAAGACTTCGATTGGGAAGCTTATGCAAGTGGTGACAGCAACACAGGCGCGAGCCGCGAGGCTCAGGAAGAGGCCTATGCCGGCTCTCTGAACAAAGTAAACGACCACGATGTGGTAGACGGAACCGTAATCGCTATCAACAAGCGCGAGGTAGTGGTAAACATCGGCTACAAGAGCGATGGTATCATCCCCACCAGCGAATTCCGTTACAACCCCGAACTGAAGGTAGGTGACTCTGTTGAGGTTTACATCGAAAATCAGGAGGACAAGAAGGGTCAGTTGGTTCTTTCTCACAAGAAGGCTCGTGCAAGCCGTTCTTGGGACCGTGTGAACCAGGCTCTGGAGAATGAAGAAATCATCAAGGGCTTCGTTAAGTGCCGCACCAAGGGTGGTATGATTGTGGATGTATTCGGTATCGAAGCATTCCTCCCCGGCTCTCAGATTGACGTTAAGCCCATCCGTGACTACGATATTTTCGTGGGCAAGACAATGGAGTTCAAGATTGTCAAGATCAATCAGGAATACAAGAACGTTGTTGTCAGCCACAAGGCTCTCATCGAGGCTGAACTGGAACAGCAGAAGAAGGAAATCATCTCTAAGCTGGAGAAGGGTCAGGTTCTCGAAGGAACCGTTAAGAACATCACCTCTTATGGTGTATTCATCGACCTGGGCGGCGTAGACGGTCTGATCCACATCACCGACCTGAGCTGGGGCCGCGTAAGCGATCCCAAGGAAGTTGTGGAACTGGATCAGAAGATCAATGTCGTTATCCTCGACTTCGACAACGAGAAGAAGCGCATCGCTCTGGGTCTGAAGCAGCTCACTCCTCATCCCTGGGATGCTCTGGATGCCAACCTGAAGGTAGGCGACCACGTAACCGGCAAGGTTGTCGTTATGGCAGACTACGGTGCATTCATCGAAATCGCTCCCGGTGTTGAAGGTCTGATCCACGTATCAGAAATGAGCTGGAGCCAGCACCTGCGCAGCGCTCAGGACTTCATGAAGGTGGGCGACGACGTAGAGGCTGTTATCCTGACTCTGGACCGCGAAGAGCGCAAGATGTCTCTGGGCATCAAGCAGCTCAAGGACGATCCCTGGGAAACCATCGAAGAGAAGTATCCCGTTGGCAGCAAGCACGTTGCTAAGGTTCGCAACTTCACCAACTTCGGCGTATTCGTTGAGATTGAAGAAGGCGTTGACGGCCTGATCCACATCAGCGACCTGAGCTGGACCAAGAAGATCAAGCACCCCAGCGAATTCACTCAGATTGGCGCTCAGATTGACGTAAACGTTCTGGAAATCGACAAGAACAACCGTCGCCTGTCTTTGGGCCACAAGCAGTTGGAAGAGAATCCCTGGGATGTATTCGAGACCATCTTCACTCAGGATTCTGTTCACGAAGGAACCATCACTGAAATGTTGGACAAGGGTGCCGTTATCCAGCTGGAGTACGGTGTAGAAGGCTTTGCCACTCCCAAGCACCTCGTTAAGGAGGATGGAAGCCAGGCTCAGCTGAACGAGAAGCTCGAGTTCAAGGTAATCGAGTTCAACAAGGAAAGCAAGCGCATCATCCTCTCTCACAGCCGCATCTTCGAAGATGTACAGCGCGCTGAGGCTCGCGAGGCCAAGAAGGCCAGCCGCCAGAACGCTCCCAAGCGTCAGAAGGAAGAGGCTCCCGTAATCCAGAACCAGGCTGCAAGCACAACTCTGGGTGACCTGGATGCACTGGCTGCGCTGAAGGCCAAGATGCAGAAGGGCGAATAATAAGCCACAGAAGCCAAAACATAACCCAGAAGCCCGCTCATAAAAAAGCGGGCTTCTCTTTTTACAAACCACTGACACATGGATTTTTTCTCTGTACACATCCTGGGGTGCGGTTCTGCCCGGCCTACCGGCAGACACAAGCCCGCCTGCCAAGTCATAAGCCTGCGCGGCAAACTGTTCATGATAGACTGCGGAGAGGCGGCACAAATGGCCTTCAACCGGCAAGGGCTCAACCTGAGCCGACTGGGCCACATCTTCATCAGCCACAACCACGGCGACCACGTCTTCGGGCTGCCCGGTCTCATCAGCACCATGGCCTTGCTTGGCCGCACCGCCGAGCTCCACATCCATGCGCCCAAAGAGCTTAGGGCATATCTTGACGTTGTGGAACGGCTCTATTGCGAAGGCATCGACTACAAGATTACATTCCATGAGGTGGACACCAAATCGCACCAAATCATCTTTGAGGACAGAAGCATAAAGGTGTGGAGCATTCCCCTGTCACACCGCATCCCAACCTGCGGCTACCTGTTCTGCGAGAACACCGGACTTCCGCACATCAAAAGAGAGATGATTGACGCCTACAACATTCCGGTCAGCCAAATCAACAACATCAAGGCCGGAGCCGGTTGGACAGCAGAAGACGGCCAGGTGCTGACGCACGAAATGCTCACCACACCGCCCACACCGCCCCGCCAGTTTGCCTACTGTTCCGACACCATTTTCCGTCCGGAACTGAGCGAAATGGTCAAGGGTGTGGATTTGCTTTTCCACGAAGCCACTTATCCCGAAAGCCTTCTCTATCGCGCCAAGCAGACGTATCACTCTACCGCCAGAGAAGCGGCAGAAGTGGCAAAGAAAGCCCAGGCGAAGAAATTATGCATCGGCCACTTCAGCGCGCGCATTTACGACGAGGAATCATTGTTGAAAGAGGCGAAAGACGTTTTCCAAAACACCGTTTTGGCCAACGAAGGTCTCAGAATAGACCTATAGGGAAAAAGAACGCACCAAAAGAACACAAACACATTATGAATTACAAAAACATCTTTTTACTCAGCGCCGGCCTGGCATTGGTCTCTTGCGGACAGCAAGGCAAGGCGGAATCGGACACGGATTTCCAGGACGCCATCAAGACAGCGCTTTCAAACGGCGGAAGCATTGACATAAACAGCCTTCAGTGGACAAGAGAGCCTGGAGGCTTTGAGGTAAAGGGCGACACCATCCTCATCACCACCGCTCCGCACACCGACCTGTGGCAACGCACTTACTACCACTTCCAAAACGACAACGCGCCGGTGCTGCAGATGAAGACGCGAGAAAAATTCTTCAGCTTTGTTGTCAAGACCGACTTCACACAAAGCCACCAGCGCTTTGACCAGTGTGGCATTGTGATGTATCTGGACAGCGAGAACTGGCTGAAAGGCTCTGTAGAATACGAGAACGAAAAGTTCCAGCATCTTGGCAGCGTGGCCACCAATGGAGGCTATTCCGACTGGGCCACAACGGCCATTCCCGCCGATGTCAAGACCATGTGGTACCGTTTCTCGCGCAGAGAAGATGACTATTGCATCGAATGTTCCACCAACGGAACCGATTTCAGCCAGATGCGCATCTGCCACATGCAGGCCGGAGGCGAGGAAATCAGCTTCGGAATCTATGCCTGTTCGCCGGAAGAATCGTCCTTCACCGCAGCCTTTTCCGACATGAAAATTACGGAATGCATGTGGAAGGCACATGACGGCCAGCAACCAGACTAAAGGACAAATGAAGCATCCGCTTTGCACAACCCAATTTGGTTAGGCAAAGCGGATTTCACTTTTCCCCGAAATCCATAGTTTTTCTTTATTTTTGCACATTTTTCTGCAATAATTTGGTTAAAAGATAAAAAAGGCATATATTTGCGGAAGAATATTGTTGATTTTATGAAGAAAACGCTACTTATACTCCTCTCCGCCGTGCTTTTAGGAGCACCGGTTTCCGCTTATGCCTTCACTGGGCATGAGGGAATTGAGCAGCCATCTTCCACCATCAGCATAGAAATCAAGAACAAGGAAATACGGGTTTCCGGAGCCAACGGAAAGAAAATCGAAATCTACAACCTTACCGGGGTAAGCATTTCCACCATTCTGATTGAAAGCAACGACGCAACCTTCCCCCTCAATCTGCCCAAAGGCTGTTATATCCTCAAAGTTGGAAAGGTTGTAAGAAAGATTTCCATCTCGTAACCTATCCCCCCTTCCCCACACATTCTCCTATTGTTTGTCCGCGAACAAGGGATTATTGTATCCATACGTCACCATATTATATATAATATATAAGAAAAAAGGAATTCGGATTAAACCTTTTCGCCTTAACATAGTCATAAGAACAAATGATCAACGAGCCAGAACTCATAGAGCAGCTAAAAGACCCACGCAAGCGCGAGCAGGCATTTACCCGCTTGGTGCGTGAATACCAGGAGCCCATCTACTGGCAAATCAGACGTATGGTAAACAGCCATGACGATGCCGATGACATTCTGCAAAACACATTCCTGAAGGCGTGGACCGCAATAGAGGCATTCAGAGGCGAGTCAAAACTGAGCACCTGGCTATTCAGGATTGCCACCAACGAGACGCTGAACCATCTGAACAAGGAAAAGAGCACGCAATCTATCGATGACGTGAGCAACACCGGAATACAATTGCAAAGCGATTCTTACTTTGACGGCGACGAAACCCAGATTCAGTTCCAGGAAGCGTTAAGCACATTGCCGCCAAAACAACGCGCCGTATTCGACATGAAATATTTCCAAGAAATGAAATACGAGGAGATAAGCCAGATTATGGGCACAAGCATCGGTGCGCTAAAAGCCTCATACCACCACGCAGTGAAAAAAATCACTGAGTATTTTGACAGGTTGCATTAAACCTTTTAATATAAGAAGTATCATATATACAAAAAGAACAGAATATGAGCACATACAACAACAACGAAGAAAAACTGCTGGAGCGCTTTGGAAGAGAAAATCCATTCCGTGTTCCCGAAGGTTATTTCGACACATTCCCCAACAGGGTGATGAGCCAGATAACCAAGAAAAAGAAGCGCCGCGATCCCTGGCGCTGGGCCGTTGCCGCCGTATTTGCCTGTTGTGTAGCCGGTGGAGGACTCGCCTTGTTCAAGAACGAGTTGGGATTATCCTCACAAAGCCAAGCGGTAGCAAGCCTCCCAGCCGAGCAGATGAACGAGCTGCTTGACTGCAACATGGTGAGCAACCTTGATATTGAGAATTATTTGACAGAAGCAGAATAAAAGCGTATGAGAAGAAGTATTATTATAATTGCACTATGCTTGTTTGCTGTCCTGCCAATAATCGCACAAGGACAGAACAAGCACAAGGGAAGCTTCAACTACGATGAATTCCGCAAGAAAATGGAACTTTTCATCACAGAAGAAGCCGGATTAACCCCCGAGGATGCCCAGAAATTCTTCCCCATTTTCCGTGAGATGAAGGAAAAGCAGATGAAACTTGGGCATAAGATTAAAAAGTTGAAAAAAGATCCTCTCGATGATGACGACGACGATGATGATGATAAAGACGAGGACGAATGGGCAGAAGCTGTAATCGAAATTGAAGAGATTAAGGTAAAGCAAGCCCAAATAGGCGAAACGTACATTAAGCGTCTCTGCAGGATTATCTCAGGTGAAAAAGTATTCAAGGCACTGAAAGCCGAAGACACTTTTCACAGACAGATATTAAAGAACTTCCGGAAGGAAGACCGGTGATAACCACCGGAGATAAGGTAAAACAACTATAATGCCTTATCCAAGTTTCTAAAGGTGTGTTGAGGGTGTGCCAACGGGCACACCCTCACTTTTTGTATCCTATCCTAATTTTTCCTTTGCTTCCTGCCAAAGCCTGTCCATTTCCGCCAATGTCATATCGGCCAGTTGCCGACCTTGCTTTAGCGTCTGCTCCTCCACATAATTGAAACGGCGGATAAACTTCTGGTTGGTATATTCCAGAGCGTTTTCCGGATTGAGATGATAGAGACGGCCTGCGTTAATCAGACTGAAAAGGAAATCGCCGAACTCTGCCGTGCTCTTTTCTTCATCGCCGCGGTTAAGTTCTACTTCCAGTTCAGCCAGTTCTTCGCGAACCTTTTCCCACACATCCTCCTTCTTATCCCAGTCAAATCCCACGTTTCTGGCCTTGTCCTGGACACGATACGCCTTGATCAGAGCGGGCAAGGCATCGGGCACTCCGGACAGCACAGTCTTATTTCCGCCCTTCTCCTTGAGTTTTATCTGCTCCCAAGTCTTCACCACGTCACCGGCATTGTTCGCCACTGCATCGCCATAGACATGGGGATGGCGGAAAATCAGTTTGTCACAAAGACGGTTGCAGACATCGGCAATGTCGAACTGTTCCTTCTCGCTGCCTATCTTGGCATAGAAGCAGACATGAAGCAACACATCGCCAAGTTCCTTGCAAATTTCATTGGCATCGTCCTTGACCAGCGCATCACAAAGTTCATAAGTCTCCTCTATCGTATTGGGACGCAGGCTTTCGTTGGTCTGTTTGTGGTCCCAAGGACATTTCTCCCTCAACTCGTCCAACACATCGAGCAAACGCCCGAAGGCCTGCATTTTCTCTTCTCTTGTATGCATAATTCACTTTTTCTTGATAAATATGCCGTTCAGTATCCTACCCGAACGGATGCCCAGTCTGCGGGCGCTGAAAAACTCATCCTGCTGATGATAAGTGCAGATACCAGACATGGTGATATTCGCCACTCCTGCACGGCGAAGCAGCCACTCATTTGCCTTCCACAAATCAATATGCCACTTGGCCTTGCGAATAGCCGTCTGCGCCATTGGAAACCCCGCATCACAAAAGGCTTGGTACACTTCATCCCCTACCTCAAATGCATCCACTCCGATTCCAGGTCCGATGACCGCCTGCAGATCGGACGGCCTCGTAGCACAACGTTCCTGCATGAAGGAAACGGTAAGCCCCACTATGTCTGCCACCGTTCCTCGCCAACCGGTATGAATGGCGGCCACGGCTCCATGCACAGCATCGTACAACAACACGGGAATGCAATCGGCCGTACTCACACAAACGCACAAACCTGGCGTCTGCGTCACCACAGCATCCACTCCTTCCGGTGCACAAGGTCCTTGCACAAAAGCGATTTCGGTGCCATGAACCTGATGTGGAATGACCAGAGATGAGGCATCCAATCCCAACTCGGCAGCCAGTCTTTTGCGGTTTTCCGCCACATCCGACGGACTGTCACCACAATAGGGATTTGCGTTGAAAGTGGCATAAGCCCCCTGGCTTACACCACCTTCACGCCTTGTACTGAATGCCACCACTTCGGGCGACAAAGGATAAAAAAGATGAGCCATATAAGGATGGTTAATGTACGACAATCCCTACTGCCAAAGACCGCTATTCGTCGTCTTCGTATTCGAAATCATCCAGTTCTTCGATATCCTCAATATCCTCTATTTCTTCCTCGTCAATGAATTCGATGTCCTCGTCCTCGCCCATGTCTTCCAGTTCCTGTTGAAGCTTGGACAAGTCCTTGTTCCTGTGCACAATGGTCTCCTGTTGTGTAATGGCCTGCAGTTTGTTGCTCTCGCTGTTAAGCGCCTTCCAAAGAATGTCTTTCAATTCGGTAAGCCCTCTTTGCGCCACGGCGCTGATGAAGATTACCGGCAAGTCGTCCGGCAAATCCTCGCTGAGCATCTGTTGCAGTTCGTCATCAAGCAGGTCGTTCTTGGTCACAGCCAGTACACGCTGCTTTTCCAGAAGTTCGGGATTGAACTTGCCCACTTCGTTGAGCAGAATTTCATATTCCTTGCGGATGTCGTCCGTATCGCCCGGCACCATGAACAAGAGCAGGCTGTTACGTTCGATATGACGCAGGAAGCGAAGCCCCAGACCGCGACCCTCTGCCGCTCCCTCAATGATTCCGGGAATGTCGGCCATTACGAATGACTGGCCGTTGCGGTAGGACACAATACCCAGGCTGGGTTCCATTGTGGTGAAAGGATATCCGGCAATCTTGGGACGGGCGCTACTGAGTGCGCTCAGCAAAGTGCTCTTTCCGGCATTGGGGAAACCTACAAGACCCACATCGGCCAACAGCTTGAGTTCCATGATGACGGTAAGTTCGCGCATCGGTTCACCCGGTTGGGCATAGCGCGGAGCCTGATTGGTGGCGGTGCGGAAGTTCCAGTTTCCCAGTCCGCCTCGGCCACCCTTCAACAACATCACCAGCTGGCCGTCCTCAGAAACGTCGCAAAGATATTCGCCCGTCTCCGCATTGTAGACCACCGTTCCGCAAGGCACGTCAATGTAGCGGTCCTCGCCATCAGCGCCCGTGCTTCTGCTCTTGCCGCCGTTTCCGCCATGTCCGGCAAAGACATGCCGTTCATAACGAAGATGGAGCAAGGTCCAGTAGTTGTGGTTTCCGCGCAGATAGACATGGCCGCCGCGTCCGCCGTCTCCGCCGTCGGGGCCGCCATGAGGCATGTATTTGGCACGATGCATATGCGCGCTTCCTCTACCGCCCTTTCCAGAGCGGCAGCATATCTTCACATAGTCTACAAAATTCGATTCAGCCATTCAACGGTTTGCTTAGTTGTTTTCGTCAATAACCTTATAGATTGCTTCAAGCATGGCTTCCTTGCTGGGATTTTCCGCCCACAGGAAAGTGTTGCGCATGCCTTCCTTCTCGAACCACTCGGACAAGGGGGCAGTCTGGCTGTGATATACGGCAAAACGCTTCTTGATGGTCTCTTCGTTGTCATCTGCGCGGCCCTGCTCAATGGCACGGTTCAGCAGACGGGCCATCAGTACGTCTTCTTCCACAATCAGTTCCACCATGATGCCCATGTCATGTCCACGTTCAGCCAACATTTTCTTCAAGGCCTCAGCCTGTGCGATGGTACGGGGGAAGCCGTCAAAAATCACGCCCTTTCCAGCAGGCTGTTCGTCATACACCTTTGCCAGAATGTCAATCATCAGTTCATCGGGAATGAGCTGGCCCTGGCTGATGTAGCCCTGTGCCACCTTGCCCAGTTCGGTCTCGTTCTTTATCTCGGCACGAAGCACATCACCGGTGCTGATGTGTCCCATTCCGTACTTCTCTACAATCATGTCACTATAGGTGCCCTTTCCTGATCCGGGCGCACCAAAAATGATAATGTTCTTCATTTCTCCAAATTTGTTTTATTCTTGTTTAAAATTTATTCCAGAAAATGTCCGATGCCCCATATATGAATGGTCTGCATCTTTGTTTCATAAAAAACGCCACAAAGTTAACAAAAAAACTCCACAAACTCAGCCCCTTCACGAAAAACTTTTGCTACTACACTACTCACATTCAACGAAAAACCTTATCTTTGCAACATGAAAGCGACAAAATGGCAAGAAATGGAACTGGCCATGATGGTTGGGATGTATCGGGAAAGGCCTCCCGAAGCCCACAAAGGCAACATGGGCCATGCCTTGCTAGTTGCCGGACAGACGGGCATAGCCGGCTGTGCGCTTCTGGCCGCTGAGAGCTGTATGCGAAGCGGTGTGGGGAAACTCACCGTCTTCACGCCAGAGGAAAACAGACTCATCCTGCAGCTGGGACTCCCGGAAGCCATCGTGGACACCCGGTTTGCCACACCAACGGACTGTTTTCAGGCCATAGGCGCAGGACCGGGTATGGGCACAGACCACACAGCCATGGAGCGCCTGCAAAACCTTCTGCAAACCCACCGGCCGATGGTGCTGGATGCCGATGCGCTGAGCCTCATCGCCAAGGCAGTTTTTTTTACGGCCTCGGGACATATTTTCACGCCCCACGCGAGGGAAATGGAAAGACTGGCCAGCGGAATGAAACTGGAAGGCAGCTCGCTGACAGAAAAAGCCGTGCATCTGGCCACCTCCTGTCACTCGCATGTCATACTGAAAGGCCACCCCTCTTTAGTGTGTTGTCCCGATGGCACAATATATAGCTGCCCAAGGGGTAATGCCGGAATGGCCACCGCCGGAAGCGGAGATGTACTGACGGGCATACTTACCGGGTTGTGGGCACAAGGCTACACCGCCCATGAGACCGCACTTTTGGGCACCTGGCTTCACGCCACCGCCGGAGACTTTGCCGCACAGCATCTGGGACAAGAGTCCATGCTGGCAAGCGACATCACCCGCCATCTGCCTCTGGCATTTGCCGAAATTAGGAAACTGAAACAAAATACTGAATAACAAGCATATCAAGCAATGAGAAAGACGATTACAACGCTGATGGCAGCCTTGTGCATGCAGACCGTGGGCGCACAGACCCAGGTCGCTCCCTTTGTACCAGGCAGCACATTGGAAGGGGTCTGCTATTATCTGCCCCAAACCGCACTACGCATAACCGTAACAACCGAGCGCACAATAACAAAGCCCGGCGAATTCAACAAGTATGCCGGACGCTACCTCAGAAGACAGGATGTGCCCGAAAAGGAAAGCGTAACATGGACCATCAAGGACATTAAGATGGAACCCTACGGAGTGCCCGACAAGAACAAGGCTTACAGCATCGCTGTCAAGAGCAAGACCGTAGCACCGCTGGTTGGGCTGAGCAGCGACGGCATCTTGCTGAGCATCAACACCGAAGCACAGGAAACCACATTGCCCGAACCTCCAAAAGGCATTCCAGCCAAACCTCTGCCCAACCCCAGAGACTATATGACACAGGAAATCCTATCAGCAGGAAGCGTGGCCAAACAGGCCGAATTGTGCGCCCAGGAAATTTATGACATCCGCGAAAGTCGCAACGCCCTCACCCGAGGCGAGGCCGACAACACGCCCAAAGACGGTGCGCAATTGAAACTGATGCTGGACCAGCTGGACCAGCAGGCTGCCATTCTGGAATCTCTCTTCTGCGGCACCACACAGACCAGCACAGAGGTTTTCACCCTGAACTATACGCCCGCCAAGCTCTCTGACCGCGATTTGCTTTTCCGCTTTTCTAAAAAGCTGGGTGCGGTTGCAGCAGACAACCTGGCCGGAGAACCGGTATACATCAGTCTGAGGAGCATGGAAACCATCCCAGAACCAGTAGCTAACCCGGAAGTGGACAAGAAGAAGGCCAAGTTGCAACAGGGCGTATATTACAACGTTCCGCTCCGTGTAGAGACCAAAATCTTCACCGCAGAAAAGGAATGGGCCAAGCTGGAGACTCCCATGGGACAGTTCGGCACCGTGGAAATCCTGAGCAACACCCTTTTCGACAAGAAGAGCACCATCCAGGTTACCTTCTTCCAAAACACAGGCGGAACAAAGGATGTAATGCAATAAACATAGCATATTTTACACTTTATTAAACACATACAGTTATGAAGAAAAACATTGCCATTGCACTGACATTGTTGAGTGCGGTTTGTGCCCAGGCACAAGAGAAAAAGTACCCCGAACCCGAAGGCATGCGCCCCGGAATGACCGAATTCTGGACACCCCAGCGCAAGGTTGTCACCCCCGGCGACATCAAGACCAACTCCGCTCCCAGCGACGCCATCGTGCTCTTTGACGGAAAGAATCTCGATGCCTGGCACAACGGAAACGGAGGCCCCGCAGAATGGATTGTAAAGAACGGCGTGGTAACCGTAGACAAGACCAAGGGTGACATCGTAACCCGCAAGAACTTCGGCAGTTTCCAACTCCACTTGGAATGGTGCGTTCCCGCCGACATCAACGGTGAAGGACAGGGTCGCGGCAACAGCGGTGTGTTCCTGCAGGACAAGTACGAGGTGCAGATTCTGGACTGCTACAAGAACGAGACCTACATCAACGGAATGACCGGAAGTATCTACAAGCAGACACCTCCCCAGGTAAATGCCATGCGCAAACCCGGAGAATGGAATGTATATGACATCATCTACACCGCTCCCGTATTCAAGGAAGACGGCACTTATCTCTACCGTCCCCGCGTAACAGTAATCCACAATGGTGTTGTATTGCAGAACAATACCGAGATTCTGGGTACTACCGAATACATTGGTGTTCCCCGTACAGTTCCTCACGGAGACGGCCCCATCCGTCTGCAGATGCACGGCGACCCCAGCAAGGGTATCAGCTTCCGCAACATCTGGATCCGCGAAATGAAATAAGTAAAATATGGAGTACGTTCTTTCCGTCATTGACAGCATACAGAATTTTCTTTGGACGTACGTTGTAATCACACTCCTCGTAGGCAGTGCCGTGTATTTCACCTGGTGCCTGCGAGGGGTGCAGTTTTTACAACTGCGCGAACTGGTACGCCTGCTCTTTTCTTCCAACAACTTGGAAAAGAATGCCCAAAGCAACGGCAAGCGCCATATCAACTCTTTCCAGGCCTTTGCCGTCAGCCTGAGCAGCCGCGTAGGCACAGGCAACCTTGCCGGTGTGGCAAGCGCCATTGCCATTGGCGGTCCAGGCGCGGTCTTCTGGATGTGGGTTATGGCACTGCTTGGCGCCAGCACAGCATTTATGGAATCCACCCTGGCACAGCTTTACAAGCGAAAGGGAGAAGACGCCTTTTACGGAGGTCCGGCCTATTATATGCAGTACGGACTTCACCGCAGATGGATGGGTGTCCTCTTTGCCGTGTTCATCACCTTCGGTTTCGGCATCGCCAACCAGATTGTGCAGAGCAACACCCTTTGCGACGCCTTGGGTACGGCATGGGGTTTCAGCCCGGCTTATATCGCCATGATTCTCACCGTCATGACCCTCTTCATCATCTTTGGCGGCATCCAGCGCATTTCCCGTTTCTCTGCCATTGTAGTGCCCATCATGGCGGTTGGCTATCTCATCCTCACCCTTGTCATATTGGCACTTAACATCCAGCACGTTCCGGCCATGCTGAAGCTCATTGTCAACAGCGCGTTCGGCATTGAGCAGGCCACTGGCGGACTGGTCGGCATGGCCATCTTGCAAGGTGTAAAACGCGGACTCTTCAGCAACGAGGCCGGCGAAGGCTCTGCCCCCAACGCCGCTGCCACAGCAAGCACCTCTCACCCCGTAAAGCAGGGCATGTTACAGGCGCTGGGCGTATTCACAGACACCTTGCTGATCTGTACCTGCACCGCCTTTGTCATCATCCTCAGCGGTCTTTATGCCAACGGCGAAGACGGTATCATTCTGACCGGAAGCGCACTGGAGCATTTCATGGGACGCAGCGGACGTTGGTTCCTTTCTGCAGCCATCTTCCTGTTTGCCTACAGTACCATCATTGCCAACTATTTCTATGGCGAGACCAACATCCGCTTCATCAGCAAGAACAGCAAGGCCATTTTCGTCTTCCGCCTCTTCACCGGCGTCACGGTCCTGCTGGGCGGATACATGACGTTGCAGGAAGCTTTCTGCATTGTAGACCTTGCCATGGCGTTCATGGTCATCACCAACATGGTGGCAGTGCTCTTGCTCAGCAAGAAGGGTTTCTCCCTGTACAGGAATTATATGCAGCAGCGCAAGGAAGGCAAGGATCCGCAGTTCCACCGCAGCATGATGCCGGAGATAGAACAGGACATACAATGTTGGGATTAATCTTCTTCCCACAACTTCCTAAAATTGCCCTTGATTGTCATAGACAGTCAGGGGCTTATTTTATACCTCAAAGACTGAGTCACTCATCGTTTTCTTGTGATTATCCCATATATACATTATAATACAATATATAGGGATGTTCTATATATTATGTCGCGTTGTTTTTCGTTCTTCTTTTGTGTGCGCTTTTGTAAGTTGAAGAAGGAACATAGTGGGCTATGTGACTGATGAGACTTGACAAAATGGCGCCAAAAGGGACGAAAAACGGCCGAAACAGAGGACACCAGAATAGGTGAAAACTTAAAATCAGAATTTATAGAACATCCCTATACACATTTTGCTTGCTGATAGGATTTTTTGTCGTAACTTTGTGCCCAAATTTAAAGAATAAATCAAAAACAAGAAACCAAATGGAATTAGCCAGCAAATACAGCCCCTCTGAAGTGGAGGGCAAGTGGTACCAGTATTGGATGGACCACAAACTGTTCAGCAGCAAGCCCGACGGCCGTGAACCCTACACCATCGTGATACCGCCACCAAACGTAACCGGAGTGTTGCACATGGGCCACATGCTCAACAACACCATCCAGGACATTCTGGTGCGCAAGGCTCGTCTGGACGGGAAGAACGCTTGTTGGGTTCCCGGTACAGACCATGCTTCAATCGCCACTGAAGCCAAAGTGGTGAACCGCCTGGCGGAACAGGGCATCAAGAAACTCGACCTCACCCGCGAAGAGTTCCTCAAGCATGCTTGGGACTGGACCAACGAACACGGAGGCATCATCCTGAAGCAGCTCCGCCGCCTGGGTGCTTCCTGCGACTGGGAACGCACCAGCTTCACCATGGACGAGGTGCGCAGCGAGAGTGTGCTGAAGGTCTTCTGCGACCTGTACGAGAAGGGACTCATCTACCGCGGACTCCGCATGGTAAACTGGGATCCCAAGGCACAGACCGCACTTTCAAACATTGAGGTAATCTACCGCGAAGAGCAAAGCCACCTGTACAACCTGCGTTACTACGTGGCAGATGCTGATGTGAATCCCGTTGTTCCCACCGGATGCGAGGGCGAGGTACTGCACCAGGACGAGGAGGGGCGCTACTATGCCGTAGTGGCCACCACCCGACCCGAGACCATCATGGGCGACACCGCCATGTGCATCAACCCCAAGGACCCCAAGAACCAATGGCTGAAGGGACACAAGGTTATAGTTCCTCTGGTAAACCGCGTCATTCCCGTAATAGAAGACCGCTATGTGGACATCGAGTTCGGAACCGGTTGTCTGAAAGTTACTCCCGCACACGATGTCAATGACTATAACCTGGGCAAAACCCACAATCTGGAGACTATCGACATCTTCAACCCCGACGGCACACTCTCTGCCGCAGCCGGACTCTATGTGGGCCAGGACCGCATGGAAGTGCGCAAGCAGATTGCCAAAGACCTGCAGGCTGCCGGCCTGATGGAAAAGGTGGAGAACTATACCAACAAGGTGGGCTACTCTGAGCGTAACCCCGATACCGCCGTAGAGCCTCGCCTCTGCATGCAGTGGTATCTCTCCATGCAGCATTTCGCCGACATCGCCCTGCCTCCTGTACTGGAAGGCAAGATCAAGTTCCACCCCCAGAAGTATGTCACCACATACCGCAACTGGTTGGAGAACATTGACGACTGGTGCATCAGCCGCCAATTGTGGTGGGGCCACCGCATTCCGGCCTACTATTTGCCCACTGCCGAGGGGCAGGAAGAACTGTTCGTGGTGGCTATGAACCGTGAGGAAGCCTTGGAAAAGGCACACCAGATTGCCGGATTCGAAAACATCACCGCAGAAGAGCTCCGCCACGACGAGGACGCCCTGGACACCTGGTTCAGTTCATGGCTCTGGCCCGTAAGCCTTTTCAACGGCATTCTGAATCCTGGAAACGAAGAAATCAACTATTATTATCCCACTGCCGACCTGGTTACCGGCCCCGATATCATCTTCTTCTGGGTAGCCCGCATGATTATGGCCGGTCAGGAATATATCAACGACGTTCCCTTCCGCAATGTCTACTTCACCGGTATCGTGCGCGACAACTTGGGACGCAAGATGTCAAAGCAGCTGGGCAACAGCCCCGACCCCATCGGTCTGATTGAGAAATACGGTGCCGACGGCGTGCGCATGGGTATGCTCCTTGCCGCTCCTGCCGGAAACGACATTCTCTTTGATGAGAGCCTTTGCGGACAAGGCGCCGCCTTCTGTAACAAGATATGGAATGCTTTCCGTCTGGTCAAGGGATGGGAAATTTCTGACGACATCGCACAGCCCGAGCACAGCGCCAAGGCCATCGAATGGATGCAGGCACAGTTGCGCACGGTTGTTGCCGAGATCAACGACCTGTACAGCAAGTACCGTCTGAACGAGGCGCTCATGGCCATGTTCAAACTCTTCACCGACGAGTTCTCCGGTTGGTATCTGGAAATGATTAAGCCCGCCTACCAGGCACCCATCGACCGCAAGACACTGGAGGCTACAATGGAAATCTTCGAACAGCTCATGAAGGTTATCCACCCCTTCATGCCCTTCATCACCGAAGAACTCTATCAGCATATCTGCGAACGCAAGGAAGGCGAAAGCATCATGGCAAGCACCCTGTCGCTGTCCGCTCCCACTGAAGCTGATGCCGCGCTTATCGCACAGTTCGACGAGATGAAGCAGATTATCTCCGGTGTGCGTGCCGTGCGCCAAAGCAAGAACATCGCCCAGCGCGAGCCGCTTACACTCGAGGTGGTTGCAACCGAAGGAGACAACCGTACAATCCGCTGCACAGCCATGAGTGCCATTGTCACCAAGATGGCCATGCTGGACAGCATCCAGTACGTTGCGCAGAAGAGCGAGGGTACACAATCCTTCCTCGTAGGCACGGACGAATATGCCGTACCTCTGGGCAACCTCATCGATGCTGAAGCCGAAATAGCCAAGGCTGAAGCCGAGGTAAAGCGTCTGCAAGGCTTCATGGCCGGCATCCAGAAGAAGCTCTCCAACGAACGTTTCGTATCCAACGCACCCGCAGCGGTTGTGGAGTTGGAACGTAAGAAGTTGGCAGATGCGGAAAGTAAGATTGCCGCATTGCAGGAAACCATCAAGAGTTTGAGTTGATGACCGTTTTCAAAAACTATTTATATAAAATGAGAGACATGATTTGGCGGTCATGTCTCTCTTTTTATATATCCTCTGAAAGATAAAAACAATCTTTCGTCCAATTTGCCACATTATTTTCGATGTATGTTGATATATTATTACCATCTTGCACTCCACGTATAATGTGGTCATGATAACGTGGTTGCCAAGAAAAATCTTTCTTGCATTGATGCGCATATTTTGTTACAGCAGACTTTAAAGAACCCACATATGATGACAATAATGGCCTGCAATCCCCTTTTCCACATCCATTCAACCGCTGTTCAGATGTAGGGACGTTGCGTGCAGCGTCCGCCTGGCACACTACTCTTTTATAATCCGAAGAAAAAGCGTTCTCCATAATCTTGACTATTGCATGGAAATGATTTGGCATCACAACATATTGTAAAATTCTAACATGTGGATGATGTAACGAAGCCGTTTCTAACTCGTTTGCCAAAAAACGGCCAATTTCTGACAGTTTTATTTTCCCTTCAAATATCTGCCCAAAAAAGAATTTGTGATTTCCGGTACATACGGTCACAAAATACAGTCCTTCATTATATTCACCCCATTGCGCACGAGGCGATTTCCGTTTTGGCAACTTACATTCCATAAAATCTCCTTGCGGACGCAGCACGCTACGTCCCTACCATTTGCAAATGTACTCATTTTTTATCATTAGACAAATCATAAGTACAAAAAAATAGCAAAGGATGATTTTTGCACGCTACATACCAACATTCAGCCCCGCTCCTTATTATTTAAAACTGCTGCGCACAATGCCACACGCTCAAGACAAACCACGCCAACAAAAGCGCACACACAAGCACACTGATACCACACAACAGAATAAGGACAAAGAACGAAACCTGCGCATGGAGCAGATGCAGGGCCTGACGGGAGTTGACAGGCTCGCCCAAAATACGGCTCATCCAAACGGACAGCGTTACCACCAGACGGCTTTCCAAAACATAATCACTGATGTTGCGACTTGCTCTTGATACTACTGCTTCACTTTTCATTTTCTTATCTTTTTAATGGTTTTACAATGCAAAATTACCCCTCTACTGCACCAAAATGCGTGCACCTGAAAGAATTTTCAGAAAAAAAGATTATTTTTGCATAAAAAAGCAGGAAACATGATAAAGGTAGCACGTTTGTTCCAAACCTATATATGGATTATCGACACCATACGCCGCCACAACGGCATCACACTGGAAGCGCTGAACGCACAATGGACAAGAACACAACTTAGCGACGGTATTCCCATCCACCGAAACAGTTTCAAGCGCTATTGCGAGGCCATCGAAGACACCTTCCGCCTGAAGGTGGAATGCCGCAAGACTTCGCTCGGCTATCAGTATTTTCTCAGCCACACGCAGGAACTGCACAGCAATAGTCTGAAGAACTGGATGCTCAGCACCATGACCGTTGCCGGCATAGTCAGCGAAAGTCGCAACATCCAGGAACGCATCCTGCTGGAACATGTGCCCTCGGGCGAGACCTTCCTAAGCGAAATCACCAGAGCCATGGAGCACGGACATACAATCCACATCGAATATCAGAAGTTCACCGATTCCGAACCCTATTGCATACAGGTAGAGCCTTGGTGTCTGAAACTCTTCCGCCAACGCTGGTACTTGTTGGCACGCAGGCTACCCGATAGTGGCATGAGGACGTTCGCATTGGACCGCATGCTATATGTCAAGTCTGCAGAAGAGACATTCCTCCTGCCCGAGGACTTCCACGCCGCGTCATTCTTCCGCCATTCCTTTGGCATCTTCCATGCCCAGGACACACCTCCCCCCATCATCATCCGCACCTACGAAGGTCTGGGCAACTACTACCGCACCCTGCCCCTCCACCACAGCCAACGCCACATTGGCGGCACGGCAGAATATGACGACTTCCATCTGCAACTCCACCCCACCCCCGATTTCATTCAGGAAATCCTCTCACAAGGCAACCGCATCGAAGTCATCAAACCCGAATCTTTGCGCAACGAGATACAGAACAAATTAAAGGAATCGTTGGAGAGATACATCACAAAAAACCAGTACAAATCACCGCAAATATAAAGTACGATTCGCCACAAATTTAAAGTGCAAAACGCCACAAAAACACAGGATACATTGTGCGGTAAAAAAAGAATTGCTACCTTTGCACAAATTAAAATCAAGTTCTGAAAAACAAATGCCTCTTCGAGAACCAGACCTTCTCATTGTATTAACTGGAGGTGAAATTGCCTATACTCGTGAAGATGGTGTCAAGATAATTCCTCTTGGCTGTCTTAAGAATTAAAATATCAGGGACATTTTTCCACGGGTTCAAGAACCCGCGACTATTCGCCCTTCGGGCTTCCCGTCTTCCAGACGGCTTTGAACGGTGAACCTCATAAAACTTATGTCTTTATGTCGGAAAATCTCACAACTCACTGCTCACTGCTCACATTATATATAAACAGGGGTGTGCATTTCTGCACACCCCATATTGTGTTAACAAGAATGTCTTGTTTAGAACGCAGGCTTGGCGATACGCTTAACCATACGCTTGTTCACAACAGGAACGAATTTCTGGGCTGCGAAGTTGCGTTCCAGGCTCTGAACGAACTGGCTGCGTGCATACTTGGGAGCTTCTGTGGCTGCACCGGGAAGAGTTACACGGAAACCATCCTGGATACCTGCATAATAACCGCTGTTACCCATGTACATGATACCCTGATAATAGGCAACACCGTTGGATGTTTCTCTTTCTATGTTGGCAAGTGTGATGATACCATCCTTCAGTGTACCCAGAAGTCCGGCATTCTTTACGGTCTCGATGTCATACTGCTCCAGATAACGGGCGCCCTCGCTTATGAATGCCATTTCACCCATTCCCCAGTCAAAGCCAAGAGACTGCATGGGAACATATACACCGTCGGGATCGCAAGCGTTGACCTCCAGGTATGTGCCTTCAGCTGCACAATCGTTGTCTGCATTGGGGAATGTGCCGTTGGCATAAGCATTCATCAAACGGAACAGACCGGGATTCTCTGTATTTTCCAGAATCTCCACTTCGTATGTAACAGGCTCATATCCGGTAAACATGGTGCTAACCAAGGTTTCGGTATATGTACCCATACCGAGAGACTTCCAGGGGTTGCTTCCGCCACCATAGTATTCAAAACCAGATGTAACCACATTCTTTACTGCACCGTCAACGATAACGGCTACGATTACTTGCAGTTTTTCGCTGCCCAGCTCTTCTGCATTGAAGGGAACCTCAATGCGACCAGCCTGAACGGCAGTGCCTTCCAGTTCGCCAGCAGCCAATGCGTCAGCCACGGCAGCAGCATCGTCAGCCTGTGTCATCACGATTGCCTTGACATCCTTTGCATCAGCACCCAGTGTCAGATTGGCTACAGCGTAAACGCTTTCATCTGTTGCGGTAAAGATACCGGCATACTTTACTTCTGCGCTATAGTCTGCCTTTACATAGCCAGGCAGCAAAATGCTGAACATGCCAGAACCGTTAGCTAAATACCAGTTGTCGCCTTGAGGATGCTGGGGCATATTGAAGAGAATACCTTGTACGGGGAAAGTGATTTCACCATCCTTCAAGGTTCCATAGAAGCCTTTTTCCTTCACCAACTCAGGGTCAGTGCCATTTTGTACATAATAGTCTGCAATTGACCAAGTACTGATCATGCCATAGCCCCAATCCAAGCCCATTTCTGTGCGGCCAAACCAAACAGCATCGGGATCTTCAGCGTGGATTTCCAGATAATAGTTCTTGCTGTCATCATAATCACCAGGTTCATTCCAAGGATAAGATGAAGTCCAGGGGTTTACCAGACGATAGAGTCCAGGGGTAAGGTCATTTTCCTGAATTTCCACGGGGAAGGGAGTGAAGGGAATTCCCCAGCCAACGGTCATGATATCGTCTACTACGGTAGCCTTACCCAAAGAAGTCCAGGGAGAAGGAATCATGGCGGTCAGTGAGAATACAGACTCTCCATAAGGAGTGCCCATTGTGCTGTCTGCCAGCGCAATGTTCAGTGTCTGGGGATTGTCATAACCGATTGCCTGGGGGTCGAAAGTAACCTTGATGTTGGCAACAGAATCGCCGTCGGCAAACTTCACGCTTGAAGGTGCGGTCATCAGTTCAGTTCCGCTAACCACCAACTGCACATCCAGATTACCGATGGTGTTGGCACGGCAGATGGCCACGTTCAGCTCGGTATCCTCCATGGTCAGCTTCACGTCCTTTGCGGTGGTGTTGGAGAAATAGACCTGCGCATTGGTCAGGTCCTGTGCGGGGGTGTAAACTGCTTCTTCCTCGCAGGCCACCATTACTGACAGCATAGACACCGCCAGCACCGCTTTTGCAATATTTCTGAATAGTTTCATAATACTTTTTGCTTTTTAATATTTTTTATGGTGGTCATTATTCGCCTGTCCAGGGAGTGTACAAATCGCTGGGGTCGGGGTTGTTCCAACCTCTAAGAGCCTCATTGTTGTTTGATTCTGTCTGGACAATCACAAGGTTCATCCAGGCAGGGCGGCCGTTGGTGTTCAGACGAGCCTCAGAATAGTGGTTTGTTCCCTCATATCCGCGGGTTACGCTCATGTTCAGACGCTTGATGTCATAGAAAGTCTGACCCTCGCCCCACAATTCCACACGCTTTTGGAAGACAATGTCGTTCACAACATTGCGGGTATTGCATACATAGTTGGGGTCGCGGTAAGTCTTCATGAAGGTTTCAGCCAACTGGGCACCCTTGGCCTCGTCGCTGTGCGCTACGGCCTCAGCCTCGATGAAGTACATTTCCTCCACACGCATAACGGGGTATGCGCTAACGGCACCTACAGAGTATTCGCCGGTGTTTCCCTGAGCGGGACGGAACTTGATGGCGGTATAGGCGGGTACGTCCTCATCGGTAGCCATGCTGGTTACCAAGAAAGGTTCCTGACCTACGAGCGCACTTCCTTCGGGAGCCTTGTAGAGCAGCTTGCGGAAGTCGGTGTCGCTGATTTGAGAATACATCTTGGCGTCGATAATGTTGTACAGACCAGTTGAAGGACCGGTGTAACCGAAGTCGGTCTGGTTGCTCAGCCATGAAGTCCAGTTGATGATACCAGTCTGTACGGCCCAGTCTTCACTGGTGTATGAAGCCGCCCACAAGAAGTCAGAAGCGGTGTTGAAACCAGTTTTGGTGTCCAGATAGCGTTCCTTGCTGATTACGGGCACGCTTGAGGCATCAATGGCCTTGCGGGCATAGATGGCTGCGTTTGCGTAATCCTCGTTCCACATATACAAGCGGGCTTTCAATCCGTATACACAAGCCAGGTCGGGCAGGGTGTTGTTGGCACGCTCGTTCAGGTTCACAATGTATTCCTCTGCCAGGTTCAGGTCTTCCTCAATGAAGGCCGCCATTTCAGCATGTGTGGCACGGGGGTTGTTGGCTGCTTCGGCAGGGCTCATGCCGGCCTTCACAATGGGGCAGGTAAGGCCTGCCACGTTGTTATCGTTGGAATTGATGCTGTCTGTCACATCATTGGGAAGGAACTCGTACATACGCGCCATGTCCAGGTAACACAGGGCACGGAAGGCATATCCGGCACCCAGATAGCCCAACTGTTCGCTGGTGGCAGTCTCTGCATTGATGGAACCGATGGTGTTGTTGGTGGCCAGCACAAACTGGTAATAGTAGTTCCAGAAATACTGGGCATAACGATATTCCTGACCCTGGGCCTTGTTGCGTCCCCACTGATGCCAGTGGCTGTAGCTGGTGGTGTTCTCACCCAGGTCGGCGGTCATGATGTCACGGATGTGCATGATGCTGCCGTATCCAAAGTAGCAGTGGCCGGCATCAGACCAAGAATCAAAGAAAGAGGCGAAGTTGAAGTTGGCAGGCATGGCCATACACAAAGCCTTGGCGGCAGAGGGTGAGGTTGCCAGCTGGTCCTCGGTCACCACGGTGGTGGGTTCTGTCTCGTCCATACAGCTGGTCATGGTAGACAGGGTCAGGGCCATTACACCAGCACCGAGTATTGATTTATATAAATTCTTCATTTTGATTTCCTAATGATTAAGTGATGTTTAGAATGTCACGTTAACACCGGCAGAGATGCTGCGGATAGATGAATAGTAGGCCTGAGAAGCACCACCAGTGATGCTCTGACGGGGGTCGAGACCACGACGGGCAGACCATACCCAAATGTTGTCAGCCACTGCATACACGCGAATCTTTGAAATGTCCAGCTTGCGGAGCAGGCCGGCGGGCAGGGTGTAACCCAGGGTGATGTTCTGCAGAGACAAGTAGCTGGCCTTCTCCAGGAAGCGGTCGCTACCACCATTCATATAGCTGTCATTGTACTGGAAACGGGGAATGCTGCTGCCAGTGTTGCCGGGAGCCCAGGCGTTCAGCAGGTCTTTGTGCATACCGTAACCGTTGTCCATACCCATCAGGCTGGCGTATGAGCTGTCATATACCTTGCCGCCCAACTGATACTGGAAGTCTACGCTTACATCGAAGCCCTTGTATTCCAGACCGGTACCGAAACCGCCATATACATCGGGGAGTACATCGCCCAACAGATAGTCGTCAGCTTCTGAATAGGTTGTGGTGGTAATCACCTTTTCTACAACTCTGGCGCCCTCGGCAGTCTTGATTTCATTGTTGTCAGCGTCCTTCTTGTACACGTTCTTGTACCACATAGACTGTCCTTCCTTGGTGGCGTCAAATTCGGTGTCGCCGGTCATGGCATAGGTGTCCTTGGTGTAAAGACCGGCATACTTGCGGTCAAACATGGTGTATACAGACATGCCTTCTGTGTAGAAGAAGCTACCGCTTGAGTAACCCATGCGTCCGTCCATGTCCTGGGTACGGCGTTCCTTGGGCAGAGAGGTGATTTCGTTGTGGTTGCTGGTCAGGTTGGCATAGATGTCCCACTTGAGGTCCTTGGTGCGGATGATTTCTCCGTGCAGGTCAATTTCCACACCGTTGTTGCGCACGTTACCCACGTTGGCATAGTAACCGGTGTATCCGGTAGAGGGAGCCATGGGGAACCATGAAAGCATGTCGGTGGTGCGGTTTGAATAGTATTCCACGCTACCATAGAAACGGTTGTCAAACATGCTGAAGTCAGCACCTACGTTGAACTTGGCGTTCTTCTCCCACTTGATTTCGGGGTTACCGTAAGCGGCAGGAGTGAAAGACACCTCATTGTTAGAGTTCACAATGTTGTAGTAGTTGATGAAGCGGAAGCTACCGATGGCGTCGTTACCGTTCTCACCGTAAGAAGCCTTAAGCTTCAACTCGTTCAACCAGTTCACGTCCTCGAACCACTTTTCCTTGGTCATCATCCAGCCTGCACCGGCACTCCAGAAAGTACCCCAGCGGTTGTCCTTGTGGAAGTTAGATGAAGCCTGACGCATGCCAGATACGTTCACGAAGTATTTCTCGTCATAGTTGTACATGGCGCGTGCCAGCCAAGATTCGGTATTGTAGTCGCTGGCGCTTGAACCTGCACCAATCAGCACCACTGCGCCGTCCAACTCCTTGTTGCTATCAACTGCCTGGTTGCTCTTGCTACCCCATACATTGTAATCGTGTAGGCGATAGTACTCATGGCCAAGCATAACTTCTACATTGTTCTTTCCATACTGCTGCATCCAGTTCAGACGCTGCTGGTAGTTGTAAGAAAAGGTACGGTCGTGTTCCTTGGTGACTTGGCCATTTGAAGAAGCATACTGACCGAAATAGCGGTTAGTGGTAATGGTATAGCGATGCTCGCGCAGATAGGCGTTGTTGATAGAGGTGAAAGTGAAACCATAGGGCAGGTAAATGTCAAAGGTACCGGTACCGTTGAAGGTGTTACCCTCCTGGTTGCTGGTATCAAGCATATTTGAGTTCAAGGGGTTAGCCTGAGACAGCCAAGGACGGTACAGACCATGATAGCTGCGGTCTCCGTAGTCGTAAAGGTTGTGGCCTGAAGTCTCGTCAAAGATGATGTTACCCTTACCGTCACGGATATAGATGGGATAGATGGGCGCAATGTTGGTCAGGGCGAATACGTTGCCTGATGAACCAGAAGCACCGTCGTTACCCAGATAGTTACGGTTGAAACGGCCATAGTTCATGTTACCGCCCACGCGCAACCAATCCTTGATCATATAGTCAGCCTTCAAACGACCGGTGAAGCGCTGGTAGTCAGAAGCTACGGTGATACCCTCGTTGCTCAAGTAGTTGGCGCTGGCATAGAAAGAACCCTTCTCGCTACCGCCGTTGGCAGACAAAGTATATTCCTGACGCAGGCCGTTGTTGTAAGTAGCGTCTGTCCAGTCATCGGGTACAATCATATACTGGTTTCCTTTGTTAGTGACAATATTGCCCAGAGTTGCATTGGGGTTCAGCTTGCCGTTCTGGCCAATCATATACTGGCCTTCGGGAACGCTGTAGGCATTGTATCCCAAACCATACTCGTTGCCTTCGGTCAGGTTTTGGTTAGCCCACTGCCATGCCTTGTTGGCATCCATGCCCAGTTTGCCCTGTGCATAGTTGTTCAGTCCCTTGTACCACATTTCGTAGTACTGTGCGGGGTTGGTGATCATCTCGTAGTTGGGAATGGCACGCATGTTGCTACCCCACTTGGCATCCAGGGTCAGAGTGGCTTTCTGATTCTTCTTGGCAGTCTTGGTAGTAATCAAGATTACACCGTTACCACCGCGGGCACCGTAAAGTGCGGTAGAAGAAGCGTCCTTCAGTACGGTCATGCTCTCCACGTCGGTGGGGTTGATGTCGTTCAGAGAACCTTCAAAGGGAGAACCGTCCACAACGATCAAGGGGTCGTTTCCGGCATTGATGGAGTTGATACCACGGATGCGGATAGAAGGAGTGGAGCCGGGCTGTCCGGTAGAGGTGTTGATCTGCACACCGGCAGCCTTACCGCGAAGCGCGTCCACGGCGTTGGTCACCTGTACCTTCTCAATGTCCTCTGCGCCCACGATGGCGGCAGAACCGGTAAAGGTTCCCTTCTTCTGGGTACCGTAGGCCACAACCATCACTTCGTTCATGTCCTGCGCGTCGGCAGTCAGTGTGATGGCCATGTGGGGCTTGATGTAAGCCTTTACGGTGTTCATACCCATGTAACTTACCACCACCTGCTTGGCGCTGCGGGGGAGGTTTTTCAATGTGAACTTTCCGTCAAGGTCAGTCAGCGCGCCAATGGTGGTGCCTTCAACCTTAACCTGAGCTCCAATCAATGGTTCGCCTGTTTCGCTGTCAATGACAGTACCTGTCACCTGCGATGTCTGGGCGAATACCATGTTCACGCTCATCAGAGCGCAAACCAGTAAAAATAGAATTTTTTTACCCATGTTGATTTGTTGAATGATTAGTTAATAAATATATTTGTATTTTAATTTTTTTCTACCTTTCTTCATCCATGCG
>JAFNXL010000063.1 GCA_017379075.1 Bacteroidaceae bacterium
AATCTATAACAATATATATTGACGGTTCAAATCTTTCTTGTACTACATTTCCTTTTTTCTTGTCTCGTAAGCAATAATTCAAAGAACATCGTCGCAAACGCCGTTGTTTCTCGTTTGCGGGTGCAAAGGTAGGCACTTTCCGCGAAACGGCAAAGACACTGACAACCTTTTTTTATCCAAAAATGAAAAAAATATTAATACACATTATTATATAATATATATAGGCGGGGAAAACGTCTTTTACAGATTGGGAAACGAAGGAAAAGACAAAAATGGAGACAGGGAAAATAGGACAATGGTAGCAACAGGAAAGAAACTTGCAGGAAAAGCTACTTCGTTTGCCCACCGAGGACACGTTTTGTTTCCCCCTTTGCAAAAAATAGGCCTTTCCCTTTCGATCATAATTAAAATTTTCCATATAGCAAATACTTTACTGTTTATTTTTACAGCCGTGGATTCCGTTCTGACCAACATTACGTCAGTTCGGGATAAGAAAGTTGCTTAAAAATGTGGTAATCTGAGATATATTTTGTATCTTTATATGTGATTTTCAGTTGCTTATAAAGTTTAACAAAAGAATACGCTCATGATTACCAACGACAAAATTATAGAAATTTTCTGTGCTACGGATGAATTTAGCAAGAAATATGAGGAAGAAATTGAAAATATGCCTCTTCTTAGTTCAGATGGAAAGGCCCGACGAAGAAGTGCGGCGAGTATGTCCGATAGCGAGATCATGACGATTCTCATCATCTTCCATTTTGGCACTTTTGACAATTTCAAGCATTACTACCTGCATTTTATCAAGCTTCATCTAAAGAGTGTCTTCCCGGATGTGGTCTCCTACAACCGCTTTGAGGAATTGGAGAGCAGGGTTTTCTTCAAGTTAATGTTCTTCCTGAACCTTCACTCTTTCGGACGGTGCACAGGAATCACTTTTGTAGACTCCACCATGATTCCCGTATGCCACAACTTGCGCAGGTATGCCAACAAAGTGTTTGACGGCCTTGCCACTGACGGGAAGGGGACGATGGGCTGGTGTCACGGTTTCAAGCTACATTTCATATGCAATGAGCGGGGAGAAATTATAATATTCTGTCTTACAGGAGCCAACGTGGATGACAGGGACCCGAAAGTCTGGTCTGTACTTGGCAAGAGAATTTACGGGAAACTCTTCGCTGAAAGAGGATACATCTCGCCCAGTTTGTTTGAGGCGCTCTTTGCTGATAGGGTGCATCTGGTAACCGGAATCAGAAGCAACATGAAAAACAAACTAATGCCACTATGGGACAAAATCATGCTAAAGAAAAGATATATCATCGAATGTATTAATCATCTGCTTAAGGACAAGGGCAATCTGGTGCACTCAAGACACAGATCCATCAACAATTTCCTGATGAACCTCATCGCTGCAATCAGTGCATATTGCTTCTATGATAATAAACCTGGGGCAATCAAAGGGTATCGTGTTGAGGACAATAAACAACTAACATTGTTCTAACATTATCCCGAACTGACGTATACCATAGAACACGTTCTTTGTCATGCTGAATATATTACGGCATGACATTTTGTTATTGTGTGCAATATAAAACTTAGTGCTGATGTAAAAGGAGAATCTCCAGCTAACATAAAAAGTCGTTAACCGGAGATTCGGAGGGAGGGGAAGGGTGACTAGTGGGATTCGAACCCACGACATTCAGAACCACAATCTGACGCTCTAACCGACTGAACTATAGTCACCATCTAAAGTTGCTTCCTCGGGTGCTCCCTTGTTTGCGAGTGCAAAGGTAGTACATTTTTCGGTACTGACCAAATTATTCGCACACTTTTTTTCAAATTTATTTGTAATATTCGTGCTTGGCAGCAGCCAAAGTGTTGAGCATGAGCATACAAATGGTCATTGGACCTACACCGCCGGGCACGGGCGTAATGGCACTGCAAAGCGGAGCCACGTTCTCAAAGTCCACATCGCCGCTCAGGCGGAAGCCATTCTTGCGAGTGGCATCGGGCACACGGGTGGTACCCACGTCTATGATTACGGCACCGGGCTTCACCATATCTGCGGTGACGAAACCGGGACGGCCAATGGCTGCGATGATGATGTCGGCCTGACGGCATTCTTCCTTCAAGTTGGCGCTACGGCTGTGGCATACGGTCACTGTGCTGTCGCCATACTCCTTCTGCATCATCAGCTGCGCCATGGGCTTGCCCACGATGTTGCTGCGCCCGAGCACCACACACTTGCGTCCGCTGGTGGGAATCTCGTAGCGCTTAAGCAGTTCGATGATTCCGCGAGGAGTGGCACTGATGTAACAAGGCAGACCGATGGCCATGCGTCCCACGTTGATGGGATGGAAGCCGTCCACGTCCTTGCGATAGTCGATGGCCTCTATGACACTCTGCTCGCTGATGTGGGCAGGGAGGGGAAGCTGCACGATGAAGCCGTCCACCGTTTCGTCCTCGTTCAGGCGGTTCACCTCGGCAAGCAGTTCCTCCTCGGTTATTGTATCCTCAAAACGCAACAAAGTGCTCTCGAAACCACAGGCCTCGCAAGCCAGCACCTTGTTCTTCACATAGGTTTCCGAACCTCCGTCATGGCCCACCAGAATGGCAGCCAGATGCGGACGTCTCACGCCCTGCGCAACAAGGCGCTCCACCTCTTCCTTAATCTCGGCCTTTATTGCGGCAGCCGTAGCCTTTCCGTCAATTATCTGCATAGATAGCTAGTATTTATATAAGGTGGGGATTAGAAGCCCATTCCGGGAATCTTGCCCTTGGGCATGCGCTTCATCATATCGGCCATCTTGGGGCTGGTAACCATCTTCATCATCTTGCGGGTCTGGTCAAACTGCTTGATGAGGCGGTTCACCTCCTGAATGTTGGTACCGGAACCCTTGGCAATGCGCTGGCGACGGCTTGAGTTGAGCACTTCGGGATGGGTGCGCTCATGGGGTGTCATACTCTGGATGATGGCTTCAATGCCCTTGAATGCGTCATCGTCAATCTCGACATCCTTCAAGGCCTTGCCCACACCGGGAATCATGCTTGCAAGATCCTTCAGGTTACCCATCTTCTTGATCTGCTGAATCTGGTTGTAGAAGTCGTTGAAGTCGAACTGGTTCTTCTGAATCTTCTTCTGAAGGCGGCGTGCCTCTTCCTCGTCATACTGCTCCTGCGCACGCTCCACCAGAGAAACGATGTCGCCCATTCCCAGGATACGGTCGGCCATACGGTCGGGGTGGAAGGGGTCGATGGCATCCATCTTCTCGCCAATACCCACAAACTTGATGGGCTTGTCCACCACGGTGCGGATGCTGAGCGCGGCACCTCCACGGGTATCACCGTCCAGTTTGGTCAGGATTACGCCCGTGTAGTCCAGGCGGTCGTTGAACTCCTTGGCGGTGTTCACGGCATCCTGTCCGGTCATGGCATCCACCACGAGCAGGATTTCATCGGGCTGCACAGCCTCCTTGATGTCCTGAATCTGCTGCATCAGCTCTTCGTCGATTGACTGACGGCCGGCGGTGTCCACAATGAGCACGTCATGACCCTTGGCGCGGGCTTCCTGCATGGCGTTGAGCGCCACCTTCACGGGATCCTTGGCATCCAGTTCCATATAGACGGGCACATTCACCTGCTCTCCCAGCACGCGCAACTGCTCCATGGCAGCGGGGCGGAAGGTGTCACAGGCTGCAAGCAGAGGCTTCATGTGGCGCTTTTCCTTCAACATCTTGGCAAGCTTTCCGCTCATGGTGGTCTTTCCGGCACCGTTCAGACCGGCCATCAGGATTACGGCGGGATGTCCCTTCAGACTCATGTCTGTGGTCTCGCCACCCATAAGCAGAGCCAGCTCGTCATGCACAATCTTCACCATCAGCTGCTGGGGCTTCACGGCGGTGAGCACATTCTGTCCCAGTGCCTTCTGCTTTACGGTGTCGGTGAAGTTCTTGGCCACCTTATAGTTCACGTCCGCGTCGAGGAGCGCACGGCGCACGTCCTTAAGTGTCTCCGCTACGTTGATTTCGGTTATCTTGCCTTCGCCCTTCAGAATCTTGAAGGAGCGTTCAAGGCGTTCGCTTAAATTTTCAAACATTGTATTTCGTTTTTTTTGTTTATTATTCCATTATTTGTTTGGGCTGTCCTCATTCGCCGAAGAGGAGTTTCTCCACCAGTGGCATCACAACCGTGCCCAGCACTTGCCCGTTAAGATAGTGCTCGCCCTGGAACAGGATGAGGTTGTCCTTGCCATAGTGTTTCTTGAAGTCGGGCTGGCAGTTCACCTTCTTGTCCTGAAGGCCGAAGAGGCCGTATACCCTGCCCTTCTCAGCCGCGTCTATGTGGCCGAACGACTGCTTCTCCACCTGCTGAAACTCGGCAATGAGCGGGCGGTCCACCTTAAAATCCCTTGCGCCGTCCGCACGCTTGTTGCGGAATTCCTGGCGTCCCATGCCCCTGAGCATGAGCAGGCGGGCCATGTGAAACGAAGGGTTCACCAGCAAGCGCGGTGTGCCATAGAGCTGCTCGGCATAGAGAGCGCCCATGCTGGTGGCCACAATAAGGTCGGGCCTCTCCTCCTCCACCATCTTGCGGAGCATACCCATTGCCTCAAGCGGGCTTACGGGGATGTCCGGGCTGAGCACCGAAGCACCCATGGGATACAGATGACTGCGCATCTGCACAGCCGTTCCGCTGCTGCCCGCCGAAGCGAAGCCATGCAGATAGAGGACTTTTTTCTTCATCATTTATGCTGATTTTACCTTTGTGTTCCGAAAAACGGACTGCAAAAGTAACTAAAATATAAGAGGTACGCAAGTAAAGCCGTCAAAAACTTGCTTTTCCCGTGCGCTAATACAATTCGACAAACTCGTAGGAATTGCCCACACACTCCAGGTAGCGCATGAAGTCGGCTCTGCCAATGACCACCGTGCCACGGCAATCGTTGGGGTGGAAACTGAGCGATTCGGCGCGTTGCAGACATTCGTCAAGGAACAGGTGGACATGGTTCTCCTCATCGTTTATCAGACCAAAGGGGCTCACGCTGCCAGGTTCCAGCCCCAGATAGCGTTCCATACGCTCTGCCGAGGCAAAGCTGAGCTTGCCGGGCGCAGGCAGTCCGCGCGATTGGAGGTGCGCCTTGAGACGCTGTTCCAGTTGCCGGATGTCCAGTGTGGCGTCGCAGTGGAAACACACCAAATAGTGGCGGTTACCCTTATGGTTGCGCAGGAAAATGTTCTTGCAATGCACACTGCCATCATCCTTCCACCACCGTTTGGCCTCCTCAATGGTCTTGCCCTCGGGATGGTTGTAGCACGAGTGTGGTATGTCATGCGCAGTCAAATAATCCAGCACCTTTTTCTCTCTTTCCATGTCTGTTTTAAAATGTTTTGATTAAACGAACGAAGCCACGCAACAAGCTCCAGTTTCCCACCGTCATCCGAGGTTTTGGCCGCACTTTTCCATCCCCACGAAAGACACTACAAAGGTACGAAAATTTGGCGATATGCACAAGCTAATTAAAATAAAAATTCAGGGAAAACAAACATAAATTGCACTATATGAAATAAAGGGAAAACCCGCCACGGACATCGCGCATCTCAGCAACGCCAACCTTTGCGTTTTTGCGTTTTTGTATTTTTGCAAAACGCAAAAAACATAGGCCCGAGGGGGTATACCTTATTAGATTATTAAATACATTTAATAACTTAATATATATTATAGGCACACACACTTGCTTTCACAAAAACACAAAAACACAAAAATGCAAAAATGCAAAAAACAGCAATGAGGGGAGAGAAAATTTTTTACACAGAGAAGAGAAGACAGCACCGCCATGCCAGAGAAATATTTTTTCATCGTGAGGCAGTAAAAATTTCCTCGGGAGGGAAAAATCCAGGCCAATTTACACAAACAGAAGTGATTCCAATAATTTTTTACACTTTTACCACAAATATTTTGATTTATATTTTGATAATTCAAAATAATTACATACCTTTGCATTGGAATTCCACCCGCACACCGAACAACAGCACGCACAAACCTGCCACAAGGCTAAAAACTAAAAAAACGCACCCAGCCGCACAAAAACCGCACGCAATACAATCTATTTCCCAAGAAAATGTTATATTTGCAGCAAGAAAAAAAGTCTATAACGCAGAACCGCCCCACCGGCAAAAACGAACAAAACACAAAACCCACACACTAAAAAAGCAAAACAAAATGAAGAAGCGCCACATCCTTTCCCTCCTGCTGCTTGCCTTTAGCACACAACTCTCCTGGGGAACCCTAAGAAACCCCATGATGTGGGCAGACTGCCCCGACCCCGACGTCATTCGCGTGGGCGACACTTATTATATGGTTACCACCACCATGCACCTGATGCCCGGCGCACCCATCATGCGCTCCAAGGACTTCACCCGCTGGGAAACGGTGAGCTACCTCTTTGACAAGCTTACAGATTCTCCACGGTATGAAATGAAGGGCGGCACCGCCTACGGACGCGGACAATGGGCCACCTCGCTCCGCTATCACAATGGCAGGTTCTATGCCCTCTTCTCCACAAACGACGACGTGAACGCCGACACCTACATCATGACGGCAGAAAAGGCCGAGGGACCGTGGACAATCCACTCGCGCCTGCCCCACTTCCACGATGCCGCACTCTTCTTTGACGATGACAACCGCGTCTATGTCTGCTACGGCACGGGAGACATCGTAGAACTGTCGGCCGACATGAAGAGCGTGGTGCCCGGCAGCCGGCGAAAGACATTCGAGCGCGACGCCACAGAAAGAGGCCTCTTGGAAGGCAGCCGCATGATCAAGCACGGAGGCAAGTACTATCTGCTGATGATTTCGTGGCCCCCGGGAGGCATACGCAGACAGGTGTGCTACCGCGCAGACCGCATTGACGGCCCGTATGAGAAAAAGGTGATCCTTGAGAGCCCCTTTGGCGGATTTGGCGGCGGTGTGGCACAGGGAACCATCGTGGACGACGGCAAAGGCGGATGGAACGGTGTTTTTTTCCAAGACCGCGGAGGCGTGGGACGCGTGCCGATGCTGGTGCCCTGCCGGTGGGTTGACGGATGGCCCGTGCTGGGCGACGAGAACGGACGAGTGCCACAGGCTATGCCCACGGGTGGAAACGAGCTGAAAGGCAATCCCACAGTGACGAGCGACGATTTCTCGGCTCCCGCCCTGGCAATGCAGTGGCAATGGAACCACAACCCCATGGACGAAGCCTGGTCGCTGACCGAACGCAAGGGATGGCTGCGCCTAAAAGCCAACCAAGCCCCCAACCTCTATCTGGCACGCAACACCATTAGCCAGCGCATGGAAGGCCCGCGCTGCTCGGCATCGGTAAGGATTGACATCAGCAAAATGAAGGACGGCGACCGCGCCGGCATGGCAGCCTTCAACGGCCATTCGGGCCTCCTCACCATTGCACGCGACGGCAAGCGACTTACACTGGCACAGACCGCCACACAAGTACACCTGAGCGACCGCGAAAAGGCGGTGACCAAGGTGGACGAGGAAACCATCGAGGTCATTGACATCAAGGGCAAACACATAGAACTGCGCATTGACGCGGACTTCACCCCCGGACAAGACATGGCCACCTTCTACTACCGCACAAAGGGTAAGGAATGGACACCCATAGGCCGCCCCTACCGAATGCGGTTCGACTACCGCCTGTTCTTCATGGGCACACGCTATGCCATCTTCAACTATGCCACCAAGGAAAAGGGCGGACACATTGACGTGGACCATTTCAACTACACCAAGGAGAACCATTGACAGGCACATAAGACACCACACAAGAAAAACATAAACGAACAAGGAACCATGCTGAAGAAACTTTCCATCGCCTTCCTTGCCGCAGCGGCAATGACAGCACACGCACAAAACCCAATCGTACAGACTTGTTACACATCGGACCCCGCACCCATGGTCCACAACGACAGACTGTACGTCTACACCGGACACGACGAGAACGGAGCCGACTTCTTCTGGATGCAGGAGTGGCGCGTCTATTCCACGGACGACATGGCCAACTGGACCGACCACGGCTCGCCGCTGGCGCTGGAGTCCTTCTCGTGGGCGGACGACCGCGCTTGGGCCGCACAGACCATAGAGCGCAACGGAAAGTTCTACTGGTACATCTGCGCCCACTCCAAGATTTCGGGCGGCATGGCCATCGGTGTGGCGGTGGGCGACTCTCCAACGGGTCCCTTCCGCGATGCCCTCGGCAAGCCCCTCTTTGAGAACGGCTCCTGGGACCACATAGACCCCAGCGTGTTCATCGATGATGACGGACAGGCATGGTTGTGCTGGGGCAATCCTCAGCTCTATTACCTGAAACTGAACGAGGATATGATTTCATACGAAGGCGGTCTCATCCTGGCCGACATGACGGAAGAGGCTTTCGGCGCACCGCTGATGAAGAACCGCGAGAAAGGGCGCAAGTACAAGGACAGCTATGTGGAAGGTCCCTGGCTGACCAAACGCAACGGCACCTATCAGCTCATCTATGCCGCAGGAGGCGTGCCCGAACACATCTCATACAGCACGGCATCCTCGCCCACCGGCCCATGGAAATATGCCGGAGAGATTATGCCCCTCTGCCCCACAAACTCCTTCACCAACCATGCAGGCGTGGCCGACTACAAAGGGCACAGCTACTTCTTCTACCACACAGGAAAGCTGCCCGGAGGCGGCGGATTCGGACGCAGCGCGGCCGTGGAGGAATTCACATACAACGCAGACGGCTCCTTCCCCACCATCATGCCCACAGACGAGGGCGTGAAACCCATTGGCACCTTCAACCCCTACCGTCGTGTGGAAGCCGAGACCATGGCCTTCTCACGCGGACTGAGGACGGAGCAGAACCGCAAGGTGGGCGTGTACGTAACCGATGCGCACAACGGCGACTACATCAAGCTGCGCAATGTGGACTTCGGCACCGAAACACCCCGAACCTTCACCGCACGCGTGGCAAGCGGACTGAGAGGCGGCGCCATAGAAGTGCGCACAGACAGCATAAAGGGAGAAATGATCGCACGGCTGGAAGTGCCCGGCTCAGGCGGATGGGAAGAATGGAAGACCCTGAAGGCTGAGGTAAAATCCAAGGTGGGCGGCACACACGACCTCTACCTTTGCTTTACCGGCCGCAAGGGACCGCACCTGATGAATTTCGACTGGTGGCGACTCAAGTAAAAAAAATGAGGTACATCTCTCGACGCACCTCATTTCTGGTTTAGCAATATCAGTTTTATTAAGGTAAAAAAGATTGTTTATGTCCTGCAAATTTCCACTTATTCCACGAATGAAACAAATTTAATTATATGTTTTTTAGCATAAACTGTAAAAAAAGTTATTTTTCACATGGAACGAGCCTAAAAAACGGAAAAAAAACCATACATTTGCATTAGAAAAAACAGAAATAAGCAAAAAAATTTATGGAAGTAAAAGAAACCACAGGAGTGGAGGAAAAAAAGAGCCTCAACTTCATTGAGCAAAAGATAGAAAACGATTTGGCTGAAGGCAAAAACGGAGGCAAGATTCAGACCCGTTTTCCGCCCGAACCCAACGGCTACCTGCACATTGGCCACGCCAAGGCCATTGCCATTGATTTCGGCATGGCAAAGAAGTATGGCGGCACATGCAACCTGAGATTCGATGACACCAACCCCCAGAAGGAAGACACCGAATACATGGAAAGCATTGAGCAGGACATCCAGTGGCTCGGATTCCAATGGGACAACATTTATTATGCAAGTGACTACTTCCAGCAGCTGTGGGACTTTGCCGTATATCTCATCAAGACAGACCGCGCATACGTGGACGAGCAAAGCGCCGAGGAAATAGCACGCCAGAAGGGAACCACCACTTCACCCGGAACGGAGAGCCCCTACCGCAACCGCCCCGTAGAAGAAAGCCTCGCCCTGTTCGAGCAGATGAACAGCGGAAACATGGAGCCGGGCAAGATGGTGCTCAGAGCCAAAATTGACATGGCACACCCCAACATGCACTTCCGCGACCCGCTGATCTACCGCGTGCTGAACATCCCCCACATCCGCACCGGAAACAAGTGGAACGCCTACCCCATGTACGACTTCACCCATGGCCAGTGCGACTATCTGGAAGGCGTAACACACAGCCTCTGCACACTTGAGTTTGTGGAGCACCGCGCGCTTTATGACCTGTTTGTAACCTGGATGAAGGAGATGCGCGGCGAAACCGAAAACATTGAAGACTTCCGTCCTCGCCAAACCGAGTTCAACAAGCTGAATCTGAGCTACACGCTCATGAGCAAGCGCAATCTGCTCGCACTGGTACAGGAAGGCATGGTGGACGGATGGGACGACCCTCGCATGCCCACCATCTGCGGATACAGAAGAAGAGGTTACAGCCCCGAGAGCATCAACAAGTTCATCAACAAGATTGGATATACCACCTATGACGCGCTGAATGAAATGGAACTGATGGAAAGCGCCGTCAGAGAAGACCTCAACCAGCGCAGCATCCGCGTAAGTGCGGTACTGGATCCCGTGAAGGTTGTCATCACCAACTATCCCGAAGGACAGACCGAGCAGATGACCGCCATAAACAATCCCGAGAACGAGGCGGACGGCACACACGAAATCACCTTCAGCCGCGAAATCTGGATTGAACGCGACGACTTCATGGAAGTGGCAGAAAAGAAGTTTATGCGCCTGGCTCCCGGAAAGGAAGTGCGCCTGAAGAACGCCTACATCATCGAATGCACCGGCCTGAAGAAGGACGACGAAGGCAACATTGTGGAGATTTACTGCACATACGACCCCGAAAGCAAGAGCGGAATGCCCGGAGCAAACCGCAAGATCAAGGGAAAGACCCTTCACTGGGTTAGCTGCGGCCACTCCATCCAGGCAGAAGTCAGACTGTACGACCGCCTCTGGAAAGTGGAGAATCCACGCGATGCCATGGCAAAGATTCGCGAAGAGCAGGATTGCGATGCCGTAACCGCAATGAAGCAGATTTTCAATGCCGACAGCCTGCATGTACTGAAGAATTGCTATGTGGAAGAATATGTCAAGGAGCTGCCCAATCTCTCTTACCTGCAATTCCAGCGTATCGGCTACTTCAACATAGACACCGAAAGCACCCCGGACAACCTCATCTTCAACAAGACCGTGGGTCTGAAGGACACTTGGAAGAAAGGCCAGTAAAGAAAGAAAAAAGCGAGACATTAATAGATAAAATGCGCGAAGAAGACATTTCCTATTTCAACAACAGAGAATTCAAGCGGATCTTGCGTTCATACGAGGATGCCCTTCAGCAAAACCGGCCCATCTACATGGATGCCGATGACCTGACGGACATAGCCGAATATTATATGGTAAACAGCCAGGAAGAGAAGGCCAACGAGGCCATCGGCCTGGCTGTAAGCCTGCATCCAGACAGCGTAGACCCGCAGGTATTTCTCTCAAGACAGGAAATGTTCCATGACAACATGGAGCGTGCGCATGAGATTTGCAATGCCATCCCCGACCAGGACGACCGCGAGGTAAAGTTCCTCCGCGCAGAACTGCTCATAAGGGAACAGCGCAATGCCGAAGCCCTGGAAATCCTGAAGACAGCCTGCGAAAGCGAGAAGGAAGAACAGGACCATTTCATGTACGACACCATAGGCATATTCATGGACTACATGCTATATGACTATGCGGATAGCTGGTGTCGGAAACTGAAGAAAACCAACCCGCAGTACAAGGGTCTTCCGGAACTGGAAGCGGAGATCAAGATGTGCCTTGGCGACTATGAAACCGCCATTCGTTTACTTAACGAGATACTTGACATTGACTCATATAACATACAGGCATGGAATCTGTTAGCTGAGTCTCATTTCTCCAAAGGATCATTCGAGGAGGCCATTGATGCTTGCCAGTTTGCCTTAGCCATAAACGAAGAGGACTTCAGGGCAACCGCCACCCTTGCCGACTGCTATTACCATACCGCCAATTACACAAAGGCACACCGCTTCTTCCAGAAAGCGCTCCAGTCCAGACAAGACGACGTGCTCTATCACATGGATGCCGTATGCCTTTATCAGATGGGCGAATATGAAAAGGCCATGGAGCAGCTTGAAAACGCCGGCAACATCATAGGAGATGACCAGGAAAAGCAAATTTACATTGCCATGCAACAGGCCACGGTAGCCAGCAAGCTGCATCGCCTGGATGACGCCCTCTCCTACCTGAAGACTGTAAAATCCCTCATCAGGGAAAAGCGGGCATTGTTGGACTATGAGGTTCTATACGGCCAGGTTATGCTGGAAAATGGCTTTCCGGAGAAAGCGAAGGCACACTTTGAAACAGCATTCTCAAAATGTGAGGACAGCGAAAAGACCGCGCTTGTCATCGGCATTGCCTATTACGAACACGAATACTACCAGGATGCGACAAACATCCTCTCCAGATTGGCGGAAATACCAGACAGCATCACCGCCAATTTCGCCTTCCCTTACCTTGCGCTCTGCTACCGCCATCTTGAGGACAGAGAGTTGTATCTGAAATACCTCCTTTTGGCAACAAAAAACTGCACAGACCTCACTGCACAGCTTTTTGAAGAATACTTCCCAGGCGTCAAAGCGGAAGACCTTTACTTCTACGCATTCAAGGACGCCTACGGATATTTCCCAAAGGAATAGAATAGCTACTTTATTCTATTTCAACCCCTTCCACTGTTTTATATCAAACATTGCTTCAGCATTTCTCTCTATATGTTTTGGGAATTTGCTGAAGAAGTTTATACCTGTAATTTTCTCCACTTCATCCACTGTCAAGGCATAGGTTGAAAGCGGTTTATTCTGTTCCGCGTTGTCAAACACAAAGCCAATGGCATGGGCTGACTTACCGGATTCGTTACGCCAAAGCACCTTGAAGAAACGTTCGGGAACAGTTACACGGTTCTCTCCAATGGTCTGATATGTTTTTTCACGGTCAATCACCGGACCGCACACCACATAAATGCTGTCGTATCGCAATGCCCAGTCTCGCGTAAGCTCTTCCAGTTCCTTCCAGTCGCCGGCATTCAGTGAATGAGTCTGCGGACAGATATTGCTCAACAGGAAGCATTCGTTCTGACTCGTTCTCGTATGCTTGCAGTCGGCAGCCGGACACATGTGGCCGCGGTCGTAGCCAGACCTTCTGTAATCACTGTCCTCGGCAACGGGACCTTTCTTTATGCTGGCATCGGGTTGGAAGTTGTCCGCCCTCTTCTCTTTACCTTTGGTACGCTCGGCGGTCAGAAGCCACGACACCCAGTTGGGAACAAGATGTTTGCAGTTATACGAAAGCACAAAACCATCGTGATACACTATTTCTTCGGGCCTGTCAGTAAGATAGGAAGGCAAAAGCAAGTTATCTTTCCTGTTATTCTGTTCATCCGTTCTGACTGGCTTGTCATCTTTGGCAGCAGGCTGCTCAATGTGTGAAGTAGCATCCTTTTGGTTGGACACACACACATTTCTATAGAAAGAAAAGGCACATAAGCACAATGCCGCCAACACTACAGGCAGAGGATATTTTTTCTTCTTGCGTCGGGTTGTCATAATACGTGTTTCTTGAATTCAAAAATAATTTTGCAAAAGTATGAAAATATTCATAAAATAAATGAGTTATCATCTAAAAAAAAACTATCTTTGCAGAGAAAACATAATAAAACAAGTATCAAGTATTAAATTTACAGACTTATGGACATTGAATTGATTAACGCGTGCATAGCCAAGGCACAAAAGTGGATGGACAGCCCTGTATTTGACGCAGAGACCAAGGCCGAGATCAAGACCCTTCTGGACAATGAAGACAAGACCAATCTGGTGGACGCCTTCTATCAGAATCTGGAATTCGGAACTGGTGGTCTGCGTGGTATTATGGGTGCTGGAACCAACCGCATGAACAAATATATCGTAGGCATGGCCACCCAGGGCTTCGCCAACTATATTCTGAAAGCATTCCCCGGAGAGCAGAGCAGTGTGGTTGTGGGTCACGACTGCCGCAACAACAGCCGACTCTTTGCCGAGACCGTAGCCGCCATCTTCAGCGCCAACGGCATCAAGGTATATCTCTTTGAAAGCCTTCGCCCCACTCCCGAAATCAGCTTTGCCATCCGCCAGCTTGGTGCAATTGCCGGTGTGAACGTAACAGCAAGCCACAACCCCAAGGAATACAACGGTTACAAGGCTTACTGGGCAGACGGCGCACAGGTATTGGCCCCCCATGACAAGGGCATCATTGACGAGGTAAACAAGGTAGAGATTGAGGATGTGAAGTTCCAGGCCGACCCCGAACTGATTGAAATCATCGGTGGAGAGATGGACTATGACTACATGACTGCAGTCAAGGAAGCCATGATTGACCAGGAAGTAATCCTGCGCCAGAAGGACCTCAACATCGTATACAGCGCCATGCACGGAACCGGACGCGTTATCGTTCCCTTGTGTCTGCGCAGCTGGGGCTTCCAGAATATCCATGTAGTACCCGAGCAAATGGAGGTGGACGGCAACTTCCCCACCGTAATCAGCCCCAACCCCGAAAATGCCGAAGCCATGACCTTGGGTATGAAGTTGGGTACCAAGCTGAACGCCGACCTGGTGGTTGCCACCGACCCCGATGCAGACCGTCTGGCCATTGTATGCCGAGACAGCAAGGGCAAATGGACCATCATCAACGGAAACCAGACCGCAATGATGTTCTGCTACTACATCATCAAGAACAAGAAGGCTCTTGGCCAGCTCAAGCCCACCGACTTCCTGGTGAAGACCATCGTTACCACCGAGGTAATTGCAGAAATGGCAAAGAAGAACAACGTGGAGCTGCGCGACTGCTATACCGGTTTCAAGTGGATTGCACGCGAAATCGCTTTGAGCGAAGGCAAGCAGAAGTACATTGGCGGTGGTGAGGAAAGTTTTGGCTTCCTGCCTTATGACAAGGTTCGCGACAAGGACGCTCCAGCCAGCATCTGTCTCATTTGCGAGATTGCAGCCTGGGCACGCGACAATGGCATGACACTCTATGACCTGCTGATGCAGATTTATCTGGACTACGGATTCAGCTTCGAGCATACCATCAACGTAACAAAGCCCGGAAAGAGCGGTGCAGACGAAATCAAGGCCATGATGGAGAATCTGCGCACCAACCGTCCCACCGAGATTGCCGGAAGCAAGGTTATCTGCGCAAAGGACTTCGGCACTCTGAAGCAGTATGACGGCGAAGGAAACGAAACCGACATTGATATGCCTGCCACCAGCAACGTACTGCAGTACTTCTGCGAAGATGGCACCAAGGTAAGCGTACGTCCCAGCGGAACCGAGCCCAAGATTAAGTTCTATCTGGAACTGAAGGACACCATGGGTTGTGCCAACTGCTACCCCGCTTGTGTAGACAAGGCCCGCGCCCGCGTGGAAGAGGTCAAGAAGTCACTCGGTGTCTGACCCAAAGCCGCATGCCGCTGCGCATCGGCAAACCTGTTACCTGTATATATAATATAAATATGTATTATTATATCTTTTGCCAAGGGGATATTCTTCTCACATCCGAGGGGAATATCCCCTTTGGTTCAACTCCCCCAATTGACATCAAACCCTGGCAATTGGTAACCACGCTTTGCAACGGAAACGACACCTGCAAGATTATCCGTTTGGACACCCCCGTAAGCGGAAACAGCCACTTCAAGATGGTTCCCTTGCGCAAAAGCGCGGAGATTCTATCCCCACAAACCTACCAATTTGCCGGCAAGTGTGCCGAACTGATCTACTGGGACCGCAATACAAAATATTGTGGGGTATGCGGTTCGCCACTCAAATGGCAGACTCCAATCAGCAAACAATGCCCAGAGTGCCATAAGGAATGGTGGCCCACACTTGCCATAGCCACAATCGTAAGGGTGGAACGCGGAGATGAAATCCTCATGGTACATTCCAACAGCTTCAGAGGCAATTTCTACGGCCTTGTGGCTGGCTTTGTTGAAACGGGCGAAACCCTTGAAGAATGTGTGGCTCGCGAAGTGTGGGAGGAAACACACATACGCATCAAGAACATACGTTATTATGGCAGCCAGCCCTGGCCCTATCCTTGCGGACTTATGGTTGGATTCACAGCCCAATATGAAAGCGGAACCCTCCTTCTGCAAAAAGAAGAACTTGGCGGCGGCGGATGGTTCACCCTCAACAATCTGCCCGAACTCCCAGCCCAAGGTTCTATCGCCCGCGAAATGATAGACGACTGGATCTCAGAAAAAAAAATCAGGGAACAATAAGACTAAAGGGTGGTTCCAAATCTAAAACTCATTACTCATTACTCACAGCTCATAACTCATTGCTCATCGCTCACCGCTCACCGCTCACTGTCAAACATTTTTACTTTTGTCCACAAACCAGACATTGGTTTCAAAACGAACAAAAAACGCTTAAAATAGTTCAAAAACAAACCTAAAAAGTCGCCTTATATTGCTCTACTGCGAAATTTTGACTTTCCAACTGGATAAAATTAATTTTCCAACAGGGAAATAAAAATTTTCCAACTGGGCACTTTCAACTTTCCAGCTGGATTTATACGAAAATACGATTTTGTAAAGAATTTTCATTGGCACGCAGATGACGCAGATGCGACAGATGACCGCAGATTTTGATTTTTGACAGAAGAACAAAAGAACAAGTTTTTGGGTCTTGAGCAATGAGCGATGAGCGGTGAGAGTAGGGACGTCTGCGTGCAGCGTCCG
>JAFNXL010000056.1 GCA_017379075.1 Bacteroidaceae bacterium
AATGTTCCGCGGTAGAAATACGGTAGAAAAATATGGTGAAAAACGGGTGTTTACCCGACTTATCTGGAATATGGGTAACAAAAAAGCCGCTGAAATTCAGCGACTTCCTTATAGTTGACTCTAATTAGTTACAGTTGTTTACAACAAATCATTTGCCGATGCAGAAGTTTTTAAAGATGTTGCCAAGCACTTCGTCGGTTGTGATTTCTCCTCCAGTGATTTCTGCCAGATGGAAGAGGCAGAGGCGAAGATCCTGCGCTATGAGGTCGCCAGAAATCTGGTCTTGCAGGCTCTGTAGCACTCTTTCAATTGAGTCTTGGGCTTTTTTCAGCGCTTCGTAATGGCGGAGATTGGTTACAATGGGGTCGTTGTCGTTGATTTCCGGTATTGCCGCGGCTTTGACCAGTTCTTGTTCCAAAAGGGGGATTCCGGCTCCGGTGAGGGCTGAAATATGGATATATCCACCGTTTGACACCTTGTTGTAGACAAAGCTGCTGGCGGGGTGGGTGAGGTCGCTCTTGTTGATGACGCGGATGACGTGTTTGTCCTCGGGGATGCGCACATTGGGAAATTCTATTCCCGTTTCGGAAATAAGCAGCACGATGTTGGCGTGGTCAAGGGCTTTGAGGGAGCGTTCTATGCCCATTTGTTCAATGGTGTCCTTTGTCTTTCTGATTCCGGCCGTGTCGGCGAATCTGAACGTGATGCCCTGGATTTGTATGATGTCTTCGATGACATCGCGCGTGGTGCCTTGTATGTCGCTGACAATGGCTTTTTCCTCGTGCAGCAGTGCGTTGAGAAGGGTGCTCTTGCCCACGTTGGGCGCTCCGATTATGGCTACGGGGACTCCGTTCTTGATGGCGTTTCCGGTCTGGAAGGAGTCTGTGAGGTAGCTTATTCTGCTTTCAATGGTCTTGGCGAGTGTGTAGAGTTCTTCGCGATTGGCAAACTCCACGTCTTCTTCGCTGAAATCGAGTTCCAGTTCGAGCAGAGTGGTGAGTTTCAGGAGGTTGTCCCTTAGTGTGGAGAGTTCTTTGCTGAAGCCTCCGCGCAGCTGGTTTATGGCCATCTGGTGGGTTGCGGCTGAATTGGCGGCAATGAGGTCGGCCACGGCCTCGGCCTGTGAGAGGTCCATCTTTCCGTTCACAAAGGCGCGTTGTGTGAATTCTCCGGGGGCAGCCTGGGTGGCGCCTGCGTCTATGAGGGCCTGCACAATGCGCTGCATGACGTATCTGCTTCCGTGGCAGCTGATTTCTACCGCGTCTTCGCCGGTATAGCTGCGGGGGGCGCGGAAGACGGATACCAGCACTTCGTCAATGAGTTCTTCCCGCTGGTCTTGCTTCTGGGCTATGATTTTGCCATAATGCAATGTGTGGCCCATGGCTTGGGTAAGCTTTTTTTCGCTTACGGAATGAAATATCTTGTCGCAGATGCCTATGGCGTCTGGTCCGCTTACCCTGATTATGCCTATTGCGCCTCCGGGGGCTGTGGCTATTGCTGTAATGGTGCTTGTTTGTGTCATTTATGGTGTGTTATTGGCCTGATTCTGCTTTTCGGATGGCTTTCTCGGTCTGACTCACTTCTGAGAGCAGTTTTTCAAAAGAGGCTTCCATGAGTCTGATTTGCGCCGCGAACTGTTGTTTCTGCGCATCGGCGGCTCCGGCGTATTTGTCTCGGAGGTTGTCCAGCTGGCTTCTGCTGTTCTCCAGTTCCTTTTTGCGCTCAACCCATGTCTTCACCATCTTGCGGGCTTCGGCGTTTTTGAAGTCGCTTTCTGCATGGCAGGTCTTCCTGTCATTGAGCACAAACTCGAAGAGGTTGTCGGCACTGCCGCTCTTTTGTGTCATTTGCAGTGACTTGAGGCTTTGCTGCGCGGCGTCCACCCTGGCCTTGTCTGTCCAGGTGTCGCGGATGGATGCTATGGCGGCGTATCTCCTGAGCGCTTCCATACCTATTTCGGCCTCGTTGTAGATTTGTCTGGTGTCGTTGGGTATGAAGGTGTAGACGCAGACTTTTCCCTGGGGCATGTTGCGGTCTGTGGCAAACCATCCCAGGTTGTAGAACTCGTCAATGGTAAAGAGATAGTCATTGGCTGTGGAGTTGAACGGCATGCCGATGTTTTCCGGTGCCAGGAATTCCTGTTCTTCGGCGTCGTATCTGGTCATGTAGATGTCATACCCGCCCAGTCCTTCCTCATCGGTGGCGGCATAATAGAGTGTGGCGCCGTCGGTGAGCATGAAGGGGTAGTTGTAGCTGGCCTCGGTGTCCTCGTCGGCAATGCCTTTGAGGGGGGTGGGCTTGGTCCATTCCTTGCCAATCAGCTCGCTCTTGTAGAGGGTGAGTTTGCCGTTGGCGTCCTGTTGTGCAAAAATGGCCTGGTTGTCCAGCTGGTTGCGGAACATCATGCAGTCCATTGTGTCGGGCTTGTTGAGCAGCTGGCGCATGGTTTGCAGGTTTCCGCTCTCGTTGCTCAGATGGATGTGGCTGAGCACGTTCTGCTTGTCAACGATGATGCTGTCAATGATGGTGATGCGTTCCGTGGCCATCAGCTTTCCCAGGTTGCGGTGGGCAAGGGTGAGCAGGTTTTCCTGTTCCTCGGTGGGTTTCTTGCGTTTTGTCTTTAGGGCAATATCCTCTTCCAGCATTTCTATTGCTGCCTCAAAATTATATACGGCCATGCTGTCCATAATCTCCTCGATGGTGGGAGCATCCTTCTTCTTCTTTTTCTGGGCATGGATGTGAGAGCAGGGAAGGATTGATATAAGTGTGAGGATGAGAAAATATTTTTTCATGACTTCAATTTATTTAAAGATGAAGAATACGGCCATTACCAGGCACACCATTGCGGCAAGGTGGTTCCATTGGAGCTGCTGGCCCTGGAAGAGCAGGTTTGCGATGATGCAGAAGACGAGCAGGGAGATGACTTCCTGTATGATCTTGAGCTGCATCAGTGTGAAGGGGCCTCCGTTGCCCACAAATCCGATTCTGTTGGCCGGTACCTGGCAGCAGTATTCCAGAAATGCGACAACCCAGGAAAATGCGATAACTCCGATTAAGGGCCAGTGAGAACTGACCCCCATATCGGATAACTTGAGATGACCATACCAAGCCAGCGTCATGAATACGTTGCTGGCTATGAGCAGGAGTATGGTATAAAGAATGTTCATGATCTTTAGCTGTTGAGATATTCGTTCATTGCACTTGCCGCGCGTCTGCCATCGCCCATGGCGAGGATTACGGTTGCGCCGCCTCTTACAATATCACCTCCGGCAAAGATGGTGGGGATGTTGGTCTGCATGCCTTCGTTGACAACGATGGTGTTCTTGCGTCCCAGTTCCAGTCCTTCAATTGAGGTGGGCACAATGGGGTTGGGGCTTACGCCAACGGCCACCACTGCCATGTCGATGTCCAGCGTTACGGTGGCGCCGGGGATGGCAACGGGGCTTCTGCGGCCGGATGCGTCGGGCTCGCCAAGCTCCATTTTCTGCAACACCACCTGCTTTACCTTGCCCTGTTCGTCGGCAATGTATTCGAGGGGGTTGTGCAGGGTGAGGAACTCTATGCCCTCTTCCTTGGCGTGCTTCACCTCTTCAAGACGGGCGGGCATTTCGGCTTCGCTGCGGCGATAGACGATGAACACCTTTTCCGCACCCAGACGCTTGGCTGTGCGGCAAGAGTCCATAGCGGTGTTTCCGCCGCCCACAACCATTACGCTCTTGGCGGGGTTGATTGGGGTGTCTGT
>JAFNXL010000064.1 GCA_017379075.1 Bacteroidaceae bacterium
AATCGCCAGATTTATCTTCTCATACGGTTTGTACTCTTCCTTCTCCGTCTTCATGGAAAGAACGGGCTTGTCCATGCCCCCGCCTCTGACAAAGAACAGACGGTCGGCAAGAATGCCGCCCTGCGTGTCGAACACGGTCACCTGGTTCACACCGGGCTTCAGCTCTTGTGTGCCAAAGACAAAGTTGTTCTCCCTTTCTTTCATAGGGCGGAAATGGCATAGATTGCCTTCGTGCATGACGGTCATGCCCACACTGTCGGGATGCAGGCCGGCAGAAAGTGCCACCTTCACGCTCCACTTGTCCGCCTCTTCCCACACCGTCAGCACCGCACCTTCCTTGCGCGGCTGGGGCAGTTTGGCCTTTACGCTCTGCCCATCCTTGGACAGGAAGACGGCTTCCGCCTCTTCACCTTCCTTTACGGTTATGGTGAACACGCCCCTTCCCCTGTGTACAACAGGAACGGACTGGCCTGCCACTTGCAGGTTACCCTCCAGCCACTCGCCGTCGTTCCATGTGGCTTCATACGCCACACGGCAGGGAACGCCCGCCACAAGGTTGCCGCCCTCTGGAAAGAGTGTCAATGTCTGTGTGCGCGGGTCAATGTTCTCCTCGTCCTTAAACTTGCGGCGCATGATGCGCGAGGTCATGAAGCGTTCTGGGTTCTCTGGGTCTTCGGGACGGTCATATACGGGAAACACTCGGCTGTACAGCTTGTGGTAGTCGCGGTAATATTCCTTCTCCAGGGCTTTGGTTAGGAACCATTCGCCCGCCAGACGGCTGTGTTTGTGTTCAAACACGCCCCAGTTGAGCTGCCATCGGGTATAGGCTCTCAGTTCATAAAAGCCGCTGTACATGACAGGCTGGTTCAGGGCGAAGAATCCGTCGCCTCTTCCCTTGCTCATCTCAATGAGCTTGCGCTCCACCATGTATCCCTCGTGGTTATAGAGTTCCACATAGAGCACACCGCTCATCTGTGAGGGCTGTCCGTTATTGGTCTGACGTGTGTAGGCCGAGAACCAGATGGTGTCGCCCTGGAAGTAACAGGTGTTGTCCATGTGGATGAAAACCTTTTCCTGTGGAATACGCTGGCCAAAGGCATGTAGGCGTTCCAAGTAATTGCGTATGGCCTTATTGTCCGTATGTGACGTATCAAGGATGGCGGTATTTTTCTCTGAAACTTTTCTGTTTCCATCGCTTGCCGACGCAATAATCTCTTCTTTCTGGGTACGTTTGATGACATTGTTGTACTTGCTCATGAGTGAATCCGCACTATGTTTATCAACCGCTCCCACAAGGTTCTTCCCGATTTTCTTAGTCTTTATGTCAGAAAAGGCAATATAGTCTACAGGGTACAAGATACATTCGCATTCTATGCCTTTCCCTTTCATCCTATAATTGATGCTAGAAACCTCTGTGATTTCCTTTTCGTATGAAAAGTCCATACTGAAGGAATTTTCCAGTTTGATGTTTTCCGGCAGTTGGTTGGTACTCTCAACCGTCATGCTCATAAAGGGGACTGTCCCTTCAAATTTAATGAGCCTGTAATCCTTGGCCTTGATATAAAGCGTGCCTTCTATAACCCTATTGTTATTGTTGGGCTTGTTCTTTAACGTAATGCAGTAATACGCATCCTCGCCTTTCGGCTTGAAGAGTTTGTAAGAAGATTCGTAGTGCTTTTTATAGTTTTTGTCAGACAAGGGGGTAATGACGTTCTTCCAGAACCTGCTTTCTATCTCCGCCGGACTTATTTCCAGCATATAATGCAGATTGGTATTGTAAAGCGCCGTTTCATTTTCTTTCCCCAGCACGCTGCGTCTGCCTCCCATGATGGATAGCTTGTTCAAGGAAATCGCGGATTCGGCTTCTAAGAACGCCTCAATCATTTCCTGCTTGTTCCCTATAAGCTCTGTGGTACGGCAGAAATATCTCCGTTTCATCCCCTTAGCCTGTTTGCGGTCTTTCTCCAATAGCTTTGCCGCTTTGTCAAGAATGCTCTCGGCAGTTGTAACGGTAATTTCTTCCAATGTAGTGCTGATTTGTTCCATTTTGACTATCGAAGGCAATGCGGACGCTTTCAATACGACGGTCTTGTAACCGATGTAACTGATCTTGATTTGGTCTTCTTCATTGGCCATTACGGTAAAGTTACCTTCCAAGTTACTCATGGTACCGTATTCGGATGACACATAAATGCTGGCATAGGGGAGAATTTCTCCGTTTCGCGCATCTACTACCATTGCGGTATAGTCTCTCATCTGCGCAAAGATTTGAATGCTGAAGGAGATCAGCATCATAATTAAGGTGAAAAGTTTCTTTTTCATGTTTTTGTGCTTTTTAATGGTTCCTAGTACAAAAATAACGATTTCTTTCGGAACGGCCTAATGATAAGGCAACTTTTTGATTATCTGATGGCAAATTAGTAGTTTTGTAAACTGTAGATGCAGTTTTCAGTGGCGAGTTGTGAGCGATGAGTTGTGAGCTGTGAGTTTTGAGTAATGAGAGGGTAGGGACGTTGCGTGCAGCGTCCGAAGAGAACACAAGAGTTATAATCTCACGCTCTCACGAAAAGGACTAGACATAAGAACATAAGAATCAAAAGAGAAAAACATGTCTTCCTGTTACGGCGAATATGTTATTCGCTGTTTTTGAGTATAAGGGTCTGTGACCCGACAACAGAAAACATGTTCTTCTGTCGAAAAACTCACAGCTCAAAACTCACCGCTCATAACTCGCCGCTGAAAACTGCATCTACAGTTTGCAAAACCACTAATTTGCCATCAGAAAATCAAAAAGTTGCCTTATCATTAGGCCGTTCCGGAAGAAATCGTTATTTTTGCAATAACAAACCCTTAAAAAAGCACAAAAACATGAAAAAGAAACTCTTTACCTTAATTATGATGCTGATTTCCTTCAGCATTCAAATCTTTGCGCAGATGAGAGACTACA
>JAFNXL010000011.1 GCA_017379075.1 Bacteroidaceae bacterium
AATCTATAACAATATATATTGACGGTTCAAATCTTTCTTGTACTACATTTCCTTTTTTCTTGTCTCGTAAGCAATAATTCAAAGAACATCGTCGCAAACGCCGTTGTTTCTCGTTTGCGGGTGCAAAGGTAGGCACTTTCCACGAAACGGCAAAGACACTTACTGCCTTTTTTTATACAAAATTGAAAAAAATATTAATACACATTATTATATAATATATATACGCACGGAAAACGTCTTTTACAGGCTCTGGGCGATGGGAAAGGCACAAAAAAGGGGCGGAGGAAGGCGTGACATTACAGAACCTGCCAGACGGCACTAAACTTGATTTTTTAGCTAAAAGAAAAAGTTTTCCATCAATGGTATAATCTTTGTTCCAACCGTTGGAACGTATGTTTCATCTGTTGGAATGTACGTTTCATCGGCTGGAACGTATGTTTCATCAGTTGGAACATAACTTTTGCAAGGAAGAAAATACTTTTATTACACTATCCGACAACAATTTAAGCACTATGTGTCAGAAACTTTACCCATTAAGGAATTTAAGAAGCTGTTTAAATTTCTTAAAAAAGTTTTTATATAGCCATACCTTAACAAAAGAAGTCCGCTCAGTTTTTATTACTGAAACGGACTTCTCTTTAATATTTGTTCAAATGTTATGCCGCCACGCACAACAGCAGGATGATAAGTTGGGCGGTCAATATACGAAGGAACATACTTAAGGGATAAACCGTACTGTAGCCAACGGCTGGCGCATCGTTTCCCGCAGTCTGATTGGCAAAAGCCAAAGCTGGGGGGTCGGTTGTAGAACCGGCCATCAGTCCCATAAGCGTAAAATAATTCATCTTGTAATGCAGGCGGCCCACCATTCCCATAATAAGCAAAGGAATGACGGTGATGAGGAAGCCGCACCACACATAAGTAATTCCATCGCCTGCCACTACCGTATCCACAAAAGTGGCTCCAGCTTTGATTCCCACGCTTGCCAGGAAGAGCGCTAAACCTATCTCGCGCAACATCAAGTTAGCACTGGTGGTGGTATAGGCCACAAGCTTGGCTTTATATCCGAAACGACCTATCAGTATGGCCACGATAAGCGGGCCACCAGCCAAACCCAGTTTTACCGGGGTTGGTATTCCGGGAATTGCAATGGGCAGCGATCCGAAAATAATACCGATGACGATGCCTACAAATATAGTAGTCAGATTGGGATGATCCAATTTCTTTACCGAGTTGCCCATCAAATTTGCCACACGATCCACAGCATCTTCGGGTCCAACCACGACAATCTTGTCGCCCACCTGCATACGCAGGTTGCTATCTGCATACAGATTGGTTCCCGAACGACGGATGCGGGTAACATTAACACCATAGACCGAGCTGAAATGCAACGAGCCAAAACGTTTGCCGTTCATGCTGGGCTGTGTCACCAAAATATGTTTACTTACCATTGGGACATCCTGGTCTTCCCACTCCACATCACAAACTGGGCCGATGAAAGCGATAACCGGTTCAGCATCGTCCTCGGCGCAAACAATATACATCTTGTCCCCCTCGTGAATAATGGTATCACGGTTAGGAATGCTCACATGCCCGTCGTGCAAAATTCTTGACACCACAAAGTCACGGCCCAAGAATTGCTTCACCTGCAACAAAGTGCGTCCGGCCAATGCCTTGTTGGTTGCACAAAGTGTCATCTTATGTGGTTTGACATGAGGATTTTCCGCCTGTTCGCGGGCAATCTGCTCCTCCTCCTTTTTCAGACTAATACGGCAGATATAGCGCAGCGCTATTGTGGCGCCGATGATACCCACCACGCCCAAAGGATAGGCACAGGCATAACCATTGGCTATGGCAGGAGCGTCAGAACCAAAAATCTGACTGCAAGCCTCGTTTGCCGCTCCCAAACCCGGAGTGTTGGTGATGGCGCCACAAAGCACGCCCACCATCATTGCAAGGTTCCGCGAATTCTCACCGGCCATTCCGCCTCCTTCGTAGAATACAAGGAAAAACAATGATACACAGCAGATTACATTAAGCAGAATCACACCGCTTGCCAACAGGTTCATGCGTATGCCCCCTTCCTTAAAACTCTCAAAGAAACCTGGGCCTACCTGCAAACCGATACAATATACAAAGAGGATGAGTCCGAAGTCCTGCACAAAAGTCAATACGTTTGTGGGACAAGCATACATCACCGAACCTGGAGTGGAGCCAAAGAAATTATAAAGATGTCCCACCAAGATTCCGGCAAACAACACAAAAGTGACTCCAAGCGACACCCCGAACAACTTCAATCGTCCCAAGGCCAAACCCAATGAAATCACAAGGGCATACAGCACAATAATATGCGCAACCGAATCAATGTTTACAAAAAGGTTTTCAAACCATTCCATAATGAATATAATTTATTAATTATCACAATCTTTTACAACACCGCCTTGAGGCGTTCAAGGGCTTCTGCCAAGACCTGGCGCGGGAGAGCCACATTCAGGCGCATAAATCCCTGTCCGCCAGGGCCGAACATTTCACCGTCATTCAGTGCCAAACGAGCCTTGTTCACAAACAAGTCTACGAGTTCATCGTGCGAGAGCTTCAAGCCTCTACAATCCAACCACACCAAGAAAGATGCCTGCGGACGCAACGCCTTGATGCCGTTGAGATGAGCGGAGCAGAAATCGGCCACATAATCCACATTACCTTGCACATACTCCAACATCTGACGACGCCATTCCTCGCCATTCCTGTAGGCTGCAATCGTTGCGATGGGAGGGAAAAGGCCGGGAGCGGCCAGTTCGCTTGCCTCAAGCCAGCCAAAGAACTTCTCGCGCAATTCTTCATCGGACACCACGGCATAGGAAGACACCACTCCGGGAATGTTAAACGTCTTGGACGGAGCGCCAAAAGTGATGCTTATCTCGGCTGCCTCGGGACAGACAGAGGCAAAGGGTATATGCTTGTGCCCGTAAAGTGTCATATCCGAATGAATCTCATCGCTGATTACCAAAATGTTGTGGGCATGGCAGAAACGAGCCAGTTTCCGCAAAGTATCCTTGTCCCAAACCAATCCTGCGGGATTATGTGGATTGCTCAGGATGAACAACTTGCACGATTCGTCACAAATGCGCTCCAACTGTTCGAAATCCATTGCATAAGTGCCGTCCTTCTGTTCAATCAAAGGATTGAATACCACTTCGTAACCGTTGTTTTCCGGTATCAGGCGGAAGGGATGGTAAACAGGAGGCTGAATGATCACCTTGTCCCCCTTCTCCAGGAAACAGTTCACCACAAGACCGATGCCCTTCACAATGCCGGGAATATATGAAAGCCATTCGGGCTTTACCTCCCACTGATGATGCGATGCAATCCAGTCCACTATAGCTGGGCGGAAATCCTCTGGCTCAACAGTATATCCCAGAACGGGATGTTGGAGCCGTTCCCTGATTGCGTCTACGATGAAGTCCGGTGTGGCAAAATCCATATCGGCCACCCATAGTCCAATCAGGTCATCTCTGCCATACGTCTGCTGCATGGCAGCGTGCTTCACATCGCCCGACCCTCTGCGGTCAACCAATGTGTCAAAATCATACTTTTTCATTGTTTCTGTAAAGATGCGTAATTAAATACTACATAACAACCTTTGAAAAACCATGCAAAGGTACCTAAAATATCTTATTTGGGCGCCTCTCCCAACAAAAAATCAGACTTTAACGGAGATTCTTTTTCTATTTTCTTCCGTTTCTTTTGCCATCACGGGATTTTTGTTTAATTTTGCTCCACTTATTAGCATTATACATTATTTAATTTATTAAAAAATGGCAGATAATAAAGAAAAACTTTTTTCTGATTTTACCGCCCCCAGCGCCCAGGAATGGCGCGAGAAGATTGAGGTAGACCTCAAGGGTGCAGACTATCAGAAAAAGATGGTTTGGAGAACCAACGAAGGTTTCTCCATGGAACCGTTCTACCGCAAGGAAGACGTGGACAAACTGGCCACCGTTAACGCCTTGCCCGGTGAGTTCCCCTATGTTCGCGGCAACAAGGCTGCGAGTAACGAATGGCACGTCCGTCAGGACATCAAGTGCGAATGCCCCAAGGCAGCAAACGAGAAAGCGCTTGACATCCTCAACAAAGGCGTGGACAGCATCGGCTTCAACGTTCCCGCCAAGGAACTGAGCGCCGAGTACATCTCCACTCTTCTTGACGGCATCCAGGCCGAATGCGTAGAGCTCAACTTCCAGACTTGCCAGTGCCAGTCTGTGGAATTGGCCAAGATTCTGGTTGCCTATTTCCAGGAGAAGGGTTACGACCCCGCAAAGATTGAGGGTAGCATCTGTTTCGATCCCATCGGCAAGATGATCACCAAGGGCAAGGACACCACCGAGAAACTGGCTTGCGCCAAGGAACTCGTGGAAATCTTCGCCGCCTACCCCAACTTCCGTGCCGTAGCAGTGAATGCCTTCTACCTCACCAATGCAGGAGCCTACAGCTATCAGGATCTGGGCTACGCCCTGGCTTGGGGTAACGAGTACATGGCACAGCTCACCGAGGCCGGTGTGGCCCCCGAAGTTGCCGCACAGAACATCAAGTTCAACTTGGGTATCAACGGCGTTTACTTCATGGAGATTGCCAAGATCCGTGCAGCCCGCATGCTGTGGTCACAGATTGTAAGCCAGTATACCGCCTGCAAGGAAAGCGCCAAGATGCACATCTGCGCCATCACCACCACATACAACCAGACTTTGTTTGACAGCTATGTGAACATGCTGCGCACCCAGACCGAGGCCATGAGTGCCGCTCTGGGAGGTGTGGACAGCATTGTTGTGGTTCCCTTCGACGCTCCCTACGAGGCTCCCACCGAGTTCGCAGAGCGCATCGCACGCAACCAGCAGTTGCTGCTGAAGGACGAGTGCCACTTCGATCGCATGGTAGACGTTGCCGGAGGTTCTTACTTCATTGAGCAGCTCACCACCGATCTGGCCAAGCAAGCATGGAACCTTTTCCTCGCTGTTGAGGAAGAAGGCGGCTTCCTGGCTGCAGCCAAGGCCGGAAACATCCAGAACGCCATCAACACCACCAACGCCAACCGTCACGCAGACGCAGGCAAGCGCAAAGAATTCTTGCTGGGTACCAACCAGTTCCCCAACTTCACCGAGACCAGCGAAGGCAAGGAACCCGTTGCATGCTGCTGCAAGGCCTGCTGCACAGAAGGTGCCGAGACCGAGATTCCCGCACTCAAGACCGCACGCCTGTCAAGCGACTTCGAAGCATTGCGCCTGACCACCGAGAAGGCAGAGAAGACACCCGTTGCCTTCATGCTCACCATCGGCAATCTGGCCATGCGCCAGGCTCGCGCCCAGTTCAGCTGCAACTTCCTGGCCGCTGCCGGATACAAGGTTGTGGACAACCTGGGCTTCGCCACCGTGGAAGAAGGTGTGGACAAGGCTCTTGAAGCCGGTGCAGACATCGTTGTCATCTGTTCAAGCGACGACGAATACGCAGAATATGCAGTTCCCGCATACAAGTATCTGGACGGCCGCGCCATGTTCGTTGTGGCAGGTGCTCCCGCTTGCGCGGAAGACCTCAAGGCTGCCGGCATCGAGAACTTCATCCATGTCCGCGTAGACCAGCTGAAGACATTGAAAGAGTATAACGCTAAATTAGGAATCTAAGATTATGGCACGTAAACAATTCAACAACATAGACATCTTTGCCGGAATTGAAGCAAAGAACGGCCAGCAATGGCAAAAGGAGAATGGTATCACTGCCAACTGGAAGACTCCTGAGCAGATTGACATCCAACCCGTTTATACAAAGGAAGACCTTGAAGGCATGGAGCATCTGGACTTTGCTGCCGGTATCCCTCCCTTCCTGCGTGGCCCCTATAGCATGATGTATCCTTTCCGTCCGTGGACCATCCGCCAGTATGCCGGATTCTCTACCGCCGAGGAGAGTAACGCATTCTACCGCCGCAACCTGGCCAGCGGACAGAAGGGTCTGTCCGTAGCGTTCGACCTCCCCACCCACCGCGGTTATGACCCCGACAACCAGCGCGTTGTGGGCGATGTGGGCAAGGCCGGTGTAAGCATCTGCTCACTGGAGAACATGAAGACCCTCTTCGCAGGCATCCCCTTGAACAAGATGTCAGTGTCCATGACCATGAACGGTGGTGTATTGCCCGTTTTGGCGTTCTACATCAACGCCGGTCTGGAACAGGGTGCCAAGCTGGAAGAAATGGCCGGTACCATCCAGAACGACATTCTGAAGGAATTCATGGTGCGCAACACCTATATCTATCCCCCTGCATTCTCAATGAAGATCATCGCTGACATCTTTGAGTACACCAGCCAGAAGATGCCCAAGTTCAACAGCATCTCCATCTCTGGTTACCACATGCAGGAAGCCGGCGCCACAGCCGACATCGAATTGGCCTACACCCTGGCCGACGGTATGGACTATCTGCGTGCAGGTATCAATGCCGGCATCGATGTGGACGCTTTCGCACCCCGTCTCAGCTTCTTCTGGGCCATCGGCATGAACCACTTCATGGAAATCGCCAAGATGCGCGCAGGCCGTCTGTTGTGGGCGAAGATTGTGAAGAGCTTCGGCGCAAAGAACCCCAAGTCAATGGCTTTGCGTACCCACTCTCAGACCTCTGGTTGGTCACTCACCGAGCAGGATCCCTTCAACAACGTGGGCCGTACCTGTATCGAGGCCATGGCTGCCGTGTTGGGCCACACCCAGTCACTGCACACCAACGCTCTGGACGAGGCTATCGCACTGCCCACCGACTTCAGCGCACGTATCGCACGTAACACACAGATCTATATCCAGAACGAAACCCAGGTGTGCAAGCACATCGATCCCTGGGCAGGTTCATACTATGTGGAGAAGCTCACCCAGGAACTCTACTACAAGGCTTGGGAGCACATCCAGGAAATCGAGAAGCTGGGCGGTATGGCAAAGGCCATCGAGACCGGTCTGCCCAAGATGCGCATCGAAGAGGCTGCCGCACGCACACAGGCCCGCATCGACTCTGGCGTTCAGACCATCGTAGGTACCAACAAGTACCGTCTGGAGCACGAGGATCCCATTGACATTCTGGAAATCGACAACACCGCCGTTCGCCTGCAGCAGGAAGAGGCACTGAAGGTGCTGAAGGCCAACCGCGACGAAGCTCAGGTAAAGGCCGATCTGGAAGCCATCACCGCTTGCGTGAAGGAGTTTGCCGAGGGCAAGAAGAGCGAGCAGAACCTGCTCGACCTGGCTGTTACAGCCGCCGGCCACCGTGCCACTTTGGGAGAAATCAGCGACGCTTGCGAGGCTATCGTAGGACGTTACAAAGCAGTAATCAGAACCATTTCAGGAGTGTACAGTTCAGAAAGCAAGAACGATGCAGACCTTGAGAAGGCCTGCCAGCTCACCGAAGAATTTGCCAAGAAGGAAGGACGCCGTCCACGTATCATGGTGGCCAAGATGGGCCAGGACGGTCACGACCGCGGTGCAAAGGTGGTAGCTACCGGATATGCCGACTGCGGATTCGACGTGGACATGGGACCCTTGTTCCAGACTCCCGAAGAGGCCGCTCGCCAGGCTGTAGAGAACGACGTTAACGTAGTGGGTGCCAGCTCTCTGGCTGCCGGCCACAAGACCCTCATCCCCCAGCTCATCGAAGAGTTGAAGAAACTGGGTCGCGAGGACATCATGGTCATTGCCGGCGGTGTAATTCCCGCTCAGGACTACGACTTCCTCTATCAGGCCGGTGTGGCTGCCGTGTTCGGCCCCGGTACCAGCGTAGCAAAGGCTGCCTGCGAAATCATGAACATCCTGTTGGAAGACTGATTTCACGGCCGCAGACCATAACAACAAAGGGCTGTCCTCTTTCCGGGGACAGCCTTTTTTTTCGTGGCGATTCCCCAAATACAGTGCGGAACAGATTGTCCCAACACATAATTTTATTTTCCATTTTCATTGCAGGACAAAATATTGTTTATATATTTGCAGTCACAATACATAATTAAATAATATTCATGCAAAAAAGTTCATTTAAGAAAATTGTCCTGTGCGCTGCGCTTATGCTTTCGGGCGCGGTCCACACACAAGCCGCAGGCCCCGTGCGCATCATTCCGCAGCCGGTGCAGATGGAAGAGAGAGAGGGAACGTATGTGCTCCCGGAAAAGATTGTGATTGGCTATGAAAGCGCCCTGCAAGCCCAGGCCAAATACCTGCAGGAACTGCTGGTGCAGTCTACCGGACGCATGGCCACGCTGAAGGAAGGCAAGGCCAAGGGTGACATTGTTTTGCGCACAGACTCGACCAGTCTGAAGGCAGAAGGCTATACCCTTTCCGTCACCCCCAAGCGCATTGAGATTACGGGAGCCGACGTAAACGGAGCCTTCTACGGCATCCAGTCCATGCTTCAGCTTTTCCCGGCCGAGATTTACAACCAGCGCTGGCAGCAGCAGGTTGCATGGGAAGCACCCTGCGTGGAAATCTCGGACGCGCCGGAGCGCCCCTGGCGTGGTATGATGATTGACGTGGCACGCTATTTCTACGACAAGGAATTCATCAAGAAGTACATTGACATGATGGCAATGTACAAGTTCAACAAGCTGCAGTTCCATCTGATTGACGATTCGGGCTGGCGACTGGAGATAAAGAAGTATCCGCGCCTGACGGAAGTGGGTGCATGGGCCGGACCCGACGAAAAGCGCCTGGGCGGTTTCTACACCCAGGACGAAGTGCGCGAAATGGTGGAATACGGCAAGGTGCGCGGCGTGGAGCTGATTCCCGAAGTGGAGTTCCCCGCCCACATCCTCTCTGCTGTGGTGGCCTATCCCTGGCTCAGTTGTACGGGTTTGCAGCATGAGCTGCCCACACAGCACTTCATCAGCCGCGACCTGCTCTGCGCCGGCAAGGAAACCACCCTTCAGTTCTTGCAGGACGTACTGGAAGAGACCGCAGAGCTTTTCCCCTCGGCCTACATCAACATCGGTGGCGACGAAGCCGTATATACCCGCTGGGAAAGCTGTCCCCATTGCCAGGCTGTAATGAAGCGCGAGGGACTTTCCAAGGCTTCGGAACTGCAGGGCTACCTCACCAACAAGGTGGCCGAGATGATGAAGAAAAAGAACCGCACCCTCATTGGATGGGACGAGATCATCCAGCGCGGAAAGCTTAACGACCAGGTGGTGGCACTGACATGGCGTAACCTTAACGACACCATCAAGGCCACAAAAACCGGCCACAAGTCCATCCTCACGCCCGCCTCGCACATGTACCTCGACTTCCCCGAGGACCGCATTCCAGGAGAGGTGCAGGCGGCAACATGGCGTCCGCCCATTTCAGTGGAGAAATGCTACTCCATGCCCGTGAACGACTATTCCGAATCATCAACCGTCATTGGCGTGCAGGCATGCCTGTGGAGCGACCAGTTCATCCACGGCACAGCGCTGCAAGAGATTACCCCCCTGAACGAAAACCGCTCGGAAAACTATGTGGAATACCTCTCCTTCCCGCGCATGCTGGCCGTGAGCGAGGTGGCATGGTGCAAGCAGAGCAAGCGCAACTATGAGGACTTCCGCAACCGTTTGGGCACACACTTCGCACGTCTGGACAACAAAGGCTGCAACTACCGCCTGCCCACCCCCCGCATTGAAAAGGAGGAAAAGACCACCGACGGAAAGGTGACGTTCACCCTGGCCTGCGATGTGCCCGGAGCGGACATCAGATACACCACAAACGGCAGATACCCCACGGTACACTCGGCAAAATACACCGGTCCCGTCACTCTTGACAACCGCGAAGACCTGCGCGCAATCACAGTGGTTTCAAACGTGCGCTACTCACTGCCCCTCTACTTCGCGCCCGACTATTCCGCCTACAAGGCCTTCGGAGAGCACGTCTTCGGCTGGGAGCCTCTGCGTATCCAGTCCAAGCCCGCCAACTGGCGCTTCGAGGTTACAGGTAAGGTTTCCGGCAACGGCACTTATGAACTGACCGTCATCCCCACTCGCGGAGACAAGGAAGTTGTGCTCGGCACGCTGAAGCTGTGGAAACGCAAGGAACTGATGGCGGAAGTCTCTGCCAACAAGACAATCAAGACCGGTGGCCAACCTGCCACTTACCGTTTCACGCTGAATGCCTTCGAGGCCGGAACGCCCTTCCACATCGAACTGGAAGCTTCCGCACCCAACGGCAACAACACCACCGGCATGATTTTCCTGCGAAAGGTTGACTAAGCCAGCAAACCAGGACATATAATAAACAAGGACGGACGACACGCAATGGTGCCGTCCGTCTTGTTGTCTTACCCGTTATTCCTATAATGGAAGGAATAGACTTTGGCAGTCGGATGAGTCAGTATGAACACATTTGACCAGCAAATCCCAACATCTCACCGAATCACGCATGTAACGTGCTACTGTAGCTGTTTGTAGCGTGATGCACGAATGTAAAGCTCTACTGTAGCTGTTTGTAGCGTGATACACGAATGTAAAGCGCTACTGTAGCTGTTTGTAGCGTGATGCACGGATGTAAAGCGCTACTGTAGCTGTTTGTAGCGTGATGCACGGATGTAAAGCGCTACTGTAGCTGTTTGTAGCATGATACACGAGTGTAAAGCGCTACTGTAGCTGTTTGTAGCCTGATGCACGAATGTAAAGCGCTACTGTAGCTGTTTGTAGCATGATACACGAATGTAAAGCGCTACTGTAGCTGTTTGTAGCATGATACACGAATGTAAAGCGCTACTGTAGCTGTTTGTAGCGTGATACACGAATTAAAGCGCTACTGTAGCTGTTTGTAGCGTGATACACGAATGTAAAGCGCTACTGTAGCTGTTTGTAGCGTGATGCACGGATGTAAAGCGCTACTGTAGCTGTTTGAAGCGTAAACAAAAACGGGAGGAATGGTTTTTTCCTCCCGTCGGATGGGTCTGCCTGGACACATTCTTAATTACATCTCTTCAATTTTATTTCCCAGATTGCTCATCCAAATGTGCCGTTGCACGGCAAGATGCATCACTGCATCCCTATTCTTTACCGGGCACCCGGAATGCTATTTCCCTTTCTTCTTCGGGTGCTTGGTGAACCTGTACATGACGTGCAGCAGGGCATATCGGGGCATCACGTTGGTGTACGTTTCGGTGCGGCCCTGCGCGTTCACGGTGCGCGTTACATTGGAAAGCTGGCCCAGGATGTCGAATCCGTCAACCATCACCAGCAGCTTGCCCTTGCAGAAAGGACGCGCAAGACGGGCGTTCCACACCAGGTCGGCCGTGTTGAGCTGCGCTTCGGCATAGCCCGTGCGGCCGTAGAGTGTGAGGTCGGTGGTGAGGTCGAACTTCCACGGCAGATGCACCGTTCCGTCCGCACCTATGCGGTACTGCCAGGCGGAGATGTCCTGGAACGTGGAGCGGTCGCCCGTGTAACGGTTCCATGACACGTCCGATGTGAGGTTCAGCGCATGCTTGCCCAGGGTGAGGCTCAACTTCGGTGCCACAGAGAGCGCGGCGTTGCGCACGATGCTTCTGGTCGCCTGTGCCGCTCCCGTCTCCGCCATCAGGTCCACGCTGTTGCGGTAGTTGAAGTTGGACGTGATGCCTGTGCTGTGCTTCTTACCCTCGCCGAAACTGTAGTTGAGCCTGTGCTTGGCCGACAAGTCCCAGTTGCCGTTCACGTTCTCGGGACGATAAGTGCGTATGCCCGTTGCCCGGTCATAGGTCTGGCCCATGCCGATGGCGTTGCGGGTGAAGCCGTAGTCCAGATAGCACATGTTGCGCCAGGGGTGCTTGCTTGGATTCCAAGTGCCTTCAAGACCCACACTTGTGCGTAGGGAGGCATGCAGGTCGGGGTTGCCAATGCGGATGTTCATGGGATCCGTGTCATCCAGGACGGCGGCCTGGTTCAGCAGTTCGGGCACTTCGTTCTTCAACGACATTGACAAGCCGATATAGCGACCGTCATTTTTCCGGAACCACGGGTGAACAAAAATATCGAAGGTGGGCGCCACTCGGCGGAGCGTGGTGTCTATGCTTCCCCGCTCGTATTCGTGCTCTTGTTGTGTCAGGCGGGCCGTCATTTTGGTCAGCACCTGGAATTGGCCTCGGTCGGTCTTCTTGAACTCATAGCCCGAGTTGATGTAGACCTGATGCTCGTTGTCAATGTAATGGCTCAGGTGGCTGTTGTTGCGGTCAATCACCTGCTGGTATTCGCTCACGCTCGGCAACCGGTCAATCGGACGGGCAAAGGTGGAATCGGCACCCGCCAGGCGGTCAAGGCGATAGATGCTTTCGTGCTCGCGCTGATTGCGATGGGTAAAGTCATATTTTATCGTGATAGACCTCCATCCCTTTCCTTGCACCCTATAATCCAAACTGGGAGCAAATACAACCTTGCGCCGTGGCGAGAGGTCGGTATACTGGTGGCGGAACAGGGGTTGTGCCGGAGCGGCATAGGCGACCGACTGGCGCGAGAACTGCTCCCGGGCATTCTCGGAATAGTTTCCACTCAGATAAAAACCGAGCACATCGTTGCTACGCTTCATCTTCAGCCTTCCCCACACGGTTGCGTTGGCATCCAGATTGTGTCCCGTACCCAATCCCTCGCGCAGCTGGCGGTTGATAAGCGTGTCGCGCAGGTCGGGGCGCTGCGTGGCGGAGGAGAAGAGGTCGTCCAGCAACTGGCGGCTGGCATCGGCCACGGGAGCCGAGAACAGAGCGGAGGCACTTCCCGACTCGTGACGGAAGCGGTGGTAAGAGGCTTCAGGGTCGATGTGCAGCATCAGTCTGTCGTTCGTAAACTCCACATTGTGACTCGTCTTCAGGTTCCAGTCCTCATTACGCGCCTGGCTGAAGAGATATTCGTATGTGTCGCCTTGCGGCAGGAAGGTCTGCGCCGTGGTGCGCTGGTCCAGCTTTTCCGTGGAGTGGCGCGCATCTATGCCGCCATCGTATGCCCACCGGTGGTCTCGTCTTTCCACATGAAAGTCCACCGCCGCCATCTCACTTCGGCGAAGGGCATTCGTGGCACTGCGTCCCCACTGCCCTCTTTCGCCCGGTTTGCTGCTGTCGTCCAGGTTGTTGGCGTTTGCCACAACCGCCAGGCGCGAGAACTCGGAATGGCGCATGGCAAAGACGCGGCCCAGATAACGGTCGCCCGTGCCACCGCCTGCCTCCACATTCGCCATCCAGCCAATCATATATTCTTTCTTCAACAGCACATCAAGCACACAACGCTGTGTCTGTTCGTCCTTGCGGCCCAACCATTCGTTCTCGGCAGTCTGCTTGTTGTAAAGTTTCACCTCCTTCACGGTATAGGCCGGCAGGTTGTCCAAGAGCAGACGGCGGTCATGAGCGAAGAGTTGCTTGCCGTTGAGCAGCAGGTCGTCCACAAACTCACCGTTGTAATAGATTCGGCCGTCGCTCTTCAGTTCCATGCCCGGCAGCTGTTTGATGAGGGCATCCAGCATGGAGCCTTCCGCCAGCACAAAGGCATCGGCGTTGAAGATGAGAGTATCATTCTTGTAATAGAATTTTACCCTTGAGGCGGTAACCAGCACCTCCTGCATGGTTTTCGCCTTCGGTTCCGGCCTCAAATAAAATGGCGGCAGCTCGCGTTGATGCTCACGACGGCCTATGCGTTCCAAACGGTATGCCACGCAAGCGGTCTGGAACCCCTCATGGGCAATGCGGAAGATGTAATCGGCTGGTTTTGCCGGCACCGTAAAGGCGAATTCGCTGGTTGTCCATTCAAAAGTCTGTCCCCCTACATAACCTCTATACGGCCACTTGGCCTCCACCTGTTGCAGCACGGTACTGTCCGCGCTGAGCAGTTCCACCGTGCCGCCAATAAGATCTTTGTGGGCACGGATGTCCTCCACCTTACTCTTCAGCCTCAATGCCTTTACCTCCTTCCGCTTGTCATACTGCACGCTGATGTCCCGTCCGCGCACCTTTACCTTGACGGGCAGGTTGCGGCAGATGAGTTCCACGGCATCGGGCACGGAAAGGCTGTCCGCCTCGGCCGTAACACGCAAGTCGGCAAGGCCCTCCGAGAGGATGTCTATGCTATATTCCGTCTGTTCGCCACCGATGGTCTGCAAGGCTTCGAGCAACGGTGTGTTGCGAAAGGAGCGGGAAGACTGTGCCACCGCAATGAAAGACAGACACATCAGAAAGGACTGCAATGCAAAAAATCGTTTCATCATGGTTCTTCCTCCTCGTCGTTGGTTTGCGAAACGATGATGGTATCGCCTTCAAGGCTGACGCTTATGCCATCAAAGGCATTCAGACGGTCAATGAAGTCCGCCAGCTGGGTGCCGGGACGCCAGGTCATAATCAACATCTTGCGTCGCAATTTCTTCTCGCGGAAAATGACAGTCTTGCCATAATGGGCGGAAACCGCAGACAGAATGCTGTCAAGCTGCACGTTGTCAAAGCGGACAGCCGTATCTGTGGGCAGGGATTCGGCAGCATCGGGACTTGCGGTTTCCTCCACTTCAGCCGGTCGTGTATTACTATAGCGCACTATGCGGATGGTGGCAAAGGAAATGCCCACTATGAATGCCGCACCAGCAAACAAGGCGGCAAATCTGAGCCATCGCCGCATACCCCTTCCGCGCTTCCGCACTGCCTTCTCCCTCTTCTCAAAGCGTTCCCAAGCACCGTCGGCATCTGGCACCCGGTCTATGTGGTCCATCATGGCCTCCAACTGTTCGTCGGAGTAGTTTTCGGGATGTTCCTGCATGTCAAGGAACAACCGCTTGTTTTCTTCTAATCGCATCATAACTTCTGGGATTAAATCGTCTTTTGTCCAAACTGTTTCTTGATTGCCGTAATGGCGTGCGAGAGATGTTTCCACACCGCCACCCTGCTGATGCCCTCGGCCTGGGCTATCTCCTCATAGGTGAATCCGTCTGTGAAGCGCAGGCCGAAGATTCGCTGTTCCTGCGGTGACAGATGGCTCACCACAAATTCCACGATGTCAGTCAGTCGCCCGTCGGCGGCATCGTCCTCGTCTGTGGCTTCAGGAATAGGAGCGTTGCGCTTCACGGCTTGGTGACGCAGACGCTTCAGACAGCGGTTACGGACGCTTGTCAGCAGATAGCGTTCCTCTGTGCCAGGCATCAGCGCAATGCCGCTGCTGAGCAGTTGCTCGAAGATGTCGCTGACCACATCCTCGCTCTCCTGCCCGTCGCAGAGCAGGGTTTGCGCCACCCTCTGCATCTTGGCATAGTGCTGTCTGAACAGTTGTTGGATTATATCTCGTTCCATCACGTTTCTCAATTTGTCGTTTTATTATAATACCCTTCAGACGGGCAAAACGCTAACCCGAAACGGAAGTTTTTTTGCTCTTGCCATGATTTTTCCCATATTCCTTACATTATTATATATATAACGGAAATCCACTCCGATTATTTTCGCTTTCCAGGGAAATGACAAATAGGCCCCCACTGCCATTGGGAATCTTCTATACGTATTTGCCTTAATTGAGGAGATTTTAAGCCCCTCAAACAAGTCTATCAGACAAAAACAGAAAACCCGCACTAGAATTGATTATCAACGTATTGCATTTACAATCCCATCTCATTGAAATGTAAACGGATTTACCCTTAAGTGTAAGTGGATTTACATAGTGAGGTAAGTGCGTTTACATAGAACGGTAAATCCACTTACATCGTGATGTAAAAATCGGCCGTCTGAAGAGCAACTTTTGTGGCAACATTAAGACGCAGTTTAAGCACCTAAAACAGTTTGTATTGGATAACCGATTATTTCAAATCGCACACTTTGACAAAGTAAATTTTCTTTACAAAGTACAAACCCTGTAATCGAAGCACAAAAAGGGACAGTTCTTGTTGGGCAGGAAAAAGTGCCCAGTTGGGAAAAAATATGTTTCCAGTTGGCAAAATTAATCTTCCTAGTTGGAAACCCGAAATTGAGGGGTTATCGGGTTTTTTCTGCATTTTCGCCCGATATCAGGCTTTTCAGCACCCAGAAAGTGATTTTGTAAAAGTAAAATTGTTTTACATTCTCGAATTTGGGTTAGCACCACCCTATATACTCAAAACGAGGACGGACGGCACGCAATGGTGTCGTCCGTCTCTTTATTTTGGTTTGCGACCTTTTTTCAACATTTGTTCATCCGCCAGAAGAAGAGCAGATAGAAGGCACCAAGCGCCAACACGGCTATGGCACCGGTCTGTCCGAAGCTGTCGCTGGCCGCGCCCATGAGCAGGGGGAACACCGTTCCGCCGAACAAGCCCATAATCATCAGACCGGAAGCCTCGTTCTTCTTATCCGGGACTGCCTGCAACGCCCGCGCCATGATGATGGAAAAGGGATTGCTGTTGGCCAGTCCAAGAAGTACGATGGAGGCATAGAGCACCCATTGTTCCGCTCCCAGGAAAAGCATCGACAGGGCAACAAGCATCAGCACTATGCTTGCCAACAGGAAGGTCCACTCCTTCATGCGCACCATCACGAAACCGCCGGCCAGGCAGCCTGCCGTGCGTGCAATGAAATAAAGGCTGGTGGCAAATCCCGCCGTCTCAAGCGTGATGCCCAGACGTTCCATGAGCACCTTGGGCGCTGTGATGTTTATGCCGACATCCATGCCTACATGGCAGACAATGGCCAGGAAGCAAAGGAGCACGGCAGGGTTGCCCAATAGGCGCAGCGCATTGGCAAACTGCGCTGCCACGCCCAGCGGCTTTTCCGCCTTTTCCTCCGTCTCCGCCCCTTCCCTTATTTCCGTTGCATAAAGCAGGAGTGTGGCGACAATGCCGACGGACATGTATAGGGGGAAAAGGATTCGCCACCCCATTCCGAAGACGTTTGCCGTTGCGCCCCAAGCCGCCAGAATGGGGGCCATAAAGGAAGCAATGGCCTTGACAAACTGGCCGAACGTAAGCGTAGAGGCCAGATTGCCGCCACGCATCACGCTGTCCACCAAGGGGTTCAGGGAGGTCTGCATAAGCGCGTTGCCGATGCCCAAAAGCGAGAAGGCTATGAGCAACACCCAGAATGTGTTGACAAAAACGGGTATCACCATGGCGAAGACGGTAATGAGCAGGCTCAGCAGGACGGTTCGCTTGCGGCCAATGCGGTTCATGAGCAGGCTGGTGGGGATGGAGAAGACAAGGAACCAGAAGAACACCAGCGAGGGGAGCAGATTCGCCATGCTGTCCGTCAGTCCGAGGTCGCCCTTGATGTAATTGCTGGCAATGCCTACAAGGTCTACAAAACCCATGGCAAAGAAGCACAGCATGACGGGTATGATTTTCCTGTTCATAACGCGTTATGGGTTATAGTCTGTCCAACTGGCGCAGGGCGTAGGCGTAGGCACCGTACATGATGCTGGTGCTTGCGCCGTTCTTTGAAAGGCCCACACAAATGGAACGGCGGTTGAGATAGGGTATTTCGCGGTCGGAACAGGGCACCTTCACGCTTCCCATGCCCAAGGCAACGAACTTTTCGCGGTCGGCCTCATCCTCCCAGTTGAACACGTCCATCTGCAGTATGGGGAAGGCATTTCCGCCAAAGGTGCCGGCCGTGCCCTTCAATGCGGCAACCACTCCGGGCAGGATGTATTTCCCCGCTCCGGCCAGGCCTCCGCCTATTACAGCCACTCCGTCCACAATATTCAGGGCGTTGGCCATTGCCTCGCCGGCCACTTCTCCCAGCTGGCGGAACGCCTCCTTGGCAGCCTGGGGATTTCCTTCGCGCTTGCCCTCGGCAATCTGATAGATGTCGTAGGGGGTGAGGCCCTCAACGTCCTGTCCGCTCTCTTCCTGATACACTCGGCGCACGGCACGGATGCTCACGCCCTCCTCGGCAATCATCTGGGGATAGCGCTCGTTGCGCATGCACCAGACATCGCCGCCGCAGCCGTTGTCGCCGCGCAGCAGCACGCCGTCGAGCACCACTCCGCCACCGAATCCGGTTCCCAGCGTAATGCCCAGCAGATTGCGATACTGGCGTGTAACTCCGTTCAGCTGCAGGGTTTGGTTCACCTCGGGCAGGAAACCAGCCAGGGCCTCGCCATAGGCAAAGAGGTTGCCGTCATTGTTTATATATACGGGAATGCCGAACTTCTCCTGCAGATAGGGGCCCATTGCCACTCCGCCACGGAAGGCGGGGAAGTTGCCCAGGTCGCCAATGATTCCGCGCTCATAGTCGGCGGGGCCGGGGAAGGCAAAACTGATGGCCACCGGTTCTTCGGAAAGCTGTTCCTTGACCAGGTTGAATCCGTGTTCCAATACGTCCAGACAGCCCTGGATGCTGTCCGAAACGGCATCAAGTCTGATGGGTTGTGCAATCTCGTTGTATCCCTGCATGGCAGAGAAAACAAAGTTTGTGCCTCCTGCGTCAAGGGTGAGCACAATACGGTTGTCAGTAATATACATGGTTGTAATGTTTTTTATCCTCTGACACTGGCTTTGAGGGCCATGCAGGGTTCGTTGTCCTTATTGTTTCCGCTGGGCGTAAGGGTGTATTCCCCAATGCCGGCGGGGATGATGAATGTTTCGGCATAATGCACCTCAAACGGCTCGAACGCGTTTGTGGGGCTTTCCACCAGAGCCGCCTCGCCCTGGCAAAGGTTGAGCACATTGACCCCGCCCTCGGTATGCAGCGTTACGCGGCGGCTGAAGGTGTGGCGGCGGGTCTCGATGAACTCGTTGCGGTGAAGTCCGGTACGTTCCTCGCGCGCTCCGTCCTCCTCCTTCAGCACCTCAAAGCGGTTGCAGAGTTCGTTCTTCACAAATTCGGTTCGGCGTTCCCACTGGATTACCTGGCTCCCGCGCTCCACGTTGATGGGACGGGGCTTGCCGTCGAGTCCCAGACGTCCCCAGTCCCACAGCTTGAATGTGAAAATACTGGGGGTGGAACTGATCTCGAGCACCATGCTGTTATGGCCGGAGCAATGCACCGTTCCGTTGGGAATCAGGTAGTGGTCGTGCTTCTTGGCATGGAACTTGTTCACGTAGCGTTCGGCATCGAACATGATTTCGCCGCGCTGCGCCCTGCGCAAATCCTCAATCATCTCTTCGGGGCAGACGTCTTCCTTCAGTCCGAGATAGACCACGGCATCGTCTCCTGCATCCAGCAGATAGTAGCTTTCGTCCTGTGTATAGGCCAGTCCGAAGTTGCGGTGCGCAAACTCGCTTGTGGGGTGTACCTGTACGCTCAGGTTGCCGCCTCCCATGGTGTCCAGAAAATCGAAACGAATGGGGAACGAACGCCCGAAACGGGACCATACATGATGGCCAAGCAGTTCGCGATACTGCCACAGCACCACATCCTGGGAGGGCAGTTCAAAGCGTTCTCCGCCAACCAGGAAATAGAGGCTGTTCTCCTCTGGCACGCAATCAAAACACCATCCGTAATTCTCCACCGAAGGGTCCAGACCGCACACCTCCTTCATCCACTGGCCACCCCAAGGGGCGGGGTCGAAGAAAGGCACCACTCTGAACGGCCGGCTGACGGTGCGCTGCAAGCCTTGGCGGAACTGGGCATCGGTAATCATCTTGGGGCAGGCGCGGCTGTTGTGGTCAATCCAGAAACTGATGCGCCTCTGCTGGAACAAGTCGTCCTTGTAGGCATCGCAGATGTTCCAGTCATTGAAATATCCTCTTTTATACTGAAGGCTGGGTCCCTCGGCGCTGTTGTCTATGCCAAGCGCCTTCACCTCGTGCCGGCGGTAACGTTGCTGGATTTCCCAGCGTGCCATATCGGCGTAAGCCACCGGTGCGGAAGGGGCGACAAGAGCTGCGGCGGTTCCCACCACAACATACTTTCCTCCGTCGGCCAAGAGCGAACGGGCCTCCTCCACTTTCTTTTGGCAGAAATATTCCTCAAGACGAATGTTGGACATATAGCCAAACAGCACGTCATCCGTGATAAAACGGTCTGTGAGTTCCTTTACGGCCTCATCGCCAATCATCAGGCTGCGGGTCTGGATTACCTTGCGACCCGTAGCGGCAAACGCCTCCACAAAGTCTTCTTCGTAACTTCCCACATATAAGTCTATGGCCCAAACAGGGCTGTCGCCCCATTCGGTCTGCAACTTGCTCACTATAGGTCCCCATCCCATGATGGCCTCGCCATCAATTTGCGTGGACGGGTATTTGTCAAAGTTGGATGAACGCATTTTTTCTTTTATTCTATATAAATCTGACTAAACAACAGATATCAATACCAGAACACCAGTTCGCCACCCTTGGCCAGTTGCGCATGCTTGATCTGGAAATTGGGAAGCGACGCTCCGTTCCAGGTTACACGGCGCAGGGGCTGGCGCATATCCTTACGTCCGGCAGTGCGGATAACGGTCTTGACCTTGGCTGCCTCATCCATCTGCAATTCAATGCGGTCGAAAACTGGAGAGAAGAGTTCGTAGACAGGTTCGCCCACGATAAGCGGGTACAAGCCCATGGAAGTGAAGACAAGCCAGGCGCTCATGGTGCCGTCATCCTCGTCCATCTCGGGACAATAGCCTCTGGGAGCATTCTTAAAGGCGTGTCCCACAAAAGGAGTCTTATAGGCATCGTTTCCGCCATAGCGATGGGTGATGCTGTCCAGCATAAGTTCCTGTACCACACCACCGGTGCGGAGAGGCTGACCCAAGCGGCCGAAAAGGAAGGGAACATGAATGTCGGGCTCATTACCCTGGTTATAAAGCTGTTCGTCAAAGAACGTATTCAATTCCTTCTGCAGTTTGTCCTTTCCGCACAAAGCGATCATACGGTCAAGGAACATGGGAGCACCCCAGCGATACTGCCAGCGTGTGCCCTGGTAAAGTCCATTGCCGCGCATCTTGGTGTAGTTGGCGTCAATCTTCATGAATTCGCGGGGCCAGATAGAATCGAAAAGTTCCTCGCCACGCAGCTTCCACTTCTTGTAATCGGCCTGCTTGCCCAGTTCCTTTGACAGTTCGCTCAAAGCCCAGAAATCGGAAGCGGCCTCCAGACACTGGTCGGGCGACTTCAAGGAGAGGCGTTTGGCCTCGGCAACCATTCCCGGATACGCCTTCTGCAGCACGTCCTTGGTCAGCACCTTTTTGCGATAGGCGTCGAGCAAAGTGGCGATGGCATGTTCCGTGCGCACCGTAGGCACACATTCATTAGGAGTGGACCAGTCTTCCTTGCCCGTGATGTAGAGTTGTGCCAAGGATGCCATAATGGCCTGGCTGCGCTGGGGCTGGAACAGCGTGATGAGGGGGAACTTGGTGCGATAGGTATCCCACAACGACCATGAGCTGTAGTAGTCAAAATCTTCTGCCTTGTGCGCCTTTCCGTCTGTACCCAGGTAGGTGTCCATCTTCTCGTCCGTTACCTTGAAAGGGCTGTGGAACACACGATAGAGCGAAGTATAGAAAAGGGGCTGCACCTGGGGTGCGCCGCTCACCTTGACGCGTTCCAGAATGGCATACCACTGAGAAGCGGCATCGGCACGAAGCGCTGAAAAATCCTGCTTCCACACTTCGGTTTCGGGAAATGCGTCAAGGGCATTCTCCAATCCAGTGGATACGGCAATGCGCACCTCAACCTGACGCGAAGAGAATGTCAGGCGGATACGGCCGTCTTTCTGGGTTTCCATCACAAATGGCTTGTCGGCATACAGACGGTAATAGAGATGATACACTCCTCGTCCACAGGTATTTCGGGATGCCACATATCCTTTTATCACACGGTCTGAAAGAGCTGAGAAGGAAGAGCCTTCCACCCGCTCAAAGGAAGAAGTGGGATTGAGCAGCAATACGGGTTCCACCGTTGAGGGGAAGGCATAACGCTCCACTGCCATGCGATGGGTAGCCGTCAGGCTCACTTGCACACCGTTGCTCAAGAAGGTTTCGTAATATCCCGGTTCGGCATACTCGGTGGCCTTCAGAATGCGGATATCCTTTCCCTTGGCATCGGGCATCAGCGAGACATTGCCACCGCAACCGCTGCCTCCCACTCCGGAAAGACGGTTGATGGAAATGCCCGAGATGAGGGGCACTTCATAATCGTAACCAGGATGTTGGCGTGGATCACTATCAGGGCAGACCTGTACCATTCCGAATGGCACGGTGGCGCCGGGAGCCATCTGGCCATAATCATTGGCAGTACCCATGAAGAGGTTTACTTTCTCTCGCAAGATGCGATGCTCGTCGGGAAGCGGAGTGGTTGCAGAAACCTGTGAAAAGGACATCAGGGCAAACATACCGCCAAGTAAAATTCGTTTTTTCATTTCTTCTTATTTCTTTTTGATTTTGTTCAAAATAACCGTGCAAGCGACATGCACATCCGCAAAGATACTAAAAAGCGGATTTAGGACAAAAGAAAACGCATGATTATTTACCGCATTGTATATGATTGGGTTAAAGTATATTCCCAAATTCAGGTCTGATTGGAGAAAAAGAAGTATATTTGCGGAAAAACAAAGGAAATAAAGCATAGAAAAAGGCTTGAAATTGAGCAACAAGTCCGTCAGAATCTGAAACATTGACAAATAATGGTATAGTCAGGCGTTTAGTAAATCTATTCTGGTGTGTATAAATATGTGTATGAAGTTCATCATCATGGCTAACAGAAAAAATAATGACATAAGAATTATGCGGACAGCTTTTGTGCTTTCCCTTTTACATGCAGCCACCGCATTGCCCGCTCTGCCCAAAGATTTCAGCACAAAGGAACACACCATGACAGGGGAGGACACCACAGCCATTGCCGCACGCCGATATGCCGTTCCTGCCTGGGCACAGACGGGACTGGACAACGAGGCATGCGCCACCTTTGAGGGATTGGTGGAGACACTGGGACTGGAAAAGGGAATGACGGCCAACCTTTCCGAGTTGGGGGAAATAACCATGCCCGAACCCAAACTGGCCTACATAAACCTGACCGGCATCTCGGACATTCCCTCAACCAACCGCAAGCAGAAACAGGCATGGATGGAAATGTATGACGGAGAGGGACGTTTCTTCCGCAAGCCCATTCTCCTTAGAGGACAAGGAGGATATACGCTTCGCTTTCCCAAACGCAACTTTGCCGCAGACTTCTGCAATGCGGAATGGGAAGAGGAAGACACCCCCGACTTCCGCATTGGGGATTGGGTAAGGCAGGACGGGTTCCACTTCAAGGCCTTCTACACGGATTTTATGCGCGGTCTCTGCGAAGTCGGCTACAAATGGTATCGTCAGATGACAGCAGACCGAAAGCCCTTTTGGGAACGGGGCGGCTATTTCAACGAAAGCGAGGCGCTGTGCGTGCCGGACGGTTTTCCCTGCATCGTGTACATAGAAGACAAATTCTGGGGCGTATATGCCTGGCAATTGAAAAAGCACCGCCGCAACATGAACATGAAGAAGGAAACAGCGGAGCAAGTGCATCTGGACGGCAACATAAACGACCAGAATCTTTTCAACGGGAAAGTAAATTGGAAACAGTTTGAAGTGAGAAATCCCAAACAGCTGTACACCCAAAAGGGAGAAGTCTATGACGGCAACTATCCCAATGAGCTGATGGACAAACACGGCGCAGGTTTCAACAATGAAAAAGATTCCGAAGAAGTGCAGAAAGGCAAAGAACGCTCGGCCAAGGTAAAACAATACATACAGAACCTGAGCCAATACAAAAAGGAGCTGGCTGCCCTTGAGCAACAAGGAAAGGCTGTGTTGAAAACAGAGCTGGAGAAACGTTTCGACGTGGAAAGCCTATTGGACTATCTGTTGTTCAATCGTATGCTGATGAACGGAGACGGCACACAAAAGAACTGGCAATGGTTTACCTACGATGGGGTGAAATGGATGGTTACGCCATACGACCTGGACCAGACTTTCGGCATCACACTATACGGATTTTCGCGCCCAGCCACACATACACTAAGTTCCATTACCACGGGCCCCTTCCCCTTCATCAGCAAGTATTATGCGCAGGAAGAGGCCGACCGGTATGCCGAGTTGCGGCAAAAAAGAATCTTCTCGGAAGACATGGTGCTGCCCATCATACACGACTGGTACGGACGGGTGGGAACATCATGGTATGAGATGGAGAAAAAACGCTGGCCGGAAAGTCCCTGCTACTGTGAGGCCATCTGCAACGACGGCTGGAAGGTGTGCGACGACTGGTCAAAGTACGACTCGGCACCCGAATTCAATGAGTTCCATAAATACCGGGAAGGCGACATCTGTATGCTGCACGGCAGACTTTGGGAGGCCACCAAGGAGGTTGAATGTGTGTTTCCCTATGTACGCAATTCGGACATAGACACTTTGGAAAGACTGGTGGGATGGATAAGCGACCGTCTGGACATCCTGGACGAATATTATGGATACAAGGGAAGCGGAACAGACATATCCTATCCAGGCAAAACAAACCCTTCCCTACAAGCGGGACAAATCTTCACCGTTGACGGCAAACGTATCCCACACATAAGGAAGGGCATAAACATCGTGCGTATGGCAAACGGCACAACGCGAGTCGTCTACCAAAAATAACAGACAGACTACTTCACCGCCACCTTTCGGGTGAAATGGGTGAAACGGCCGTCGGCACGAACCATATAGATTCCCGAAGCCGGCACCTGCAAGCTGACATCAGTTCCCTGTGCTGTGGCGACAACCTGTCCACTGAGCGACAGCAACTTCACCGTTACCGGCTCGCAGCTCTGCACGCTGACCGTACGTCCGAAAGCGCGGACACTTGTGGCGGAAGCATACTCCTTTTCAATGCCGGAAGGCGGATTCACACCAAGGTATTCGCCGGAAATGGTTTCCAGAAACACATTACACTTTATGCGATAATAGCCATCTTGTTCTATTGTCCACTTGTAATCGTTGGAATTGTTATAGATAACCTTCTCGGCGGTAAGGATGGAAGCATCCTGCTTGTAGGGATGAAGGTGCTTTGGTCCCCAATCGTATTGGCCGAGAATCTTGAAACGGCGCGGTTCCTCATTGGAAGAATAGGCTTTCAGCTCGCCCACCCATGTCCATTCATAAGGGTCATCCGGACTTTGCACCATCTGCTTTCCTGCCGTAAGTTTCCAATTGCCTTGTCCGTCTTCTGTACAGCCACCCACAATCCAGGCCTCGTACCACCAAGTGAAGACCTCGCCGGTGACGACAAGCGAGGGAGTAATGGTGAAACGATAGTTGTCCGCCTCGAAAAGCACCGCCCATGCCGCATCTTCGGATGAGCGCCTTGACAATGCCCGGATGCCATTGCAGACAATATTGCTGTTGACCTGCTGAGGAGCAAAATACTGTGTAAGACTGCCTATCTCGGGGGTATTGATAATGTAAAGTTCGCCGGGGACAAGCGTTCCATGGAACTTGTGCGAGCCGTCGTCCCACTTTTCAAGCGGAATGACCTTGCCATCGGGCACTGCGCTGCCGGTAATATAATAAGATTGAGCACGGGCACAAAGCGCACAAAACATTGTTGCGAGGAAGAGGATATGAAGTCTTTTCATCTGTGTAAAAGGAATTATCAATGGTTAAACGCTAATGAGGGGACTGCATCGTGCAAGACAATCACAATGTCCTGCGAACAGGGCATGGAAGGGAGCAGCACGGTGAGTTCTCCCTTCTCTTCATCAAACTGCAATTGTGACGGATCTGCCTGCACGCCATTCACCGTTACCGTCTCTGGCACAGACTCCTGACCAAGGAATACCACACGCCATGCACGCTCGGCCGGAATGCCCTCATAACCGCCCTGACGGGCTGCAATCTTAAGCTGGGTCTGTCCCTTTGCGCGGGTCTGGGTGAAATAGGTGTTCGCCACCTTGCTGTCGTCCTGGTACTCTTGGTTGGTTCCGTCGTCTTCATAAAAACGTCCTGTTCCATCGGCACCGGGCACCACAAGCAGCACAATCTCTGAGGGAGTAACCTGAACGGTACGCTGCACTGGATAATTGACAATGACCGAACCTGGACGGTAATACAGGGGAAATTCGTCTGTGGTAAAACGGTCACGGAAGATGCGTCCGCCTTCTATCAGGCAGTTGTGCGTCACATCCCACCATTGTCCCTTGGGCAACCAAATGGAGCGTTCGCTGTACCCTTTGGCATCGGCAGGCGTGTAAATGGGCGCCACAAGCATGTCGTTTCCAAACATGTATTCATCCTCGAACTTATAGGCATTGTTCTCCTCCGGCCAGTCATAATAGAGCGGACGGTTCATGCCCACACCGGTTTCGTAGGTCTCGCGTGCAGCAGTATAAAGATAGGGGAAAATGCGGTAACGCTGACGCACCGTCTCGCGCAACTGTTCAAAGTTGCTGTATTTCCAGATGCGGCGTTCCAGTTTGGAGTCGTTTGTGGCATGCGTACGGAAGATGGGAGTATAAACACCGAACTGAAGCCAACGCTGCAAGAGTTCGGGATCATTGTCGCCACCCTGATGACCGCCAAGGTCGTGTCCCCAATAGTCATAGCACACATTGCTGGCGTTGCTGGTAAAGAAGATTTCATAACCGAGCATGCTCCATGATGCCCAGGTATCGCCAGAGAAGCAGATGGGATAACGATGGCTTCCCAATCCACCCCAGCGGTGATAGATTACCGGACGAAGATGGGGACGGTTGCGGCGCATGTCCTCAAAGAAGACATGGTTGCACCAGAAAGTCTCGCCCAGCCCGGGCACATCCTTTACGGTTAGATGCTGCTGCCAATCGAGCCACCAGAAATCCACTCCAGTCTCTTCATGCACGGAAATGATATTCTTGAACAAGGCTTTATAGAAGTCATAGTCCTCAATCTTCCAAGGGATGGTTTCGCTATAAGACGCGTCATAGCCCAAGTCCGCCTTCATGGCCTTATAGTAATCCTCGTGTCGGCCCACACCATCGGCAGGATGGAGATTAAGCGCCGTCTTTACACCATGGTCGTGCATGAATTTGAGAAGGTACTTGGGACTGGAGATGAGGTCGCGGTTCCAACTCCATCCCGTCCAACCGCTTTTGTGCCAGTCCATATCCATAATCAATACGTCCAAGGGCACATCGTTCGATTCGGCATCGCGTATGATACGTTGGAATTCCGACTGGGAATAGGCCCAATAACGGCTGTACCAGTAACCGAAAATATACTTAGGAGGCAGAGGCACACGGCCACCCACCTTTGTATAGTCGGAAAGACAAGCCTTGTAATCATGGCCGTAACCCAGGAAATACCAGTCGGTGGCCGTCTTGTCTACAGGCTGGTCCCACCACAGGAAACCCTCTTCATTGGGTGCGAGGGCAAAAGTGGTGCTGCCGTCGCCCCGGGTTGTCTTGGGACTTTCATCAATGATGGCCCAACCGGCACGCGAAAGCAGTCCTTTTTCCAAGCTGTTCCTGCGGGTGTCGCCCCATGCCTGGTCCAAAGTGCGATGCGTGCCCAACAAGTTCAGGGCGTCGTCCTTGCCGGGATACCACATGCAGGACTGGCCGTTCATCTCAAAAGTGATGCAAAGGTTGTTCGGTGTCTTGTCTGTCTCCCGGGGAACGGATCTTTTCTTGTAACGCAAAGTAAGATGCTCTGTCCGGATATACAGGTAAACTCCGTCTTCTTCTACCGTATATTCCGGCACAGGCAAACGGCGGTTCACTATGGCAAAGGTGGCGCGGTCCTCAAACTTGGAAGCGTTGCTGTACTGGATGCGTATCATCCTGCTTGTAAGTACCGTAAAACGGACTTTTCCGCTTACCACCATGGCTGCAGAATCTGCCAAGGGATTCCATTCATCCTGCTCCACCGCCTGTACGGTGATAGACAACAGGCAAAGAAGCAAGGTCAAAACTTTTGTTGTAAAACGGGGCATTCTCATCATTATATTAGGCTTTTTAGGCGTTTTCTATACTCTCTATGCCACAAAGATAAGTCTTTTTTCTGACATCACCGCTTAGATTATGCATCTAATCGGCCTGCATTATGAAATTCCGTCATAAACTGCATGCATTTTCCGCACAACAAATCGCATTGCCACAAGCCCCATTTCTTTTTTCCTCCCGAGGAAAATTTTACTCCCTCCCGAGGAAAATGAAATTGCCCGCAAAAACAAAGCCGGGAAACGAAAGGAGAATTCGTTTCCCGGCATACATTATTATATATACAAAAGATTATTCTATCTGACGGCAATAGGTTACGCCCATGAGGTCATAGATCTTCTTCAGACGGGGCAGACGGTTCTTGAACTTCTCAAAATCCTTCTGCTCGGGAAGACACCACTGCACCTCGCATGATGCGCCGAGACGGGGGAGGAGCTGATAGAATGCGTGCTGGGGATAGGCCACATGCTCGGTCCACAAGTTAACCTGAGGACCCAGAATCAGCTTCTGCTGGTCTTGGGTCAGGCTGTCCGGAATGAGGGGTTCAAATGAGTAAATCTTGCTGGCCGATACAATATAGCTGTCTGTGGTACGAGGCTGCTTGCCATAGTCCTTCAACTGGGGATGGTCAATGTAGCTGTACACATTGGGGCTCATGATGACACGATGACCCTGGCGAGCTGCGGCAATACCGCCCTTGATGCCACGCCAAGACATCACGATGGAAGAACCAGAAAGTCCGCCTTCCAGAATTTCGTCCCAGCCAATGATGGCGCGTCCGCGTTCTTTCATGAATGCCTCAACCTCACGATTGATCCAGCTCTGCAACTGGTGCTCGGCAGAGAACTTATGCTTGTCATCGCCCTTGATACCCAATTCCTTGATCTTGGCCTGACACTTGGCACACTTGTTCCAACGATCCTTGGGACACTCATCACCGCCAATGTGGATATACTTGGAGGGGAACACCTCGCACAACTCGCCCAAGACGGTCTTGAGGAAGGTGAGGGTTTCGGGATTACCGCCACACAACACCTCACGGCTTACGCCCCAGTAAGTACGCACGGGATAAGGACCACCGGTACAACCCAAGTGGGGGAATACGTGAAGGGCGCTCTGCATGTGGCCGGGGAGGTCAATTTCGGGAACTACGTTGATGTAGCGTTCTGCGGCATAGCGAACCACTTCGCGGCAGTCGTCCTGGGTATAATATCCGCCATAAGGAACACCGTCATAGATTCCGGAATTTCCGGGACCCACCACAGTCTCGGCACGCACACTGCCCTGGGGAGCCAGGCTGGGATAAGCCTTCACCTCGAAACGCCAGCCCTGGTCTTCGGTGAGGTGCCAGTGGAGTTGGTTGCTGCCGTGAAGCGCCATCACATCAATGAACTGCTTGATGAACTCAACCGTAAAGAAATGGCGGCCGCAGTCCAACAATACGCCACGGTACTCAAAGCGGGGCTGGTCCTTGATTTCCACAAAGGGGAATTCTACCATCTCTGACTTCTTTACGGGCAACGCCTTGCGAATCGTCTGGGCGGCACGGAACAGGCCTACCGGCTTGCGGGCACGGATGGTCAGTCCTTTCTTGTCTACATTGATGATATAGGCCTCCTGCTCCTGTTCGGTCAGTTCGGTTTCCACCTCACCCTTCTTCACAGGATAGTCCAGGCCAACACGGATTGCGGCCTTCTTGTCATCGGGGGTCAGCTTCAGTGTGATACCGGTCATTTCCTCCACCCACTGGCAAAGGAACTGCACATTGCGGTAAACCTCGGGGTTGGCGGCATCATAAGCCACGCCCATTCCCTGGCGCAGAGTGAACACCTGTGTTGAATCCTCCTTCACCTCCTTGGGCAGAGGTATCACATCATAGTCTGCGCGTTGTGCGTTGGCACTGAAATTGCCGGCAAGGAGCAAAAGCGCAAAAAACAATGAAACGATTTTCTTCATAAATGCTTTGTATTTAAATTAATTGTTGATTATGATTTGCCACAAAAGTACGAAAAAAAACGCATAATGCTGACACATCATCATAAAATTTTAAACGGATAGCCGCAAAGAAAGTCGGTAATCCCCTATTCGTTTGCCCCATCGTTTGGATAAGAGAAAAAAAATAAGTATTTTTGTATCGACAACAGACATATTGTAATCAAATCCCACATTAGAGATATGAATACCGTTTTACCGAAAATAGACTGTTTCATCCCCTGGATCAGCGAAGAACAGGTTCGGGAAACCGTCGCCCAACTGAGTGCGGACGAACACGTAGCCGCCATACACTACCTGCAAGAAGAGGGAGGATTTGGCGGCACACGCACCATCAGGCAAATTGCGCAACTGGCCACCGCGCCATACATTTTATTATATACCAAGTACGACACGCTGAAGTTGGGCTACCATGCCCTGCACCGCCTGCTGTCCGTTGCAGAAGACAGCAGAGGCGAGATGTGGTATGCCGACCACTACATTGTGACGCCCGACGGAGAACGGCGCGCCATGCCGCTGATTGAGTATCAGGAAGGTTCCGTGCGAGACGATTTCCAGATGGGTTCCGTACTGCTCATTAAGACCGAGGCGCTGAAGGAATATGTAGGCCAAAGCCATCTGCACACCTATCAGCATGCCGCCCTATATGACCTGCGTCTGTTCATCAGCCGCCGTTCTCTGCCGGTTCATGTCAATGAGTTCCTATACACAGAAATGGAGCACGACACCCGTTTGAGCGGACAAAAACAGTTTGACTACGTAGACCCCAGAAACCGGTCGCGCCAAGTGGAAATGGAACGTGCCGTAACCCGCCATTTACGTGCCATCAACGCCTATCTGCACGGCAACGAAAACGATGAACCGGATTTGAGAGAGGGAGACTTCGAAGTTGAAGCTTCTGTTGTGATTCCTGTCCGCAACCGCGTCCGCACCATCGAGGACGCCATAAAAAGCGTATTGGCACAGGAGACCACCTTCCCCTTCAATCTGATTATTGTAGACAACGGCAGCACGGACGGCACCACAGAGGCCATTGCCAAATATGCCGAGGACAAACGGGTGATCCATCTCATCCCCGAACGCGATGACCTGGGCATTGGCGGATGCTGGAACATGGCCGTGCACCACCCGCAGGCCGGACGCTTTGTGGTGCAGCTGGACAGCGACGACCTGTACAGCAGTCCGCAAACCCTGCAACGCATCGTGGATGCCTTTTACGAGCAGAAGGCCGTAATGGTGATTGGCGCATACCGGATGTGCAACTTCCAGCTGGAGACCCTTCCTCCCGGCCTCATCGACCACCGCGAATGGACACCGCAGAACGGTCGCAACAATGCCCTGCGCATAAACGGACTGGGCGCGCCAAGAGCCTTCTTCACCCCGCTTTTGCGCAAGATTCATATCCCCAACACCAGCTACGGAGAAGACTATGCGCTGGGGCTGATGATCAGCCGCCGCTACCGTATCGGACGCATCTATGATGAGCTGTACCTCTGCCGCCGATGGGAAGGGAACAGCGACGCCGCACTGAGCCAGGACAAGATAAACAAGAACAACCGATACAAAGACCATCTGCGCACGCTGGAAATCCGTGCCCGACAAAAACTGAACGAGAAATGGCAGCACCACGTAGACACGGAAGAGATGCAGGCGTTCTTTGCCCGGGAAGTGGAAAACTGGCCGTTGGCCACTCAGAACTACAAGGCGCTTGACAGCACACAAAGCAAGGACCTGTGCGTTTCCGAACAGACACTGAAAGCCCAGTGGAACCCGGCCCGCATTGTCAGCACGGGAGCAAAGATAGACTCGAAGAGCATTGCCGAACGCCCCTGCTTCCTGTGCGACCAGAACCGTCCCAAGGAGCAGCACACACTGATGGTGGAAAAACACTACCAGATTCTGGTAAACCCTTTCCCCATCCTACCGCAGCACTTCACCATCCCCACCAGACGCCATACCCCACAAAGCATATACAGCCACTTCAGCACCATGCGCCGCATGGCCTGGGACATGAAGGGATATATCATCTTCTACAACGGTCCCCTGTGCGGCGCGTCCTGCCCGGACCACATGCACTTGCAGGCCGGAAGCCGCGGCATTGTGCCCATAGAACGCGACTGGGACATGTACCAGCAGCGGCTGGAGAAGCTGTACCCGCTGACCGGAAAGGAAGCGGCGTCCATGGAAGAGGCCGGATACATAGGTTCGCAATGCGGACTGTACATTCTGCGCGACTATCAGTGCCCGGTCTTTGTCATCCGCAGCATCCCCACCGAGTCGGACAGCCTCCTGTGCCAACGTCTCTACAACGCGCTCCCCATTGCGGAAGGCGAGGAAGAGCCGCGCATGAACCTGATTGCATGGCACCAGGAAGGTGGCGTGGGAAAGCCCGATGAGGTCATCACGTTGCTTTTCCCCCGTTCAAAGCACCGTCCCGACTGCTATTATGCGGAAGGCGAAGACAAGTTGCTCATCAGTCCGGGCGCATTGGACATGGGCGGACTCTTCATCACACCACGCGAAGAAGACTTCAACAAGCTGACACCGGAAACAGCGGCGGCCATCCTGAAAGAAGTCACGCTGGAATATGACCAGTTGGAAGACGTGATACACCAGATAAAGGACACCCCGAAGCCGGAGCCGCAAGAAGAGGATGAGAGCATCTCCAGCGACCTGCAGCAGACCGATGCCGAGGAGCCTTCTGTAAAGGTGGGGCTGATGTCTGCCACACAACTCACCTTCCATTTGCACCACGATTATAAGGCCAAGGGGAACCTGGCGAGCGGACAGCAGGCCGTACAGTATCACGAAGGCAGCATCCTGTGGAACGGCAGCCTGTACCACCACCTCACCTTCCGTCCGCAGCAAGAGGAGTCTTGTTTCTCCGTGGAACAAGTGACCATAGGAAAACAATTCCATTGGGAGCGCACCGAGACCCAGACCTTCCGCGGCACGCTGCGCCTCATCGTGGACGAGGAGAAGATTCTGCTCATCAACGAGATTCCGATGGAAGACTATCTGCTAAGCGTCATCAGCAGCGAGATGAAGGCCACCTGCAGCCTGGAGTTCCTGAAAGCGTCTGCCGTCATCAGCCGCAGCTGGATTATGGCACAGCTGGAACACCGCCGCCAACACGAGGGCGAGCACAACACGTTCTTCTCGTTCAGCAAGTCGGACAGCGAAATGATCCGCTGGTACGACCGCGAGGAGCACACCCTCTTTGACGTATGCGCCGATGACCACTGCCAGCGCTATCAGGGCGTAACACGCTCATTCAGCCCGCAGGTGAAACAAGCCATTGACGCCACACGCGGACAGATTCTCGTATACGGAGGCGAGATTTGCGACGCACGATTTGGAAAGTGCTGCGGCGGAATGACCAACACCTACCGCCACTGCTGGGACAACAAGGACCTGCCCTATCTGCAACATGTGGACGACCCCTATTGCAGCCAGGCCACACCCCAGGTGCTGGACCAGGTGCTGAACGACTATGACCGCGAGACCACCGACTTCCTGGAGTGGACCGTGGAATACAGCCAGCAGGAGATGCAGGAACTGGTAAGCGAGAATCTGCGCACAGAACTGGGCCAGATCACCGACCTGCAAGACGTGGAGCGGAGCCAGAGCGGACACCTGAGCAAGCTCAAGATTGTGGGCACCCAAAAGGAATTCACCATTGGAAAAGAACTTGAAATACGCCGCACGCTCAGCCATTCCCACCTGAAGAGCAGCGCCTTCCGCGTAGAACGTCTGGACATTGTGGACGGCATTCCGCAACGGTTCCGGCTCTGCGGTCGCGGATGGGGCCACGGTGTGGGCATGTGCCAGATTGGCGCCGCCGTCATGGGCGAGCAGGGCCACAAGTTCCAGTCCATCCTACACCATTATTATAAGGAAGCAGAAATCAAGAAAATTTATTAAGCCAACATGAGAAAGACCTTTGTAAAAGGGATGCTGTGCGCATGCGCCCTGCTCCCCTCCACACTGACGGCACAAAACGCCGCCGAAGTAAAAACCACCAGTTATGATGGCCCGGCCATTGTAATGAAGCCGCACACCCTCGACGCGCTTTGCCTGGGCAAGCTGAAAGGGCAGGAGAAACAAAGCTATCAGGGCATGGACGTATGGAACGACTATATCTTCAGCTTTCAGAACACCGGATACCTGTCGGTCTACACCACAGACGGGAAGACCCTGAAGCAGGTGGTAAAGCCTTTCCAGATTGCCAGCCATCACGAGAAGAACCACTGCAACGAGGTTACCTTTGGCCGCATACGGTATGAAAAAGACGACCCCTTCCCGCTCATTTACGTGGCGCAATGCCAGCGGGGCAGCATTAACGGACGCAAGGATGTGCTGTACGTAGAACGCATCGCCCCAGACATGAAGTCGACAACCCTGGTGCAGACCATCGTGTTCAAGGACCGCAACAAGCTCTTCGGCTATGCGCTGAACTGGGCGGTGGACGCTGAAAGAAACTATCTTTACGGCTACGGCAATACGGTTGACAACACCAACCCCACCAACCGCCACCGCATTGTAAAGTTCCGCATTCCCGAACTATCCGAATCCACAGACGGGATAGTTACCCTCACGGAAGAAGACCTGCTGGAGAACTATCTCATCGAGGACACCTATCAGGCTCCCTTCAACCCCATCGGGCAAGGACTGATGATCAGAGACGGACTGCTGTATATGCCTACCGGATTCGGCAACGAGAAGTATCCCTCCGAGCTGTACGTATGGGATCTGAACACCCGCACCATGCGCAACGTGATAGACCTGAGCCAGGTTACGAAGGGCGAACTGGAAGACTGTTCGCAATGGCGGGACAAGATGCTTATCCAGACGCAAGGCGAAATGTACCTGCTGGATTTCAAGTAGAAAGCACACTCTGTGCGGCCGGCGGACAGTATGCCGCACACGGTATACCACAAGGGCTGCCCTCTCTCCGGGGCAGCCCTCTTTTTATCGCATTACGGAATTGTGAAGCAGAACAGATTCCGCTTTGCCAATCACTCACTCCTTCTTCCGTCTTGTGCGCTGTACGGTGCGCTGCTTGTAAGCCGTCTCCGATTCGGCAATAACGGCGTTCATCAGCGAGACAAAGCGCGTGGCCTCGGGGCTGGGATGCGCCACGCTGGTCACAAAGGCGATGGTCAGGATGTCGTCGAACTGTTCGTCCATCTCGGCACGCACGACCTTTGCCGGCTCAGTCCTTTCGGCGGCACGCTGCGAGGTGCGCTGGCTGATGAGATCGCCCAGGCGACCGGCCACCACGCCCAGCTCTTCCACCACGTCGGCCAGATGGAGCGTCTGCACATGGGCGTACATCCCTTCCGTGGTGAGGTCGGTCAGCAGCGCGCGTATCATCACCAGCTTCTGCCCCTGCGGCAGCCTTTGGCAGCCCACATAGGGTTTGGTCTCCAGGAAGAGCACTTCGGCAGCAACGCGCATCGCTTCCAGAGGCGACGAGCGGTTGGCGCGGATAGTGGCCATCAGATAGACGACAAGCCCGTCCGCCTTGCGGTCCTCCTCGGCAATCTGCATCGTCTCAATCCGGGCGCGGCTTTCCGCTATGATGTCCGTCAACTTCTCCACATTGGCGGAGAAAGCGTCCAGCTGCGCCTGGCTCACGCCTATCTTCTCCGCCCCAGTCTCCAAAATAAGCAATTTTGTGTCATTCATCAGGCTGGCATACTCTGCCTTGTTGAATTTTCCCAGTCTTACGGGATCGATTTTCAGATAACTTCCCATGTTGTGCACTTTTTAACGATTGAAACTCGGTCTGGCGCCCACTTTAAGGACTTCCTACGGCACGAAAATATAAAAATTTTCTGAAATACAACATTTAATCCGTGTAAAAATGGAATTTCAATCTGAAATTGTACTTTCGCATAGTGTGGAAATGGAATTTCAATCTGAAATTGCGCTTTTACATAGTGTGGGAATAGAATTTCAATCTGAAATTATGCTTTCACATAGTGTAAATATAGAATTTCAATCTGAAATTGTGCTTTTACATAGTGTAAATATGGAATTTCAATCTGAAATTGTGCTTTTACATAGTGTAAATATGGAATTTCAATCTGAAATTACACTTTTACATCGTGTGGAAATAGAATTTCAACATAATACGCAGGATCTTTTAACAGGAAAGCCATCAGCAAGCCCCCAAAAAGCCCTTTCGGCCAAATGAAAATCCCCTCCCCCACACCGCCAGCAATCATTCTGATGCCCAAACTGCCACACCGCACTGTTTTAGTCATCCCGGCCATGCCTTATATATATATTATAATGTACTCGATGGGCAAAGGCGAATAATCAGTTTGACCACCTTCTGTTTGCCCGCGCCCAACAAGTTCAGCACGGGGTATTGTGGCGGCCTTGCCTAAGTATGCAACAAGGGCTTGGCAGCGTGTTGCTCCAAGCCCTTGCTTCGGTTTTATTGATGTTGGAATGTTGTGTATGTTCAGACGGAACCGATTACCAGATGTCTTCGGGCTGTTCGGGGTTGTCGTAGACTTCCTTGGCACACCACTCCAGGTGGTCCATGTAAAGCTCCTTACGGTCAGAGTCGAGCACTGACTTCAAGCGCAGGTAGTAGGTCTTGTTTGCATCGATGTGCTGGCGCAGAAGGATGTGGCGCACGATGTGTGAGTTGCTGCTCTTACGTGCAGAACCGCCACTGTTGGCAATGGCCTCGGCACCCTTCATTCTGTTGTTGTTACGCATGCGCTTGTCCACTTCGGCATTGTAGTCCATGTCTTCGGTGTCGTCTTCCCAACCAGTTGACTGGTGGCGGCATCCGATGGTCAGGTCCACGGGAATACCGGTGGGCTGCATGAAGTTCTTGTTGTCGCCAAAGTAGAACTGTACCACACCACGGTCGCCGTTGGCCAGTACGCGGTAGCGCAATTCGTATGTACCGCTGCGGGGAACGGGAGGAAGCTTGATGGTCACCTCGTAGCGGCCCACAGCCTTCACTTCGTCGGCCTGCAGGTTACACCAGTCGTAGCCGTATGAGTTCAGGTAAACCATGTTGGTCTCGTCGTTCATGTCCATGTTCTCGAAGTAGTGGTAAACCGAGTTCTTGGGAATGTGAACGAACTGATAGCGGTAATCGGTATCGTCGCGCTTACGGATGTCGTTGCTCATGGCTTCGGGGAAGAGGCTCATGCTCTCGAAGCGGATACGGTTCTTGGCCAGGTTGTTACGCACAGCGTCTGTGTATGCAAGAGGACGGTCGATGGCATAGATGATACCGTTCACGGCCTCGTACTCCAATACGCGGTCAGACTTGCTGTCGATGTAGCTTCCGCGCTTGTCGTCGTCGCATGATGCTTCGTGATAGTCTTCCTTACGTCCGTTTCTGAGGTTGGGGAAGCGGTTCAGATAGATTCCGTTGCTCTCCTTGCTCTCGTAGATCTTGAGCAGACGGCGCTTGCCCATTGTGGCGTAGAATTCCATTACGGGGATGGTCAGGGTCTTTGAGTTGAGTGAGTATCCCTTCTCGTTCACGTGGTACACGAGCTTGTTGGCAGGAGTCTTGAAGGGCAGGATGTGATAGGTAATCCACTGGTTGAGCAGGTTGTCGGGAGACTTGAAGTTGTTGTCGGCCTCGAACTTGTCTTCCGCAGAATACTGCTGGTTGGCCAGCACCCAGTTCTGCACGTCTTCGGGATAGATTTCCAATGCGGGCTTTCCGATGGCCTCTGTCCAGAAGCTGTCAGTCTCAGCAAAGATGGTGAAACCATACTTACGGTGCTTGGGGGCACGTGCCAACTGATAACCAGAAGCGCCGTGGAACACCCAGCTGTTCTTTGTGGCATCGTAGTCGGGGATAAGTCCCTGACGGTAGAGCTTCTCATATTTTTCATCCTGAATCTTGCCGAGGGTGTCGAGCAGACCGCAGGCGTCAAGCACTCTGGCAGCCACCAGGAATCCTTCTTTCTTGGTCTCAAGGATTTTACCCACGAGAGTTGCCATGCTGATGTCGCTGGGCGCGAGCACCTTCTCCACACAATGGATGGTTCCGTTGATGGCGGGGATGTCGCGGTTGCGCACGCTGACGGGGCAGTCATAGTTGAGATAGATGGAGTCGGGGTCATTCACGTATCTTACGGTCAGACGACGGTCGTTCATGTTTGACAGAGGGAATTCGCCGTTGGTCTCTGTGGGGAAGTCCCATGTGCTGTACTGTGTTACGTCGCCACCGTCAATCACACTGTTCAGAACGACAACGGCACGGATAGAGTCAAGCTTGTGCTGGCTGGGGAATGATTCCCAGTTGGGGGCGCTGATGAGACCTTCCTCGGTCAGCTTTTGCAGATACTTGTCAATGGCCTCGTTTGTGGGGGCGAAGCAGGTGTAGTTTCCGCGTGCGGCGAGCAGCTGTCCAACTGTGGACTCGCTCATTTCGCTAACGGGCACCATGTTCATCAGCTTCACGAACTCACTGTACTGTGCGTTCTTGGCCAGATAACTTGCGATGGTCTCTTCCTTGAATACATAGCGTGCCGACGTGTCAACATGCTCTGTACAAGCGCTCAGTGCGGCTGCCGCAATGGCAATTGCACCAAAAATGTGCTGGATTTTTCTTTTCATCGGGAATATGTTGTTAAATTTTGTTGCAAAAGTATAAAATTTATATCTATCGGCAAAGCAGATGGTTGTAAAAATCTGGCTGTTTATTTATAATGTGTGTTTTTTAAGGTTATTTAGCCTGTATCCGCGCCGTTTCAGCTCACAAATCAGCATTTTAAGATGTTTGTGATAGAACTTGTCGGTACGCTCGTCCACCGTGCCGATGTGGAAAAGGAGCAGGTGGCCGTTCAGTCCCTTTTCCTGTTCCAGGCGCAGGATGTTTTCGTATATGGTCTGCGAACTGCGGTAGTTTTTCATTTGGGGCGTGGTGTAGTCGGCATTGCTGGTGCTTCCGGGGGTGAAGTTGATGAGCGTAAGTCCCATGTGGCGCGCCCATGCCGAGATGGTGTCGTTGTAATGTTCATAAGGCGGAACGAAATAAGGCGCGTTCCTAATGCTGATGCCATAAGGAGCCAACGCATTGTAGCTGCGCTGGATATCCTGCTCAAACTCCTCACGGGTAACGCTCATCTTGGGACTGTCCCAGGGGAAATAGAGCAGATGGCCGTAGCTGTGGCTGCCCACATAATGCCCCTCTTTCACCAGGCGGCGCACCACATCGGGATAGAGTTCCAGAAACTTGCCAGTGAGGAAGAATGCGCCCTTGACACGTTCTTGTTTCAGCGTGCGAAGGATGTCATCGGCACCGTCGGCATGATGTGCGCCGGTAAAGATGAGGGTCACGCGCTTGCTTGTGGTGTCCGAGCGGACAATGCCGCCCCGGCTCCACACGGCATGTCGCTGCGCCGGAGCCGAAAGCGCCAGAAGCGAGAAGAGGAAAAGGAAGAAAAGGAGTCTCATTTTTTGTTATTTTGCTTTTTCCCTTGACTTTTTAGAAGGGCTAGAATATCTAGAAGAACTAGAACAACTAGCCCTTCTAGGAAATCCAGTCAAATCACCCAAACCCTTCAATCTCTGCGGCATAACGGTCGTGTACATAATGCACCATGAACTTGCCGCTGCGGCCCTGCTGGGCGAGCAGAACGGAAACCATGCCCATAGTCATGCGCCAGTTGATTTCCACACAGGGGCAAATGCCCTCTCGGCTAAGCAGCATGTCCACGCCCACGGGACCTTTGTAGGGAACAGTCTTCAGATAGTCTGTCCACCACTGGCAGATACTGTCCACCATGTCCAGCGAGACATACTGGCCCAGCCATTGGCGTTTCACTTCCTCGGGAGCGAGCCAGTTGCCCACATAAGCGCCCGATGGAGTGTTGTGAAAGAGGGAAAGGCCGCAGTATTCAACACCGCCACTGCCATCACAACGGAATTCCATGGCGAAGTCCACCGTCTTGTAGAGCCAGCGCTCCGCCACCACACTGCCCTGCTGCCGGATGATGCGCCTCGCCCATGCCTCCATGTGGGGATCTGTGTCTGGCATCAGTCCCTTTCCGCTGCTGCTCCAAGGAGCCTTGAGCAGCGTATGCGGCCAGCGCTCTCGGCAGGCATTCACCTCGTCGAACGTGCGGCACACCGCAGATTCGCCACACATCCATTCGCCAGCCACGCCGTCCTGACGCAGCCTAGCCAAAGCCTCCACGGCTGTGTGACGGCTGGAAAGCGCACGCAACCGCTGCATTTCATCGTCAGAGGGCAGAAAACGATCGTCCACTCCCGCACGCTTAAGTTGGTGAATAAGCGCCGGACTCCACCCCCAGGGTACAATCTCGTCGCCGGGCTGCAAGTTGATGGGTTCCTCACCGTCCCACACACGGTCGCCCTCGTCTGCCCACCATTCGGGCAGCCAATAGAGTTCCTGCCGCATCTGTCGTGCGCTTGCAGGGGCAGTGAAGCCGGGGCGTCCGTCGGCCAGTGCCAAATCATTCTCGGGATTGAATATATGCAGTTTCATGGCACAAAGATAATGATATTTGGCCGTCCCTACAAAATTTCCGTTCTCAAAACTACAAAACTTCAGACCAACTTTTGTGGTATTATTTCAAATAAAATATTGCATAATAGGCTATTTCCCTGTATATTTGCAGACGGATAAATATAGAGCAATCGAATTTCGTGAAGCAAAAATAATATTATTACACAATGAAGCTTTTCAAATATTGGACAACTGTGGCGCTGTGCATGCTCATGTCCGCAAGCGCAAGCGCCGCCCGACGCAACACAGAGAAGGACGGCAAAGTTGTGGTGGCATACGTCACCTCCTGGACCAAAGTCATCCCCGACCCGCATTCCATGACACACATCAATTATGCCTTCGCACTGGTGAACAAGACTTTCGACGGTATCCGCATCAACAACCCCGAACGCCTGCGCCAGATTACCGCACTCAAGAAAGAGGCGCCCCAACTGCGTGTCATGCTCTCTGTGGGCGGATGGGGAGCCGGTGGATTCAGCGAGATGGCAGCTTCGGCCGACCGCCGCAAGGCTTTCGCCCGCGACTGTCTGCGTGCTGTGGAAGAATACAACCTGGATGGCATAGACATCGATTGGGAATACCCCACCCAGAACAGCGCCGGTATTTCCTGCTCTCCACAGGACACAGACAACTTCACCCTGCTCATGCGCGACCTCCGCAAGACGTTGGGAAACAAGCGGCTGCTCACCATCGCCACGGTGGCAAGCGGCGAGTATATTGACTTTTCCGCATGCCTCAAATACCTCGACTTTGTGAACGTGATGGCATACGACATGGGCAATCCGCCGCGCCATCATTCGCCTTTGTACGACAGTCCCATAACGGGATGGATGAGCACCTCCAAAGCCATAGAATCGCACTTGAAAAAAGGCGTACCGGGAGATAAGTTGGTAATGGGAATGCCCTTTTACGGCCGCGGCCCCAAACACTTCGACCGTTACAACGGCACACAGCCGCTACCGGCCGGCATTACTGAACGGTGGAGCCACGAGGCGCAAGTTCCCTATCTGGCCAACCAAGGCGATACCCTGGTATTCGGCTATGACAATGTGCGTTCGCTCGCCATCAAGTGCCAATATATCATGGATCACGGTCTGCGCGGCGGAATGTACTGGGAGTATGCCGACGACACACCACAAGGTGACAAACGGCGCACGCTGCAGCTCAGTCTTATGCAGAACCGACGCGGCACCGAAGCCCCCAGGCGCATTCTTGCCATCGCCGAGAAAGGCAACGCACACGAGGCCTTCAGCCAGGCGGCGCTGAACTGGCTCAATGCACACAAGGATTCGCTCAACATCCAGGTGGACCGCCTCACCAGTCTGCGCGATGTGCCGGCTGGCATGCTGGAGCAGTATCACCTCATCCTGCAACTCGACTATCCGCCATACGCATGGAGCGATGCGGCCAAGGCCGACTTCATCCACTATATCGAGAACGCCACCGGCAGCTACATCGGTTTCCATCACGCCACACTTCTGGGCGACATCTTCGGCGCAGGCCCCATGTGGGACTGGTTCAGCCGTTTCATGGGCGGCATCCGCTGGAAAGGTTACATTGAGACACCGTCCGATGGCACCATCTGTCTGGAAGACCACGTCCATCCCGTCACCACCGGACTGCCAGACACCATCCGCATCCCGCGCGACGAGTGGTACACCTATCACAGCAGTCCGCGTCCCAACGTACACGTCCTGGCTCACGTGGACGAACACAGCTACAGCCCGGCATCTGCTGTGCGTATGGGCGACCATCCCGTCATTTGGACAAATCCTGCCGTTCCCGCCCGCAACGTCTATTTCCAGTTCGGCCACGACGCAGCCCTGTTCCAACAACCCGACTTTGTAAAGATGTTCGCCAACGCCATCCGCTGGGCATTGCCATAACATTTATCTAGAAGGCCTAGAAGCTCTAGATGTTCTAGAAATACTAGATATCTTAGAAAACCTAAAAAACAAAAATAACGATGAAACACATCATTCTCCTTCTCCTCCTTGCCGGGCTGTGGTTTTCCCCTGCCCGGGCACAGCAGGGCTACCCTGCCAGTTATGCCGGCGCGCCACGTTTCCGTACGCTCATTGTCTGGAGTCCTCACGTGGAAGAAGCTCATGTACAGTTTTCCCGCGATGCCATCCGCTTTTTCCACAAGCTGAGCTATGGCGAAGGCTTTCTCATGGACACCACCACCCACTTCAACCAGTTTGCTGACAGCCTGGAACGCTACAACATCATCGTCATGCTGAACACACAGCCCCACGGCGAAAAAGAACGTCAGGCATTTCAGCGCTACATGGAACAAGGAGGCGGATGGATGGGATTCCACGCTGCGGCATACAACGACAAACACACCAAATGGCCTTGGTTTAACCAATTCTTAGGATGCGGCGCGTTCTATTGTAACAACTGGCCACCACAGCCTGCACTGGTAGATTGTGACACCACGCACACCATCACACGCACGCTGCCACCGTCATTCGTTATCCCCGAATCGGAATTCTACATGTGGAATCCCTCGCCACGAAAAAACAAGGATGTGCGCATACTACTCTCCATATCGCCCAAAATGTACCCCTTCGGCATAAAGGACATTGTACGTTGGGGCGACTTCCCCATTGTCTGGACCAACACCCGATACAGGATGATTTACCTGAACATGGGACACGGCGACACGGGCTTTACTGACGCCACACAGAACTTACTCTTCGTGAATGCCTTTCGCTGGGTAGTGAGCCGCCACCCCAAAGGGAACCCCTTCGGTGACTAACTTTTCTTACGGAAGATGACCCATTCGTTCATGATGAAGTTGAACAAGCCAGACACGGCAAGGGCAAGCAAGTTGCAGACCACCACGTTCAGCCCCGCAAAATGACGAATGAGGACAAACGGAATCATCTTAATGAGAAAAGCGGCAATGCAGGACACGTTATAAGGGAAGAAGCGCAGAAAGAAATTGCGCAATGAACGGTCCTTCACCCGATCCTTCCACACAAAAAAATAGGCCAGCACATAATTGGTGAACACGGCACACTCGAAAGACACGGATGGCGCAATGAAAAGTTGCGCCATCTCGTTTTCTGTGAACAGCTTTTCCGCCAAAAGCCACATAACCGCACAATCTACGGCCGTTCCGGCAAGTGTGGAAAGCATAAACTTGAGATATCTGAGAATCTTATCCATTAAGAGACAGAGGGTTTACCAGTTTTACATAAAAACCAACCGTCTTATTTCTTCTTCAGCGGATCAATCTTCGCAAAGAATTTGCCATCCTTTACCAGGCTGTTGATGTAAATGGAGAAAAGGATCAGGGCGACAAGCACGCCACCTACATCCATGCTGAGCAATTCGGTTTTCAACGGTCCCACTTCCACCGGCTGGCAGAAATCATGCAAAGGCTCCACAAAATACCATATCGTATTGATCATAATCATGAACACGCGGAATTCCGTAGGTCCCATAAAGCCATAGGTCAGTTTGAATTCGTTCTTCAGATGGGCACAAATCATTACATAGACTTCCAGTGCCAGGTAAGCGGCAAGAATCAGCAGCGCCGACCAAAGGTGCATATAGGCAGAGAGTCCCATACCACCTATGATGAAAAACTGCGCCATACAGTCCATATTGTGGTCTATATAAAAACCATACAAGGGACGAGACTGGTTGCGGAAGCGCGCCAACGTACCGTCAAGCGAATCGCCAAACCAGTGCAACACCACACCGAAGGAGCAGAGCCACAACCACTCATGCGCATAGTTCGTAAGCAAGTATCCGGCAGCAATCAGCACCGCAGCAAAAAGACTGAACCATGTCAGCATGTCCGATGTAACCCATGAAGGCATACGCTCGGCAAGCCAAATAAGAACTTTTTTCTCGTAGGGATTCAACAGAGACGTCTGTATTCTGTTTGAATTTTCGTTCTTGTTCATTGTTGTTATCCTGAAAATTTTTATCTACGGACGCATGCATCAAGTATTCACCAGAAGCATGTAGAGTGTTACGGCAGGGATGGCAAGCAAGCTGCTGTCGAAACGATCCAACATGCCACCGTGACCGGGAAGCACATTGCCGCTGTCCTTGATGCCAAGTTGGCGTTTGAGCAGACTTTCCACCAAGTCACCCCAAGTGCCGAAGACTACCACCACCAGTGCAAAGCCTATCCACTTAGGCAACGTGAGCATTCCTGGGAAGAAATAAGAAATCGCCACCGAAGCCGCCACAGTAAGCAATCCGCCACCGATGCTGCCCACCCACGATTTCTTAGGCGAAATGCGCGGGAACAATTTAGCGGTGAAATATCTGCTGAGTGAACAGCCGAATAGATAGGCGCCGGTATCATTTATCCAGATAAAGAGGAACAACGCCATGGGATAGATGGATTCGTAGACAATACGGCCGTTTTCGTCATAGCCCACACTCATCAGAGGCAAAAGGGCGAAAGGTAAAGCCACGTAAATCTGTGACGCAAAAACAAGCGCCCAGTTCTTCAATGGGTCTGCCGCCTTACGATACAATTCGCTTACAAGCATGTAAAGCATCAGCATGCCATAGAGGGCAAAAGCCTGCCCTGTACCATTTCCGCCCACCAGCCAAAGCCACACAGCAGAAGTGAGCAGAATGCCTGCAAATGAATTAAGATAAGGTATCAGCGACGCACCGTAATGACGGTTCATCAAGGTACTGAACTCCCACAATGTAGCCATTGCCACAATTGAGAAAAACAGATATGCCGACACGGGACCATACAACGTACATCCCGCCAGCAATACCACATATACAGCCCCGGTTAGGGCTCTGACTATCAAATTCTTCATACTTCTTCAGATTCTATATTCTTGTCGTTATTCTCCGGTGCGTCTTCCGTCTCCTGTTTTTTTTCATCCGCAGCCAGCAGTTCTTCCGTGCGGCTGGTCCAGGGACGCGGGCCGAAGATTTCTTCCACATCCTCGGCAAAGACCACCTCACGCTCAACCAGACGTTCCGCCAGCAAAGCATGCTGCTCGCGGTGTTCACTAAGGATTTGGCAGGCACGGTCGTACTGCTCGGCAATCATCTTCTTCACATCCTCGTCAATGAGCTGTGCCGTAGTTTCCGAATAGGGACGGTGGAACGAGTATTCATCCGTATTATAATAGCAAATGTTCTGCAAGCCCTCGCCCATTCCCATATAAGCAATCATGCCGTATGCCTGCTTGGTCACACGTTCCAAATCATTCATGGCACCGCTACTGATATGTCCGGTACAGAGCTGTTCAGCCGCTCTTCCCGCCAATGTGGCACACATTTCGTCCAACATCTGTTCGCGTGTGGTTATCTGTCGTTCTTCGGGCAGATACCAGGCTGCGCCCAGTGCACGGCCACGGGGAACGATGGTAACTTTTACCAAGGGGTTGGCATATTCAAGAAGCCAGCTTATGGCTGCATGGCCGGCCTCGTGCAGGGCAATGGTCTTCTTCTCGGCTGCCGTCATCACCTTGGTTTTCTTTTCCAGACCTCCGATGATACGGTCCACTGCCGCCAGAAAATCCTCGCGGCTGACATGCGTCTTGTTGTGGCGCGCAGCAATCAGTGCCGCCTCGTTACATACATTGGCTATGTCCGCACCACTGAAGCCAGGCGTCTGGCGGGCCAGGAAATCCACATCGAGCGAATCGTCGGCCTTGATGGGGCGCAAATGCACCTGGAAGATTTCCTTACGCTCATTCAGGTCGGGAAGGTCGACATATATCTGACGGTCAAAGCGTCCTGCACGCAGCAATGCCTTGTCCAATACATCAGCACGGTTGGTTGCGGCCAAGATGATGACACCGCTATTGGTGCCAAAACCGTCCATTTCCGTAAGCAACTGATTGAGCGTGCTTTCGCGCTCGTCATTGCCACCCATAGCCGCACCCTTAGAACGGGCACGTCCCACAGCATCAATCTCGTCAATGAAAATGATGCAAGGACTCTTTTCCTTGGCCTGACGGAAGAGATCGCGCACTCGGCTGGCACCCACACCCACAAACATCTCCACAAAGTCGGAACCGGACATGGAGAAGAAGGGTACGTCCGCCTCGCCTGCTACAGCCTTGGCCAGCAGGGTCTTACCCGTTCCCGGAGGTCCCACCAGCAAGGCGCCTTTGGGAATCTTTCCTCCCAGTTCAGTAAACTTTTTGGGATTCTTCAGAAACTCCACAATTTCCTGCACCTCCTGCTTGGCACCGGCTTGTCCGGCCACATCGGCAAAGGTTACACGGCCTACATGGTCCTTTTCTACCAGTCGGGCACGACTTTTGCCCACATTGAAGATTCCCATCGGTCCGCCGCCCGAACCGCCGCCGCCCATGCGACGCATCACAAACATCCACATGAACAGAAGGAAAATTAGGGGGCCGAAGCTCCACAGGAAATTGCCGAAAAGGCTGCTGTTCTTCTTATAGGTTACATCGCCGTTAAAGTTACCCAATTCCTGCTGGTCGGCAAGGAACTCGTCCAGTTTGTCATTGGAGGGGTACTCGGTTTCCACATAAGGCACCCTGCCCCTTTCTACGGGCATGTTCTTGAACACGTCACGAATGTGCTCCGCGTCCACATACATCTGCAGTTCGCCATCGTCCTTGTTGGCAATGATACGCTGGGCATATCCGTTTTCCACATAGGTCTTGAATTCGCCATAAGCCACAGACTTGCTGCTTCCGCCCATCACGGCTGTCTTGTTGTCACTGGTCAATACCAGATAACCCAATATGCCCGCAATGATGACATATATCCAGGTCAGGTTTATCTTGGGCCCGTTATTGTTCTTCTTGTTTTTTTCTTCCATTTTTCTCTTTTTCTGATTTTACAATATCCTTTCGGAAGCACTTCAGTCCAAATCGGGGATAAAGGCCAGTTCCGCATCGGCCCACAGATGTTCGATGTCATAGAAGTCGCGCTCCTCCTCCAAGAATATGTGCACCATCACGTCCGCATAGTCCATGGCCACCCAATGGGCATAATGCATGCCATCCACAGCCAGGGGATGAATATGCAGTTCGCTGCGCACTTTGTCGTCCACACTCGATGCCAGGGCATTAAGCTGTGCGGGCGAACCTCCGGTACATATTATCATGTGGTTGCAAATGGTGTCGGGGATTACGCTCAGGTCCACATCCACTATATTGCGGCCTTTCTTATCTTGAAGTGCATCAATGATGATCTGCACCATTCTTTTTGTACTATCTGATTGCATTTTTTGCCGTCTATAAATATATATAAGGTGAAAAGTCGCACAAAGGTACTGATTGTTACGATAAAAAACAAATAATTAACATTTTTTTGCCATAATCGTTTGTCACTTCAAAAAAAGTATGTAAATTTGCAGCGCAAAAGAGGAAAAACCTTTTTTATTGGGCTATGGTGTAATGGTAACACTGCAGATTCTGGTCCTGCCTTTCCTGGTTCGAGTCCGGGTAGCCCAACTCCTCTGAAGCAACGCAAGCAGGGCTGGAGCCTGGCTGCGAAAACAAAAAACGATTGGGCTATGGTGTAATGGTAACACTGCAGATTCTGGTCCTGCCTTTCCTGGTTCGAGTCCGGGTAGCCCAACAAAAAAAGAGAATCCCACATCAGGTTCTCTTTTTTTTATTTTTATTGCTTTCAATACAAATTCAGGAGCGATTGCCGGTTGTCCTCTTCGTAATCGCATTGGCCGTAACCCGACTGCATGATTTCCTCCTCCGTCTTGCGCACAAAACGATGTTCCTCATAGTACGGAAATTTCGACTTTTCCTTGAACAGTAGAAGGGTGTCCTGCATCAGCCTGCCCTGGTAACGGACGGTGTCCTGGAAATACTCGAAGGAAAACTGCCTCCACAAGTAGTAGCCCTCCCGCTTTGCCTCCATGGCGGTATGCACATCCAAGGCCAACGGCCCGCTGAAATAGTCCACGTCTCTTGAGTCCAGCATGAAGCCAATCGTATCTCCCGCCATGCTGATGTCCTGCATCTGCCATACGGAAAAGCCCGGATAGAAACCTTCGCGGGCATCATAGAACTCATCGCTCGTGCCCCAGAAAAATCCGTCCACCACCACGCTATCCTTGAAACGCAGTTCAATGACATTATCCTCTTGGTGCGTATTGAATTCGCCATACTCCCACAAGTAATGAACAATGGAATCGGCGGCATATCCCCTCGCTATACCGGCAATGGATTGCGGCCCGTCCTGATGAGGATGGATAATGTCATCCACATACCAGTCCAGATTGCCCCGCAGACTTTCACGCACAGCCCGGACACGGACAGAACGGATATCGTCCTCGAAAGCGCGGAAACGCACCGCCACCATGGCCGTGTCCTCAATCTGGCTTTCCAGCGTGACCATCTCAAGCACCAAGCTGTCGAAATCCTGCAAATCCGTCCAGATATTGGAACTGTACACCAATTCGTTCTCTGGCAATTGGCTCCAGATTCCCCTGAGACGGGAAGAAAAAACCGATTGGACGTCATAGGCGAAATCGCCTTTGTTATAATGTGTGAAGAGCCCCTCATACAACGCCTTTATGCGCGAAACCGCATCCGTTCCGCCAACCACCAGAGGCACCTCCACGGGCTCTTCCACGGTCTTTACCTCTGGCTTTTCCCGCTTACAGCCCATGCAAACAAGCAGGGCAAGCAGGCAGACTAAATTCACACTCTTCATCCGTCCTTTTTCTCGTTTCAAACGTCTTTCGGAAAGCAAAGTTAGCCAATAATTGCCTTTCCCACAAATGTAAGGTCAGAAATCAGCTGGATTTAACAAGTTTTTCATTTTCCTCGGGAGGGAAAAAGAACGCCCTCCCGAGGGAAATAAAAATACCCCTTCTTTCCTTTTGCGCTTTTAACCATATTTTCTTACCTTTGCAGCGGAAATCAATATGGTTCGGAAAGAACAGACAAGACGATGAGATATTTCATATACTTTGCGTATGACGGCACACGCTACCACGGTTGGCAGATACAACCCAACGGTATCAGCGTGCAGGAGACATTGCAAAAAGGGCTGTCCACTCTTCTGCGCTGCGAAGTGGAGGTTGTGGGTGCCGGCCGCACAGATGCCGGAGTGCATGCCCGCACGATGGCGGCCCATTTTGACGCCGGAGAAATTGACTGTCCACAGCTGGCATACAAGCTGAACAAGATTCTGCCACCGGACATTGCCGTATCCAAGGTAGAGCGGGTGGCAGACGACCTTCATGCCCGCTTCAGTGCCACCAGCCGCACATACCATTACCATATCCACACCCACAAGTCGCCCTTTCTGAACGCCTATAGTTGGCAGGTCTACGGACAGCTTGATTTCCAACGCATGAACGAAGCCGCACAGACCTTGATGGAATACCGCGACTTCACCAGTTTCAGCAAAGTGAACACGGACACCAAGACCAACGACTGCACCATCACGCAAGCTTTTTGGGAAGAGACTGCGCCCGGAGTATGGCGATTCACCATAACGGCCAACCGGTTCCTGCGCAACATGGTGCGTGCCATTGTGGGCACACTCATCGAAGTGGGCAGAGGCAAACTCTCGATAGAAGGCTTCCGCAAGGTCATTGAAGACAAAGACCGCTGCAGGGCCGGAGAGAGCGTACCAGGAAAAGCGTTATTCCTGGTGGATGTAACATATTAACAAAGGATTACAGTTTATGTGGTTAGCCTTCGCTTTTCTCAGTGCCGCCCTGTTGGGTTGCTACGATGTATTCAAGAAACGCTCGCTCAGCGGCAATGCCGTCATTCCTGTCCTGTTTCTCAACACACTGTTCTGCAGCCTCATCTTCCTCCCGTTCGTCGGGCTTTCCGCTTCCGGCGAGATTCCTTCCGGCCACCTGTTCCATTCCGATTTCGGAGGGTGGGACGTACAGAAGTTCATCGTGCTGAAAAGTTGCATCGTACTGAGCAGTTGGCTCTGCGGCTACTTCGGCATGAAGCATCTTCCGCTCACACTGGTGGGGCCCATCAACGCCACACGCCCCATCATGGTACTGTTGGGCGCCATGCTTGTCTTCGGCGAGCAACTCAACCTGTTCCAATGGATTGGCGTTACACTGGCCATCGTCAGCTTCTTCTTACTGAGCAGAAGCGGGAAAAAGGAAGGAATCGACTTCAAGCACAACCGTTGGGTGGCCATGATCGTGGCGGCAGCCATACTGGGTGCCATCAGCGGACTTTATGACAAATATCTGATGGCCCCGCCAGAAAACGGTGGTGTGGGACTGCAGCCCATGACCGTGCAGAGCTATTACAACTTCTACCAGTTGTTGATGATGAGCGTCATGGTACTGTGCCTTTGGTTTCCTACCCGCCACCGCACCACCCCATTCCGTTGGAAAGGCTCCATCGTCTGGATCAGCGTTTTCCTCAGCATGGCAGATTTTGCCTATTTCTACGCTCTCAGCATGGACGGAGCCATGGTAAGTATCGTAAGTATGGTACGCCGCGGCAGCGTGGTGGTCAGCTTCCTGCTGGGAGCCTATCTCTTCCGCGAAAAGAACCTCAAGAGTAAGGCCATCGACCTACTGCTTGTATTGTTAGGACTGATTTTCCTCTATTTGGGAAGTAAATAAACAAAAAAGAAAATGAGAACATTTTTCCTCATCATGTTGGCAATGAGTGGGCTTTCCACCTTCTCGCAAACAAAGGCCAAGGAAGTCTTCGCCGTTGCGCCCGACAGTATTTTCCCCTTGCTGACCACCAACAATCGGTTGGACTGCATAGACCTCATCGAAAACAACATGAAAGCCACGGTGAAGAACAAGCTGGAACAAAAAGCGGAAATGAGCGTACTCACCGATTCTTACCTCCAAATTAAACCCAGCGAAAGAAGCGTGGTAGAAATCAAGATGCTGAACGATTCCGTGTTCTGCCTAATCAACACTTGCCTGGGTCCTGCCCCTGACAGCCGGATTTCATTCTTCACCCGAAATTGGGAACCTTACGCAATGACATTCCCCATGCCCCATGCCGCCGATTTCTGGACATCCGTCCCGGATAGCCTCGCAAGAGACGCAAGCTTTGCACAGCGTTCCCTGGAAGACCTCCTGCTGATTCAAATTTCCGCGGACAAGGAGAACACGGAACTGACGCTAACGATACAAACCTCCGAACTCTCGGGTAAAGAAAAGGAGATAGCACAGAAATACGTCCAACCCCTCCGTTACCGCTGGAACGGTAAAGGTTTCACACGATAAAAGCCTTTAAAACGCAGAAAATGCGCGGTCTCTCCCGCGCATTTTCTGTATAAACTCCTCTGCAAAGAAATCTTACTTGACAGGCGTTGCACCCATTGTGAATTCGAGCGTTCCGCCAGCCTTTATCTGATCGTATGTGATGCTTGTTTCGGCATGAGGCTTTCCATTGAGCTTAACGTCCTGGATATAAATATTTTCTATGGAGTTGTTGTGGGCAATCACAGTAAAATTCTTTCCGCCGCCCACATTCAATGTAGCCTTATGCACGATGGGCGAACCGAATTGGAATTCTCCTGCCGCTGGGTCTACCTGATACAAACCTATTGCAGAAAGGACATACCAAGCAGACATCTGACCGGCATCTTCGTTTCCACACACACCGCTATGGTCGTCAAAGTAAAGTTCAGTAAGAATCTGGCGCACCCTTTCCGCACACTTCTCCTGATGACCTACATAATTATAAAGGTAGGCAATGTGGTGGCTCGGCTCGTTACCGTGAGCGTACTGGCCGATAAGGCCGGTTACATCAACACCGAAGTTACTTCTGTCACCCTCTTCCACAAAAAAGGTATCAAGTTTAGCGGTAAAGTGTTCGGGACCGCCCAGAGTGTCCACCAGAGTCTGCACATCGTGGGGCACAAGCCAAGTATACTGCCAGGCGTTACCCTCGCTGAAGTCCGCATAATGTCTGGCCAGATAGGGATCGAAAGGCTCGCGCCATGTACCGTCAGCCGCTCTGGCACGGACAAGGCGCACCGAGGGGTCATAATATTTCTCCCAAGACTTGCTGCGATTGCCAAAGTATTCAGCAGCCTCGGCATCGCCCTGCATCTTGGCCACTTTGGCCAGCGAGGCATCGGCAATGGCATGTTCCATACATCTTGACACCACTTCGGGCTCGTCGCTCTTGTCATAAGGGATGAAGCCGTACTCCTTAATGTATCCCACACCACGGTCTTCGCGCATGGAAGACTTCTTCATCGCCTCCAGTGCGGCAGGCACATCCTTCACATAGCCCTTCAGACAAAGGTCGGCCAGACAGATCACCGCCGGATTGCCAGGCATACAGTTGGTTTCCCAACCCTGTAAGTGCCATACGGGGAGCGTACCCTGCTGCTCATAGATATTCATGAAGGTAGACACCAGCGATGTGGACATCTCTTCATTGATTAGGGTGAAGAGAGGATATGCCGCTCTGTAAGTATCCCAAAGAGAAAGCATGGTATATTGCTTCTCCTCGGCTTGGTGATTCTTGCCGTCGGCACCACGATACTCGCCGTTCACATCACTGAAGAGCGAGGGTGCAATCATCGAGTGATACATGGCGGTGTAGAAGATACGCTGCTGTTTCTCGTCCATAGGTTCAATGTCAATGCGGCCAAGTTCTTCGTTCCACTTGTTCTTGGTCTCCGCATATACGCGGTCAAAATCCCAGCCAGAAAGTTCTGCGGCAAGGTTTTCTGCGGCATTCTCACAACTTACGGCAGAGATGCCCACCTTTACAAGAACCTTCTTCTCCTTAGACGTGTCGAATTTTAATGCTGTGGCATATTCATCATGCACGATATGCATTTCTTCCTGACCGATAATAGGTTGAGAAAATTCTGCCACAAAATACACGATATGGTTTGCCCAACCCTCTGAATGTCTGAAACCCTTCACATGTGTGGGGTCTACCACTTCAAGACTCCAGTCGGTGGTTCTGTCACCGCAGGCTCCGGTACAGGGATCAATCAGAATGGCCGACTGCTCATCGGTAAAAGTATATTCATGCAAGCCAGTCCTGTCGGTTGTTGTCAGACGCACATTCACGCCATAGTCCGGCAACTCCACGGTATAGAGACCAGGTTTCACACTTTCAAGATTATGGTCAAGTCTTGCGAACAAATGCTTGCAATCTGCTTCCCTTGAATCCAGATAGCGGTTGTCAATCTTCTCCTTTCCGGGAGCAAAAGGCATAAAAAGGATGTCTCCAAGATCGCCACAGCCCGTACCGGTGAGGCGGGTATGGGAGAATCCGAAAACCAGCGAATCACTGTAATGATAACCAGAACACCAATCCCAGTCCTCTACAATCTGATGGGGGCCGAGCTGCACCATACCGAATGGAGTGCTGGCACCAACAAAGACATGCCCATGACCGCCAGAACCAATGTAGGGGTCGACAAAGGCAGTGTAATCCTTCTTGTCGCCGCATGAAGCGAGAAGCATTACCACACACATTGCACTAAATAAGATTTTCTTCATGACATTGTAAAATTAATAAACGATCCTTAAAAGAAAAACAGGTGCTAATACCAGAAGGTATCCACACCTGTTGTTTTTCTCTTGATCCAGTACCTCGATTACTTCTTGGCTCTGGCGTAGCGGCTCATGAACTTGTCCACACGACCTGCGGTGTCCACCAACTTGCTCTTACCAGTATAGAAGGGGTGAGAGGTGTTAGAGATTTCCAACTTAACTACAGGATAAGTCTCGCCCTCGAACTCAACGGTATCGTTGGTCTTGCAAGTAGAGCGGCTCAGGAACATATCGCCGTTGCTCATGTCCTTGAACACAACAGTACGATAGTTTTCGGGATGAATGCCTTGTTTCATATCTTTAATATTTTTATTATTTATCTTCTTGATATATAGCTGGTAACTATATGTGTAATGGTCTGTATAACGAGTTGAAATGCTTTTTCAGCATGCAAAGGTATAGGATTTTGCCGAATCAGCCAAAGTTTTTAAGGATAATTTTCTGATTTTCCCCTTGTTTTGTCTTTCACGCATGATTCGGGCAATGTATCTGCAACCACTGAAATCGGGAAAACTGAGCGCCAAAGTGGCCGTTTCTTGCAATCGGCTCTAAAAAAATGAGCAAAAGATGCCCAAATTCGTGCAGATTTATGTACCTTTGCACACAGAAAGTCATTTCATTATTAATATAATAACAAATTCTACTTAACGATTATGACAAGTTACAAGGAATTGGGTCTGGTGAACACCCGTGAAATGTTTGCCAAGGCAGTAGCAGGTGGCTATGCCATCCCCGCTTTCAACTTCAACAACATGGAGCAGATGCAGGCCATCATCTCTGCAGCAGTAGAGACCAACTCTCCCGTTATCCTCCAGGTATCTAAGGGTGCCCGTCAGTATGCCAACGCCACTCTGTTGCGCTACATGGCTCAGGGTGCTGTTGAATACGCGAAGGAACTGGGCTGCCAGAATCCTCAGATTGTTCTGCACCTCGACCACGGTGACACTTTCGAAACCTGCAAGAGCTGTATCGACTCTGGTTTCTCTTCAGTGATGATCGACGGTTCTCACCTCCCCTACGAGGAGAACGTAGCCCTCACCAAGAAGGTTGTTGAGTATGCTCATCAGTTCGACGTAACCGTTGAAGGCGAGCTGGGCGTTTTGGCTGGTGTTGAAGACGAAGTTTCTTCTGACCACCACACCTACACCGATCCCGAAGAAGTAATCGACTTCGCTACCCGCACCGGTTGCGACTCTTTGGCTATCTCTATTGGTACCAGCCACGGTGCTTACAAGTTCACTCCCGAACAGTGCACCATCGATCCCGCTACCGGCCGTATGGTTCCTCCTCCCTTGGCATTCGACGTATTGAAGGCTGTTGAGGAGAAGCTCCCCGGATTCCCCATCGTACTGCACGGTTCTTCTTCAGTTCCCCAGGACGAGGTTGAGACCATCAACAAGTTCGGCGGTGCCCTGAAGGCTGCCATCGGTATTCCCGAAGAGTGGTTGCGCGAGGCTGCAAAGAGCGCTGTTTGCAAGATCAACATCGACTCTGACTCTCGTCTGGCTATGACCGCAGCTATCCGTCAGACCTTCGCCGAGAAGCCCGCAGAGTTCGACCCCCGCAAGTACCTGGGTCCCGCTCGCGACAACATGAAGAAGCTGTATACCCACAAGATTATCAACGTGCTCGGTTCTAACGACAAGTTGTAATCAATCCCCATTTTGCCGATTGCGGCATGAGTCCAACCCTCGCAAGAATCCTCACACGGATTTTGCGAGGGTTTTCTTTTTTGGGTAAAAAGCGCTTGCAGAACGAATGAATTGTACACAACAATACGTTTCAAAAATTCTGAAAGGCAGGGAAAACATGCCCCTTGACACCCTATCCAAACTTGAGGATGCGCTTGGCATCAACCTGATTAATGACGAGCAGACAACCTATCCAACCGTGGTTGCTGAGGAAGAACTCGTATAATCGCTCAATGCTGATGCTCAAAATGTCCTATGATGGAGAACTGCCATTTTGCGAATCAAAATTGACTACAATTTCACCGGATTCGTCTTCGAACCTCAATGTCTCTTCTATAAAATTCTCCAACGAATTGTCGCTCGGCAACCCTATTTTTTGGCGGAAACGGTAGCGAAGCATCAAGACGCTTCGTGGAGCAATGGCCAATAGTTCGGCAACATCCTTATTGTCTTGTTTCAAGATGATGAGCATTGAGAAAAGCTCTTCACGTCGGGAAATGGAAGGAACTCTTTTTCGCAGACGGGGAAGGAAATCCGGATACAGCAGTTCAAAACATTGGCGGAACTTAGGTTCCCCTTCTGTCAGAAGGATGGAAGGTGTCAGCATCTCCAATTCCCTCCGGCTGTCTCTTGCATCCAGGTATTCGTTGATTTCGTGCGCCCTCAATTCCCCTTCAGCGTTGGACTTACTTAGTATTTGCATCAATGAGGCAAGCTTTTCATTTACCTGCTTCATCTGAACCCTATGCCGCTTCTTTTGGCGGAAAAGGAGTGCCGATACAATAAAAATTACGCTAACAGCCAATGCGATACAACTCAGCAGCCAAAGGCGTTGGTTCGTCTGTGCCAGCTGGACAATCTTAATCTCTTGTCTCTTTTGTTCGGTTTGCAAGTCAACGATGGCATCCACCAGATTAAAGTTCAGCCGCAGATCCTTGAACGTCTGCTGTTCCTGCAGCATCAGTCTTACATATCGTTCCACCTTCTTCTGGTTTCTGCTTTTCAGATAGTGATTCAGAATTGGCTTATAGTCAATAGGAATACATGCCGGCGGTTCACTCTGCGCCAGCAACGTATACATGCTGTCTAGCATCATTTCTGCTGTGTTCTCCTTTTCATACTTCAGATAAGCTTGCGCCAATTGGTGATAAGCCTTTGCGCGGTTGATGGCTGTACCCTGAAGGACCACCTGCTTCAGTTCCTTAACACCTAAATGCAAGGAATCTCCACCCTTTTCTGTTAAAAAGGCGCCACGCAAAAGACCGACATCTACCATACCGCTGTTATAGGGCAATGAATGACACAACTCTTGCGCCTTTTCTGTATAATAAAGGACAGAATCAGATTCTCCAAGCTGATGCAACGCACGTCCTTTATTAATATATGTTTGTGCCGAAACCATTGGATTCCTCTTTTTCATGCTCTTCTCCACAAGAATGGCTTCCGATGCATACCGGTTGGCGTATTCGGGGATGTCAAAGTCAAGGAAAAGGTCAATCAACGTGTGCAAGCAATTCAGCACGCCCAAATCGTCCTTCCTCGCCTCTGCCTCTTCCTTCCCTTGCAAAAAAAGCTCAATGGCTTTGTTGATGTTTCCGTTCCGCTTGTACAGCGAGCCCAACATGGCTGCCACCCATTGCTTGCCCGAAGTGTTTCGGCACTGTTCGGCTTGCGCCATCGCCTCCTCGCACCAGTTTACCACCTCTTTCCGGTAATTGGGATTGCTGTAAAACACGGCCGCGGCATAAGCATAATCGCGGAAATAGCGTTCGGGCGTAGCCTGATAAAGGGGCAGGGCTAAGGCTTTCAGCATTGTTTCTTCCGCCTCCCTCATACGTTCCGTACGCGACAAGGCATATCCCTTTACCGAATAAAAGTCCCTCAAACACTGGTTTTGCAGGATGGCAGAAGTCTTGAACACCTTTTCCAGTGCTGATATGCAAGCATCCGGTTCCCCCTTGCTCTGGTAGGTATTCATCAGTTGTACCAGAGCCTCAATGTACAAGGTTAGCTGTTGGGAATCTTCGCCCACGGGCTGTGCCAGGTAGGACATGAAAGCCTCTATAGCTTCTTCATGTCTACCGTCGCGCTGCAATGTTCTCGCCTTTCGGAAGAGGTCCTCGTTGGCCAGGCCGGTACAGCATATCAGCATTGAGACGAGAAGCAACAGGATGTTTTTGCGCCAAGGGGATAGATGCATATTACATTATTATATATATACGGAAAAGTGATACAGGGCAATGGGTGTCATTATATGGAAAGGAAAGTCGCAACCATGAGAATCTCAAAGAGAATCAGGGCGCAAATCAGAAGATAGATGAGGTTTATCAGCAATGCCATAACAATTGACTTCATCCATGAATTCTTCTCGTATACGTTTCTTACGGCAACGGTCAGGTACAGGCAGGAACCCAGTCCCATCACCCACTGCAGGATGTCCAGGCTTGGCTGAAGGGTAAGGTATAACACATAGATTACCAGCAGCAGGAATTCGACAAGTGCCGTGTAATGCAGGGCAAAGATGAAGAAGTTGATGGTCGGTTCTTTCCGCTTCCGTTGCAATAACTGCACGGCAAAGGCCAAAAGGGGCGATGTCAGCAGGATGATCATGGGGAAGTACTGTGCCAATATCTGAGCCATTTTCTCCAATATCGTGCCCACCATGCCCAGGCTCAGCATATTGTCCACCTTCTCGTTCCTCTCCGAGAAGGCATAGACCTCACCGCCCTCGTTTGTTATGATTTTGTCCTGAATCAAGACTCGGGGAATGGCAACCACAAAGGTGTCCAGCCTTTCTTCCTCCTCTCCATAATTCGTCAGAGGGCGAATTATGCTGAGAATCTGCGGGTATTTCTCTGCCGTGAATAACGGTACGGCCAGTTTGACGGTATCCCTTGCCGAGCCCTCCATCTTTTTGGCGTAATCCTCATTCTCGGTAATGGCCTTCATTGACAGTCCTGGACGAACCAGTTCGTTGTTTGCCACGTTGTCAAAGGACTCGTCGGTCTTCTCAATGTCAGAGAAGAGCAGGAAGATGGAAATGAACACAAAAAGGAAGAACATGTTCAGCTTCAACGGGTTTTCATAGGCCACAAATTTTCCGGCATTGAAAACTTTGGTCAGATAGCCCGGACGACGAAGCAGTTGCCATATTGTGGAAAAGAAATTTTGATCCCAAATAAAAGCGTTGTTCATGTATTCAAGGATAAACTCCCACACTTTTGGTGTTGGATTTGAGGCATGCTGTCCACATTTATGACAGTACATTCCTTGTAACTTTGTGCCGCAATTCAAGCATTTTTCATACGGAGCAACGCCTTTTTCTTGTATATTCTCTGTAGGTTGTTCTTCCATTTTTGTAGATATATCCATAATTTTTGCTGCAAAATTATTAAAAATTATTTATCTCTCCATACTTTTCTGTATACAAATCGGTCTACATTTACCATTTTTATATATAAAAGAGCCAAATGTAGGACAAAATGTAGCACTCCTTTATTTTAAGGTTTCGGGAAAAAGATATACTTTTGCGAAAGTAAAAAAATAAAAAAAGAAAAACAAGCATGAAAATAACAAGTAAATTCTTTCTTCCTTTTTTATGGGGGATGTTTATGGTCACTCTCCCCATCGAGGCCCAAAGGCGAGTTGTTGACGCATTAGACCGCCTGCCTGTTTCCACAGCCTCAATCTTTGATGCTGCCGGAAATGTGATAGGGCTGACCGGAAAAGACGGAGGCTTCTCCCAGATTCCCGATGCCGCCTACCCCATTACCATTCGCAGCATGGGTTACGAACCGCTTGTCATTGGTCGCCCGGAAGACAAGTCTTGGGAGATGACACCCGTTTACCATGACATGGGCGAGGTGGTGGTTGTCCCAGTCAAGCGCAATATTCTGAAGCAGACTTTCTATGTGCGGGAATATTTCAGCATGAGTAACCAGAGCGACACCGTAACCTTCTTCATAGAACACATGGCCGACCGTTTTGTCCCCACTTCGAAAGATGCGAAATTTGGGGGGAGTTCAAAGTTGCGCATACTCAAAAGCCGCCAGTATGCGCATTTTCAGCTATTCGGCAAAGACAGCATCTCTACCGATCCGGAAACAATGTTCCCTTCCATGGCAACCATCTTTGAACCGATAGACAACGAGATTCCTACCCCTAAATCCTTCAAGGAATCCGGAAACACCACCAAACTTCATGAAGAGCCAGGAAAGTCGGGCATATCGCTCATTGTAAAGCAGAACGACCAGACTTTTTCCATGACCGTGGACGCTTTGGCAGATACTAAAGAACATAAAATATCTCCCTGGCCGTTCAAACTTTTAGGCTTTACTATGGATATCAATCAAGCTTATGTTACCCAAGTTTATCGTGTAAATGACAAGGGAGTCTATCAGCCGAAGGACTTGCTGGAAAGCAGTATAGTCATACAAGCAGACGGTAGGGGGAAATTTCTCCGCAAGGTGTTGAAATCCGACAAGCCCGTTCTCATCCGTTGCTTGGATGAATTGTACGTTGTAGACCGCGAATTTCTTTCCAAGGAGGAGGCCAAGGAAGCTTACAAGAACAAGCCTACAGATGTAAAGTTTGTAATTCCCTCTAATGTCCCTCCATTGAACGAAGCTACCCGGCGACTGGTGGAACGTGCGAAAGCCGAGAGTGGCAAGCAGAAATAAGCAAATAAAAATAAATGAACAAAAGTTCTAACCCAAATTTAAACTCATTAAAAGTTATGAAACGTACATTTAAAGCATTCGCAGCAGTAATGGCATGTGCATTACTGGGCAGTTGTGTGACCATTTCACGTCCCGTAGCCGCTACCGGCAACCCCGTAGGTTCAAAGTGTGGTGTGGCAAAGAGCACCATCATCCTGGGTCTCTGGAGCTCAAAGGGTGACGAGAACGGCATCGACAAGGCTGCCAAGTCTGCAGACATCACCAAGATTTCTCACGTAGACTCTTACACCAAGAGCTATGTGCTCGGCATTGTCCAGAAGCAGACTACCAAGGTTTACGGTGAATAATCGTCAAGTCTTATTACAAAGAGGGTATACCCCTCTTTTTTATTTAGGCCTCATAATAACTTATTATTAAATATGTTTATGAAAAAGTTCTTATTGTTCTGTCTGGCTCTCTGCACCGCTTTTGTAGCTCACGCCCAGGAACTGCCTTATGGAAAGTATCTTAACTTCAGTAAAAGTGAGTTTAAGGAAAACAAATTCAAGTATGACGAAGAGACCAACACCTGGACGCTGCGCAAGACGAGCGGGCTGAACACCACCCTCAACATTCTGGCCATTATCGCCGATGCCGAGGAAGAGGTACGCCCCGACCGTAACGACTACAGGATTGTGGTACAATTTGGCAAAGAAGACAGAGCTTCCTATGTAAAGGTTGTGTGCTACAACGACGAGACCTATCACAAACTGCTCACCTTCATGAAGGACAACGGCGAGAAAGTGGTGGAAACCTCGTCTGGCAAGATTGTCAAGCATCAGGCATACTATGGCGACTACGCGTTGGAACTGAACATGGAACAGCACAACATCAGCCGCACCTCGGCACGTACTGCCGACCGCAAGACGGTGAAGAACGTGGACGAATCGTATAACGCATATGAGTTTATCATCAAGACTGGTGTTGAACCCTGGTCAAGATATTTGGAAAAGCAAGCAGCGAAGAAAGCCAAGCGCGATGCGAAAGGAAAGAAAAAACAGAGCGTGGACGATCTGATGTAAAGGACACGGACGCAACGTCTTATTTTTGAGACAGAAGGATTGAATTGGCTTCCCCTATTCAATCCTTCTATATTACAAAAGAGATAGTCCAGTGTAGATTGTCATCCTGAACTCGTTTCAGCATCTGTCCGCGGTAAGGCATTGATATAGGATCGCGGTGAGATCCTGAAACGAGTTCAGGATGACCTTCTAATAACATTTTTTTAATTGCAGAAATAACTTTGCTTGAAAACTTGTTATTGCTGCTCTCATTTTGGGTTCTCTATTCAAGACTTTTGTCTCCAAAATAAAATCTGCGGGCATCTGTCGTATCTGCGTTGTCTGTGTGCATTATATAAAAAGGTTTTATCTTTTATCTCGTAAAACCATCATATTTTAAGAGAATTTTGCTAATTTTACAGCCAAATACATACATTATTATATATATGACACAGTACTTCAGAGAGAGGAAGATGAGACATGGTCTCTATACCTTATTGGCATTCTTTGCCACCGTTTCCTTTACTGCCTGTAGCGATGAGGATTCATCCTCGCTGCCCAAAGGGCCGGACCGCCCAAACAAGCCTATTGTGGTGATATACGAGAACGACGCGCACTGCGCCATTGACGGGTATGCCCGGTTTGCCGGCATACGCAACAGCATGAGGAAAGAAACGCCACACGTTGCCACCGTATCGGTGGGCGACTTTATACAAGGCGGTGTGGTGGGCACCGTATCTAGCGGAACCGCCATTGTAGACATCATGAACCATGTGGGATATGATGCGGTGACACTGGGGAACCACGAGTTCGACTTCGGCATGGCACAGATGTTTTCCCTTACCAAGCGTCTGGAGGCTGATGTGGTATGCGCCAACTTTCGTTCCCTTATTGATGACAACCTGCTGTTAGAGCCTTATACAATAAAAAAATACGGCAACGTGGACATTGCCTATCTGGGACTGACCGCACCTTCCACCCTCGTAACAGGAGGACAGAAGACCTTCGCCGACGAGAACGGCAAACTGATATACAGTTTCTGCAACGACAATTTCTACGAGAATGCCCAGCGATACATCAACGAAGCCCGGAACGAGGGCGCCGATTACGTGATCGTTCTTTCACATCTTGGCGATGTGGACTGGGGCGGCTTCCCCAGCTCCGTTTCCCTTATCCGAAACACCACCGGCATTGATGCCGTACTTGACGGCCACGAACACACCGTCATTGCCGACTCCACCGTCTATGACAACACCGGCAAAGCCGTGCTGCTCAGTTCCACCGGTTCGGGATTCAGTAATGTGGGCGTGCTCACCCTCTCCACAAGCGGGCAGTTCAGTTCCCGTCTGGTGCCGGTTGACGAGGAATGCCCCGTGGACAAAGAAGTGCAGGCATACGTGGAACAGGTAAAGGAGGAAACCATGGCACAGGGCGAGCGCATCATTGGCACAAGCGAAGTGACCATGGTCATACGGGATGAGAATGGTGTGCGCATTGCCCGTAAGGGTGAAACGCCCATCGGCAACTTCTGCGCAGATGCCTTGAGGAATGTGTTGGGAGCAGAAATCGCATTCGTGAACGGCGGCACCATACGCAGCGACATACGCCAGGGCGAGGTTTCGTACAACACGCTGCTCAGCGTATTCCCCTACAACAACTCCGTATGCACCGCCACAATGACGGGCAAGCAGATTATGGACGCACTTGAAGTGTCCGTACACCTATACCCCAACGAGAACGGAGGATTCCTGCAAGTAAGCGGTCTGAAGTTCAAGGTAGATCCCTCAGTGCCCACATCGGTAGTCATAGACGAGAACGAATTGTTCTCGCACGTGGAAGGCAGCCGCCGTGTCCTGGACGTGCAGGTGCTCGACAATGCTTCCGGCCAATATGTGCCCATAGATCCAGAGCGCACATACACCATCGCCAGCTCGAGTTTCCTTATAGAAAACCATGGCGACTATGGTGTTTTGCGCTATGCAAAGGTGAAGGAGCGCAATCTGGGACAAGACGTGGACATGCTTGCCCTCTATCTCGGCCAGACGTTGGGCGGAAAGATTGGCGCCGAGTATGGCCAGACGGAAGGCCGCATCGTTTTTGTGCAACCATAGCTTTCTTTCGAGTCCAAGCAAAAAGGCATCCACCGCAACTGGTGGATGCCTTTTTTTCTTTTTGGACTTCTGCCCGTATTATTCGATTACAGCAGCGAAACCGCCGTTCATCATCATTGTCACCTTGATGGTGGAGTTCTTGTTCACCTTCTGCTCAACCTTGTTGTAGTGCATGGCCTGGTAGTTGGCGTTCACACCGTCCTTGAAGGCGGTCATCTTGAATTCGCCGTCGCCCAGGAAGTCGAGCTTCAGATCGAAGGTACGCTCCTTCTCAAAGCCTTCGCAGATACCGCCAATGAACCACTTCTTGCCCTTGCGCTTTGCCACAATGGTGTACTTGCCCACGTTGGTCACCAAGGCGCGGGTCTCGTCCCATGTAGTGGGAACAGAAGCGATGAAGCGTGTACAGTCGTCGTTCTTGTAGTATTCGGTGGGGTTGTCGGCCAGCATCTGGAGTCCGCTCTCCAATACCACATACAATGCCATCTGGAAGGCACGGGTTCCGTGGGCTGAAGAGTTGGGACGGCTGCCCTGATAGTTGGTAGACTGACGGTTGTTCATACCACCGGGAGTGAAGTCGGCAGCACCCACAGCATTGCGGATGTAGGGCAGATATGTGGTGTTGTCGGGAACACAACCGCCCATCTGCTCCAGACCGAGCACACCTTCGTAAGAGATCATGTTGGGGTATTCATACTCCAGACCGGCGGGAGTGAAAGATCCGTGCATGTCCACCAACAGCTTGTGCTTGGCAGCCTCGTCCATCACACGCTTGTAGAAGTTGACCATCCACTGGTTGGCGTGGTCCATGAAGTCGATCTTCACACCCACAACACCCCATTCGGCATACTTCTTGAACAGGTCGAAGTGCTGCTCCACAGTGAGCCAGGGGAGCCACAGAATGATGCCCACGTTCTTTGACTTACCATAGTTGATCAGCTTCTGCAAATCCAGCTCATCCTTGGCAATGAAGGGATCGCGGGTGCTCTTTGCCCAACCTTCGTCCAGGATGATGTATTCGATACCGTAATGAGCGGCAAAGTCGATATAGTAAGCGTATGTGTCATAGTTGTTGCCAGCCTTGAAGGTTACGTCGGGGCCATAAGGAGTGGCACCGTTCCACCATTCCCAGCTCACCTTACCGGGCTTGATCCAGTCGGTGTTCTCCAGTACGGGACGGCGTGCCAACTGAACGGGTACGGTCTGCTCCAGGATACCCTTAGAGTCGGTTACCACTACATAACGCCAAGGGAAGGTGCGGGCACCCTGAGTCTTGGCAATGTAATAAGCCTCTTCGGTAATGGTCCAGCTGCGGTCGCCACGGGGTTCCCATCCGAGGGGAGCCTTGGGGAAGACGGTGGTGATACCCTTCTTGTTGCCACGGAGGAATACGCGAGGATAGTCGTCCACGTCGCTTTCGCCAATGAGCAACTGGGTGTCGTTTGCGCCAGAGAGCAGCATGGGCACGGTGGCCTGCTTGCGGTTGTTAGCCCATTCGTTTACCCACTTCTCTGTCTCCATGTGCTGGTAGCGCTCCTCAAAAGAAGTGTTGAAGTCGGGCTTGCTGCAGGGTTGGAAGTGAGTGGTGTAGCCGCTTTCAGGAATCATGGTGAAGGACTCGTTGTCCACAATCACCTCGCCCTTCATCTTGGTAACGAAGCGGTAAGCCACGGCATTGTCCATTACGCGCAACTCCACGGTGTATGCGCCAAAGTTCACGGTAGCCTCGGTATAGTTGTTCTCAATGGTAGAGAACTTCAGGGGCACAACGGGCTTGAAGGTCTCGTTTACGGTCTTTGTCTTCACGTTCTTCACGGCAGCGTCGCCACCCAAAGTCTTTCCGTTGATGCTGAGCCATACGTCTTCCATTGAATAGACTGCCTGTCCGTCCTTACTTACTGTCCAGCCGAACTCGCCCTTTCCGGTCTTCAAGTCCACGGAAATCTTGTTGTTGGGAGAGGTAATCTTCACCGGCTCAGCAGCCTGAACGGCAACCGTTGCTGCAAAGGCCAGAAGCACGGCCCATGCGGATTTGATGATTTTCTTCATAAGAGTTGTTAAATTGAGTTAAATAAAATATATATTTTCATGCAAATATATTGACTTTTTCAATCTTACACAAATATTATCCATAATTTATTATTAGGGAGTTATATTGGGGGAAATTAAAGGGGGGAGCGGTGAAGGGGGAGCGATGAGGGGTGAGATGTGAGAATTTTACCACGGACTTAAAAGTCCGCGGCTATTTAACTCCGCGTCTTCCAGACGCCATTATGTGTCGTGTCTGACTCCAATCCGGAGGCTTAAAAGCCCACCGGCTATTCATTTTCCCGTCTTCCAGACGGCTTTGATGATCTTGTGATAAGAAAAAGGCGTCTGGAAGACGCGAGGCCGAAGGCAAATAGCCGCGGGTTTTTAAACCCGTGGTATGTAAAGGGAACTCACAATTAACGCACCTGGTAAAGACTGGAAACGGCAACGAAACCCATCCCAAAAAGACACCGGCATGCGATGGGCATCGCATGCCGGTGAACACACCAACGCACTGCATTGCGTTGGCCATTGCTACAAGGTCTCACCTCAAGGCCTGTTCTAAAATTTATGTCGAGTTGGTTTCCGCTCTTCTTTCATGTGTACTTTTGTAAACCGAAACGGGAACACCTGTATAGATACTTTAATCCAGAATTTTTAGAATATCCCTTAATGTAATCTGAACATCACAGAGACTGGGTCAGTTGTGTTTTTACCGGCTGAGGTTTCTGAGGTTGAGCACTGGCACTCTGAGGTTTCTTCCCAGCTAACCTAAACATAATAGGAATATTGAAACGAGAGCGCACTACCTTTCCGCCTTCCTTTGCGGGTTTCCATTTGGGCATGCTCTTGACCACACGAAGGCCCTCCTCTGCCAAAGCGGGATGGGGAGATCTGACTGTTTCTAAATCCACAATGCTTCCGTCCTTGTTAACCACAAAACTGATTACAACACGGCCTTGAATGCCTTGTTTCCGGCACTCTTCGGGATACTTCATGTTCTTACGCATCCAATCAGACAAAGCCACGTCTCCGCCAGGGAATGAGGCATTTTCCGACACCACATTATAGATGGAGTCATTGTCATTTACGCCTTCCTTTTTCACGTTCAGTTGCTGCACACCCTCTTTCCGCAGCAAAGCCTTGGCCTCATCCACGGCATCATTCTTGCTGGAGCCAACCACGGTAACCGTTTCCTTGCCGTTCTCTCCCTTTCGGGTAATCAGCACCACCTCGCGGCCGTCAACGATACGCCTGACGGCAATGCCGCGCTCCATCTTTTCCCCATCCACATAGTAAGTGGCATCCGCGGGTAGGCGGTTCCCGGCCACAGGAGTCTTCAAGATTTCCATTGTGGCAGCATTCTGCCGATTTTCTTCCATTGCCGCTTGGCCGGTAAGGTAATTTTCCATACCTTTGCTCTCGGGTTCGGAAACCATGCCCTCTATGGGACTTACAATCTCTGGCGTGGCAAAGGCGCTGAGTGCCAATGCAGCCACCGGAATGACATAGAGCGCCTTGCTCCGCATCCACGGATTTGACTTTGATTTTCTCATCATAGTGATACGTTTTTTTGTTAAACTATGGTTAAAGTTGTTGGCGAAAGTGTAGGAGCCGTAGCCAACAGCTTTTTTTAATAACAACATCTGATAGGCAGAAGCCGAAACGCCCTGGCGCAACACATAGTCGTCCGCTTCATATTCATGCACATCGCGCAAGCTGATGCCCGCCATGTAAGCCAACGGATTCCACCATTGCACCATCTGCACCAAAGTAAGCAACAGCACGTCCCACGAGTGGTGGAAGCGGATATGTCCCGTCTCGTGCAGGATAATCTCGCGGCCAGATTCGGCATAGTCCTCTTCGCTGATGACAATGCTGTTCATCCAGCTGAACGGCGCCACACGGTCGGCATGGCAATAGACCGTTATGCCGTCCTCGGAATGCCGCCACAGGCTTCCGCGCCGTAGTTGCAGGCGCAGACTTCCCATCTGCCACAGGCGCAAAAGCAGCACCACTGCCATACCTATTATATATATAAGCGTGAGCAGGCCGAACAGCGTGAACGAAGAAGATGCAGAAACCTCTTCCACCACGTCGTCCTGGGGAAGCACATTGACGGGGATGCCAATCTCCACCATCTGCATCTGTGCCGCATGCACCACGGGCTGGCGGTCCATGGACAACCAGGACACGTTGCACAGGGGCAACACCAGCGAGAGCAGCAGCACGCCCAACAGCACAAAGCGGTTGAGGCGGAAGAAGCTGTCGCGGTGAAGCAGCAGCGTGTACGGCACGTACAGCAGGAACAGCACAAACGCCGACTTGAGAGCATACATCAGCACATCGGTCATCACTCTTCCTCCTTCACCATTTCCAGCAGTTCCATAATCTCTGCCTCGGTCAGTTTCTCTTCCTGCACAAAATAACTGAACATGGACTTCAGGCTTCCGCCAAAGAAATCCCTCTTCACCTCGTGCATGGTGCGGCGCGTATATTCCTCGCGCGAGACAAGCGCCCTGTAGCGGTAGGTCTTGCCCTTTCCGGATTCCTTGCCACACTCCACATAGCCCTTCTCCTTAAGAATCTTCAGATAAGTGGCCACGGTGGTGTATGCCGGTTTGGGCTCGCCACACTTGTCCAGCACATCCCATGCACAGACAGCGTCCTTCATGTCCCAAATGATGCTCATAATCTGAAATTCCACTCTGGTCAGCGTTTGGTCGTTGCGTTTCATGTTCTTCTCCTTTTTTTGTGTGTTTTATGCTGGCAAAAGTAATTTAGTTATTCCTATTTCGCAAACTTTCAATATTGAAAAGTTACGAAATAGCGCTTTTTTAACGTTTATTATTAGTAATTGGGCGTTTTGGGGCGAAACGGAGCGGATTTTGCCGGTCGGAAGGGTTCCGCGAGGGGTCGCGGAGGACTTCCACGCTGAAAAAACGCGTCGCGAGGGGTCGCGGAGCATTTCCACGCTGAAAAAATGGTCGGCGAGGGGTCGCGGAGCATTCCAACGCTGAAAAAATGCTCTGCGAGGGGTCGCAGAGGACTTCCACGCTGAAAAAATGGTCCGCGAGGGGTCGCGAAGGACTTCCACACTGAAAAAATGGCTCGCGAGGGGTCGCGGAAGATCTCCATACAGCCGCATCGATTTGATACCACGTTGCCGATTCCCGTCTTCCAGACGGTTTATCTGATGTGACAATTTTACCACGGACTTAAAAGTCCGCGGCTATTTAACTTCGCGTCTTCCAGACGCCATTGTATGTAGTGTTCGATTCCAATCCGGGGGCTTAAAAGCCCACCGGCTATTCAAATTTCCCGTCTTCCAGACGACTTTGATGATGGATACTTCCATATTCCACAGGCTTGAAAGTCCGCGTCTTCCAGACGCCATTATGTGTTGTGTCTGATTCCAACCCGGGGGCTTAAAAGCCCACCGGCTATTCATTTCCCGTCTTCCAGACGGCCTTGATGATCGTGTGGTAAGAAAGAGGCGTCTGAAAGACGCGAGGCCGAAGGCGAATAGCCGCGGGTTCTTGAACCCGTGGGAGAAAAGACGTATCAAGTAAATGGCGTCTGGAAGACGCGGAACGGCAACAGGATATGCGAATAGCAATGAGTTGTGAGTTTTCGATTAAACATAAGTATTGAATTGACTTCCCCAAAATGGGTGTAGAAATAACAAATGCCTCCAAATGTCATCCTGAACTTGTTTCAGGATCTCACTGCGAGCCAATATTAATGCTTCACCGCGGACAGATGCTGAAACGAGTTCAGCATGACCATCAACTCTGGAGTTTCGTCTTTTGTGATATAGAAGAACATAAAAAACAAGTTATTGAGTGGTCTCAAACCTCACGGCTCATTACTCATAACTCACAGCTTAAAAACATGTTCTTTTGTTCTTCTATCAAAAAAGAATCTGCGTGCCATCGTCCACATTTGTCAAAATACAAGAAAATGGGATTTTAGCTTTTCTGATCAAATAAGGCAATAAGATATATATTTGTATTCCAACAAGATACAAAACATAAAAATTATGGCTTAAAACAAACGAAAAAAAGACTTAAGTGTTTCTTGAGTTTCACTTAAGTCTTTCCGAAGTAACACTTAAGTGTTTTTACAGAAACACTTAAGTGTTATTTTTCCTCGATTTTTGTGTAAAGATTTTTCTTACTTTTCGCCAATTCGGCCAGTATATTCATCTGAATTGGCATTGAAGGGCTGTGCAAAGAACTTCTCTGCCGCCTTGCCCACCTCGGCACCCCAGGGCTGGGGACCTCCGGCGCTCTGAATTACCCAAAGCTTCAGCTGCTTCTTGTGCCAGTTTACCATACAGTTGGTACCCCATGCACCACCGTGGCCAAACCAAGAATCCTCGGTGTCCTTCTTGGGTGCCTGCAGACCCAGAGAATAGCCGCCCATATTGTCGGGACGGGTTGTACATGCCAGGATAGACTTTACGGTCTCTTCCTTCAAAATGCGCACGCCATTGTCGCCCATACCCAGATTCATCAGCATCTTGTAGAACTTCAGCTGGTCATTGGCTGTGGTCCACAAGCCGGCTCCCGCAGAAGCGAATACATGGCTGTCGTTGTAGGGACGCTGCTGCCATGCCATTTCCTCGCGCCACTCGGCAGGAGCGTTGTTCTTGAAGGCATAGAGTTCCACCTTGGTCTTCAGTTGCTTGTCGGTGGGCCAGAACCATGTAGACTCCATACCCAGGGGATCCAGCACTTCCTTCTTGAGGTAATCTTCCCACTTCATGCCGGTAACTGCCTCTACGACAGCCGCACCGATGTCGATACCAGTGTTTGAATAGGTTTCGCGAGTTCCGGGTTCGAACAAAATGGGAGAAGCAGCCGCAATGGAAGCAATCTGACGGATGGGCGCACCGCCAGACCAACCGCCTCCGCGCACATCGTTACGCTTTGCGCTGGCCTCGAAGGGGAAACCGCCGGTGTGGTTGAGCACCATGCGTACGGTGAGCACATTCTTGGCTCTGCGCAGTATGCGCACACCGTCCTTGTCATATTCCTGTACCCACAGTTCCTTGAACTCGGGCAAATACTTTGAAACGGGATCGTCCAGCGAGATTTTTCCTTCTTCCACAAGTTTGGCAATCGTTACACCGCAGAAGCCCTTGGTCTGGGAACACTGCATGAAGACATTGTCCATCTTGATGGGACGCTTTGCCGCCACATCGGCATAGCCCACACAGCAGGTTTCCTGCACGCCGTCCTTGTAGAACACACTGATGGCACCAGACAGCTGGCCGCTGTCCACATAGGGCTGCAGCACTTCTTTCGCATAATTGGTTTTTGAATCCACAACCTTCTTCTGCGCTGTGGCAGTGAGGCTGAACGATGCGGCCACCACAACAAGGGCGCACGCAAATCTCATAATTCTTTTCATTTTTTTTATTTGTGTATGTTTTTAAAAGTTTTTTCTGATTATGCCAGTAGGGACGCAGCGTGCTGCGTCAGCGAATACGCCATACGAGAAATGTTCGCCGGACGCTGCACGCAGCGTCCCTACATAGCTCACGGCTCAACACTCATCGCCCCATCACTCCTTGCTTGAAGCGGGACGCTTACTGAAGATGGCCTTGATGCGGTTCATGTCGAACTTGCTGGTGCGGTCGTAGAAGTAGATGCCGTTCTGTTCCTGTTCCACATCGGTGAGCTGGGTGTAGCAATAGCCCCACACGTTCTCGGCAATGCTCATGAGACCATCCACCTGACCTTCCAGACGGGCGTAGAACTCTTCCAGTGAGTGAGGAGGTTCGCCATAGCCCCAAGACTGCTGGCTGTTGCCGGTCTGGGTGTCCTGACCCTTCACCCACTTGATGCCGCCAAACTCGTCGAGGATATAGGGCATATCGGCCTTGTCGTAGGTGGGGAAGTCGAACAGATTGTTGTCCTTGGCGCGGTTGAAGCCCACGTTCAGACGGGGAATGTCCTGCACATCGCAAGGTGTCTGGAACCAGCGTTCGCCGTTATAGATAATGTCTTTCAGCTTCTTGGGATCCTGCTCGTAGTTGTGTGTGCTCCAGATGTCGCTCTTGATGTTCACGCCACCGCTCACGGTACATACGGGACGAGTGGGGTCGAGTGCCTTGGTCATGTCATAGAGGTCGCAAACGAAGCGGGGATACTGCACGCGGTCGGGCCACCACTCTTCGTTCATGGGAGTCCAGGTTACAATGGAGGGGTGGTTGCGGTCGCGGATAATCTCCTCGCTCCACTCGCTCAGGAAGTTGCGGGCCACTTCGGGGTCGTTGGCGTTCATACCCCATGAAGGAGCCTCGCCCCAGGTGATATAGCCCAACTTGTCTGCCCAATAGTGGAAACGCTCTTCAAACACCTTCTGGTGAAGGCGGGCACCGTTGAAACCGGCGGCCATGGAGAGTTCGATATCGCGCTTGAGTGCCGCATCGCTGGGAGCGGTCCAGATGCCGTCGGGATAGAAGCCCTGATCCAGCACCAGGCGCTGGTAGAAGGGTTGGTTGTTCAGATAAACCTTGTTGCCTTCCACATGAATCTTGCGCATTCCCACGTAAGAGTTCACCACGTCTGTAATCTTGCCTTCGCGGTCCTTCACCTCATACACCACATCATAGAGGAAGGGAGAAGAGGGGCTCCACAGCTTGGGGTTCTTGATGGGAAGCACCACGCTGGTTCCGTCATGAGCGGGAACGGTCTGGGTGGCCACCACCTTGTCGCCGTCCTTCACGGTAACGGTGAAGGAACCCTTGGTCTGGGCATAGAACTTGGGCTGCACCATGATGAACTTCTGGTCAATGTCGGTGGTTACCTGGGTACGTTCCAAAGCGTCCTTTGCCACGGGTTCCATCCAAACCGTCTGCCAAATACCGGTGGTGCGGGTGTACATACACTCGAAGGGTTCGTAGCGCATGTTCTGCTTGCCGGCGGGCTGCTTGGCTGTGCGGGTGTCGCTATAGGCGTGAACCACCAGCGAGTGGGGCTTGCCGTCAGAGATGAACTTTGTTACGTCAATGGCAAAGGATGTGCTTCCGCCGAAGTGGCGTCCGGCCAGCTTGCCGTCAATGTACACCTCCGAGTTGTAATACACCGCACCGAAGTTCAGCTTCACGTTGCGTCCGGCCCAAGCCTGCGGCATGGTGATGCTGCGCTGGTACCAGATGTGGTTGATGAAGTCCTTGTGCTCCACACCGGAAAGTTTGCTTTCGGGGCAGAAGGGCACGGTAATCTTTCCGTCGAAGCCCTTGCTCTCATAGAGTTTGCGTTCCAGACCGGAGCCAACGAAATCGAAGGTATAGCTCCACTGGCCATTCAGGTTTACCCAGTCCTGTCGCTCGAACTGCGGACGGGGATACTCGGCCCTTGGCTGTGGTTGCGCACAGGCAATCAGCGTAAAGACCATTGCAAGAATTGATAACAGGTTTTTCTTCATTATTATTTTATTTTGGGTTTATAATTCGCGTCTTCGCTTTCCGGGGATTCCTACTCGCCCATTTCGGCACAGGCCTGGTTGAAATAGTCGATACACTGACGGATGTCGGGCACGGAATTTTCCCAGTTATACTCATATTCTATGGTAAAGTATCCGCTGAAGTTCTGCCGTTTCAGTTCCTTCAGCATGGCCTTTACGTCCAATACGCCCTGGCCCCAGATGACATCGTGGCGTTCCTGTCCGTCGGGCTGGGGGCCTATGATGTCCTTGAAGTGGAGAGAGTGGATGCGGCCTTCCAGGGTACGCAGGCACTCCAGATGATCAAGACCGTCGCGGTTCCAGTGGCCCACATCGGCACAGGAGCCGAGCAACTTGCTTCTCTGGCCAATCTGCTCCAAAAGCAACTGGGGATTCCAGTATGTAGAAGGCTGGGGATGGTTGTGTACGGCTATGCGGATATTGTTTTTCTCGGCCAATTGTTCCACAACGTCCCACACCTCAACGGGAGGTTCGCAGGAGATGTATTCCATGCCCATATCCTTGGCCAGGCGGAACATCTTTTCCCATTCCTCGGCCTTGTCGCTCACAAACACGCCGCATCCCACAATGCGCACGCCCTTTTCCGCAGCAAGGGCGAAAAGTTCCTTTCGCGAGGCCTCATCCAGGTCATAGCCGAAGGTCTGGTCGCCCCATTTCCCGCCAATTTTATGGCCGGGGAACACCTCCATATTCTTTATTCCCAGTTCCTGAGCCTTGTCAAAAGCCTCCAGCAAAGTGAATTTGTGGAAGGTATAGCTTTGCAGGGACAGTTCCCATCCATTCTGCCCGGCCTCCTTGCTTGTACAGGAGGGCAGAGCCAGACAAAGCAGCAGCACGCACAGCGCTGCCTGCATCAACATTTTATATCGTTTCTTCATCTTATACATTATTATATATTATCAATCGTTTCGCTCATTCTGTAGGGACGCAGCGCGCTGCGCCCGAAAAAGATTGTCCATTCACCGCTTAGTCTTTGGGCATATCGGGCAGGCTGAAGCCGTTGTGATAAGTGTGCTTCACCCACTCTGCCGCTGCCTCTATGGCATTGAACTCGCCAAAGCGGCGGTCGAAGCGCGGGTCGCCGTCTATTACCTTGAAGTCGTCGTGGTTCACAATCTTTATCTTGTCATTGGGCGAGATGTTGGTAAAGCACATGTTCTCGCCGTCCCACTGAAGCGTGCGGTGCAATCCGTACAGGCCGGCCAGACGAACGGCAATGACACCCATGTCCACCATCTCGGTGAAGGGACCGGAATGCTGGAAGTTGCTGGAGGCCTCCACTCGGTTCTCGGGCGATTCCTTGCATGCCCTGATCCAATCCTGCTCATGCGCATCGGTGTTCCAGATGTCTCCGTTGCCGCCTTTCACGCGGGGCAGTATGGGGTCGGGCTGCTTGAAGTCCTTCATGCGGTCCAGGGGAAGAAGCGTGGGATTCATGCCATAGCAGCCGGTCATAATCTTTCCCTTGCTTCCCACAAAGATGATTCCGCCGTTCTCGTCGCCCATCATCTCGCCGTCCTTCAGTTCCTCTGGGCGAGGAGGCATCAGGCCACCGTCGTACCAATGGACCTTCACTTCGGGCATCTTCACCTTGCCCTTCTTGGGGCGTGCGGGGAAGGTGTAGGTGATGACCTCGGCATGAGGGGGCGAATAGAGGTTGCTGAGAGAAGAGCTGGCGATGACGCTGGTGGGATACTTGATGCCCAAAGCCCAAACGGCCGGATCCATGATGTGGCAGGCCATATCGCCCAAAGCTCCGGTGCCGAAGTCGTACCATCCACGCCAGTTCCAGGGCGTGTACGAGGGATGGTAGGGACGCATCTCGGCCGGGCCGATAAAGAGATTCCAGTCCAAGGTCTCGGGGCAGGGAGGCGTATCAGTAGGCTTCATAAGTCCCTGGGGCCAGATGGGACGGTCGGTCCAGCAATGCACCTCGCGCACCTCGCCTATTTCATCATTCCAGATCCACTCCGAAACCTGTCGGCACCAGTCGAAAGAGTTGCCCTGGTTGCCCATCTGTGTGGCCACCTTGTACTTCTTGGCCAGGCGCGTAAGCAGTCGGGCCTCGTAGACCGAATGGGTTAGCGGTTTCTGCACATAGACATGCTTGCCCAGCGTCATGGCATGGGCGGCAACGCAGGCATGGGTATGGTCGGGCGTGGCCACCAATACGGCATCGATGGACTTGCCCATCTCGTCGAGCATCACTCGCCAGTCCTTGAACCGGCGGGCATTGGGATAGTCGTTAAACGTCTTGCCGGCATATTTCCAGTCCACATCGCACAGGGCCACAATGTTCTCCGTGCTCATCTTCTGCAGATTGCGACGGCCCATTCCGCCCACGCCCACTCCGGCAATGTTCAGTTTGTCACTTGGCGCCACATGACCGTGGCTGCGACCCAACACCACATTGGGCACTATCATAAAGGCGGCAGTTCCCATTCCGCTCTTCTTGATGAAATCTCTACGTGTGATCTTTCCCATGTTATCTTTATATAATAAGGTTACCTTTTATGCTGTTTTACTTGCGTTATTGCCCCAAATTTACAACTTTTCTTCCGAACGGCTTCCCATTTGCACGCATTTTATCAAAAAGGTATCACAATTTTTTGACAATATCCGCCCACTGTTGTCGGATTTGTGTATATTTACATAAATTTTTCCCTCGCGAGGAAAAAATATTTCCCTCGGGACGTAATAAAAAAAGCCCCTCCTGCGTCTAACGGACGTAAAGAGGAAAAAAACAGAACAAAAGCTTTCAGAAAATGGAACGCAACGAAAAAGAATTTGAACGCATCGTCCAGACGCACAAGACCACCATCTACACCGTCTGCTATATGTTCTCGAAGGACGAGGAAGAGGTGAACGACCTGTTCCAGGACACGCTGGTAAACCTGTGGAAAGGCATGGAGTCTTTCAAGGGAGACTGCAAGATAGAAACTTGGATTTACCGAGTGGCGCTGAACACCTGCATCACCCACGACCGCAAGAAAAGGCGGGCGCGGGAAAGGATTCCGCTGGAGATGGAGGCCAACCTGTACCAGGACCAGGACGCCGAATCGCGCCAAGTGCAGATGCTGCACAACCGCATTGGCAAGTTGGGAGTGATTGACCGTGCCATTGTGCTGCTCTGGCTGGAAGACCTCAGTTACGAGGAGATTGGGCAGATTGTGGGCATCACGGCCAAGCACGTCGGCGTAAAGCTTTTCCGCATAAAGGAACTGCTCAAGCAAGAATCATAAAGAACATTAATCACTAATCACATCTCTTATTATGGAAGATAAAGAAATAATGGAAATGCGCGAACAGATAGCAACTTTGCGCAGCAAACTGGAGAAAGAACAGATTGTAACCGAGCGTCTGCTCAAGCAGGCCATGCAGAAACGTATCGGCATCATCCGCAAACAGGCCGTAAAGGAATACATTATGGCCTGTGTATGCCTCATCCTTTACCCGTTTTTGTATTATGTGGCCAATTTGTCTGCGCTTTTTTTATCAACAACCCTGCTTATTTTTGTCGGATGCGTTACCGCAACCTGGTATTTCCAACGCCCAATCAATGACAAACTACTGGGCGAGGACGTGGATACCGTTGTACGCGTCATGACAAAGCTCAAGCGCCAATACCAGTTATGGATGATAGGTGCTATGCCCATTATGATTCCCTGGGTGTTCTGGTTCTGGAAGGAATATTCCCAAGGCTTGAATATGCCGGAAGAAGTCAGCTACATCATGTTAGGAGTCCTCCTCATCAGTGGTGGCATAGGAGCTTCCATAGGCATTTCGTGGGACCGTAAGGTAATACGCAGTTGCAACGAAATCATTGCCCAACTGAAAGAATAAGATGCCGCGACTGGTTCTGCTTCTCATCTTCAGCCTCTGTCTCCTGCACCATGCAGGCGGACAGAGGCTGTTGCCTTATACTTGGGAGGACTTTGTCACATCCATAACCGAGGATGAAGACGAGGAAGAGGGAGGCAACCGCAACGAATGGATTGAGGAACTGAGAATTCTGCACGAACATCCGCTGGACATCAACAATGCCGCGCCCGAAGCGCTGATGCAAGTACCCACCCTTACCGAAGAGGCGGTTGAACAGATTCATGCCTACATCTATCTGCACGGAGCCATACAGACCCTGGGCGAACTGCGTCTCATCCCCGGCATCAGCGAAGAGATGCTACGCGTTCTGCCTCTTTTCATCCGCATCCAGCCACAGGATAACATACAGGAAAACAAGGGGAAACGAAAGAAAAGACTTCGGGGAAGCATGGATTACCGCACAGACATCCCACTCTATTACCGGAAAGGATACTGTGTAAGTCCGGGCTATGCCGGCGACCCGCTTTACCACCGCTATCGGGGCGAGTTGGAATATGCCGACGCCCGAATGGGCTTTCGCATGGAAAAGGACCCTGGCGAAACGTACTATGACAGTTTTGGTGGCTTCTTGATGCTGGAAAAGAAAGGCTGGATGCGCCGGCTTGTCGTGGGCGATTTCCGTGCCGGATTCGGCCAAGGACTGGTCATCGGAAGCGGAAGCCAATGGGGAATCAGCAGCCACATCATATCGCCCTCGCAAGGCATCCGCCCCATGAGAGGCATGGACGAATACCGTTTTCTGAGAGGGGTTTCGGCGGAAATTCGCCTTAACACGGCAAAGGGCGCACTAAGCCTGACTCCCTTTCTATCGTGGAGGAAACTGGATGCCACCCTGGACGAAGAGGGGAACGCAAGGACATTGCGGCAAGACGGACTTCACCGCACCCAAACCGAGCGCGACGCCAAGAGGGCAGTAGGGCATCTGGCAGCAGGCGGACACCTCGGTTGGAAATACCGGTGGATTTCTCTCGGCACCACGGCAATGTGGCAACAGACAGACCGCCCCCTGCAACCTGGCGATGCCTTGTATAGACAAATCTATCCGAAAGGCTCGCGTTTCGGACATATGGCCATGGACTATGCCTGTTCCTTCTATCGTCTCCAGATATCCGGCGAGGCGGCATATAGTTTCGACCGCGGAGGATGGGCCACTCTTCACCGTATCCGTTGGACGCCCGTACAGGAATTACAACTCGGCTTGATTCCCCGGTTCTACAGTTACCGTTACCATTCCATGCTGTCATCAGCGCCCACCGCCTATGGTTCCGTACCGCAAAACGAGAGCGGAATCATGCTGCATCTCAGCACGCAACCTATGGAAGGACTGTCCTTTACAGCCTATGCCGACGCCTCGCACCATCCCTGGCCTCGCTACGGCATTCAGCAGGAGAGCAACATCTTCCGCTTCCAGGCAGAGGGAGAATACGCCCCAAGCCAGGCCCATCGCTTTTGGGCAAGATACCAATGGAAGCACGGGCTGGAGCGAGGCGATGTCATGCGCACCCATCACCAAATGCGCCTGCAATGGGAGTGGCGGCCCAGGGAACTGCACAGCCTGCGCGTTTCCTTGATGGGGCATCAGGCAGAAAAGCGTATCGGCTGGGGATTGTCAGGACGTTGGCAAGTCCAGAGCAAAGACAAGCAATGGGCTGGCACGTTCTCCACCACCTATTTTGACACCTACGATTACCTGCATCGGATTTGGGTTTACGAGCCCTCGCTCATAGGCAGTGTTTCAAACGGCACATTTTCTGGAAACGGAATCAGGGGAGCGGGAAAAATCCGTTGGAAGAGCCGGAACGAGCAGTGGACGCTGGAGACCAAAATAGGCGCAACTTACCGCCTTGACACCCGCATCCAAGGCAGCGGTCTGCAAACCATTATGGGACGTTGGAAAACAGACATCGGCACACTGGTCCGTTACTCATTCTGAATGTCCTTCATGCCACGGATGAAACATAACGGGCCATAATTTTAGCAGGTAAAAAAGGTTTCATCCAAAAAAATGGCAAAATATTATATTTTTTCACAAACCTTTTCTTATATTTGCAAAAAAAACAAGAGTTTATCCCTCAAAAACAGATTTATATGTTAAGAAAAATCAGAATTACGCTGGCAACTGTGTTTTGGTTGCTCGTCACTTGGCTTTTGGTAGACTTTACCGGAACCGCCCATGTCTATTTAGGTTGGATGGCAAAAGTCCAACTGATGCCCGCATTGCTTTCCCTGAACGTGGGCGTACTCATTTTCCTGCTGGCACTTACCTTGCTGTGGGGTCGCATCTATTGTTCTGTCATTTGTCCATTAGGCATCATGCAGGACATCATCAGCTGGTTCCGCAGAAAGAAGTTCAAATATGCTTATACACAAGCCCGCACAGCCTTGCGTTACGGCATGGTTCTGTTTACCGGAGCCGCCCTGTTGCTTAATCTGGGCTGGCTGGCCGGTCTGATTCTCCCCTACAGCACTTACGGCCGTATCACCGGAACAATCGTTGCCCCCCTGTATAAAATGGGCAACAACTTACTAGCGCAACTTGCCGAGCACTATAACAGTTATGCCGTCTACGAAGTGGATGTGTGGCTGAAGAGCATCGGCGCGCTTGCCATCGCCATTATCACCTGGGGCATCATTGCCGTATTGGCATGGCGCGGAGGTCGTACCTGGTGCAACACCATCTGTCCCGTAGGCACATTGCTGGGTCTGCTCAGCCGTCATGCGCTTTTCCGCCCCGTCATCAACAAGAGCCGTTGTAATGCCTGCGGCCTGTGCGAACGCAGTTGTAAGGCTGGTTGTATCAACAGCAAGAACCACAGCATTGACCTGAGCCGTTGTGTAATGTGCGGCAACTGTATGGAAGCCTGCAAGAAGGAGGCTCTCACGCTGGCAAAAGCCACAGAGCCCGCTCCCAGCGTAGCCCCATTCGGCAAAAACGCACCAAGAAAGGGGAATGACAACAAGCCCAATGGTGCAAAGGATGCCGGAACAAGAGCGCAAAACAAGCCCCAGAACAAGCCCATGGCTCAATCCAAGCCAGAAGATGTGGTTGCGGCTTCTGTTCCCGAAACCACGGACGCTCCCAAGCGCAAGCCCAGAAGAAGAAAGCCCAGAACTACTGGTGAAGAGAACACCATAGACTCTGGAAGACGTGCCGTACTGGCCTCCACCGCCCTGCTTGCCGGTGCCGCCGTATTGCGTGCCCAGCACAAGCCCAAGACCACCGATGGCGGTTATGCCCCAATTATCAAGAAGACTGCACCCCAAAGACAGCACAGAATCACTCCTCCCGGATCTCTTTCTGTGCGCAACCTGCAGTCGCACTGCACGGCCTGCCAATTGTGCGTGGACGCTTGCCCCAATGACGTACTTCGTCCCAGCACCCGTCTAAGCACCTTCATGCAGCCCGAAGTCAGCTACGAGCGCGGTTATTGCCGCCCCGAGTGTAACCGCTGCTCAGAGGTTTGCCCCACCGGTGCCATCAAACCCATTACCATTGAGGAACGTACCGCCACACAGGTGGGGCATGCCGTTTGGGTGAAGGAACTTTGTATTCCCGCCAAGGAAGGAAAGCCCTGCGGAAACTGCTCACGCAGATGTCCCGCTGGCGCCATCCAGCTGGTTCCCGCCAACGACAAATACCGCAAGAACGAACACGGACGCTGGATTGGCCCCGACGGCAAGCAGATTGACGGACGTCTGGTGCCCATGATTCCCGTTGTGAACATAGAGAAATGTACCGGTTGCGGTGCGTGTGAGAACCTGTGTCCTGTAGGCCCGCAAAGCGCCATCTATGTGGAAGGACACGATGTACACCGCGAGATTTAATATATTACGTTGAACAGTAACGAGCAAAGCTACATGAAACAGATAAACAGAAGAGATTTTCTCAAGATATCAGGAACTGCGGCAACCGGTTCTGCGTTGGCAAGTTGCGGTGTAAAACAGGAATCTGCGGAAAACCTGGACCCTTCCGGACAGCACACCACTGAACTGCCCAAAGGCAAGATGACATACCGCACCCATCCCCACAACGGAGACAAGGTAAGCATCCTGGGTTATGGTTGGATGAGACTGCCCAGAATGAAGAATCCCGAAAATCCCAATGAAGAAATCATAAACCAGGAAGAGGTGAACCGCCTTTGCAACAAGGCTTTTGAATATGGTGTGAACTACTTTGACACATCACCAGCCTATTGCCAGGGAAAGAGCGAAGAGTCGCTGGGCATTGCCCTTGAACAGAGCGGAAGAAGTCGTGATTCGTATTACATCGCCACAAAACTGAGTAACTTCAGCCCCACACAATGGAGCCTGGAAGCCGGACAACAGATGTTCGAGAACAGTCTGAAATACTTGAAGACTGACTATATAGACTATCTGCTGCTCCACTCTATCGGCGGTGGCGGACTGGACAACCTGCGCAAGCGCTATCTGGACAACGGGCTGCTGGCATGGCTTATGGAACAGCGTGCCGCCGGACGCATCCGCAACCTCGGTTTCTCGTTCCACGGCGATGTGAAAGTGTACGATTATATGCTGGAGCACCACGATGAATACAAGTGGGACTTCGTACAGATTCAGCTCAACTACATTGACTGGCACGACAACGACAAAGGCCGTGACGGAGAATATCTCTACAACGAGCTGGTAAAACGCAACATCCCCGCCGTCATCATGGAACCGCTGTTGGGCGGCCGTCTGAGCAAGGTGCCCGATCATGTTGTGGCGCACCTCAAGTCGCGCAAGCCCGAGGACAGCGTGGCAAGCTGGGCTTTCCGCTACGCCGGCACACCAAAGAACATCCTTACCGTACTCAGCGGCATGACCTATATGGAGCACCTGGAAGACAACATCCGAACCTACAGTCCCCTTGTTCCGCTGACCGAAGAGGAAGCTCGATGGCTGGACGGCGAAACCGCCAACCTTATCGAAAGCTATCCCACCATTCCTTGCAACGACTGCAAATACTGCATGCCCTGCCCATACGCCTTGGACATTCCTGCCATCCTCTTACATTATAATAAATGTGTAAACCAGGGTAACGTTCCCGAGAGCCAGCAAGCAGAGAACTACCAAAAGGCACGCCGTGCGTTCCTTGTCGGATATGACCGCAGCGTGCCACGTCTCAGACAGGCAAACCGTTGCATCTCCTGCCGCGAGTGCGTATCGCATTGTCCGCAGAACATTGACATTCCACGAGAGTTGCAACGTATTGACCGCTTTGTGGAAAAGCTGAAGCAAAACAAGTTGTAAACCCAGGGAACAGAACCAATCTTCAATTTAACAAACATAATCAGACATCATGGAAAAAGAAAAACTGACAGACATCGTTTCCCTTTTTAACATAGAGGGTACAGTCTGCGAAATCAAGCCATTGGGCGAAGGCCTCATCAACGACACCTTCCGTGTCATCACGGCAGAAGAGGACAAGCCCAATTACGTACTGCAGCGCGTAAACCACGTTGTATTCCCCGATGTGGACATGGTGATGCGCAACATCCAGGCCGTAACGAGCCACATCCGCAAAAAGTTGGAAGAAAGCAACACAGAAGATATAGACCGCCGCGTACTTACCTTCATACCTTCTAAGGAAAATGCGGACAAGCTCTATTGCGTGGTGGACGGACAATACTGGCGCATCATGGTATTCATCCCCAACGCCATCACCAAGCAGGCTGTAAATCCCGACAGCAGCCGTGCAGCCGGCAAAGCCTTCGGCGAATTCCAGGCCATGCTTGCCGACATTCCCGTTTCATTGGGCGAGACCATCAAGGATTTCCACAACATGGAATTCCGCCTGCAACAGCTTCGCGATGTGATTGCCGCAGACCCCGCCGGACGTGTACAGGAGCCCCAGGTGCAGGAAATGCTGCGCCAGATTGAAGAACGTGCGGAAGAAATGTGCAAGGCAGAACGCATGGGACGAGAAGGTACACTGCCCAAACGCGTATGCCACTGTGACACCAAGGTGAACAACATGATGTTCAACGACAAGGACGAAGTGCTTTGCGTAATTGACCTTGACACCGTAATGCCCAACTTCATCTTCTCCGACTACGGCGACTTCCTGCGCACCGGCGCCAACAAGGTGGCAGAGGACTTCCCCGAAATGGACAAGGTTGAGTTTGACATCGAAATCTTCAAGGCATTTACAGAAGGCTATCTGAGTACAGCCAGTGCGTTCCTCCTGCCCGTTGAGATAGAGAACTTGCCCTATGCCACCGCCCTGTTCCCCTACATGCAGTGCGTCCGTTTCCTCTGGGACTACCTCAGCGGAGACAAATACTGGAAGTGCCAGTACCCCACACACAATTTTGTACGCGCCAACAACCAGCTTCACTTGCTGCTAAGCATTGAGAAGAACTACCCCGCCATGAAGGAGTTCATTGCGCAGTGTCTGGCCTGATAAAAACGCCAAAAGCACCGTTTTGGTGTCCAGAATAGCCTTTTAAGGCTGATTTTACTCATGCAAAGGAGTGTTATTAAAACAAAATGACATACCTTTGCATGAGTTTTTGTTAGGAATCCGAATGGTCCCTCAAGGTAAAAAAATATCGTATGGAGAATTTTTCGTTTAGGAGCAGTGTAAAAAAGTATGTGAACGGCAGCATTCTGCTCATCTTCGCCACAGTGGCGGCATTCATTGTAGCCAATCTCGACGCCACCAGCGAATGGTACAAACAAGCGTTTGACCAACCCGTAAGCCTCAGCGTGGGCAGGTTCAACATTTTCAGCCACGACGGCCTGCCCATGACAGCCGGAGCCTTCATCAACGACTTCCTCATGGCCATTTTCTTCTTGAGCGTAGGTCTGGAAATCAAGCGCGAGATCTTGTGTGGCGAGTTGTCCACCGTGCGCAAGGCCATGCTGCCCGTCATAGGCGCCTGTGGCGGCATGCTCGTTCCCGTCATCGTGTTCTTCGTCACCAATGCACTCTCTTCCTCCAACCCTTTGGCCGCCCGCGGTATGGCCATCCCCATGGCCACGGACATTGCCTTCTCCCTGGGTGTGCTGAGCATGTTCAGCAAGCGTGTACCCATTGGTCTGAAGGTTTTTCTGGCCGCACTGGCCGTAGCCGACGACCTGGGCGGCATCTTTGTAATCGCCATCAAGTACACCGACCATCTGAACCTCGTCTATCTCCAGTGGGCATTGTTCTTTATTGGGCTGCTCATCTTCGGCAATTGGCGTAGAATCCATGTCAAGAGTTTCTATGTAACCGTTGGATGCGCCCTCTGGTACTGCATGCACGGAAGCGGCATCCATGCCACCATTGCCGGCGTAATCCTGGCCTTCTGCGTGCCTGCCAGCCTCAGAAACGGCACCAAGTTCTATATCGAGCGCATTCGCAAATGTCTGTCCAACTTCCCTGTCATTGAGGTGACGCATGCCGACCGCAGCAAGCCTGCATTGCTCACCGAGAGCCAGGTCCACCAGCTCAAGAGCATAGAAAGTGCCAGTGACCGCCTCATCAGTCCGCTCCAGGACCTTGAGGACTCTTTGAAGAACCCTATCAATCTGCTCATAATCCCCCTGTTCGCCTTTGCCAACGCCGGTGTCAATCTTAGCGGAATGGACTTGAGCAACCTCTTCTCCGGAGTGGGGCTGAGCGTATTGCTCGGTTTGCTTGTGGGCAAGTTTGTGGGTGTGTTCTCCTTCAGCTGGATCAGCATCAAGATGGGATGGGTGCAGTTGCCTGCCAACAGCACATGGAAATCCTTTGCCAGTGTCTGCATGCTGTGCGGAATCGGTTTTACCGTGAGTATGTTCATGGCCGACCTCAGTTACAGACCCGTAAACGAGTTGGGCATGCTGGCCGACTCCAAACTGGGCATTCTCTGCGGATCCATTGCCAGCGCACTCATCGGCGCATTCCTCCTCAACAAGCATCTGCCGAAAGAAGGATCTGTGACAGAAACGAAATAAAACATTAAAATCACATACGCTCATGAAAAGACCCGGAATTTTGAAATTGTGGCTCGCAGCAGCCTTGTACGCCTTGGCGATAACAGCCTCGGCCGCTGTCAAAGTATATCGTGCCGCCGACTTCGGCATCCGTCCCGGCACCGGGAAAAGCCAGTCGGCACTGATGCAGAAAGCAATTGAAAGCATCGTACAGCAAAGCGGAAAGAAGGACAAGGTGGTATTCCATCTGGAAGAAGGCCGCTACGACTTCTACCCCGAAGACGCCACACAGCGCGAATACTACATCTCCAACCATGACCAATTCAACCCCAAGAACGTGGGTATAGCATTGGAAGACCTGAACCATTTCACGCTGGAGGGCAACGGTGCCCAACTGGTTTTCCACGGTCGGATGTTGCCCATTTCATTGTTGCGCAGCGCCCACTGCCGGATACAGAACCTGAGCATCGACTTTGAGAATCCGCACATTGCCCAGATTACCATTGTGGAGAACGATGCAGAAAAAGGCATCACCTTCAAGCCCGCCCCATGGGTAAAGCACCGCCTCACGGAAGACGGCCGTTTCCTGGCCTACGGAATCGGTTGGGAATGGACCCTGGGATGGGGCATCGCCTTTGAAGGCAACTCGCGCCACATCGTTTATAGCACCAGCGACCTCTCCTGCCCCATTGTCAATGCCAGACAAGTGGGCGAAAACACCTATCAGGTACCCAGTTGGAAAGACAGCCGCCTGCCGGCCGGAACCGTCATTGCGCTGCGCAACGGACAGCGTCCCGCACCGGGTATCTTCCTCTCACACAACATCGACACCGAAGTGCGCAACGTCAAAGTTCACTATTGCGAAGGCATGGGACTGCTTGCCCAGTTGTGCGAGGATATCACACTGGACGGTTTCAGTACCTGCCTCAAGGGTGAGGACGACCCGCGCTATTTCACCACTCAGGCCGATGCCACCCACTTCTCGGGTTGTAAGGGAAAGATTGTTTCCGTCAACGGGCTGTATGAAGGCATGATGGACGATGCCATCAACGTACATGGCACCTATCTGAAGGTAATGAAGCGTGTGGACGACTATACATTGGAGGGACGCTACATGCACGGCCAGGCATGGGGATTCGACTGGGGCTTTGCCGGCGACAAAGTGCAGTTCATCCGTTCTAAGACCATGGAAATACTGGATGGCGAGAACAAGGTGGCAAGCATAGAGCCCGCAGACAAGCCCACCATGCACGGCGCACGCCTTTTCAGAATCCGATTCGAGAAACCCGTCCCCGCCGAAGTGTCTGGCCAGGGAAGCTACGGCATAGAGAACCTTACCTGGACGCCCGAAGTCTATTTTGCCCACAACACCATCCGCAACAACCGTGCCCGTGGCGCACTCTTCAGCACACCTCAGAAAGTGTTGGTGGAGAAGAACCTCTTCGACCACACATCGGGCTGCGCCATTCTGCTATGCGGCGACTGCAACGGATGGTTCGAGACCGGAGCCTGCCGCAATGTAACCATCCGCAACAACCGCTTCATCAACTCGCTCACCAGCCAGTTCCAGTTCACCAACGCCGTCATTTCCATCTATCCCGAAATCCCCGAACTGGACAAGCAGCAGAAACTCTTCCACGGTGGCAAGAAGAATGCCGTCCGCATCATAGACAACGAGTTTGTCACCTTCGACGCGCCTCTGCTCTATGCCAAGTCTGTAGACGGACTGCTGTACAAGGGCAATACGTTGGTTACCAACAGCGATTTCCCCCCACTCCACTGGAACCGCCACCGCTTCTTCCTGCAACGCGTACGCAACGTCAATATAGAAAATGTGCTGTATGACAAAGGCAATATCCTGAAGGAAGTGAAACTCATTCCCTGCGAGAAGTAAAGGATCTCCACACCAACATAAAAAATCTTTACACAAAAATCAGTCAAAAACAACACTTAAGTGTTTTTTCAGTAACAAGATTAGTATTTACAACCGATTATTACTCAATATTTTATGTGTAATAAGTCAGAAATATGGTCGTTGTCTTTAATTGTACATTCTAAAGGGTGAAGATTTAACGCTTTTATTGATTATTAACTCAAAAAGAACATCAACTTGGGTCGTTTCTTCTCTTTTCCTTGCTATTCGTTTCCGATATTCCACTTTTATTTTGGTCTATTTCATATGTACTGCAAAGGTATTGATTTTTGTTTGATATTGATCCTTGCTTGCTCCTTGTCGTAGATTAATTTTCACACAGGAATTTTTATTTTCTTTCTATAGGGGCTTGAAACAATCCATTTATTGAATTATCTGAATCAGTCATGAATAAGTTTCGTAATGAAAATACTACCTTTGTACTGAAAACCATACACATAATCAAACCTTTAATTGCTGAGTATAAAATGATAGTGGAAAATAAGAAACGAAAAATATGGTATATAAGTATTGTTGTAATAATATCCTTTACACTAATACTATATCTGATTGAATTCTTGACAGTCAAACCGGTATTTGACATTACAAAGTTCAGTTTGAACTATGTAATATCTCTTCCATTCATGCTGTTGAGCCTGATTATGAATTCTTGTGTTGGGGTTATAATCAGCAGAACTATATCCCGAAAACAACCTGTCTTCGTGAGGATAGTCGTAAATGGCGTGCTTGCGGTACTGATAGCAGTGATGCTCGTTATAATCGGAAATCTACCTTTCATATCAGATATGGCGGGATTTGTCAAGACTATTGCATTCTGGAAATCGGTGGCAGCAATGACATTACTCTATGTAATCTTAATAGCTGCGGTTGACTACATGATGCAGATGGTTGCCAACCGGAATCTACAGAAGGAAAATGCCATTCTGCAATACAGGCAGCTTAAGAGTCAGATTAACCCTCACTTTCTGTTCAACAGCCTGAATGTACTGGTCAGCACAATAAACAAGGACAGGGATGCCGCAGTGGAATATACAAAAAAACTCTCAGCCGTATATCGGTATGTATTGACTCAGGATTTACAGGATACCGTCACACTTAAGGAAGAAATAGATTTCATTGACAACTATATAGGTATCCTCCGGGTACGTTTCGATAAAGGTTTGGAATTCAGATTTGACATAAATCCGGATGACATGCCCAAATCCATACCTCCCATGTCGTTGCAGCTGCTGATAGAAAACGCCGTAAAGCATAATGCAGTCCTACCAGATGATTCTCTGGTGATAAATATTTTGACAGAACATTCCTTTCTTATTGTTTCCAACAACTTAAAGCCACGTGTGAGTTGCAACCCTGGGATTGGCATCGGTCTGAAAAATCTATCAAAGAAATATGAAATAATAGCCGGAACTGACATTTCAGTTTTGAAGGACAGTAATACTTTTACCGTAAAATTACCATTATTATGAAAGTACTTGTTATCGAAGATGAAATTCCCGCACAGGAAGAATTGGTCAGGATTCTCCGGAAGCATTTTCCGAATATTGAAATAGTGGATATTATAGGCTCTGTCAGAAATTCAGTGGAATGGCTTGGAAACAACACTGCTGACTTGATTTTTATGGACATACAACTCTTGGACGGCTGCTGTTTTGACATTTTTGATGTAGTGGAAGTCAGGACACCTATAATTTTCACTACAGCTTATGACCAGTACGCCTTGAAAGCATTCAAGGTTAACAGTGTTGACTATCTTTTGAAACCAATTGATGAAGATGAACTTGTAGCGGCGGTAAGAAAAATGGACTATAAATATGATAATATCAGGAATCTGATAGAGTCTTATATGCCAACCGTCAGGTACAAGACAAGGATATCCGTAAAGACGGGAGACATTTACCGCTTTCTATTGATTGATGAAGTGGCATATTTCATATCTGAGGATGGTTTTACATACGCAGTGACTAATAATGAAAAAAAACATATCGTTGACTACACTATCAGTTCACTGGAGACACAATTGGATCCCAAATGTTTTTTCAGAGTGTCAAGAGGATGCATAGTGTCTATAGATTCCATAGAAAAAATTACCGCTTATTTCAACAGCAGACTTAAAGTCACCCTTAAAGGCTGCAAAAATATCAGTATAATTCTAAGCCGGGTACGTGTTCCGGATTTTCTGAATTGGATTGATGACAAGTAAATATTCATATAGAATATTCTTAAGTTCACTTACCTAATTCTTCAGTTGACAGGAAACATCTTCCCCGAATAATGTAAATGTGGTATGTTTGCGGCAAATTTCAAGCATATCATTATTATGAATACATCCAAATCAGTACGTTGGACAATACAGATTTTATTGCTTATACTTGTTCCTATTAATATTTTCGCACACGAAAATGAAAGATTCTTTCAATTCGGATTCATCCCTCCTATATCAAGTAATGGAATGAATTCCGCAAAAACCATAAATGCAATTTCTGTTAATCTTATAGGAGGATATAGTGCAGGAAACAAGATATTTGAGTTGGGCGGTGCATGGAATGCATCTCGGGATTATACTAAAGGGATACAGATAGCGGGACTGCTGAATTATTCCGGTAATAGTGATAACTCTGTACAGATAAGCGGATTGGGCAATATTGCCACTTCAGGAAAATCTCCACTGCAGATAGGCGGATTGTTTAATGTTGCCGACAGGGTCAACGGGGTTCAGCTTTCAGGATTGGTCAATGTGGCAAAGAAGGTGAAAGGAGTTCAGATAGGATTGATTAATTATATGGAAGATGGTGAAGCCGGTGTTTCCATTGGTCTGATAAATGTAGCTAAACATGGAGGCAAATATGAATTTGAAGTTTCATTTTCTGAGGTTGTGAATACTATGTTTTCATTCCGAATGGGAACCGACAGATTCTATACCATATTTTCCGGTGGCATAAATTATTTTTTCAGTCCGCTTGAATATGCGGTAGGTCTGGGCTTCGGCACAAGTATAGACTGGAAAAAAAGCTGGAGCAATCAGTTTGAAATACAAGCCTTTGCCATAAGTCATGAAAAAGAAATCACAAATAATTCCACAAACAATATAATTCAAATGAGATTTCCTTTCTGTAAGGAGCTTGGCAAACATTTCAAACTATTTGCTGGCCCGACATTGAATATAGGATTACAAGAGGCCGAAATAGCAGAAAGCGCAAGACTTTCTCAATGGGCGATGTGGAGTTCCAAATGGAATGGTTTGGATGTTTCCGGCTGGATTGGACTTTCTGCCGGATTAAGGTTTTAATAATGGCAATATATTTTCAGTAGAGTTGCGTGCCTTTAGGGTTAATAAATATCTTCGTCAAGCAAATTTAATTTTATAAACATGAAAAAAAACAGAAAAAAGCAAATCGTAGTTTTGTGTATAGCTTTAGTTTGCATCTTCATCTTGGTGTTCTCATTGTCCCATAAATCAGCTACAAAAGGTAGCGCGAATCCTCCATTAACAGATGTTTTGAC
>JAFNXL010000012.1 GCA_017379075.1 Bacteroidaceae bacterium
AACGTGGAAGCGCAAAGTGCGGTGATGAACGCCACACCAAGTGGCACCAGCATTTTTCCCTCCATTCCACTTAACCAGAACAATGGGATAAAGCTTACTATGATAATCAGAGTGGAGTAGAGAATAGGCAGACGCACCTCTTTCGATGCCTCGTAAACCACTTGCAAAGTGCGTTGCCGTTGCTCTATGGGCAACAGACGGTTTACGCGAAGATGTTTCCATACGTTTTCCACGTCTACAATGGCATCATCAACCAAAGAGCCGATGGCAATGGCCATACCGCCAAGACTCATGGTATTTATGGTCAGTCCCAAAAAGTCGAGCACCAGGATGGTTGTAAGCAAGGCAATAGGGATGGTTATGATGGAAATGAAGGTAGTTCGGATATTGGCAAGGAACAGAATCAGAATGATGGCCACAAAGAAACCGCCTTCGATGAGCGAGCGCTGCACGTTGCCGATAGCACTTTCAATGAAACGCGACTGGCGGAAAATATCAGTATTAACCTTGACATCGGAAGGCAGATGCAGTTGTATGTCCGCCAATGCTTCTTCCAGTTTGTCTGTGAGCTGCGTGGTGCCAGTATGCGGTTGTTTGGTAACCGTTAGCAATACGGCAGGCTTACAGCGTACAGAAGCCTTTCCGAGCAATGGCAATTGACTGCCTATCTGTACATCTGATATTTCTGCAAGTGTGATAGGTGTACCGTCATCAGACAATTTAACTACGCAGCTGGCAATCTTCTCCACATTGTTGGTGGTGGTGTTGGCACGTACTATATATTCGTTTCCATGCTCGTAAATGACACCACCGCTTGTGTTTCGGTTCATCTGTTCGGTGGCTTCCATCACTTCAGAAAGTGTAATTCCAAAGTGCTTCATCTTGTCGGGATGCAGTTTTATCTGGTATTCTTTTACATCGCCACCTATGACAGAAACTTGTGCCACACCGCCAGTTGAAAGAAGTCGTGGACGGATGGTCCAGTCGGCAATTGTTCTCAAGTCAAGCATGGATGTTGAATCCGATGTAAGGCCAACAATCAGCAATTCACCCAGCACAGAAGACTGCGGGCCAAGTGTGGGACTTCCTACACCATCAGGCATAGCATCGGCAATTGTGGCCAGTTTTTCAGATACAATCTGTCGGGCAAGATAAATGTCTGTGTCCCATTCAAATTCCACCCAAACAACAGAGAAGCCAGATGTGGATGAAGAACGAACTCTTCGTACATGTGTGGCACCGTTTACTGCCGTTTCAATGGGAAACGTTACCACTTTCTCCACCTCGTCAGCAGCCATACCTTGCGCTTCCGTCATAACCACCACAGTGGGAGCATTCAAATCGGGAAACACATCCACTTCGGCATGGAAGGCTGTGTAAAGTCCGCATACAATTAGCACTACTGTGGAAAGCAGCACCAACAAACGGTTCTTTAATGAAAATTGTATGATTCTATCAAGCATAATTTCAACTTACATGATTAAATATAAACAAGGAGTATAATTAATGGCTGTGGCCATGTCCGCCAATTATTTTGCTCATTCCGGCCTGTCTTACACACATAACGCCTTCTGTGACGACGTTGTTTCCTGCATGCAGACCTTCAACGATTTGAATACGTTGTCCATCCGTTGCGCCGGTCTTTACTCTTGTTTTTTTATAGTGGCTGTTGTCGAGTTTTACGTATACATAATAGGTTCCGCCTTCATCAGTCAATGCCGATACAGGTATAGAAATTGCATCAGTCACGGTTTCTGCATGCAAATATATTTTTGCAAAACTTCCAGACCATAAACCAGCAGTGCTGTTCATTTCCCATCTTAAGGTAATAAAAGCGTTTGAGGTGGATACACCGGTGGAGCAGGGGAGTTTCTTTCCCTCAAGGCTGTCCGTATGAAAAACTTCTTCGCTGCCTTCTGTAACAAATGTGGCAGACTTAACCATAGAAAGCTTATTTTGATAACGGAGAGGTACATCTGCAACAAGCATCATCTTGTTATTCCGAACCACTTTTGCAATGGGTTCGCCGGCATTAACATAATCACCGTTAGAAACAAGTGTTTCAAGCACATAGCCGTTAATGGGCGATTTTATTGTATTACCTGCTTTCGCTTTGCTGTTCAATACAGATTCATATTCAATCCGTGCCTTTTCATAATTCTCAAGTGCCGCGTTGTAATCGCTCTGCGTAACGATTTTTTCTTTCAACAGACGTTCCTTGCGTTCGAGTTCTTGTTGAGCTATTTTGTAAGTAACTTCTATTTTCTTTGTGGGGTCGCCACCAATGATGTTGTCTGAAGAAACCGTACATATAATGCCACCTTTTTTAACGGGTGTTCCGTTTGTGTAGGTTTGCAGAAAGTTTACCGTTCCGGAAATGGTGGCGCTGATCGTCATTTCATCTGTCTGGGCGAACTGAAGTTTTCCACTTACGGGAATAGTCTGCGCAAACTGACTTTTCGTAACTTTTTCCACTTTTACTCCGGCTGTCTGAGCTTCGGATTCACTTAATTCAATGGCATTAATGTTGTTGTGTGTTGCAGATTCATTTGAGTGGTTATGCCCATGATGCTCATCTTTATGTGCGTGATTATGATTGTGGTCGTGTCCTTCACAAGATTCGGTTTCATTGTCATGCTGATGGTCATGCTCATGATTGTGGGAATGGGAAGAATGTCCGCCACATGCGGCCAAATACAAGATGGTGAATGTTCCTAATAAAACTCTTTTCATACTTTATCTTTAAAATTATTGGCACAAAGGTAGTGCAAAATTTCTGCAATCTTGTTGCAAACAACTTGATACTAACGAGTATGTCTGCATAATTTTCAGGAAAAATTTGTTTGGTTTATCAAGAATATCTAACTTTGTAGACATAATATAAACAAATTACCAGCGTATGAACACAAATAAAACCTATATTGCATTCGATTCTGTAGGCGTTCTTGATCATGTGAACAGCAATCTTCACACTTTTCATCAGCTTGCAGACTGGCAGAAAAGATATCCAAGCCGTTTTCAATTCATCAACATTGATGAAATTGACTTTTCTTCGGAACATGATGATTTGGTCGATACTACGGTGAAAACAAATTTTTTGCGTACAATGGCCGAAGCGGACAATCTTTTGCTAGTCATTTCAAAATACACAAATGTAGACAGTCCTATGCTGAATTGGCAAATAAGCCGATGTGTAAACCGTTATAAAATGCCCGTTATCATCGCTTATGCAGACGTACAAGCACTTGACCAGGATGCTGTGAAAAAATATTGGGAAAGACTTCCACAAAAGATAAAGAAATACATCGGAAGAGACAGTGCCAGAATGTGCCACATTCCGCTTACAATGGATAAAGTCGAGCGCGCCTTGAGCACCTTCTCCAACAAGACAAACATGTATCCTTGGGACTCTACCACTATATTCTAACCAAACAGCGTTTAAAATATGCAATTAGGCGAATACATCAAAAGAATAGAAATCGACTCGCTATGGAATGGCAAGCGACACATTGAATGGGAACTGTCGCCTGATGTGAACATTCTCAGTGGCGTAAACGGTGTGGGCAAGTCCACAATTCTGAATAGAGTTGTAAAGTACTTGCTTGGTTTCAATAAAAAGAACAAGGAAGAGGGTATCAAACTATCTTTCTATCCAGAAAATGCCACATCCATAAAGTTTGATGTAATCCGTTCGTTTGACCGCCCGATGCTTTCTTCTGACTTGCTCAACATTGTCACGGATACAATCTTGCAAAGCGAGTTGGACTTCTATCTGTATCAGCTCCAAAGAAAATACCTCGATTATCAGGTAAACCTGAGCAATAGGATGGTGGAGCTTTATACCAACAACGTTCCAAACGCTCATGAGAAAGCACAGCTCATTGCGCAAGAGAAGACCAATTTCCAAGACATTGTAGATGAATTGTTCAAAGAAACAGGCAAAACAATTGTACGAGATAAAAACGAGATTTATTTCACATCACTTGACGAAATAATACCACCGTACAAATTGTCAAGCGGTGAAAAGCAGATGCTAATAATCCTATTGACGGTTCTCATACAAAACAAACAACCCTATGTATTGTTCATGGACGAGCCCGAGGTTAGTCTGCACATCCAATGGCAACAGCGTCTCATATCATTGATTAGGAATCTGAACCCGAACTGCCAGATAATTCTTACTACCCACAGCCCCGCGGTAATCATGGACGGTTGGGGTGATTGTGTCACCGATGTTGACGACATTGTAACCTAAACAAGCGCTTCCATGAAAAAACGACTACAGGACCATCTCTCATCGGGCTACATAGAATCAGCCAACAAACTACGCTCAAAAAGATTGAAGAAGCGTATTGTGGCCTATGTGGAAAGCTATGACGATGTTTTCTTTTGGCGAAGCATTCTCAAAAAGTTCGAAAATGATGAGTACTATTTTGAGGTGATGCTCCCAAGCCGCACTTCGCTCTCACGAGGAAAAAAGTCGGCCTTGATGAATATGCTTGGTCCGGGTCTTGGGGAATATATGATAGCCTGCGTGGACGCAGATTACGACTGGCTTTTGCAAGGTTCTACAGAAATGAGCAGAATTGTCTGTACAAATCCATATGTCATCCACACCTATGCTTATGCCATTGAGAACTATCAATGCTATGCGCCCAATCTGCACACTATTTGTGTGATGAGCACGCTTAACGACAGGGTAATGATTGACTTAAACGCTTTCATGTCTGAATACAGTTCCATCATCTGGCCCCTGTTTGTTTGGAATATTTGGTGCTACCGCTACAACAACTACAGCGAATTTACCATGTCAGACTTTTGCGAAGTGGTAACCTTCCGCGATGTGAACCCTTATCATCCCGAAAACACACTACAGGCTGTAAAGAACAGGGTTAATAAGAAAATTGCATGGCTGCAACGGAGATTTCCCGAAGGCAAAAAGACTTACGCACCTTTGAGGGCAGAACTCCTGAATATGGGGCTTACACCGGAAACCACTTATCTTTTTATGCAAGGCCATTCCGTTTTTGAAAATGTGGTCATGCCTTTGCTGACCCCCGTCTGTACCTTGCTCCGGAAAGAACGTGAAAGGGAGATAGTCAAACTTGCGGAACATGAAATCCAACGACAGAATGAGTTGGCATGTTATCAGCACAGCCAGGCACCCGTAGATGATATGCTAAGAAAAAACACCGGTTTCAGAACCAGCAAGCCTTACGAATGGCTAAGCGAAGATATAAAACGGCTGATGGAAGAAGTGGGACGGCCAAAATAACGGTCGAGTTTCTTTATAATTGTGCTTAAACTGAACACCACAACGCAGTCTCCGGGCTGAATCTGTGTGTTACCGTCAATTGCATAACCCACACCATCACGCACCAAACCACCAAGATTGACACCGGTGGGGAGATTCAACTGATGCACCGGCACTTGGGTAACCATACTTCCTTCCGCAGCAATAAATTCTGCCACATCAGCCTTTGCAATGGTCAGACATTTCACGTTGGCCACGTCTGTGTCGAGCATCATCTTATAAATATGGCTAGCCGCAATCATCTTCTTGTTGATGATTGTGCCAATATCCAAGCGTTCAGCCATGGAGACATAGTCAAGATTCTCAACCAATGCCACGGTCTTTCTCACACCAAGACGTTTGGCTGCAAGGCAGGCAAGGATGTTGGTTTCTGTCTCTTGTGTCAGCGCCACAAAGGCCTGCACGTCCTTGATGCCTTCGTCAATGAGCAAGCTGGTGTCACGGCCATCTCCGTTTACAACAAGAATATCATCGTTTTCAAGCAGCTCGTTCAGTCTGTCACAGCGTTCGCGGCTCAGTTCTATGATTTTCATGTTCATGTAGTCGGGTTTGTCATTTGCCACATGAACTGATATACGTCCACCACCCATCACCATGAGTTTTTTTACATCGGCATACTCTTCCTTTCCAACCAGTTTGCGGATGAGTTGGATGTTCTTTTTGGTCGTCATGAAATATGCGATGTCTCCAAGCTGCAATTCATCATTACCGCGAGGAATAATGGTGTGGTCGTCGCGCTTGATGACTACAATTCTATATGGTGAGTCGGGCGGACAAAGCTTGTACAGGGGTTGGTTAAGGATTGTGGCCGTTTCCCTCAGTTTGATACCCAGCATGATGAGCGCACCATCGTGCACTTCCCAATATTGGCGCACCCAAGAGCGTTTTACGCCCTCGATGATTTCCTTGGAAGCCAGCATCTCTGGGTAAATAAGGGAGTCGATACCCATTTGCTTGAAGAACTCCTGCGATTGCGGAAGCATGTATTCAGAATTGTCCACTCGCGCCACGGTCTTCTTCGCTCCCAATGTATGTGCAAGCATGCAGCAGGTGATGTTGCGTGTCTCATCAGGCGTAACGGCAATGAAAAGGTCGGCACGTTGCACACCCGCCTCTTTCTGTGCGCGAATGCTTGTGGGTGAAATATTCATTGTCAGAAGGTCAAAGTCGCCGGCATTAGACAACTTGGCTGTCTTTTCCGGACTTTCATCAATGAGCACAATGTCCTGGTTCTCTCTTGACAACAGTTCCGCCAAATGCGTACCCACGGCTCCTGCTCCTGCAATGATAATTTTCATGACTTACTAATGGACAATCTGATTTAACGACTATTTATTTGCCTGAGAATGCTTCAATCTTTGTGGCAATGGAGTTGACGTCAAGACCCACAATTTGATACAGTTCTGCGGGTTTGCCGTGCTCAATGAACTCATCGGGCAGTCCCATTCCGTGTACGCGCATAGAGTAACCATTTTCTGACATAAACTCCATGACAGCCGATGCCAGTCCACCCTTGAGCGCACCATCCTCCACGGTAATCACGTTTGAATAGTGCTCGCCCACATATCGAAGGATGTCTTCGTCTATAGGCTTCAGGAAACGCATGTCATAATGCTGTACGCCGATGCCTTTTTCCTTTGCAATGGAAACGGCTTGCTCCACCTCGTTTCCAAGCGGTCCAATGCTCAATACGGCAATGTCATCACCTGTTTGGAGCAGACGGCCTTTACCCACGGGTAATGCCTGCATGGGACAACGCCAGTCCTTCAACACGCCCTTGCCTCTGGGGTATCTGATGACAAAGGGACCCATGTTGGGCTGTTGTGCCGTATACATCAGGTTGCGAAGCTCGTGCTCGTCCATGGGAGATGAAATAATCATATTCGGTACTGCCCTCAGACTGGTCATGTCAAAGGCACCATGATGCGTGGCTCCGTCTTCTCCTACAAGTCCCGCACGGTCAAAACACAATACCACATTCAGCTTTCCGATGGCCACATCATGAATGATATTGTCGAACGAACGCTGTGCAAAGGCTGAATAGATGTTGCAGAAGGGGATTAGTCCGTCCTTGGCCATACCAGCAGAGAAGGTTACGGCATGACCTTCGGCAATGCCCACATCAAAGGTGCGTTCCGGATACTTCTTCATCATGATGTTCATGCTGCATCCGGTGGGCATTGCGGGTGTCACACCCACGATGTTGGGATTTGCTTCGGCAAGTTCAAGCAGGGTTTCGCCAAACACATCCTGATAGCGCAAAGGCTCATCTTCGTTTGTGCTTTCAAGGCGTTCTCCCGTCTCGGGATTGAACTTGCCCGGCGCATGCCAGATGGTGGCATTCTTTTCCGCTGCGGGGAAACCTTTTCCTTTGATGGTGTGTATGTGGAGCATCTTCGGCCCGGTCATTCCCTTGATACTTTGCAAAGTATGCACCAGAGAGATTACGTCGTGTCCGTCCAGAGGCCCGAAGTAACGGATGTCCATTCCCTCGAACACATTCTTCTGATTGGTCAGAAGGGACTTCAACGAGTTGTTGAAACGCAGAATTTTCCTTTTGCGTTCCTCGTTGAGCCATCCAAGCTTCAGCAGTTTTTGGGACATGCTGTATCGCAACGAGTTGTACCAACTGCTCGTATGGAGTTGATGCAGATAATCGGTCATGCCTCCCACACTGCGGTCAATGCTCATATTGTTGTCGTTCAGAATGATGAGCAGATTGTTGGGCATGGTGCTGGCGTTGTTCAGTCCTTCGTAAGCCAAACCGCCACTCATACTGCCATCGCCAATGACGGCAACCACCTTGCGGTCTTCATTATGCAGATTGGCAGCCACAGCCATTCCCAAAGCCGCTGAAATGCTTGTGGAGGCGTGTCCGCTGGTGAACGTGTCATATTCGCTTTCTTCGGGAGAGGGGAAGGGCATAAGTCCATGCAGGCGGCGATAGGTGGAGAAACGGTCTTTTCTTCCTGTCAGAATCTTGTGTCCTCCTGCCTGATGACCCACGTCCCAAACGATGCGGTCATAGGGTGTGTCATACACATAATGCAACGCCACGGTCAGTTCCACTACGCCAAGACTGCTGGCAAAATGTCCGGGGTTGCAAGAAAGTTGTTGGATGATATATTGTCTGATTTGATTGCAGACTTCTGGCAAAGCGTCCAGGGGGAGTTTGCGCAGGTCTGCCGGGCTATTGATGTCTTTTATTAAATCTACAACGTCTTTTTTCACGATTCGATAAATTTTTATATTTGCAAAATTACATAATTTCGCGGAAGTTCCGTAATTTTGCGTCAGAAATTTTTAATTAGACATCCGTTTATAATGAAATATTCCTCAGAAGCACCCCTTTTTCGCACGGTTGTGGATTTGCCCCAATGGCCTTTCCGCATGTTCCCTGCCGACGGATTCGTGTTTCTTGGCTCATGTTTTGCCCAACATGTAGGCTCACGCTTTGCAGATTATGGCATGCAGGCAACGGTCAATCCGCTTGGCGTGCTCTACAACCCGTTTAGCATTGAGCGTGTGATAATGCAGACCGTACAACCTTGCGTTGAACCCTACATCTTCCAACATGAGGGTCAGTTCCGCTGCTGGCTTGCCGGCACACAATACTTTGCCGATACAGCAGAAGGCTGTGCTGCACAAATCAGAGAAACGCTGAGCGGACTGAGGGAAAGGATAGCAAACGCAAGGTATGTCTTCATCACATTGGGTACAAATGTGGTCTATCGCCACAAGCAGTTGGACGCTGTGGTTTGCAATTGCCACCGTGTGCCACAACAGGCTTTCATTGAGGAACGGATACCCCTTCACGATTGCACAGAATCGCTCCTTCGTACCGTTAAATCATTACTTGAGATAAACCCCGATATAAGGCTTATATTTACCATAAGTCCATATCGCTATGCTAAGTACGGTTACCACCGCAGCCAGTTGTCAAAATCTGTACTTTTGCTCGCTGTTCAGGCAGTCTGCGATAGCTTTCCCGATGTTTGTTACTATTTCCCTTCTTACGAGATTTTGCTTGACGAATTGAGGGATTATCGCTTCTATGCCGAGGACATGCTACACCCATCGGCACAAGCCATTGAATACATTTGGTCGCGACTGGCACAATGCGCCTTCAGTACGCAGACAATGCAATATCTCAAGGAATACGAACCCATAAGAAAGGGATTGCTCCACCGCCCCTTGCAAGCCAACGCCGAGGAGGAAAAGGCCCGCAGAGCGGATTTGGAATGCAGAGCGGCAGCCATCAGGCAGAAATACGGAATCAGCCTCTGAGAACCCCATCATTTATAGAAGAACAGCAAAGACAAGATAACATAGCATGTACACCATTTCAGAAATCTCCCAATTCATCGGTGCAAAGTGCGTCGGTCATTCCACAAACCGCATCAGCTCGCTGCTCACAGACAGCCGCAGCCTTTGTTTTCCAGAGAACACATTATTCTTTGCGCTGAAGACCACTCGCCGCGATGGACATGAGTTCATCCCCAACCTCTACCAGCGCGGAGTTCGCTGCTTTGTGGTGAGCGAAATGCCTGCTGGCGAATTCTCCGATGCATGCTTTCTCCTTGTGGACAACACCCTCCGTGCGCTCCAAATGCTTGCACGCCGCCACAGGGAACGCTTCCACATACCCGTTGTGGGCATTGCAGGAAGTAACGGCAAGACCACGGTGAAGGAGTGGCTCTATCAGATGCTCTCGCCCAACCGCTCTGTGGTGCGCACCCCCCGCAGCTACAACTCGCAGATTGGTGTCCCATTGTCTGTTTGGGGGATGTGGGAAGGAGCGCAATTGGCACTCTTCGAGGCTGCCATATCTCAGCCCGGTGAAATGGAAACACTGAGGGAAATCATACAGCCCACCATTGGCATCTTCACCTTTCTTGGCGAGGCACATCAGGAGAACTTCACTTCCATGGCACACAAATGCCGCGAGAAACTTGCCCTTTTCACCGCATCCGAAGCCCTCATTTACCTCTCGGGCAACCCTGTTGTGGACAAGTGTGTGGCCGAGATGGGATTCAAGGGAAAACTCATACCTTGCCCCGCCACAGGGAACGCGCTCCAAGACAATGTGCAGCTTTGCCGCGCCTTGTGCCAATACATGGGCATGAGCGATGCGGAAGCAGCAGAAAGAGCCTCCATGCTACAACCCGTGTCCATGCGCCTTGAAGTGCTCGAGGGCAACCACGGATGCACCCTCATAAACGATACCTATAACAGCGACCTCAACAGCCTTGACATAGCCCTCGACTTCATGAACAGAAGGGCAGAGGCCAAGTCACTCACCCGAACCGTCATCCTCAGCGACATTGAACAGTCCGGACTCCCATCTGCCGAACTCTATGCACGGGTGGCCAAACTCCTTGCAAGCCGCGGTGTGGATTTCTTCATTGGCATTGGGCCGGAGATTAGCGCCCACAAGTCCCTTTTCGAAGACCTTGGCATTCGAACCGTTTGCCATTCCAGCACGGGAGAACTCACTTCAAGCCACACTTTAGCCAATCTTACCAACAGCCTCATTGTCATCAAGGGAGCGCATTCGTTCCATTTTGATGAGGTGTGCGACCTTTTGGTGAAAAAAGTGCATGAGACCATCCTCGAGGTGAACCTCCAATCCATAGTGGACAACCTCAACCACTACCGCGAACAGCTGCAACCCCAAACACGCATTATCTGTATGGTGAAGGCAGACGCTTACGGTGCAGGGGCAATAGAGATTTCCAAGACCTTGCAGGAACACAATGTCCACTATCTTGCCGTGGCTGTGGCCGACGAGGGTGTTACACTACGCAAGGCAGGCATCTCCACCAACATCATTGTCATGAACCCCGAGATGAACAGCCTGTCCACCCTCTTCAAGTACCACCTTGAACCCGAGGTCTACAGCTTCCGTCTGCTCAATGCCCTCATTGATGCGGCACGCAAGGAGGGTCTTACTGCCTATCCCATACATCTTAAGATAGACACCGGGATGCACCGCCTTGGCTTCAACCCCGACAAGGATATGCCCCGTCTCACCGAGCTGCTCTCCTCCCAGTCGGCCTTGCGACCCTCCTCCGTCTTTACCCATTTTGTGGGAAGCGATGCCGATGAATTCGATGATTTTTCCGCACAGCAGTACAATCTTTTCACCACAGCGGCAGACACCATTCAGGCGGCATTGCCATACAGAATCATGCGCCACATCTGCAACAGTGCGGGCATCTCTCATTTCCCCCAACGCCAGTTGGACATGGTTCGCCTTGGCATCGGACTCTATGGAGTGAACCCACGGAACAACCAAATCATCCACAACGTGTCCACCCTCAAGACCACCATCTTGCAGATACGCGAGGTGAAGGCAGGGGAGAGCGTGGGATACAGCCGCCGAACCTTCCTCACCCGCGACAGCCGCATTGCCACATTGCCCATCGGTTATGCCGACGGACTGAACCGTCTGCTTGGCAACCGCAACGCCTATTGTCTTGTAAACGGACAGAAAGCACCCTATGTGGGCAATATCTGCATGGATGTGTGCATGATTGACGTTACAGACATCCCATGCAATGAGGGAGACACCGCCATCATCTTTGGCAACGAACTGCCCGTAACAACCCTCAGCGATGTGGCCGGCACCATCCCCTATGAAGTGCTCACCGGAGTAAGTCCGCGCGTAAAACGTATATATTATAAGGAGAGGTGATTGTTGGCTTTTCAGACGGCTGTTGGTTATTGAATGGTGATAGTCTTAAAATAGCCGCATAGTATATGGTCATGCTGAACTTGTTTAACATTGTTCAATTTGCTCACGCTCGGCAAAGTAAGCTTGCTATTCATATTGTCATGCTGAACTCGTTTCAGCATCTGTCCGCGGTGAAGTATTAATATTGGCTCGCGGTGAGATCCTGAAACAAGTTATTCGCCTTCGCTCATCGAAAACATCTTTTATCTTTTTTGAATAAGGTATGGTCAGGATGACGGTTTGAGACTCACAACTCATTGCTCAAGGCTCATTGCTCATTTTCCATACTCCTCCGCAGGGATGAAGTATTGCAAAAGCACCTTGCCTGTTGACGCACTCAGATAGACACACTTGAAGTTGGCCTTGCCCTTCTTCACATCCCGCAGGGTTACAGAGTTGCGGATGTCTCTGATAAGCGTCTCGCGGTGCGCCTCAACCACATCGTCGGTGTAAAGGGAGTCAAAGTCGAGGAAGCCATGCAGCGAGTAATAATATAATAAGGTGTGCGATCCCTTGTCAAAGGCCATGCTGTCCAACATGGTGTCCTGGTCCACCTCCATTGGGCACATTTTCTCCGTATTTTCCCTTGTCTCCCTCACCATTCTGTCGCCGAAAGACTCCTTCTTGCAGCTTGCAAAAGTGCCGAAGAGCGCAGCCAGGCACAATAATCTGAAATGTCTCATAAGTAAAATATTTTTGCGAAATTACGGATTATTCTCCACAACTTCTTGATTTATGTTAAGAAATTTGCCGAATGGGCGGTCAAATTAAGAGATTTTAACACCAAGGTTTGCCATATTTCGGAGAAATCCTTATCTTTGCACACGTTTTAAGGACAATAAAGACAGTTGTTTAAGTAAAAAGATTTTATGAACGAAATGATTGGAACAAATGCAGGTGCAATTTGGACTGCACTGAGCGAGAATGGTGCTATGAACACCAAGGATTTGAAGAAAGCAGCAAAGATTAAGACTGACAAGGACTTGTACCTGGCAATGGGCTGGTTGCTCCGCGAGGACAAGATTAACGTTACCGAGGCTGACAAGGTAATCACCGTAGAGCTGAAGTAATCATTATTTCCAAAGATTCAAAACCCCTAAAGACCCGAAAGGATTCATTTCCTCACGGGTCTTTTTCTTTTTGTGTATGCCGATTCAGAAGGTTATGGTTCGCCAAGACCATTTTCATACCACTTTTCTTCCTTATTCCTTTGTTGGTATCGAAAAACTTTCTAAATTTGCAACGTGCTTTCGATAGCACAAGACTTTTTGATTTGCTCAATCGCTGTCTGAATCACCACCTCGGAAATGCAATACGAGCAATAAACAATTCTTATTGGGATGCACTCTAAGTGCAGACTTCCCATAAAGAATTGTGGCTTGTGGTGAGCCTAGACAGCGTATGGCGACAGTCTGCGCTTTTTCTTTTCCAAGATGTTGGCGCAGTTTTGTCAAACAAAAAAAGGCAATATTGCAAAACAACATTTAATACAAAAAGTTATGAGAAACAAATTATTTTATTGGTTTTTGACAGTCGTGTTAGTTGTTTCTGGTACGATTATGAGTGCTTGCTCTAATGATGATGATGAGTATTTTGACAAATCAAAAATTCTTGGTACATGGAGTCAAATAAGTACCGAAAAAGATGGTTCCACAAGTATTACATTAGAAATTTCTTATACTTTTCAATCCAACGGGAAGGCATCCCAAAGAGTAAGAGCTACAATGAGTTATGATGGTTTTCTAAAAGATTATGTCGTAGAAGATGTAACTAATCATTATTCATATGTATATAATAGAAACTCAACTATTGATTTTACTGATGTAAACGGAAAAAAATGGACTTACAATGTTTATGTGAATGGAAATAAAATGCGTTTAGGCAATGATGAAAAGGGATATTTTGAATTAACAAGGCGTTATTAGTAAAATAGTAATTATAATTTAATCTAATCTAATTAGAATATTGAAATGAAACGATATGTTTATAAACATGCATTACTCATAATTGTTTTGTTTACATCTATTTCTTTTCTCGCTTGTAATGATAATTCCAATGACGAAGGTGAACAAAATATTACGCCAAATATATCGGTATCGGACATTATTGGTGTATGGGTATGCCCTGAAAAAAGTCCGGATGATTTATGTTTGTATTATCTAGCAATATACCCCAATGGCCGCTATAATTTTTGTTTTGGTAAAGATTTAATGGGAAGTGGTTTTTATTCATTGGAAAAATCAACGTTAGTATTAAGAAACGGTTATTCATTTTCTATAGATAAAATAGAATTAAATGAATTCGAAAAAGATAAATCGATGTATATATCTGGTCATTTTGCATCTTTTTATAATGAGCGTACAATTAACTATTTTTCCACTTTAAAGAAAACAGATGAAAAATTGTCACAATCTGTAGTAGGAGTTGAAAAAGAACCAAGCGGACTTTCTGGTCTGCACAAATACTACTCAGATTTTGATACAAAATTATTCTATATGACAGAATACATTGCAAAGTATACACATAAAGGAAAATTAAGGAGTACAGGTCGATGGGAAACATTGAAAGATATAACATGGTACTATACCTATCGCCACCCCTATACTTATACACAGGAAGTGGGAGGAGATGGTAAAGTAAAAATATACAAATTTGATTATGACCTGGAACTAAATGAAATAGATCAGTGGTGATAGTTATTCAGTTTGGTCATACTTCAAAAGGCACAGACCCAAAACAGGAATCTGTGCCTTTTTCATTTGTTCCGCTATGGTTCGCCAAGAAAATCCTCGATGATTTGCATCTGCCGTGGCGAGAGGCGGCGTTGGTGGGGTTTGTAACCCGTGTCCGTAAGGGCTTGCAGAAGGCCGCGGGTTTCCGCTATCTCTTTCCGGAAGGCTCGTATGGCGGTCTTGTATGCGCGTCCGGGATAGTAACGCATGGCAAGGTTGCCAAACTGGTTGCGGATTCTGCTCTTTGGCCTTGCCCTTGCTCTTGTGGCTTTCTTTGCTGCAAAAGAAGGGGTCTGCTTTTTAGTGTAACATACTGTCATGTTGTAACGCTTTGAGTACTGAGTTGTGAGCGATGAGCGATGAGTGATGAGCAAGGGTCAGGCGCACTTCCGCCAGAGGTTCTTTTCCTTGTCGAAGACGATTCTTCCACGACGTTTCCATTGTCGCATCATGTGTGGCACACGTTCGGGCTTCTTGTTCTGCTTCAAGTATGCCTGCTCCACATCTTCCACGGTGAACTCCTGCGGCAGCATTTCCAGCGTGGGGCTCTTCATCCTTGCCGAGCCAAAGAAGAGTGCGTCCTCGCGTTTCTGTGCGTCAATGAGCTTCTGCCCGAAGAGGTTCCACTTGCACCACAGGTCATGTTCAAGGCTCCATGTGCTGTATTCTTCAATCTCCGGCGTCCATTGGCATCCTTCCATCAGATAGAGCGTCATGGCGCGGTAAAAGGCGTTCTGTATGGCTCTTGGGTACAGACCTTCATAGGCGCGACAGTCCATCTCTTCCGCAAGGGCTTCCTGCTCCTCTTCCATCCTTATTGCCCATGCCAAGGCTTCTTCGCAGACATACTTCCCGTGTGCCGATTCAAGTGGAAGGGTGAGCTTGCGCACGCTTTCGGCATATTCCGCACCGAAGTCGCCGTACACGGGTCGTCCCTTTTCCGTAATGGTGGTGAAGGTGATGCGGTCAAAGGTGCCGTCCGTCAGCATGCTGGAGAAGAAGGTTGAGGCCTTTTCCGGTGTGGTGTTGGCATGCAGTTTCAGGTTCAGCTTTGCCATTCCGTTCACCGCTTCGCTGGAGACTCTTATCTGGCCCCAGTCGCCGCAATCCCATGCCACTCTGAGAATGGGACCCAGATGCTTCGGGTGCGATTTACCGGTCAGTTGCAGCAGCTGTTCCAACTCGTCCATGTAGATGTTCACCGGCAGTCCGTCCGCATCAAGCAGTTTCTGTGTGAAGGCAGCCTGTGTGATGTCCGGTGGCAAAATCTGTTGGCAAAGACCTTCGGGACGGAGGGGTCGGGCCTGGTTCTTGCTCCGCCTGTTGCATTCGTTGCGCCATTCTCGTTCTCGCTGCTCGTTTGCCTTGCCCCGTTCTTTTATGGGGGCAAGGATGACATCGGTGGGGTGCTTTATGCTGCTTTTCCCCATTGCGTGCCGTGCATAGCATACGGTGATGCTTGAGGGCGTGTAGCACAGGTTGTTGGTCCACTGGAAGACCACATCGCTGTGCAGATAGGTTGTCAGCGCCGTGAAGACGCTTTGCGCCACGGCAGCGCGACACTTGTCCGGAGTGCCCTTCAAGATCGTTTCCATTGATGGCGGCAGACGGCTGGGCATGGAAGGCGGAACGGCGGCTTTCAGGTTCCTTACGGCCAATGACAGAACGGCTTGCTTCATGGCAGCGCTGGTATAGGAGGAAAGCGGTCTGTCACATGCCCATTGCGCAATGCCGCGTATCTCACTTTCCTCCAGTCCGTATGAGGGCAACACCTGCGCAAGCCATTCGGGGTTGTACTCGCACTTGCGCGCCAGTTGCGGAGCATGCCTCATGAGCAATGTGTGGCGTTCGCCCTGAACGGGGATGATGCCGTTGCTACAGTCGGCGGTAATGAGCGTGTGGGCCAGTTCTTTCAGGTCGTTCCCCATCTCGTCGTGCGAGGGAAAGGTCTTCTCTGCCTGCGTTTCCGTGCGGCTCTCTTCTGACGTGTGCAAACGTGCGGGTCTTTCCTTTTGCGGCAACAGGGTGGGAGAGAACAGGCGGTTGTCCAGATGCAGGATGTCATCGGCCTTTGGAGCGAACGAGCCACGGCTGATGTCCTTGCAAGCCGAGTCGGAGGGTGGAAGTTCAAGCAAGCGGCACCATTCTGCCTGCACGTCCTTCAGCTCCATGTCCATCATCTCCGGCGTGTATTCGGCCACAATGCGCAGTCCGTCACCGCTTGGTGTGATGTGTGCCAGCAAAAGATGCTTCTCCAGCTTCTTTTCCCGAGCCATGGCAAAGGCGTGTTCCCACAAATGGCGCGGCGACTCAACGTGGTCCAGGTCAATCATAACCTGTGCAATGTGCTTCATGCTCTCCGCATTGCGATGTCCCTTGGGCTTGCGGCCTTCAATGACACACTGGCGGCAGTATTGGTTGTAAGCCTCAAGGTCGAACGAGCCTTGCAGGCACAGGATGTCCAGCAGATGCTTGCTCTCGTCCGCATTGGCGTTGCTTCCCAGTGTCTGAAGGTCGTGGCGGTACTTCTCCACAAGCCTTTCCGTCTTTGGGCTATTCACAATGTGCTTGAAGGCTTCTTCGGTGAGCGGAAGCAGGTTGGAGCGGAAATAGGCCTTGCCTTCTCTCAATACTGCTCCGGGGCTGTAGCAGAGCTGTGCCTTGTGGGTGGTGAAGATGGGTTCGTTCTTTTCGATTCTCTTTGTCATATCTCTTTCTTTTTTTGTTGATTTATAAAATATTTGTCTTTTTCCTTTTGTGAGTATGCAGGGGCGCAGATGCCCCCGCATGCCCTGTAGTGCTTCAAGCCGGAGTGTCAAATTTGAACAGCAACTGCTTAACGTATGCCTTGTGTCTCTCATCATAGCCCTCACACCTGTACATCTTGTCATTGTCTTCGAACATACGGTCATAGGCCTCCGAAAACAGTTTCACTGCGTGTTCCTTGTGGTTTCGCCAGTATTTCGACTCTTTGGCATCAATATAGAAAGAACACTCCATACTCCCCGTCTTGAACCCCCTATAGGATGTGGGGTCATGCTTCTGCTTGCCTTTACTGAACACCACCGTCTCGCCCTTGCTGCCAATTTTGGGAGGCTTGATGGTGAAGACGTTGTTCTTGTCCTTACTAAGATACACACGCTTGTTTCCCATTTCGGCCAATCGGTCCAGCAGTCTGATTGCGTCAGGGGCGCAACGGAGTTTCACTTCGCCTTTTCCAAACTCAAAGTAGGCTGGCTCCTGGTTTGCGTCGCTGGCAGCCATTTTCACACTGTACATATCAAAACAAAGTTTCTTCTTCATTGTTGTTGTTGATTATTGTGTTAGTAAATTCGTTCAATCTCACAATCTCGTCTGCGGTTACGTCCTGAAAGATACGTTCCGCATCCACGGGGCGTGCCTTGAAGCGGAGCGCCGCCACAATGAGTTCACCGGGTTGGTAGACCTTCTGCGCCATGTCGCCATAGAGCTGCACGGCCAGAGAGTCTGCCCATTTTCCGCCCAGTTCCTGTACCATGAGGGTGCATACTGCCGTCTGCTTGCCCTCCTCACTCTTCACCTGCACCGTTTTTATAGGGGTCTGTGCCTGAACCCGCAGGATGTGCTGTCTCATTTTGTTTATTTTATTGATTATTTCTTCTTGCGATGGCATCGTGTTGAAGTTTTCTGGTGCAAAGGTAGATGTTTTTGGAGAAAGATAAATCATTGAAAATAAAGAAAAAAGCCGTTCACTTTAGTCTCAGTGAACGGCAGTGAACGGCAGGGAATTGTAGGGAAAAATCTCAGTGAACGGCAGGGAAAAGCCTGTGTCTTTATCTTGTGTTTAGGGGGTGTTCTATTTGCTCAAAATCTCTTTAAATCTCTTCAACAAGTCTTGGTCATATCCATTTTCTATGGCCTTTGTTTTTGCTTTATTCATTGCGTTGCGAAGATTTTCGCACTTTTTCTTATCAAGAGATATGATTTTCCACGCACATAAAGCTTTTACAAAATCTGTTTCTTGTATTCCCACTTTAATGCAATTCATATCATCCAGCGCCTGTTTCAGATGAGCCATGGCTTTTCCGCTGAGGCATCCTCCACGTGTGTCTTTGACACTATTACAGGCTTCGGCCACACGCTCGCGCACATATTCATTTATATGGGAAAACACTTTTGTGACATCATCTTGTGTTGTTTCTTTCTCTTGCATGGAAGATGTTGCGGGTGTGACGTGTGTGAGTGGCGTGGCATCCGTCTCCGCATCCTCTTCGGACTGGGTTGGAGCGGGTTCCTCTTTCTTCTCAGATTGTTCTTCAAACCATTCTGCAGGTTCTGACTCTTTTGCCGCGCATTTGTAATCAATGTTCAAGAACTCGGGTACATCCTTTTCCAAAATAACCTTTATATCATCTAATAGTAACTTGACGTACATGCTATGGGAATCCCCTAATAAAGCATTATATACTATTCCCATTATTGTATGGAACATCAAGTAGTCGTCATTTAATGCATGTTTTCTGTAAAGCTCTATGTATTCATTAGGACGACGTACCGTATTTAAGGCATGCAGGACTATACCATAGGCACGGTTATAAGCAACTAATGTTTTATCTAAGCCTATTCCATCAAGATTACTGCAATCCCTCCAAAAATCACGGATAGGGATGTATAGTTTGCAGAATAAACTTGTCGGTGTTTCATCATCCAAATCTGAAATGTGTTCGAATGGTTCATATTCTTCATCAAGAAAACGAGGAATACAAATAGATGTGTTCGTTTCTATAGATAAAGATAACGGAAATGTATCCTCTGTGCAACCAATTTTCTTTCCAACTTCTAATATTTTTGAATTATAAGATTCCAAAACTTGTTTCGTTTTCTCTGTAAGGCCATTTGCGGGTAATTTAATTGGTATCATGATTTCTTAAAAATTATCTTTGCACAAAATTACGAACTCCATGCTAAACCACCAAACAAAGTGGCGAAAAGTTTGAGGATTCTTGGGGGAGTTTGTGACACTTGTTACATCCGTTACACTAAAAGTGGGGTTCATCCCTCATGTTTAGATAAACCATTGACAAAGTTTATTATATTATATATATAATATAATAAAAATATAAAGAAATTCATATTCATCTTTTCAAAGAAGGGAAGTAGGCTGTGGTTTTTAGTGTAACAAGTGAATCATGTGTAACACGTCTCTTTGGGGGGGGCTGTATGGTCAATGCCGAACCCATACTTCATCGAGCGGATGACAAAATATTCTTCCGCCGCCGGCAATACTTTGTCCCTGCCGCGGCTAAATCCCGCTATTTCGCACCGCCTTTGGGGAATGTTGTACCTTTGCAACGTACAAAAGCGGCGCTGCAACAATAAATGAAGTCATTAACCCTTAAAAAACCTCCAGACGGATGAAACAAGACACATGGAAGATGGTGCTGCAGGTGCTCATAAGCATTCTGACAGCCATAGCAACCACATTGGGACTGGAGTCCTGCATGTAAGAAAAGAGAGAAAACCGATTCATTTTTTATTAACCTTTTAAAAACACTATTAAACATTATGGCAATACCTTATTCATTGGCCCTCAGACTGGCCAAACCCGGATTTCCCGAAAAGGGGAACAAAACTTATCCCGTAGCCCAGTATTATCAGCTGCTCGACCTGGGCAAGATGGCAGCCCACATGGCGGGTCATGCCAGTAAGTACAGCAAGGGCGACATCATGGCGGTGACCACAGAGCTAACTTCCTGCATCAGAGAACAATTGCTTCTGGGTAACAAGATTCAGCTTGGCGACCTGGGTGCATTCTCGGTAACCCTCATCAGCAAGGGTGCGGACAATGCGGAGAGCTTCAGCACAAGCCTCATCCAGAAGGTGAAGGTGCATTGGGAACCCAGTGCGGAGTTTACTGATTTGCTCAACGATTGTGAGTTTGAATTTGTGGGCACTCGCGAGGCTCAGGCTGCTGCACGCAAGGCAGAAAAGGAGCGTCTGAACGAAGAAGCCACTGTGAAGCCCGGTGAGGAACCCGAAGACAATGGTTCAGAAGCACCTGAAGATGAACCCGTAACCCCTCCCACAAACCCCGATACTGGCGGTGAGGAGGATGATGACGAAGGGGGATTGGAGGGGTAAAGGGACCTGGACCCTCCCCCCTTCCTCCGTCGCACAGAGGACTGCGCTCCCCTCACAGCGGCAAAGATTGACATTTAGTCAATCCTCTAAAGGCCTTGTTCGCCCCTCCCTCTATGGAGGGGAGTTGATAGCAATGAGTTGTGAGTGATGAGTGGTGAGCCTCTCCAAAACGTCATCCTGACCATACCTTATTCAAAAAAAATAAAAGATGTTTTCGATGAGCGAAGGCGAATAACTTGTTTAACGTTGTTCAATTTGCTCACGCTTGGCATAGTTCAAGCAAGCTTGACTCTGCTCTCGCTTAATCGCAAATTTCAGGATCTGTCCGCGGACAAAGACAAGATAAGGCTCTCGATGAGATGCTGAAACGAGTTCAGCATGACTCCATGTATAACGTCGTCATAACCTTGTTTTAAGAATCTGTCCGCGGAGAAAGACAAAAATGAAAAAACACCGCACCTCAGTCTTGTTGGTACTGGGATGCGGTGTGTCATAAAAAACTATTTATTATGAAAGAAGAATTTTCTGATTTTCTTATACTTCTGTGTTCATATAGAGGAAGCGCTTGATGCTCTTCTTGGGGGTCTTCTCGAACTCCTTGTCCATAACCTTGATGCCGCTGAGCTGGGCATAGTTGGGGATTGTGGGGTTCAGCTCCTTGCGGTTCTGCTCCATGATGGCCTTTACATCGTCGGGGGTGAGGCCGAGCTTGGTCACCTTCTCCTGGTCGGGATAGACAAGTCCGTAGAGCTTGTGGGTCTCCTTGTTCTGGATTACGACACATTCCTGAACGAGGGTCATGTTGGAGAGTTTGTCCTCAATCTCCTCGGGATAGATGTTCTGTCCGTTGGCTCCGAGGAGCATGTTCTTGCTGCGTCCCTTGATGAAGACATAGCCTTCGCTGTTCATTATGCCGAGGTCGCCTGTGTGGTACCATCCCTCGCTGTCAAGGGTGGTTGAGGTGGCTTCCTCGTTCTTGTAATAGCCGAGCATCACGTTGAGTCCGCGTGTGAGAATCTCACCGGGCACATTCTGTGGGTCTGGGCTGTCAATCTTGAGTTCCATGTTTCTGACTGCCCTTCCGCATGAGGTTGCGCGGGATTCCTTGAAGTCGGAATAGGTGATGATGGGGGCGCACTCTGTGGCTCCATAACCGATGGTAAAGGGGAACTTTATCTCGCGAAGCAGGTTCTCCACGTCTTGGTTGAGGGCTGCACCGCCGATGATTACCTCGTAGAAGTTGCCTCCGAGGGCCTGTGTCAGTCCGTCGCAAATCTTCTTCTTGATGCTTTGTCCAATGACGGGCATCTTCATGAGCATCTTCACCTTGGGGTCCTGTATCTTGGGCATGATGCTCTTGCGCACAATCTTCTCGATGATGAGGGGCACCATGATGATGATGACGGGCTTCACCTCGGCAAGTGCTTTCAGGAGGATGGTGGGCGATGCCATCTTGGTGAGGAAGTTGACGTGCATACCGCTGATGAACTCGAAGACGAACTCGAATGCCATGCCGTACATGTGGGCCATGGGGAGCATGGAGAGCACACGGTCGCCGGGCTGTACATACTTGCCAATGGCGTCAATTCCGAAGTCCATATTGCTCCAAAGGGCGCGGTAGGGTATCATCACTCCCTTGCTGTTGCTTGTGGTTCCGCTGGTGTAATTGATGATGGCAAGTTCTTCCGGCTCGTCCTTGTGATACACCACGTCTTCGGGACGGAAGGTGTTGGGGTGTCTCTCGCCAAAGAGCTTGTTCAGGTTCTCGCGTGCCTGTACAAGGTTTTCGGTCTTGCTGTGTAGAATCTCATAGTCGTTGATGCCAATGATGCCTGAGAGGCCGGGCATGGCTTCCGCACTGAGGTTTGCCCACTCGCGCTCGCCAATGAAGAGGAGCTTGCTCTCGCTGTGGTTCACAATGTCATGAACCTGGTTGGGGTGGAACTCGTGGAGGATGGGCACTGCCACAGCGCCGTATGTGATTACCGAAAAGAAGGCAATTCCCCAACGTGAGGAGTTCTTTCCGCAGATGGAAATCTTGTCGCCTTTCTGGATACCGGATTGTTCGTAGAGTATGTGAAGCTTTTCAATGACACGGGCCACATCCTTGTAGCGGAAAGTGTTGATTCCGTAGTCTGACATAGAGGGTAACTCCCAATGCTTGCGGATTGCATCCTGCAAAAGCATGTTAAACGAAGGTACTTTTTCCATTTATATTTTGCACATTTAATTGATTTCTGTGCAAAATTATGTTTTTTTTTGCATACAACCAAATATTTTGTGCAATTTTTACTGCCTCGACCCGAATATTTTGCTTCCAATGCGTACCAAGGTGCTTCCGTGGGCTATGGCAAGAGGGTAATCGTCGCTCATTCCCCATGAACATTCTGCAAAGTCGGTATTGTGCTTGAAATACCGGTCCTTGAGGGTGAGAAAAAGGGCATGCGCACGGACAAACTCTTCGGCAATCTGCTCCTCGTCGTCCACATTGCTTGCCATGCACATGAGTCCGCTGATGGTTACCGAATTGTAAGCAAGATGGGCTCCGCTGTCAAGCAGATGCATGAGTTCTTCTATGGAGAAGCCGAACTTGGTCTCCTCGCGTGCAATATGGAGCTGGAGCAGGCAGGGTATCTTTCTGCCAATGCGGCTTGCCTGCTTGTCAATCTCGGCCAAAAGGCGCTCGCTGTCCACTGCATGGATAAGACTGACGTATGGGGCAATGTACTTCACTTTGTTGGTTTGCAGATGCCCGATGAAGTGCCATTCAATGTCCTGCGGCAGAAGGGCTGCCTTGCGCTGAAGCTCCTGCACATGGCTTTCTCCAAAGATGCGCTGTCCTGCCTCATAGGCTTCCATGATGGCTTCGGCGGGGTGATATTTGGAAACAGCCACCAACCGCGTCTGCGGCGGCAGCTGTGAGTGGATGGCCTTTATGGTTTCCTTTATGCCTGTCATTGTTCCTGCGCGTCCTCTGCTGTTTTATAACGATAGACATCCATGATGGCTGTTTCGGCCACAGAGACGATAACATAGTCGCCCAAAGTGCCTTCCATGGCCTTGTCGAGCGACTTGATGGCATCGCGGAGGTCAATGGCCTGCACCATCATCATCTGGTTGGTACGCTTCTCTGCTCCGGTCTTCTCGTCAAGGGTGATGAAGGCCACCTTGCACTTGAACCAGCGGTCGGCAAGTCCGTCGTTGCTCTCAAAGAGTTCTGCAATCTTGGCACGCTTGATGTCTGTGACCATATACTCGCCGCTCATAAAGGGTTCTATTTCCTCAAGGAAGCGTCGTTCTGCCTCGGTGAAGCTGAGTGCATCCACGAGATAGGCTTCTGTCACTTGCTTGATGAGACCGTTTTCCATGGTCTTGTCATATTTTACTTTACATTCGAACCATTCCATAATTTTCTTTTCTTTCTTCTGTTTGTTATCTTAATACGGTGTGTTATTTCTTGAACAATCTGTCTGCCAAGTCCATGCGCCCCATTTGTCTGAGCCGCTGCATGATGCGCTTCTTCTCCTCGGGCTTGTACCAAAAGAAGAACATGCGCTGGTTCTGCTTCTCTGTGGGATTCTTGGCGCTGTAGAGGGGTTCCATGGTATAGGGGTGGAAACCCGTTGCCCATGTGACGGTGCTGACGGTCATGGGGGTTGGGGTGAAGTCCTGCACCTGTTCCAGATGGAAGTCGAGCTTTTTGGTCTCAATGGCCAATTCTGCCATATCGGCCTCTCGACAACCGGGATGGCTGCTGATGAAATAGGGGATTATCTGCTGGTTGAGCCTTTCCTTGCGGCAAATCTCATCAAAGATGCGCTTGAACTGGATGAACTGGCTGAAGGAGGGCTTGCGCATGACTTGCAGCACCGCATCGCTGGTGTGCTCTGGGGCCACCTTCAGGCGTCCGCTCACATGGTTTACAATCAGCTCTCGGATATAGCGCTGGTTGGCTTTGTTGATTTCGGCATCCTTGTAGTCGTGCAACAGCATATCATAGCGCACTCCACTGCCAATGAAGCTCTTCTTAATGCCTGGAAGGGCATCCACAGCCTTGTATATGTCCAACAGCGGACGGGGGTCTGCATTGAGGTTGGGACAGATGCGGGGATGGATGCAGCTGGGGCGCTTGCACTTGCCGCACAATTCCTGGTCGCGTCCCTTAATGGCATACATGTTGGCACTGGGGCCGCCAAGGTCGCTCAGATAGCCTTTGAAGTCGGGCATCTGACAAATCTTTTCCACCTCTTCAAGAATGCTTCTTTTGCTTCGGCTCACAATGAACTTGCCCTGATGTGCGCTGATGGTGCAGAAAGCACAGCCACCAAAGCAGCCGCGATGGAGATTGACGCTGAACTTTATCATTTCATAGGCAGGGATGCGCTTGCCCTTGTATTTGGGATGGGGCAGACGTGTATAGGGAAGGTCAAAGGAGTGGTCGAGCTGTTCTTGTGTGAGAGGCGGATAGGGGGGATTCACCACAGCCCAATCCTTGCCATGTTTCTGCAACAGGCGGCGGGCATGGATGCGGTTGCTCTCTTCCTCAATGTGGCGGAAGTTCTCAGCATGCAGCTTGCCGTTCCTTACACTATCTTCAAAGGAGTGCAGCACAATGTCCTCCTCGCTGATGTGGCCTGGAATCTCATGCTCGCTATAGAGGGATACGGTCTGTGGAATCTGCCTTGTGTGCTGCACGGCATCGCGGAAGCAGGCAGTGGTGATGCAGGGTTCTCCGTTCTCATCATAATGGAGCAGAGGATGCGAGGTCTGTATGGCTTCCTGTAAACTACGGCACAACTCAAGCGTGGGCATTTCTCCCATTCCATAGATTATCATGTCCGCTCCGCTCTCCACCAATATGCTGGGCTTGTACTGCTCTTTCCAATAGTCATAATGGGTGAGACGGCGCAAGCTGGCCTCAATGCCTCCCAATACCACTGGCACATCGGGATAGAGTTCCTTCAGAATGCGGGTATAGACAATGGTGGGGTATTCGGGACGCATATCATGACGGCCATCAGGACTATAGGCATCCTCGCTTCTCAGACGTCGGGCAGCAGTGTACTTGTTCACCATGCTGTCCATGCAACCCGGTGCAATGCCAAACCAAAGACGGGGCCGGCCAAGACGTTTGAAGTCGCGGTAGTCTCCATGCCAAGATGGTTGTGGCACAATGCAGACCCTCAGTCCTTCCGCTTCAAGCAGACGTCCAATGACGGCAGCACCAAAGCTGGGATGGTCCACATAGGCATCGGCACTGAAGAGAATGACATCCGCACAGTCCCATCCGCGAAGGTCCATCTCCTTGCGCGTTGTGGGCAGCCAGTCTGAAAGTTTGGGTAATGACATATTCTAATAATAGAAAATGGGCAGGAATCTTATCAGGGTTATTCTTCTGTCTCAGCTTCAATAGCCTCGTGCTGAAGCTTCTCCCAATCAATGTAGAGCAGGATGAGCTGATGCAGGCCAAAGGCTTTCATGTTCTTGTGGAAAATGACATTGCTGCAAAAGTCCACAAGCTGTGCATCGTTGTGGTTGCTGTCAAGAAGCGACTTGATGTTGAGGCGGAGCTTCTCCAAAACTTCTTCACTGACAATACCATTGCTGTCAAGCAAATCGGTAAGCAGGCTATAACGCGCAATGGTCTGAAGGTGTGACTCGGTTATCATCATCACGCGCGAACCTTTTATATTACATATTATCTGAAACATGTCTTTATGATTTTATGGTTATCTGTTCAACAAGAATTGTGCCGCGGCATAGAAAATGCTGCGTCTCACCTGTGCATCGATGATGCTTTCCAAGGGGAATCCGAATGCAAGGCTATGGTAGTCGTTTCCTTGATAGGCTACGGCAGCAGACTGTCCCACGGGACGATAGGCCATGGTGGGGAAGGCTCCTTCAACGGGTGAAATGATGTCCATCTGGGGTACAGGATAGCCAATCTCATTCATTCCGCCAAAGACGGTAAGCTCGGTGTTCATGCCGGTAATGGTAGTGATGCTGTCGTTGGGCTGAATGCCTGTGAGCTGGTACTTGAAGATGTCGGCAGTGAACTGTTGCTCTTGGGGTGCCATCATGTCCGAACCGATGTAGGCTCCACTCACCATCACATTGCCACCGGAAAGGGTGAACTGGGTGAGTGCCTGCTGCAAGGCGGGTGTGAAGGTCTTGTACAGGCGGCTGCTGTATCCGTCTACCTTCTGCACGCCCATGATGACATCCATCATCTGGTATTGTGTCACGGGCACTCGTTCTATGGCAGAGGAACTGCAAGAACCCACATTGCAGCGCAAAGTGCTGCAGATGTCATTGGCATGGAGACTGGTGAAATCATGGGTGTTTCCGGCCACAATGACTCCTTCCAACTCTTCACTGCTCTCACCCATATCCTTACCGATGCGTGTGATGTCAAAGTTGAATTGCGCACCGCAATAACCGGGCATCTTGTTGTCCACCACACCAGGGTCTTGGTATATGTCGAATCCCTGCATTTCGGGTGTGTCAATGGGTTGGGGGCCAGCCACACGCTGGAATCCGTTTACCACAAGTATTCTGGGGGCATCGTTACCCATAGACTGTGCGCATACTTCCTCACTCATCATGCTGCAACCTCCCGAATTCAGTGCGGCAACCTTGAAATAGTGCATCTGTTCGGGCTGAAGGTCAATGGTGACACTGGTTTTACCGTTAACCACAGTGCCGTTATCATAGCCCTCGTTTCCAATTCGGGTATAGATGATATAGGATTCTGGGTCTGCACTGGGGTCATGAGGGTCGTAAGTGGGTGTCCAACTCAGCTCAACACGGTTGTTGATAGGGTCAACATGTGCTGCCAAATCTGCCACAGGAAGGGGCTGGGTGGCTGCCTTGTCGAGTTTGTACACCTCGGAGATATACTGAAGTATTCCTTTATAGATTGCACGCGCCATTACGAACTTGAAATAAGGGTCGTGGCCTCTGTAAAGGTCCCAGAAGTTCTGATGGCTAAGGGTTTCGAGGATGATGCCCGGAATCAGTGGCTCACGGCTTTCGCCATAGTTTTTGTCATACATCTGACGGCGGGTCCATTGTCCGAAGTTGATGTCCATGTCCTGCTTGATGTGTGTCATCACCATGTCCACAAGGTCTCGGCTGGTCAGTCGGCTCAAACCGGCTCCTGTTACACCATTGTTCCATTCTGTGGTGTAGATGCCAAGTGTGCCAATGTGAGAGTGGTCTGGACGGAAGCCAGCATCACTGTGCACGCCCATACTGAACTCAAGAGGCACAGAAAGACCGCTATCGCCAGGGAGATAGACACTTCCACGAGCCACATAGTTGGCAAACAAGGGTCGGCCCTTGATGTCATCGCTATAGTCATCTCCGCTCTCAAAGGGAGAATAAATGTGATATGGCACGCCAGCCCATTGGGCATAATAACGGCTTCCTTCAAGACAACGGGGCATTCCACTGCCTGTACCACTTGTCATACCGGGAGACATGCGGGCCACATTGCCCATACCACCTCCAAAACGGACACAATCCGCTGTGATGACACCGCGGTAATTGCTTTGGTTGCTCAGCATCACACAGTTGTCATAAGGGTTGTCAAGCGCAAAATCAAACGTACCAAGATAGACCCAAGTGCCGCCACCCATTTGTTGGTTTACGCGGAAAGTGGTGTTGATACCTTTGTGACGGACAATGTATGTGGCATCGCTTACGCTGTTGGGCAAGGTCTTGTAGGAAACATATACGGCATATTCGCCCTCTTGCTGCATCTGCGGGAACCATGAGATGGTGCTGAGCTCACGTTTGCCAGACTGTGCCTCCACCATTCTTGCCGTACCGTCCTCAAAGGGTGATTCATGGTCGAAGTACCAGTCGCGTACATGGGCAAAACCCATTCCGGCATCGGTCCACTCATATTTGCCATTCTGTTCGGCATAGGTGCCGTTCTTCTGGGGGGTATCGTTGTCCACCAACACTTCATGCTTTTGCCAGTCGCGTTCACGGGTGGTGAATACCACGGCTCCTGCATTTTCAAGCATGGGAATGAGGTAGGGGACCACTATGGTCTGTGTAAAAAGGTCTTCAATGGTGCAGAAAAGATGGGGGCGCTGCCACTCCCATTTCTTTTTTCCCACGTGATAGAATTTTCCGTGGCTCGCCCAAACGCACAAATGACGGCCCTGAAGTCCGTTCTCAATCTTGTATGGAAGACTCATCGGTGTTACCCATGGATTTCCTTTAAAAAGTCGTTTCTTGGGATAGAAGCGCATTGAGTCGGACTTCTCTTCCCACATGGATATGGGAACGAGATTCTGAATAGGGTAGCCCTTGGCATAAATCATGAGCTGCCATGAGTTGTAGGGTTCGGGCAACTGCTGCATCACCTCCTGATAAATCTGGCTGACCAGTTCCGGGGTGAAAGGCTGTCCGCCAAAACTTTCGCTCACGAAGATGGAAAGCATGGGTATGGAAGGGTCAAGGACAATATCCTTAACCGTTATCTTGTCTTTGCTTGTATAGTTGGGGTTTACGTAGTTCTTGAAGTATTCTGTAAGCTGGATTTTCAGTTTTTTGTTCTGTGCCTGTGCATAGCCAGAGGCAACACTGAAGCCACACAACAGCACAGCAATAAGAATACGTAATCTTATATTTCTAAACATTTTACAACAATTTGTTAAATGGCAAATTTATGGGGATGTTTGCCTTTAAACTGTGAATAATACGCTTTTATCTCGGCCATTTCCTTCTCAATGTCTCCCGTAGGTTTCAATGTACGATGGCAGACAATGCGTTTGTGTTCAAAATCAAGCGCACAGAGCAGGACAGGAATGTCAGCCTTGAGCGCAATGTAATAGAATCCTTTCTTCCAATCTGGGTTGGCACTTCGTGTGCCTTCTGGCGTAATGCAGATGCGGAAATGGGGCAGTTGTTTGGCTTGACTGGCAATGGCATCGGTGGTTTTCATCTGTTTGTTCCTGTATACGGGAATACCTCCAATTGAACGCATAAAAATGCCCATTGGCCAGAAGAACCACTCCTTCTTAATGAGGAAGTTGCAATGGAAATCCTCGGCATAGCTATAGAGCAGACCGATGATGAAGTCCCAGTTGCTGGTGTGGGGAGCCAGTGCCAAAATGAATTTATTGGGCTTCTCAACAGTGAAATCTGAAGAAAAGCCCATCCAGGAATACAATATCGTTCGACAGATACTCTTTATCATGCCAGATTTTTGATTTGCTCTGTGATTTCCTCCACTCTTGTCAGGAAATCTGTTCTTAATTTCTTGAAATATTTCTTTGCATATCGCTTGTCGGGGTGAGAAACCCTTGCAAGCATTTCAGACTGCAAAATGAGTATATTGTCTATCACATTCTCCGCGTCAACCACGTTTGCGGGTTGCTCGCAATGAATAATCCACAGGCATTCTGCAATGAGTTCCTGCACCAGATAATTCATGTTCTTTTTTAATGCTCGTCTGTTCATAATTCTATCATGCTAAAATTGAAAGTTCTTCAAAATTATGCAAAGTTTTCTAACTATGCAACATTTACCACCAAAAAGTGTCAGTAGACATGATTTTTTTGCAGAATTGTTTCTATATGTCTCCACAAATCCGTAAATTTGCCATAGTTTTTAACAAAGCATTAGATTTTAATATTTATAATTCAAATTTTTTAACGACAATTTATGAAAAAGAGCGCATTGCAAATTGCCCGTGCTGCCTATCAGCCCAAGCTGCCCAAAGCACTGCAGGGTACAGTGGTTGCCAAAGAAGGTGCCGCTACTCAGAGTGTAGGAAACCAGGATGAAATCAAGGCTATGTTCCCCAACACCTATGGTATGCCCGTTATCACATTTGAGGAAGGCGAAGCTCCCCAGATGGAAGCCATCAACGTGGGTATCATCCTTTCTGGTGGTCAGGCTCCTGGCGGTCACAATGTAATCAGTGGCCTTTATGACGGTGTGAAGACCCTGAACCCCAACAGCAAGCTGTACGGTTTCTTGATGGGCCCCGGCGGTTTGGTTGACCACAAATACGTTGAGTTCACAGATGAATTCATCGACGAGTACCGCAACACCGGTGGTTTTGACATCATCGGTTCTGGCCGTACAAAGCTGGAGAAGGAAGCTCAGTTTGAAAGCGGAATCGAAATTCTGCGCGAACTGGGTATCAAGGCGCTGGTAATCATCGGTGGTGACGACTCAAACACCAACGCTTGCGTTTTGGCCGAGTACTATGCCGCCAAGAACTATGGCGTACAGGTAATCGGATGCCCCAAGACCATCGACGGTGACCTCAAGAACGAGCAGATTGAAACCAGCTTCGGTTTCGATACTGCCTGCAAGACCTATAGCGAACTCATCGGTAACATCCAGCGCGACTGCAACAGTGCACGCAAGTACTGGCACTTCATCAAGCTTATGGGACGCTCTGCTTCTCACATTGCTTTGGAATGCGCACTCCAAACCCAGCCCAACGCCTGTCTGATTTCTGAAGAAGTTGAGCAGAAGGAAATGTCTCTGAACGACGTGGTTACCTACCTCGCACAGATTGTAGCAGACCGTGCCAAGGATGGAAACAACTTCGGTACCGTACTCATCCCCGAAGGTCTCATCGAATTCATTCCCGCTATCAAGAAGCTCATCGCCGAGCTGAATGAAGTACTCACAGACCCCGAAACTGGCGAGTCTCGCGAATTTGCAAGCGCAGAAGAGCAGATCAGCTTCGTTAAGGGCAACATTGCAGCAGACAACCTGGCTGTATTGGAGTCTCTTCCCGCAGACGTTGCACGCCAGCTCTGCCTGGACCGCGACCCCCACGGAAACGTACAGGTATCCCTCATCGAGACCGAAAAGCTGCTCAGCCGCATGGTTGCAGACAAGTTGGCAGAATGGAAGGAAGCAGGCAAGTACAACGGAAAGTTCTCTGCACAGCACCACTTCTTCGGCTACGAAGGACGTTGCGCAGCCCCCTCAAACTATGATGCAGACTACTGCTACAGCCTCGGCTTCAACGCCAGCCGTCTGATTGCAAATGGCAAGACCGGTTACATGTCAATCATCAAGAACACAACCGCTCCCGCAGCCGAATGGATTGCCGGTGGTGTGCCCATCACAATGATGATGAATATGGAACGTCGCAATGGTGCCATGAAGCCCGTTATCAGAAAAGCCCTCGTTGAGCTGGAAGGCGCTCCCTTCAAGTTCTTCGCCGCTCACCGTGAAGAATGGGCCAAGAACACCGCTTACGTCTATCCCGGCCCCATCCAGTACTGGGGACCCTCAGAAGTATGCGACCAGTGCACAAAGACCCTCGCATTGGAACAGAACTGATTATTCTATCTATAACCATATGTGCCGGAGCATTTCCGGCACATATCTTTTATTGACAGATGCCCACAAAGAAAACAGAATCCAACAGAAAACCAAATAGTTATAATCGAATTCCACGAAAACCCGATTCTAACGCTTCAAGACGCAAGACCCGCAATTCCAAACAAGGAAAGTCTTCCTTCTTGAAATGGTTCTTTGGTATTCCCGCATGGGCATATTGGGTAGGGGGGCTCAGTATTGGTTTCGCCTACATCTTCTTTGTCTACTATTTTTTTGTTAGTCCATACAGCTTCCGCTGGAAAGCCATGCACAGTGACCCTGTCTATCCGGAAGGATACAACATTCGCGGACTGGACATCAGCCATTACCAAGGCCAAATTGACTGGGAAACACTTCGGAATTCCAGCATGAACAATGACCCCATACGCTTTGTCTTCATCAAGGCCACCGAAGGCATGAGCCTCATGGACGATAATTTCAATCTCAATTTCTATCAGGCAAAGAAGAACGATTTCATTCGTGGTACATATCATTTCTTCGTACCCGACATAGACCCTGTAAAGCAAGCCCAGTTCTATCTGCACCAGGTACATCTTGAACCTGGAGACCTTCCGCCCGTACTTGATGTGGAACACACAGGCAAGTGTAGCACAAAGGAACTCCAGCGCAACGTAAAAAAATGGTTGGACATTGTGGAGCAACGATACGGTGTAAAGCCAATCTTATACACCGGATACAAGTTTCGTGAAAAATATCTCTCAGACCCTGTATTCAATGAATATCCATTCTGGATTGCGCATTATTACGTCACCGAACTAAAGTACAAGGGCGAATGGAAATTCTGGCAACACACGGACTGTGGACGCATTGATGGAATCAAAGGTTTTGTAGACTGTAACATCTTCAACGGCACCTTGGAAGAACTCCACGAACTTACTATAAAAGAATAAATCGTCAGTAATTTGGCGATGCTCAACATGTGTTGATTGATATTTTACGTATTTGAAAAATTCACGTGCAATGTTTTGCTACTAAACATAATGCGCATTATCTTTAAACGGGATTCTATAGAAAAACCACTATTTTTATAAATCATCTTATATAGTTACTTGTATTCGCACCAAAACGGCAAGGAATTTTAATACATTTCATTAACTCTTTTCCTAAGTCGATACCAAACAGCGACGATTAACCGCAAAAGGGACAAAGTATTGTCGGCACTGTAATAATACATTAAACGCTCCCCACTGATACTTTCTTGAAATTAAGAGATTGCTGATGTGTCTGGCAGATGCAAATTGCAAAAATGTTGGAATCACTTCATAGATTACCCCACAAAAACGTGACAGTGTGACAATTCGTGACAGTAAAATCTGGAATACAATACTCCAATCACGAACTTATTTTGTAATGATTAGGAAAATTTTTGTTCTATTTTAGAACGGCAAACCAACAGCAAAGTGCAGACTGAAGTCGCGGTTGAAGTTGGGATGGATGATGGGAAAATGGCGTTTGGCATCCTTGAATGCAGGATGTACAGCCTTCATGCCTCCGTCGAGTCGGAGAATGAAGTAGTCGAAATTGAGTCGCAGTCCCAATCCATAGGCTACTGCTATCTGACGCCAAAAACTGTCAATCTTGAACTGGCCGCCTGGCTGCTCGGCATACTCGCGCAAAGTCCAGATGTTACCGGCATCCACAAAGGCAGCTCCGTGGATCTTCCAGAAAAGGTGGGTACGGTATTCGGCATTGAGGTCGAGTTTAAGGTCACCCGTCTGATTGATGAAATCTATTCGGCCATCGCTGCCGTTGAAGCTTCCGGGACCAAGTCCACGCACACTCCAACCACGCACACTGTTGGCTCCACCGCTAAAATATCTCTTTTCATACGGAAGAATAGTGCTGTTGCCATAGGGATAGGCCACTCCAAGGCCAAAGTGGAGCGCTAAGGAGTTCTTGTCGTCCAGACGGAAACTTTTTGAAAAGTCAAAGTCGCCTTTGACATATTGCGCGTATGCTATATTAAATAAGGTATACTGATTCTCATCATTGGGACTGGCAGCAAAAAGGTGGCTCAATCCGTACAGGAGATTTCCAGAGGATTCTGCGCCGAGGCGGATGATGTAGGCATCTGTACCATAGTTGTTCGCCGCTCCGCTGAGAGGACGCGAGCTGTAGGTGAAATTGTAACCCCACTTCATAATGAAGAGGTTCTCATAATTGTACTTGAGAATGGCATTTCTACTCTCTGGGTCTTCAAGGTAGAGTTTGCGGAAGGTGTCGCTAATCCAGGGCATGAAGACATAGTTGAGGTCGAGCAGGTCTACCTTGTGTTGTTTTTTTCTTGAGAGCTGGTTCCAACGGTATCGCCAAGTTCCCGTAACCACACGGCGATGGAATTCTGGACGGTCTTGCGAGTCGAACATCAGACTGACCTCACTAGTCGCCTGTGCCAGACGACGGAACTTGCTTGAAACGAAAGGAAACTTGAAATCGGGGAAGGTAATGCCTGTTTCCACACTGTATTCAATATAGTCTTGGTCAGAATATCCGTTCAGTCCTTTGATGGCCTCGTAAGCGCCACGCAGGGTGATGCTGAAAAGTTCTCCTCCATGGAAAAGGTTTCTGTTCTGATAGGACGTTGAGACTGCTGCACCAAAATCTCCGGCAGAGTTTGTTCCTTCAAGCTCAAGATTTACGGAATTGGGCTTTCCTGGAGCCAATACAATATTGGTATGCAACAATGTGGAGTCCTCCTTGTCGGGTTCAAAGCGTATGTTGGCACCCATGACCGAACCAAGACGCATAAGGCGCGAATAGGTCTTCTGCACCTTGTCCTCACTATAAAGGTCGCCCGTCTTTAACTCATTAGCGCCATAAAGGACTTTGGGGCGTATCTTGAGGCGCGTGCCTGCATTCTCGTCCACTGGGAAAGACACTTCGCCAATACGGAATACATTGTGAGGAATGGTGTCGTTGTTCACAACCCGATAGGGTCGCAACTGCATCAGCAAGTCCACTTGTTGGTTACCCACTGTGGTGTCTGCCTCATAATGAATGTATTCGTTGTTAAATCGGTAGTATCCTCTATTCTGGAGCAGTGAGTTAATTCTGGAACGCTCACTTTGAAGTACATTGAGGTCGAAATCCATTCCTTCAGACAAATATGACTCGTTTTCTGTGGTGGAAAGCAATGAATCGATAGCGGAATCTTGAATCTGTTTTTCAAGGTTTCTGACAGTATAGCGCGTTCCAGGAGTGATGTAGTAAATGAGGCGGGTATTGCGTCCTTTCTGTTGCTGTATCAAATCGACCGAGGCATTGAGGAAACCCAGATTCTGCACAGCAGAGAGAATGTCATTCTGGGTCTTACGGGCTATGTCCTCGCTGTACAAGACTGGCTTTTCGCCAAGTTTGCGTATGAAGCGGTTAATCCTTTTGGTACTGTCAGTACCTGAAAGACAATATATACCAAGGGGAGCCTTAAAGAGTGAAAACCATTTGCTGTTGGGATGCTGACGAATGTAGCCCTCCATGGTGGTGGCGTCAAAATGGGTGCTGTCACTTACCAAAGCCACATGATCCAACAGAGTGGCATCCTCCGGCAAAAACTTTGACACGGAGCATGAAGAGGCAAGAAACACCAATGTGGCCGCCCATAGGGAATATTTTATGGTTTGTTGAAAGGATTTCACTACGCAAAGATAATACTATTTCGGCAAAAATCATTAACTTTGCGTTCATAAAGTGCAGAAAATTATGATAAGCAAAGCCACCATAAAGAAAATTCACGCGCTGGACATGCGTAAGTTCAGGAGAAACGAGCGACTCTTTGTTGCAGAAGGCCCCAAACTAGTTGATGAACTTTGTGCCACAATGAAGCCTGTCTACATTGCCGCACTGCCGGAATGGATTTCCGAAAAAGCAAAAATTGTATCAGGAACGGAATATGACATTGTTACGCCTGACGAGCTGCAAAGGGCAAGCCTACAGAAGAATCCTCAGCAGGTGATAGCGCTATTCCCCATCCCTGAACACAAATTTAGCACTGAACAATTGAAGAATGAACTGGTGCTCATGCTTGACGGTGTGCAAGACCCGGGAAACTTGGGCACCATTGCAAGGATTGCCGACTGGTTTGGCATCAGAAACATCATCTGCTCTACAGACACCGCCGATATATACAACCCCAAAGCAGTGCAAGCCACAATGGGAGCTCTGGCAAGGGTGAAGTTCCATTATACTGACCTGATCCAACTGCTCTCACAATATGACGGCCCGGTATATGGAACCTTCCTTGACGGAGAAAACATCTACGGACAAGAACTTTCCGAAAATGGCATCATAGTCATGGGTAATGAAGGAAAGGGCATCAGCCAAGGCGTGGGTGAAATGATAAACCGTCGCCTCTACATCCCCAACTACCCTATCGGCACACAGACTACGGAAAGCCTAAACGTGGCCATTGCCACCAGCATTGTGTGTGCGGAATTTCGCAGAAGATGCCAGTAAAAGCAGGAAAGTGACAAGTCCGTTAAAGATCAGCAATTCGTAACCAAACTTATATCCCACAGCGGTCAACATATAGCAGTCGGCAGCATAGCATATTATCGGTGCCGCCAAACAAATGATGGGGACCCATCTGTGTGCCGGCTGTCTTTTGGTCAACAGTCCAAAAGCAAACAGTCCGAGGATTGGTCCATAGGTATAACTGCAGACCGTGTAAACAGCATCAATCACGCTTGTATTGTTTACGGCTCGTACCACCATGATAAACAGCCAAAACGCAACCCCTATCATGGGATGTGTCCACTTGCGCAACCGTTCATCATCGGGCCGGCGTGCAATGTCCACACAAAAGGAGGTGGTCAAAGAAGCCATTGCACTGTCTGCACTACTAAATGCAGCTGCAACAATGCCTAACGTAAAATAAATTAGCGCTGCGCTTCCAAGGTAGCCTCCTGCACATAAAGCGGGCATAAGGGCATCGCCCGTTGGGAGTTCCAATTGCATTTGTCGGGTATACAATACCATCAATACGCCAAGAGCCATAAAAAGCATATTGACTGGCAGATAGCATAATCCGTTAACGCACATATTCAAACGACTCTCCTTCAGGTTTCGACAAGTTAGATTCTTCTGCATGGAATCCTGGTCAAGGCCCGTCATCACCACAACTACAAAGATTCCGCCAAGGAACTGTTTCCAGAAATAGTTTTTACTGTTGGGGTCATCAAACATGAAAACATTACTCATTGGGCTGCTCCACACCTCATTCCAGGCTCTTGCAATCCCCCACTCCATTTGGCTGCAAAGCTGATAAATGATGAGTACAAGTGCCGAAAGCAGTACGAATGTTTGCAAGCAGTCGCTCCAGACAATGGTGCGTATGCCACTGCGTCTTGTATAAAGCCACATAAGCGCGAGCAACAAAGCCGTATTCATCCAAAAAGGAATGCCATAGTGGTCAAAAATCAAAGTCTGTAGAATGGTACATGCAAGATACAACCTGATGCTGGCGCCAATCAGTTTGCTGATAAAGAAAAAGACGGAACCAGTAAGGTATGGGATGTGGCCAAAGCGATAATCAAGATAAGTGTAAATGGTTGTCAAGTTCATGCGGTAATACAAAGGAAGCAGCACAAAGGCAACCAAAGCGTAACCGACCACAAATCCCAAACACATCTGAATATAAGCCATGGAGGAACTCTCTACCATTCCGGGCACACTGACAAAGGTCACACCACTGACGCTTGCACCAATCATTCCGAAAGCCACAGCCCACCAACGGGAAGTGCGGTTACCACGGAAAAACGCGTCATTGTCTGTACGCCGACTAGTCAGATAGGAAAGTAAAAGCAGCAAGGCAAAATACCCTGCTGCACAAATGAGCAAATATGAGCCCTGTATCATAATTCACTTACTTCTTCCATACCAAAGCCCTCTTCCTCCTCATCCTTGATTTCGGCTTCGGGCGCATAACTGCTGTAGAAGGTGTCATCATTCTCGCTGACTTCATCTTCCTCATCATCATTGTTATATTCTGAATTGTCGGCATCCACGGCATCTTCGTCGAAATCACCGTCCTCATCAGAATCATAAGGCTTAGAATCTGGTTTGAATTGCACTTTTTCCACGGGTTCCTTCTTCTTTGCAAAAATGGCTTCCACCCATGTACCTTTGGTAATTTCAAGCACCTCGAATCCTTGTGAAACCTTAAGTTCGAGTGTTCCTCCGGGAGCATGAATACGACTTGCAGGTAGCTGTGTTGTACTGATTTCGAAAGCACTGTTGATGATGTCCTTTGTTGTTGAAGAGATAGAATCCCATCCGCCACCGAAGTTGCGGTCTATAAGTTCAAGCAGGGTGGCAACGGTGATATGCTTGACGTTTTCAAAGGTGAGGTCTGAAAGATTCTTTATTACCTTTTTACGCAAGGCAATACTGCCCTTTCCCGATTTGCAATGCGACATAAGCGCCCATTCACCGTTTTCATATTTCTTTACATCGCGTACGTCATCTGGATTATAATGCACAACTTCAAAAGCCTGCCTGATGACATTCAACAGTTTGTCCTCGCTGGAGGCAAAGTCTTCTTCCTGCTTGGTCTGTTCCCACAATGCAGAAAGTTGGTATTCGTCAATTGTCCATATATTTGTGCTGTTCAAGTCGAGCACAGAATCCATCAATAAGGTTCTTTTAGCCATATTGTCTATATTCTATAATTATAACAGATTACTTAACTTTTACACCAGAGGCCAACTGCTTGCACTTTTCTCTCAACAAGTTCTGGTCTGCATCCATATTGTCCCAACAAACCACAACACCCATTCTTCGGCCTACATGAGCTACGGGCTTGCCGAAAATGCGGAGGTAAGTCTGTGTGGCAGCGCAAACCTGCTCCATTCCTTCGTATTGGGGATTTTCACTTTCCACCTCGGAAAGAATAACGGCAGACGCACCCTGGCGCTCTTGAGTGATTTCAGGAATAGGCAATCCGAGCACAGCACGACAATGCAATTCAAATTCGCTTAAATTCTGTGTGCCAGCCAATGTTACCATTCCGGTGTCGTGAGGTCTTGGACTCAACTCGCTAAAGATGACACCTTCCTTATTGCTAACAAAGAACTCCACACCCCAAATACCAGCACCGGTCAAAGCTTCTGTAACCTTGGCTGCCATTTGTTGCGCTTCGGCCAATTGTTCGGCTGTCATGGCCATGGGTTGGAAGCTTTCTCTGTAGTCGCCACCTTTCTGCACATGGCCGATGGGCTGGCAGAACAATGTGGGGCCGTTCTTTTGTGTAACGGTGAGAAGGGTGATTTCAAAATCAAAAGGAATGAACTGCTCCACTATCACCTCGCGCAAATCACCACGGGCACCACCGCAAGCACACTCCCATGCTTGAGGAAGTTCTTCGGGGGTGTCAACCTTGCTTTGACCATGACCGCTACTGCTCATCAATGGCTTGATAATGCAGGGGAAACCAATTGTCTTGGTTGCCTCCAACAGTTCCTCGTAAGTGCTGGCATATTTATAGTTCGCGGTTTTGAGTCCGAGTTCAGTGTGAGCCAATTCACGGATTGCTTTGCGGTTCATGGTGAAATTCACAGCCTTTGCACTGGGAACAACCTGGATGCCCTGCTTTTCGCAATCGTAGAGACGTTCTGTACGGATGGCCTCAATCTCGGGCACAATGATGTCGGGTTTCACCTCATCTACAGCCGCCATCAGCGCATCGCCATCGAGCATACTGAAAACACGACACTCATCTGCCACTTGCATGGCAGGTGCTCCCTGATAGCTGTCACAAGCCACCACATACTGTCCTTTTCGCTGGCAGGCAATGACGAATTCCTTACCGAGTTCGCCTGAACCTAAAAGCATAATCTTCTTTTTCATATCCTTTATGTTTTTCTTTATATTATTACTTTCAACTTGTTGTTTTCAAACTTATTGTCTTATTCATTTCTTATTCATTAAACCTATCTCCCCACAACATCTGCATTTGTTCCTTCATGCGTACTTCCTGCGGATTGGATTGCGGATGCCAGAGACGCGCCTGTTGCAATTCATCGGGCAGAAACTGCTGATGCACGAAATTGTTTTTGTAGTCATGGGCATATTTGTAACCTTTATGGTAACCCAAATCAGCCATCAGTTTGGTGGGAGCGTTGCGCAAATGGAGCGGAACCGGGAGATTGCCGGTCTGCTGCACCATCTGTATGGCAGAATTGATTCCCATATAAGCCGAGTTGCTCTTGGCGCTTGTAGCGAGATAGACCGTAGCTTCTGCAAGAGGAATTCGGCCTTCGGGCCAACCAATTTTGTGTACGGCATCAAAGGCTGCATTGGCCAAGAGCAATGCGTTGGGATTGGCAAGACCGATGTCCTCGGACGCAGAGATGACCAGACGACGGGCAATGAACTTGGGATCTTCACCTCCTTCTATCATACGCGCAAGCCAATAGAGTGCCGCATCAGGGTCACTTCCACGAATACTCTTGATGAAGGCGGAAATGATGTCATAGTGCATTTCGCCATCCTTATCGTATGCCAGCGGATTCTGCTGAAGACGTTCGTAAACGATTGTGTCGTTGATGACAATGTCCTCATCCGCCGGGGCAGACTCGTACAGGAGTTCAAGAATATTGAGCAGCTTGCGCGCATCGCCTCCGCTATATCTCAGCAAAGCGTCTGTCTCTTCAATCCTGAAAGTGCGTTCCTTCAGAAAGACATCCGTCAGTACGGCATTGTCCACAAGCTTCAGAAGGTCGTCCTTCTCCAGGCTTTTAAGCACATAGACCTGGCAACGGCTAAGCAAAGGACGTATCACCTCAAATGAGGGGTTCTCTGTGGTGGCGCCTATCAAAGTGACAATTCCTTTTTCCACAGCGCCCAAGAGACTGTCCTGCTGGGATTTGCTGAACCGATGGATTTCATCGATAAACAGAATTGGGCTGGCATTGTTGAAGAATCTGTTGCTCTGGGCTTTCTCAATGACCTCGCGGACATCCTTCACACCGCAGTTTACGGCACTGAGCGTATAGAAGGGAGTTTCCAGTTGTTTGGCAATGATTGTAGCCAATGTGGTTTTGCCCACTCCCGGAGGCCCCCAAAGAATAAAGCTGGAGATACGTTTGGCCTCAATCATCTTACGCAAAACACCACCTTGGCCAACCAAATGTGGCTGGCCAATATAGTTGTCAAGCGTCGTCGGACGCATACGTTCTGCCAAAGGTGCGCTCATAACGAGTACAAAAATATAAAAAAAAACTCATCTTTGGGTAAGTTTTCAATAAAAAATACACTAATTTTGCAGCATGATACTTTCAATTCTCATACCTGTGTACAATTATAACTGTGTGGCATTGGTCAAAGCTTTGCAACAACAGGCAGAAAATTGTAATATAGATTATGAAATTTTAGTAGCCGACGACGGTTCTGACAATGCGGCTGTCGTCTGCCAAAACAGAGAGATTAACGCCATACCCCACTCCTTCTATCATGAAATGGGTAAGAACCACGGCCGTTCATGGATAAGAAACTGGCTCGTAGGCCAGTCGCAAGGAGAGTTTCTTTTGTTCATAGACAGCGATGCGGAAGTCTGCAATGCACACTTTATCGGCAATTATTTGAGGCACGTTGAAAAGGGTGCTGTAATATGCGGTGGAATTTTACATCCCGAGGAAAATTTTTCTCCCTCGCGACGCCTGCGATATCGCTATGAAAAAGCAATGGAACCTTGCTTCACCGCAGAACGTAGAAACCAGCATCCGTACGCCAACCTGCGCACCTTCAATTTCATGATGCCGAGGGAAGTAGCCTTGACTCACCCTTTTGACGAATCAATCACCCTTTACGGATACGAAGACACGCTTCTGGGGAGTCAGTTTGAAAAGGAAGGTATAAAGGTCGTCCACATTGACAACCCGTTGATAAATGCTGACATAGAGGAAAATCTCAGATTCTTGGAGAAGACAGAAGAATCCATGCTTAGCCTCTATCAACTGAAGGACAAGATGCGGAACCATTCGCGCTTGCTGGCTTCTTATGAAAAGATAAAGCGCTTCAAACTCGATGTCCTTTTGCGAATCTTGTTTCCCTTGCTGCGTCCCCTATTAACGTGGCACCTCGCCGGAAGCCAGCCTACCGTCATCGCATTGCAGTTCTATAAACTGGCTTATTACTGCACCTTGTGCAAATAACTCTGAAACAAAAACCAATGGAGCATACACGAAACAGAACGATATCAAGATGTTACCTTGAAATTACCAATATCTGCAACTTGAGCTGCAAGTTCTGCCCAAAGACAAAACGCACGAAGAGGTCTCTTTTGCAGGACGAATTTGACCTGTTGACAGACCGGCTGAAAGGGCATATCCAGTTTCTCTATTTCCATCTGATGGGCGAACCCTTTCTGCACCCCTTGCTACCCCATTTCATTGCAACTGCCCGTGAGAAAGGTTTCGTTCCTGTAATCACCACCAACGGCACTCTGCTAAAGAATGCAGGTGAGATTCTGCTTGCCTATCCACATAAGATACAAATTTCCATTCATTCGCACGAAGGCAACGGAAAGGAAAACCCAGAAGCGTACATGAGCGAGGTGATGACCTTTGCCAAAGAAGCGGCTCAGCGAGGCATCATTGTGGTGCTGCGTCTATGGAACGAAGGCGGATATGACAGCAACAACGAGCGCCTGCTTCAACTGGCCGCACAACACCAGCCACACCCTTGGACAGAAAGATACGACGGATGGAAACTTGCCACAAACCTCTACATCGAATTTGACAAGATGTTTGAATGGCCAGATGAGGAACACCCTGAGTATGACGAGGAAGAAGTCTTCTGCTATGCACTGCGCAATCAGATTGGTGTACTGGTGGACGGAACCGTGGTTCCCTGCTGCCTTGACCATGACGGTGCCATTCCATTGGGCAACCTATACCAAGAGACATTCGAGGAAATCATCAATTCGCCACGAGCCACCAAGTTGCTTGACGGCTTCACCCACCATTGTGCATCCGAGCCATTATGCCGCAAGTGCGGGTATGCTGCCGTAACAAAAAGATTCAGAAAATAATCATAAGTCAATATGTACCAGAAATTCATCATAAACCAAGACGGAGTGCTGAAGTTCGGCATCGTCTTCTTGCATCGCGATTTATTACAGCACGGTGAAAGTTGTCCAAACGGCGGAGGACTTTGGAAAATAGACGAGAAAAGAAATGTGGTGCTGCTTTATGGCCGTTCTTTCGATTTCGGCTTGCCAGATTTCAGTAATGTGAGACGTGTGGAATGGCATGGCGTGGGCGGCAGTCCCCTGCCTTTGCTCTATCTGCCCCACTGGCCGGATGAAAGTAAGGTTCAACCCATCATCATTTAAGCACACATATTTTATAATGTATAGAAGAGGTTATGACAAAGTTTAAACGAACCCTCATCTTAACTTTGATAGCGGTTTGGGGAAGTTTAGTCCCTTGCCGTATCATTGCAGACAACGTATTGTTGCCACAACCGAAACAGATTGCAGAAGAAAGCGGCAAGTTCAAGGCCAGACATGTGAACATTCTCTCTCCCGTATTGGAACAGCAATGGAAAGCCATCGCTACCGAGATGGGCTGGGAGATTGACTCCACTGCAGATGCCACAATTTCCGTGAATCTGGTGGACAAAATCCCACAAGCGGAAGATGCCCAGAAAGAAGCGTACCGCCTACACATAGACAAACGCAGAATCACCATAGAAGCCGTCAGCGACCACGGAGTATGGAACGCCATGCAGACATTGCGCCAACTTGTCAGCAAAGAACGCCAACAGTCCGTTGTCAAATGCTGCGACATCACAGACTGGCCGGCATTTCCCATCCGCGGATTCATGCAAGACGTGGGCAGAAGCTATATTTCCTTAGATGAACTAAAACGCGAGATTGATATCCTTTCAAAGTTCAAAATCAACGTGTTCCATTGGCATCTGACCGAGAATCAGGCATGGCGTCTTCAGAGTAAAATCTTCCCGATGCTGAACGACAGCATCAACACCACACGCATGCCCGGCAAATTCTACACATTGGCAGAAGCCCGCGAACTGGTAGACTTCTGCAAGGCGCGTCAAGTCCTGCTCATTCCGGAAATCGACATGCCTGGACACAGCGCTGCATTTGTCCGCACCTTCAGACATGACATGCAGTCCGCCGAAGGAATGAAAATTCTGAAACTGCTCATTGATGAAGTGTGCGAAACATTCCATGACCTGCCCTATCTGCATATCGGAACAGACGAAGTGCGGTTCACCAATCCCAACTTTGTGCCCGAAATGGTTTCCTACATCAGGGCCAAAGGCAAGAAGGTTATCAGTTGGAATCCCGGTTGGAACTACCAGCCCGGCGAAATTGACATGACACAACTCTGGAGTTTCAGGGGCAAGGCCACTCCCGGCATTCCAGCCATTGACTGTAAGTACCATTATGTAAACCATTTCGACACATTCGGAGACATCATTGCGCTTTACCATAGCACCATCTATGGCAAACAGAAAGGAGACAAGGATGTGGTGGGAAGCATCATTGCCCTTTGGCACGACCGTCTGATGCAAAGCGAGCACAACCAAATGCTTGAAAACGGACTTTATCCGCACACATTGGCATTGGCCGAACGTGCCTGGATGGGCGGCGGTTCGGAATATTTCAATGGCGACGGAACAAATTTGACAGCAGAAGGCACAGAAAAGTTCAAGGCATTTGCCGACTTTGAGCGCCGTATGCTTTGGCACAAGGAGCACACCTTTGCTGGCTATCCCTTCGGTTATGTGAAGCAAACTCACGTCAAATGGAACATCACAGACGCTTTTCCTAATGAAGGCGATTTGTCCAAACGATTCCCTCCCGAAGACCAGACGGCTGAACAATACCAATATGAAGGAAAGACTTACGGTGTGCGCCAGGCAACAGGAGCCGGAATATACCTCAGGCACGTTTGGGGTTCGTTGGGAAGCAACAGCGTGCCCACCTTCTACAAGGATGCGAAGGAGAACCACACAGCCTACGCCTACACTTGGGTGTATTCTCCCAATACACAGACGGTTGGACTTTTGGCCGAAACGCAGAACTACAGTCGTAGCGAGGCCGACCTTCCACCAAAGCAAGGCACATGGGACAACCGGGGAAGCCGATTGTGGATTAACGGTGAAGAGATTATGCCACCGGTTTGGACTGCCTCACACACCGTTAAGAGCAACGAGACTGCCCTAGGCAACGAGAACTGCGTATCCCGCCCGCCCATTCAAGTAGAACTAAAGAAGGGATGGAACAAGGTGATGTGGAAACTTCCCGTCGGCGGTTTCTATACACCAGAAGTACGCTTGGTAAAATGGATGTTCACCACCGTCTTTGTCACCCCAGACGGACAAAAGGCAATGGACGGTCTCATCTATTCCACTAAAGCACCCAAAGGACAGAAATGAATCACACGAAATACGAGATAAAAATGTTAAAGATAAGACTATTGCTTGTGCTTGCATCCCTTTCCATTGGAATGAATGCAGCGCCCCTAAAGGAGCCTCTGCGCTTGAAGTTGGACAAGAACTGGCAGTTCACCCAAGCAGACAAGAACGAATGGATGCCGGCAAAGGTGTGCGGAACGGTACACCAGGACCTCATAGACAATGGCAAGCTCATCAATCCCTTCTTCGGCATGAACGAAGAGAAGGTACAATGGGTGGAGAAAGAAGACTGGAAATACAGAACCACTTTCACCGTCACAGAAGCACAATTGGGACATAGTGCCGCCCTGCTCCGTTTTGAAGGACTGGACACATACGCCGATATCTATCTGAACGGCGCCCTGCTGAAACGCACCGACAATATGTTTGTGGGCTACGACCTTCAGGTAAAGGATTTCCTCCGCAAGGGGGATAACCACCTTACCGTCTATTTCCACTCCCCCATCAAGCAGGCGCTTCCGCAATGGGAGACAGACGGATTCCCCTATCCGGCCGACAACGACCACAGCCAACAGCGCGTCAGCATTTACACCCGCAAGGCTCCCTACAGCTATGGTTGGGACTGGGGCATCCGTCTGGCCACAAGCGGAATATGGCGTCCCATAACGCTTACGTTCTATGATGCCGCGCGCATTGAAGACCTCTATGTGGAACAGCTGGCGGTAAACAACGCTGTGGCAAAGTTGAACCACCATCTGGAGATATCGCGCCCGGAACCCACCGCAGAGTCTGCCGAAGTCACACTTACTTATACCTTCCTCAACAAGGTGAAGCATACCGAAAGCCGCAACATTACCCTGCAACCCGGCACAAACCGTATCACCATCCCCATGGAAATTTCAGCACCCCAACTGTGGATGCCCAACGGATGGGGCGAGGCAGCCCTGTACAAGGTGGATGCCATGGTCAAGGTAGACGGTGTGACTGTAGCTTCCGAGTCCAAACGCATTGGTCTGCGCGAGGTGAAAGTGGTGATGGAAGACGACAAGGACGGCAAATCCTTCTACTTTATGGTGAACGGCAAGCCCCTGTTTGCCAAAGGTTCCAACTACATTCCCAGCGACGCCCTGCTGCCCAATGTCAGCCGCGAACGCTATTTCCGTCTGATGCAGGACGTAAAGGATGCCAACCACAACCTCATCCGCGTGTGGGGCGGAGGCATCTACGAAGATGACATGTTCTACGAGGCTGCCGACAGCATGGGTATACTGGTGTGGCAAGACTTCATCTTTGCCTGCACCACCTATCCCAGCGACCCGGCATTTCTCTCCAGAGTGCGCGAAGAGGCCGCCTACAACATCCGTCGTCTGCGCAACCACGCCAGTCTGGCAATGTGGTGCGGAAACAACGAGATATACGAGGGAATGCGTTATTGGGGATGGAGCAAGAAGTATGAAAACCCCGAAATTTGGAAGGAGATGCACCGCGGCTACGACAAAATCTTCCACCAGCTGCTGCCCGAAATGGTCAGCCGTTACGATGCCGGCAGATTCTATATGCACAGCTCGCCCTACGAAGCCAACTGGGGCCGACCCGAAAGCTGGAAGATTGCCGACAGCCACAACTGGGGAATATGGTATGGCCAAAAGCCCTTCGAGAGTCTGGACACCGAGATTCCCCGCTTCATGAGCGAATACGGATTCCAGGCCTTCCCCGAGATGAAGACCATTGCCACCTTTGCCACACCCGAGGACTATGCGCTGGAATCGGACGTGATGAATGCCCACCAGAAAGCCACCATCGGAAACGCATTGATAAAGAAGACCATGGCGCTCTATTACAACGAGCCGAAGGATTTTGAGGAACTGGTCTACAAAGGACTTGTGTTGCAGGGAATGGGCATCCGCCACGGCATTGAGGCGCACCGCCGAAACCGTCCCTTCTGCATGGGTACGCTCTATTGGCAGCTCAACGACAGCTGGCCGGTGGTATCATGGTCGGGCATCGATTATTACGGCAACTGGAAAGCCCTACACTACCAGACCCGCCGTGCCTATGCCCCCATCCTGCTCAATGCCATAAAGGAAGGCAATCAGCTGGGCATTTATGTAATGTCCGACAAACTGGAAGCCTATCCCGGCGCCACACTACAACTGCAACTTTCCGACTTCAACGGCAAGACGCTGAAGAAATGGAAGGTTTGTAACGATGTGCCGGCCAACACCTCCATCCGCTTCCACCAAGAAGACTACGCCACGCTGGCCACAGACCCCACACGCACCTTCCTGCTCATGACGCTGAAGAGCAAGGACGGCAAGGAACTCAGCAAGGAAATCTTCTATTTCAACTACCCCAAGGACCAGAATTTACCACAGGCGAACATCCGTCACAAGATAAAGCAAGAGGATGGCCGGTGCGAGGTGACGCTGCAATCCAAACAACTTGCCCGCGATGTTTTCATTGAAATCCCCTATCAAGGCGCACGTTTCACCGACAACTTCTTCGACCTGCTGCCTGGTGAGACAAGGAAAATCACCATCACCTCGCCAAAAATTCGCAAAGCAGAACCCGTAAGTTTGAAGATAAGGCATTTAACACGAATTATTCATTGATAAAATTTGACTGACATGAAACTAAAAGACAAACTGTTGGGCCTTATTGGCATGTCTGTGGCAGGACTGATAATGTTCTCCTGCACAGAAGTAAAAGAGGCGAACTACCAGATTATCCCCATGCCGTTGGACATCCAGCAGGCAGAACAGGGAATGTTTATACTGACAGAAGGAACCCCGGTGATTTATCCCGAGGGAAATGCCAAGATGCAAAACAACGCCAACTTTCTGGCGGAATACGTGAAGGAAAAGACCGGCATCACCCTCGCTCCCTCCGCCGGAACAGACGGAAAGGGAATCATTCTGAAAGTGGAGGAAAACAAAGAGAAGCCCGAGGGCTACTCGCTGAAGGTTAGTGCCGACAATGTGATCATCTGCGGCGGTTCAGAAGCCGGCGTGTTCTACGGCATCCAAACACTGCGCAAGTCGTTACCCGTTGCCCAGGGCGGAAAGGTGGCGCTGCCAGCCGTTGAAATCAATGACGCGCCCCGCTTCAACTACCGCGGCGGAATGCTGGACGTGGCGCGCCACTATTTCACGCTCGATTCCCTGAAGCGATACATCGACCTGCTGGCCATGCACAACATCAACCGGTTCCACTGGCACCTCAGCGAAGACCAGGGATGGCGCATTGAAATCAAGAGCCGCCCCTTGCTCACCGAAAAGGGTTCCATGCGTAAGCAGACCGTAATCGGCAGAAACAGCGGCAAATATGACGGCAAGCCCTACGGCGGATTCTACACCCAGGAAGAGGCCAGGGAGATTGTGGCATACGCTGCCGACCGCTACATCACCGTCATTCCCGAGATTGACATGCCCGGCCACATGATGGGCGCGCTGCATGCCTATCCCGAACTGGGATGCACCGGAGGCCCGTACGATGTGTGGTGCCAATGGGGCGTATCAGAAGAAGTGCTCTGCGCAGGAAACGACGCCACGCTGAAGTTCATCGAGGACGTGCTGGGCGAGATTGTGCAAATCTTCCCCTCTGAATACATCCATGTGGGCGGTGACGAATGTCCCAAGACCCGATGGAAGAGCTGTCCCAAATGCCAGGCTCGCATCAAGGCACTTGGCATAAAGGGCGATGAGAAGCACACCGCAGAGGAGTATCTCCAGAGCTTTGTCATCAACCATGCCGAAAAGTTCCTCAACAGCAAGGGACGACAGATGATTGGATGGGACGAGACCCTTGAAGGCGGACTGGCACCCAACGCCACCGTGATGTCATGGCGCGGCGAAGGAGGCGGCATCGAGGCGGCACGCCAGAAGCACAATGTCATCATGACCCCCAATACCTATCTCTATTTTGACTACTACCAGACCAAGGACACCGAAAACGAGCCTCTTGCCATCGGCGGCTACCTGCCCCTGGAGCGCGTGTACAGCTATGAGCCCATGCCCAAGGCACTTAGCGCCGAGGAACAAAAATACATCGTGGGCGTGCAGGCCAACCTCTGGGCAGAGTACATCACCACCTTCAGCCAAGCCGAATACATGCTGCTGCCCCGTCTGGCCGCCCTTTCCGAAATACAATGGAGCAGCGCCGACAAGAAGAACTACGAATGTTTCCTGAGCCGTCTGCCACGCATGGTACAGCTCTACGACGTGAAGCAGTACAACTATGCCACCCACGCATTCGACATCACCGCCAACCTGGTCCCCGACAGCAACGAGGGCGTGCTGAAAGTATCGTTCAAGACCATAGACAACTGCCCCATCCACTATACGCTCGACGGCTCAGAGCCCACCGCTTCATCGCCCCTCTACAAGGACACGCTGAAGATTACAGAAGCCTGCACCATCAGCGCCGTGGGCATCAGACCCACAGGAAAGAGCCGTGTCTTCACCGAAAAGCTCAATATCCACAAGGCCACTTTCAAACCCATCACCCTGATGCAACCCAGCAGTCGGGGCTACACCTTCGGCGGAGCCGGCACATTGCTTGACGGACTGAAAGGCCAGTTCAACTACAAGACCGGCCACTGGATTGGTTTCCAGGGCAACGACGTGGAAGCGATGATTGACATGAAGGAACCCACCGAAGTAAGCAGCGTCTCCGTCTCCACACTGGTGGAAAAGGGCGACTGGATCTTTGGCGCGCGTACCTTTGCCGTCTACACCTCGGAAGACGGAAAGGACTTTAAGGAAGTGGCTTGCGAGGAATATCCCGCTATGACACTGGACAACCCCAACCAGATTTATGAACACACGCTGAAGTTCAACCCCGTAAGCACACGCTATCTCAAGGTGTTTGTTCAGTCGGAGCACAGCATGCCCCTCTGGCACGGCAGCAACGGTGCTCCCGCCTTCATCTTCATTGACGAGATTGTTGTGGAATAGTGGGCGGTGAGTTTATAAGGTCTTATATCTCAATCAAAAAAGGAAAGCCGGAGACATTCAAGTCCCCGGCTATTTTCATTATTAAACGCTGCGCCCTCTCTGGGTTGGTTATCAACCTGCCAGTCCACCATCATCATCATCGTCCTCGCCCGTGTCTGGATCGGGATCGGGCGTAGGTTCCGGATCTGGCGTGGGAGTGGGTTCGGGTTCCGGTGTTGTGCCAGGATCGGGGTCTGATGTTCCGCCCGCAGAACTGCCGGACGATGAACCCGAATCGGGTTTGGTGAGCGAGATGAGGGCGTTCATCTGCGCTATGAACGATTCTATGGCCTCGCTGGGCTGCACAATGGCATAGGCGTTTACCGTCTGCACAATCTCGGCATACTTGGCATCCACCTGCCGGCGCAGTGCCTCTGTGTCTATGTCCTTCTGCGGCAGGCGCTCCACCTCTTCCTGCAACTTCTCGGCCTGGGCCACCTCAAAAGCCGCATTGTATTGTGCCAGTGTGGCCACCTCTTCTGTGAGGTGCAGTGTGGCGATATGAGCCGATGCCGCCTCGCTGGCGAGCACGGACAACAATCCTGCCACCTCGCGCGTCTCGGAGCGATAATCATGCCCACGAATGTTGCGGTAGGGCGACACCACGGCATCGAGCCACTGCGCAGAAGCCAGTTTGGCTGCGATGGGGGTTGTCAGATGAGCATTGATAATCTGCATAATTACGCCCAGAATGCTGTCGCGCACCTTGTCTTGCGTCTTAAGCGAAACGGTGCTCACGTATGCCGTTTGGCGCCGTACAATACCCGTTTCCTGTTCTACCAGTCCTCCGTATGCCGGCAGCAAAGCAGCTATGTGTAGCGCTTCGGCACCGGCCTTTGTCAAGAGATTGTAAGTCTGATAGTGAAAATCGCAATGGACTCCCAGATTGAGATTACTGAAGCCCATAATGTCAATTTGTTTTGCCATAATTCTTATTTTTTACCTTGTGAATGATTTGGCCGGGTGAATAAACGTTTTTTCTCGTCATCCGATCCCTCGGAAAGGGCGAATAAACGTTTTTTCTCGTCGTCCGACCCCTCGGAAAGGGCGAATAAACGTTTTTTCTCGTCGTCCGACCCTTCGGAAAGGGCGAATAAACGTTTTTTCATGTCGTCCGACCCCTCGGAAAGGGCGAATAAACGTTTTTTCATGTCGTCCGACCCCTCGGAAAGGGCGAATAAACGTTTTTTCACGTCATCCGACCCCTCGGGAGGCTTCTCAAAACGTTTTTTCACGTTCCAGCTGGTTGCTTTCTCTTTCTCTGGTGCCGCGCTGCACTCCCCTGCTCCTTTCGACAGACTTGGCGGCGGGTTTTACATATATTTTCAGTTGTGTGGGCCGGTGAAGGCTCACGGCTCTTTCGTCAGTAAAGCGTCTTCAGTCCCTCCCAGTCGGCAATGACGAGCTTGTCGCCCTTCTGGAAATAGAACTTTCCGCCATTGCTCTTCAGCAAGGTGGCATCGGTGCGGATGCGGTGCTGTGTGCGGCATTCGCCATCCAGCCATCGGATTTCCATCGCCGAACCGTCCATTCTGCCCACCAGAAATCCGGAGGCAGACTGTGCCAAAGGGCTGTACACCCGGGCGGAGGGGATGATGCCCACCTGGCGCAGCGAAGCGTCCACCTGCACAACATCACCGTTGGAGGAGTCCAAGGGAAGGGGGTTTCCGAAGGCAGAAAGACGGGTGAACGACTTTCCGTCCTCGCTCATTGCAAAGAGGTCGTTATCCAGGAAGGACAACATCTTGCCCAGCAGGTTCTCTTCCCATTCCTTGGGGAAATAGTCCAGACGATAGTTTTCGCCCGTCCGCTTGTTGAACGCGGCAAAGAATGGCTTGCCGAATCTGACCCACTGGTCGCCTAGCACACCGCAACCCTCGTTCAGCATGAACAGGGTGTCGCCCTTGCAGCAGATCTGTGCACAGGCTGCCGTGTTTTTTGGGAAATCATAACGCCACACTTCGTTCAGGTTGTTGTCCAGACAAAACAGATGGTCTTTGTCAGACATATAGATTCTGTTGTCCTCGATAAGCACATTTGAGCGGAGGTTTCCCACCTTCTTCTGGTCCAATCCGAGCGGTACGACAGGCGCAACAGTCGTTCTAAACAGAGCTTTTGTTGCAGCAAGACCAAGCATTCCTCCAGCCATGCGTGCAGCATCAAATATCATTTGGGATGCGACGGTCTTTGTTTTGTAATTCTTCACATTTCCGCTCTTGGCATCGAGCAGGCAGACGTTCAGCCCTGCCAGCAGGAGCGTATCTCCGTTCCAGCGCTCGGCATGCGCCCATGAGGATTTCTTCAGCTTGGTCTTCCACAGTTCCCTGCCATCGAACAGGCTGAAGCACTTGAGGCTGCCGCCCTTCTCCGTCTGATAGCCGAAGAGCAGGTCGTTGGCCACGTCATATTGTTCGGGATAGGTCTTGAACCGATGGATGATGTCTCCCGTCTTGAAGTCGTACAGGCGGGTATCGTTCTCGCTGGAATAGAGCACGCCGTTGTTGGTCAGCCTCACCTCATCGGTCAGGTAGTTCAACTCGTGTACCCATAGCGGCTTGCCCGTCTTCATGTCAACCACGCAGAAATCGCCGCGCTCCACCGCCTTGTCGCCATAGGTGGATCTTGTCAGCATCAACAGATAGGGCTGGTTCGGACTGGTCTCTATGCCATAGAACTTTTCGGGCAAAGGTATCGTTTGTGTTTCTTGCGCACCGGCAGTAATCGCCAGCAGACAAAGCAAAAAGGAAAGAATATTTTTCATGTTGAATATTGTTTTAGTTGGACATTTGTGCTGCACCCCCATTAGGTTAAATCCGGTGCAGGCTTTGGCATCTGTAGGGAAGGAAGAAAGACACAGTCCGGGCTTCTTGCCCGTCCTTTATTGCGGCTTAATCTACTTGCTTGCTTGCTTGTATTATTTTATCTGACATTTGCAAATATTTTAAGGGTTATTTTCACCTTTTACCGGTACAAATTTAACGATAATATCCGAGATACGGCACAACTGACGGAGAAAATATTAAGGGTGGTTTAAAAATTCTGGATTTAAGTTTTTTACCTATTCTGGTGTTCTCCGTTTCGGCCGCTTTTCGTTCAGACGCTTTCACTCAATGCTCAATGCTCACAACCGTTTGGAAGACGGGAAGCCCGAAGGGCGAATAGCCGCGGGTTCTTGAACCCGTGGAATAATTGGCAAGATAAAGAAATGGCGTCTGCAAAGACGCGGACGTGCGGTGAGGGTTGCCGTTCCGCGTCTTCCAGACGCCATTATTATGTAGTCATAAAAAACCGAGGGCTTAAAAGCCCCCGGCTATTCATTTCCACGTCTTCCAGACGTTCTTGAGTAGTGAGCAGTGAGTTGTGAGCATTGAGCTTCTTCTGAACTTTTGTTCTTTTGTCAAAACAATGACTCACAACTCATCGCTCATTGCTCATCGCTCAAAGGCTCAACGCTTCTCCCCTTTTCTGCGGGCAAGCAAAAGCGTGGCGCCGTCGTGCAGGAAGATGACCAGCAACGTGGCAAGGAAAATGTAGAGTGCCTGGCGCATGAGGATGCGGGGAAAATAGGCAATGCGGGCCTCATAGACCTGATCGCCTGTGGCGCCGCCACGGATGGAATCGGCCACGGCTGGAAGGTCGGTTGCCAGGTCGGCATCGTACCGCCATCCGCCCAAAGGCTCTTCCATGGTTATCCCTATGCCTTCCTTGGCACGTGTGTCCACGGGCTTCTGCGTCAAGCCGATGAAAGCCGACCATACGAGGGGCAGGGCAAGCAGGAGCACCAGTCGGCGGAGAAGACCCTTCTTGTTATAGAGTTGATTCATGATTGCTGCTGTTTTGCGTCAAAGACGTTCGTATCCCCACTCGTCGAGCACCTCGCCCCAGTGTTCGTTCACCAGGCTCACGGTACGGGGGTCATAGGCATACTTGTTCTTCTTGTATCCCTTCTTGCCGCCAATGTAAGCGGAGATGGCGGGGTGCGCCTCTTCCCATCCCGGCAATTCCAAGTCGCGGTACATGCGCTTGGTCATGCCCAGGGCGTCCTGCTCAATGTCCTCGAAACGCACCTCGAAGAGATGGCCTTCGGGGATGTGCTTCTTCTGTTCCTGATAGGCGCGGTAGAGGTCCATGTAGATGCGCAGGATGTTCTGTTCCATCTGCTCCACGCTGATGGTGTTGAGCTGCAGAGGCTTGATGGTGTTGAGGAAAAAGTTGCGCGTGCTCTCAAAGACGGTGTAGGGGTTGCGCATGAGGTAGATGAAGCGGGCCTGGGGATACATTTCCAACAGCGCCTTCACACGTCCGGTGTGCGGCGGATTCTTGCTGAGATACTGTGTGCCGCCAGTGTTCCAGAGGGAGAGCTTCACCACACGGTCAAAGGCTTCCTTGAAGGCCTGCAGCTCCTCGGGGGTGATGTCCTTGAAGGTGAGGAAGCGGTCGGCATATTCCTGCATGCGTTCGGGGAAGAACCAGAAGTTGTAATAGTTGAAGGGGCAGGAATTGTTTATGGCAAATTCCTCTTCCTGTGGCAGGTCGGGCGCCAGTTCCATGTTGTCCGTGGGGCGCTTGTCCGGCATGAGCCATCCCATGGTGGGCTTGAAAAGGCCTTGCAGGGACATCATGAAATGGGGGAACACGGTCTGATAGGTGGTGGTGTAGCCGAAATGCTTGTCCTGCGCAAAGATGTTGTGCAGGAAGGTGGTTCCGCTGCGCCAGTGGCCCAGGATGAAGAGCGGGTCATGTTCGAGCGGCTTGTCTGCCAATTCTTTGCGGTATTTGCGCTCCTGCAATCCGGAGCATGTGCTGAGCAGACGGCAGATACACTTTGTGAGAATGTACTTGGTACGCTTCTGGGGAATGACGTGCTGGCCGCGCATAACGGTCTTGAACGTGTGCCAGTCTGCACCCACCAATGTATTTACGGGGAGTTTGCTAAATTCTAATAATCCCATGAATGTCTTTCGTTATTTGATAATCTTGATTTCCAGACCCTGGCGTGAGAGTTCCTTCACCACCTTCTCAACCACCTGTTGCTGCTCGGCAGTGATACCCAGCTTGGTGAGGTCGAGCACGGGCAACGCGTCATACGCCTCGTCGTTGTCCTCAATGGGGCGTACAATCATACCCACAGCACTGGTGTTGTTGGTGATGGGGTCAATGAGGACGAAGTTTCCGGTAGCGCGGTTCTGCGCATAGGAATCGAAGAAGAGTGTCTTGGCGGTGGTGATGCGCACGCTGGCAATCTCGTTGAGGCGCAAGTCGGCTCCTTCAAGATGCTCCATGGTGTTCACATCCACGCGGAAGTCCACAGCATCCACCGTGGCGCGGGTGGTGTTGGTGTTGTGCTTGAGGAAGAACTGCTTGCCGCGGTTCATGGGTTCCTCATCCATCCACACCAGCATGGTCTCGAAGCGGCGTCCAATGTGGGGCAGGTTGTCGGGATGAACCAACATCTCGCCGCGCGAAATATCAATCTCGTCCTCCAAGGTGAGTGTTACGCACTGGGGGCAGAAGGCTTCCTGCAACTCGCCCTCGTAGGTGACGATGCTCTTTACACGACTGCGTTTCAAGCTGGGCAGCGCCACAATCTCGTCGCCCTTGCGCACCACGCCACTGGCAATCTTGGCACAGAAGCCGCGGAAGTCCAGATTGGGACGCAGCACATACTGCACGGGGTAGCGGAAATCCTGCATGTTGCGGTCCAGATGGATGGGCACGTTCTCCAGAAAATCGAGCAGCGAGGGACCCTCGTACCAGGGCGTGCGCTGGCTTTTCTCCACCACGTTGTCGCCATCGAGCGCACTCAGGGGGAAGCAGGTTACATCTTCTATACCCAGGCGCGAGGTCAGTTCCAAATACTCGTCCGTGATGGCCTTGAACACCTTCTCATCAAACTGCACAAGGTCCATCTTGTTTACCGCCAGCACAATGTGCTTGATGCCCAAAAGGCTCACCAGATAGGTGTGGCGGCGGGTCTGTGTGATGACACCGGTGCGGGCATCCACCAGAATGATGGCCAGATTGGCTGTAGAGCCACCGGTAATCATGTTGCGGGTGTACTGCTCATGCCCGGGAGTGTCGGCAATGATAAACTTGCGGGCATTGGTGCTGAAGTAGCGGTAAGCCACGTCAATGGTGATGCCCTCCTCGCGCTCGGCCTTCAGTCCGTCAAGCAGCAGGGCATAGTCAATCTGTCCTGCACCGGCATTGCCCACCCTCTTGCTGTCGCGTTCCAGGGCGGTGAGCTGGTCCTCATAGAGTTTCTTGCTGTCGAAAAGCAGACGTCCAATCAGCGTGCTCTTTCCGTCATCGACACTGCCCGCGGTGAGCAGTCGAAGCAAATCCTTTTTCTCGTCGGCATCAAGAAATGCCTTTATATCCAATGATTTGTCCATAAAATATCCTTATCCGAATGGAATGTACTTGATGTTGTGTGATTAAAAATAGCCCTCGCGCTTCTTCTGCTCCATGCTGGCTTCCTGGTCGAAATCAATCACTCGCGTGGTGCGCTCGCTCTTGGTGGTGGTCATCATCTCCTCCACAATCTCCTCAATGGTGGCAGCCTCGCTCTCCACCGCGCCGGTCAGCGGCCAGCAGCCCAATGTGCGGAAACGCACCATGCGGTTCTTCACCTGGGGCAGCAGTTCCTTGGGCAGACGATCGTCATCGGCCATAATCAGGTTGCCGTCAATCTCCACACAGGGACGTTCCTTGGCATAGTAAAGGGGAACGATGGGAATGTTTTCCAGACGGATGTACTGCCAAATGTCCAGTTCGGTCCAATTGCTCAGAGGGAACACACGGATGCTCTCTCCCTTGTGTACGCGGCTGTTGTAGATGTCCCACAGTTCGGGACGCTGGTTCTTGGGATCCCACTGCTGGAACTGGTCGCGGAAGGAGAAGATACGTTCCTTGGCACGGGATTTCTCCTCGTCGCGGCGCGCACCGCCGAAAGCGGCATCGAACTTGTGCTTGTTCAGCGCGTCCAGCAAAGCCTTGGTCTTCATCAGGTCGGTGTGCACCTTGCTGCCGTGGGTAAAGGGCCCCACTCCGGCGTTGAAAGCCTCTTCGTTGCTTTCCACAATGAGGTTCCAGCCATATTTCTTGGCATAACTGTCGCGGAATTCAATCATCTCGCGGAATTTCCAGCGCGAATCGATGTGCATCAGGGGGAAAGGCACCTTGCCAGGCGCAAAAGCCTTTTCGGCCAGGCGCACCATTACGCTGCTGTCCTTACCGATACTGTAAAGCATCACGGGATTTTCAAATTCGGCAGCAACCTCGCGTATAATATGTATACTCTCTGCCTCGAGTTCTTGAAGATGTGATATGTTATATGTTGACATAATGATAAATATTTTCCTTTTATCGAGATATTGCGGCACCCCCCTATGAAAGTGGCGCCATAAGGATTCAGAGTTTTGACTTGGCCAATATCAACTGGAGCACTTTGTCCACACTTTCCTGAAGGGACAGGACGCTGGTGTCAATGTCCAAATCGGGAGACAAGGGAGCCTCAAAGGGAGCGCTTACTCCGGTAAAATCCTTCACCTCACCACGACGGGCACGGGCATAAAGTCCCTTTACATCCCTGCGTTCACATTCCTCTATGGGAGTGCTCACAAAAATTTCCAGAAAATCCTCGCCACCCACTATCTCACGAGCCATGCGGCGTATGTCGCGGGTAGGGCTGACAAAGCAGGCCAGCGTAACCACACCCGTCTGGACAAACAGTTTTCCAATCTCGGCAATGCGGCGGATATTCTCGGTGCGGTCTTCGGCGGAAAATCCCAAATTGTTATTGATACCGGCACGGATGTTATCACCATCCAAAATACGGCACAAAATGCCACGGGAATGCAACTCGCGTTCAAGCCCAAGCGCAACCGTACTCTTTCCGCTTCCGCTCAAACCCGTAAACCAGACCAATACACCGCGCTGACGGAGAAGATTCTCCTTGTCAGAACGGCTCATCATTTTATCATAAATGGGATATATATTCTCGGCCATAATTATCTTCTTTTTTTACAATTTAGCTGCAAAATTAGCTAAAAATATTGACTTAATTACACATAGCGATAAAAAAGACCAAAAAGAGAGACAATTACGCACCACCCTTAACTATAAAACAAAGGTATCAGGAATACGCTGATGAAGAAGACAATCAGATTGAGCGGCAGTCCCACCCGCAGAAAGTCAACAAACTTGTACCCTCCCACTCCCTGCACAATCAGATTGGTCTGATAACCGATGGGGGTGCTGAAGGATGCGCTTGCCGCAAAACATATACAAATGAAGAAAGGTGTGGGGTCGCAACCGAGCTGGTTGCTGATGCCCACAGCAAGCGGAAATGCAAGCGCTGCCGCCGCATTGTTGGTAATGAGTTCGGTAAACAAGTTGGTGATGATATAAAGCGCCGCCAACATAATGTAGATTCCGTTCTGCGAATGACGTGCATACTCGGCCAAGGCGATGATATAGCTGGCAGCCAAATCGGCAAAACCGCTGTTGATCATTCCCTTGCTGATGCCAAAGGCACAGGCAATAGTAATCAGAACGTCCCAGGAAATGAACTTTGTGTACTTGCGGGTATTAAACATCTTCATCCATGCCATCACCACCGTAGTGATACAGGCGAAAAAGAACATGTCCAATCTGACACCAGGAACATACTGCTTGACAAAGGGCATTTCGCCAAAGGTGGCACCAAGAATCATCAGTACAAGGAGCACCAAAGCAAAATATTTCTTGTGGTTTCCCATAGGGGGCAGCGAATCGCCCACTCTGTTTATCATCCAGAAAACACGGCTTTCACCCCAAGTGGGAAGGAATGTATCATCGGCATCCACAATGAGGGTGTCTTCCTTGGTGAGCCGAATGTTCATCCAGTCGCCTTGCAACGTGGTACCGCTTCTTCTGATGGCACGGACATGCGCTCCATAGTGGCGATAAAAGTCAAACTTGTGCAGCGTCTTTCCAAGTCCGGGGAAACGGGTACTGAGCATCACTTCCAGACGCACCATGCCAGGTTGCTGGTCACCTTCCTCGGCCTCCTGCTCACTTTTTCTGGTATCCGGAAGCAAACGGGGACCAACAAAAACCAGATATAAAATTCCCACCATCAATATGAGGAGTCCGACCTTGCTCAGTTCAAACATTCCCATTCCTTCATATCCCGCATCCTGAATCATTCCGTCCACTACAAGGTTGGTGCTTGTACCAATCAGAGTGCACATTCCGCCCAAAATGGTGGCATAACTGAGGGGTATGAGGAATTTTGTGGGTGAAAGCCTCATCTTCTGCGCCCAATTCTTGATCATCGGCGCAAAAATAACCACCACTGGCGTGTTATTCAAAAATGCCGACAAGAAAGAGATAGCGGGAAGGAAACGGAAATTGGCCTTGTGCACACCGCAGTCTTTCTGTGGCAGCAAAGAATAGATGATACGCTCAAGCATACCGCTGTTGCGTACACCTTCGCTTATCAGGTACAACAACGCCACGGTTATCATACCCTTGTTGGAAAAGCCTTCAATGGCTTCCTTGGGGGTGAGAATACCCACAGCCAACATGAGGACAACCGCTGAAAACATAATCAATCCTGGGCGGAGCTTGTCGGTAATAAGTGCGGCAAGCATCAGCACCAGGATGATTAAGACATATAGAATTGAGAAGCTCATTCTTCTGTTCGGGGGGCAGAAAGCACCTGCCCCCTAATCTATTTCATTAGAGAACTATCTTTACTCCGTTCACCACATAAATGCCACGAGGCAGGCCGTAAAGCGCACGGTTAGAAGGAACTGACTTGCGTACAAGACGACCGCTGATATCATACACATCCACCATGAGGTTGGAGTCGATAACGGCATCTTCCACATCGTTACCTTCTAAGTTCATATAAACACCGCCCTTATATGTGACAATGCCATGTGTCTCGTCAAGCACGGGATACTTGTCCTCGCCCAGATGCTGGAACCATGCAGGTTTGCTAGACGAGTTGTCATTCAACAACCAACAAACACTACCATTGGCGAACAGATCTGCCGTACGTTCCATACAAAGCGAAGTTACACCCTTCTTAGTTCCTACCTGATTGTCCAGACCTTCCACACTGAAGCAACGGAACAACTGGCTTCCAGAGTGGAGGTATCCAGCCAAGGCACCGCGATTGGATGCACTACCAGAGCTCTTTATAATTGTGCTTGAAACATAGCAGTGGTCTACGTTAGCGGGTTTACTTGCAGATGCACTACTGCCGATAAGACCACCGACGGTACCGGAGACGCGGATGATTCCTGAATAGTATGAATCGGAAAGTGTTCCGTAAAGCTTGCCGACAAGACCTCCTGCATCATTTGAAGCACTGGAAAGATTGACCTTGCTATAACAATTGCTGATGGTCGTGGGGTCATTGCCTTCACAGCTTCCCACCAAAGTTCCGGTATATTGGGCATAAGTAAGATTCTGCACAACGGTTCCGCTCTCCAGACCGATATTCTTGATTGTAGCGCCGTCTGTAGTTCCGAAAAGCATGCTGCCTATATTCTGAAGTTTGTGACCTTGACCATCAAATGTACCCTTATATGGGGATACAGTAGAGCCAATAGGAACAAGGCGGGAACGATAAGCAAGCAAATTCAAGTCTGCGGTAAGCTTTGCATCTGCATACACCATTCCGTCACTGACATTTTGGGCAAAATTCACCAAATCTGCAGCAGAAGCAATTTCAAAAGTTTTTCCAAAGCCATCGTCAATAATACCTGGCTTATATCTCAATTTATCATCAATCCATTTAATGCGTGCAGCAATGTAATCCTTGACAAACTCGATTTCTTCTGCGTAGGTAGACGGAACACGAGGATTCTGATGCACTTTGGAACTCAGTATTTTCCAACGGGTAAAGTTCAACCTTTGCGACTGATCCAGCACTTGTGCTGTGCTGTCTATGTAGGCCGACAGCGCTTCTTCACTGAAGGCTCCATTATCACGCAACTCCTTCCAAATATCACGCAATTGCTTGAAAGCCTTGGCATCGCCCAATATACGGGAAACAAACGATTTCATCTGGCCAGCGGCAGAACCACTGTTATAGATCCAATTGCTATGGCCGTTGATGGGATAGATACGCTGGTCGTTTTCAAAAGCCAGGTCAAAGTCCCAACAGGGTGCCACATGGAAGATGTTCTCATTTCTATCCTTATACATATACACACTCCAATAGGTGTCCATGTTACCAGAAAGTTCTCCCACTACAAAATGCTTCAAGAAACTTCCCAAATCCAACATACTGCGGTATCCGTTCACTTCATCCGTGTAATCTGAAGCAAAGACCTTGCTTTCCATCTGGCTGAAGAAATTCTTGATGTAATTGTATTGCGCAGGAACAATAGCATCCGAATCGGGTTCCTTGATGGTTACAGGAGTACCTTTGCTGCTGGTAAACCATGATTGGGAAGGTTCGCCGCTTGCATAAGCATCCACCTCTATAAGATAACCACCAGTCAGCAAGGGGCCTTCTACGTCAGTGGGTTCCATTTCTGTGATGGGAACACGGTTGGGATCAATGGTTATCTGGTCACACAACTGATAGCAACCCTGATATTCACCATTCATGATTACATCAACGGGCTGACACCATACCGTGTAAGGAGCCTGCAATCTACGGCTCAATTCGAAAGCCAGGATGTTACGCATCAAAGACTTGTCACCATAATTGTTGATAAGCGTCCATTTCTTTGCCTTGGCGGGACTTTCCAGTTTGCCATCCTTCATTATACGGTGGCTCTTGCCGTCATTGAACTTGATTCGGTAAGGTTTTTTGGGGAAACTTGCCGAAGCATTACCACGCACTCGGGTCAGGACGGGATATTCCTGGATGAGTGTTCCTTCATCATAAATAATACATACGTTGGATTCAAAATCCTGGCCCTTGCTTTGGGGATTCTTTCCGTTATAGGTATGAATACTTACCGTGGGAAGGTTGGTAATCTGATAGAACTGAGAATCATCTCCAACACCTTCATATCCATAGAATTCCAACTCTGACAAATAACAGCGTGAGTCATTTGTTCCAACATAACGGACATAGCGGAATCCGCGGCTCACGTTTACATCGGCATAGTGCATCTTGTTTATGGCAGAAGCCTCTGTATTCAGAAACAAGGGCACAGCGTCCAAAAAGTCTGGGTCGTTTGCTCCTTCAAAAAGTGCCAACACACTGCGTTCTGGACCTAGGTCATGGGCACGGGGCGACCATCCTACCTTGGTAATGACGTGAGGCGTACCCAAATCCAAACCGACCCACGTATTGCTTCTGTCGTATGAGGAAAAATAGGTATTGAAATTCCCGTCAAACACATCGGCTTTGTTATTAACCGTTGTAGACTGGTTTCCTGTCGCATAATCTACACTATACTTAGAACCGATGATGCTTCCGGACAACTTTGATGATTTCTGTGCAAACAGACAGAATGGCAAGATAGCCAAACAAATCAAAGTCGCCATTTTCAGGTAAGAATGTTTCATTTTGTTCAATTTATTAAGTTAATCTGCGCAAAGATACGTCAATTTATATAAACGCACACGCTCAAAAATGTGAAAAAAACTAAATATTTGTTTTTTGATGTTATTTTCATTCATCAAGCACTCTCTTTACCTGATCAATTTTTTCATCAGTATACGTTAGGAAGATGCGCATTTTGCCCGATTCGGGGTTTGCCCGATTACCTTCTTCATCCACACAATCTATATGGCAGAACACGCCGGTAAAACCATCGTGAATGCGCAATCCTTCATCCACATTATACAGCATATTGTCCTTGTATCTCCTTGCAAAGTTTTCCCTCATCTCCGCATACGCAGTTTTTATTTCGGCACGTTTCTTCTGTGTGTCATCGCTTGTAAAGGAAATGGTATAGAATTGGTTGTCAAAAAAGTTGAGACAAACATAATTCCACGTCACACCATTATAAGTTAACGGCTTTTTTGCGGCATCTATGACCAAGGCGTCCTTGCAGGCAACCACCTTGATGCCACGAGACTGCAAGCTGTCCAATACAACCTCCATCTTTTCTCCAAATGCGCAGCCCAAAAACATACGCTGTACCTGTTGCGCCTGCAAAACGGCACATTGAACAAGCAAGGCAACAACAGCCATTGCTTTAATTCTTCTATTCATCGATTATAAAAATTGTTGCTTTGTATTTTAGTAACTTATCTGTCCGGATAAACCAGATTCTCGGGCTTTGCCTGTAACAGCACTTCTTCCAGATACTTGCGAGATTCCCACTTCGCCATGGGAAGGTCGTGCAGTAGCCAGTTTCCACAATCAATGGGGGCAGCGCCGGGAATCTCACCTTCAAACTCGGCTACAAAGCGGAATGTCTCCTGCATCAGTTCCAGAATGTCCGAGGGTTCAAGATGTCCACGCATCAGCAGATAGTTGCCTGTGAGACAACCCATGGGACCCCAATAGACAATGCGGTCCATCCATTGCGGCTGGTTGCGCAGGTAGGTTGCCGCAAGATGCTCAATCGTGTGCAAGGCACCAGGATGCATCACAGGTTCGCGGTTGGGTTCCTTCATACGGATGTCGAATGTGGTCACTTCCTCTCCGCCAACCATATCGCGGCGGCTCACATAGATTCCTCTCAAGAGTTTTACGTGATCAATGGTAAAACTTGGTATTTTCTTCATAAACTATTTAGGAATGATCGGGTAACCTGGAAACTTTTGTCTGCCATGGTGTCCCAGAAATTAAGATATTGCTCGAAATGCGCTTCCGCTCCCGGAGTGTCGCTGATGATACGGAAACTGACAAAAGGAATGTTGAAGATATGGCATACCTGTGCAATGGATGCACTTTCCATATCCACAGCCAGTCCTTCGGGATAGTCAGCCTTTATTGCATCCAACTCGGTGCGTGCGGTAATGAAACGGTCACCAGTGCATATCAAGCCGGGCACAACTCTTACCCCAGTCTCTACCTGCAATGCCTTTTCCACAAGTCCGCTGTCGCAAGTGAAGAATGTGGGTAGCCCCTGAACTTGTCCCGGATCGCATCCTTCTCCGCACCAAACATCGTGATAACACACTCTTTCGCTCACTACTACGTCCATTACATTCAGTTGCGCATCAATGCCACCAGCCACACCAGTGCTGATTACACAATCGGGACGATAATGCATGATGAGTTGGGTTACACCGCAGGCTGCATTCACTTTGCCAATACCGCATTGTTGCAAAACCACTGTATGCCGCCCCAAAGTGCCGACCAGATAGGTCTGTGGTCCGTGTTTCTCTTCACGAGTTTCTGCAAGCATGGCGGCCACCTGCTTGAACTCCACGGACATCGCTGTAAGTATTCCTATTGTCATAAGTCGTGCAAAGTTACCCTTTTTTTGATAAATTAACAAAAAACTATCCCCTGCTTACGGCAAAAACTCTATAACTTTGCACAGAATTTATAAAAGCCGACTGAAAATGGATTTGATTTCTTCTATTCTGACCGATATTTGGCACATTTGCAACAGTATGTCACCTTATATTCTTTTAGGATTCCTTTTGGCTGGTTTGCTACACGAATTTGTGCCCGCGGATTTCTTCATTAGACATCTCTCCGGAAAGAACTTCCGCAGTGTCTTGCTCTCCGCTTTGTTTAGCATCCCTCTCCCATTGTGTTCTTGCGGCGTCATCCCGACAGCGATGGGACTGCGTCGCGAGGGAATTTCAAAAGGGGCTACCGTATCCTTCCTCATTGCCACACCACAAACCGGTGTGGACAGCATCATTGCCACCTACAGTCTGATGGGTCTTCCATTCGCACTTTTACGTCCTATCATTGCGCTTGCCACCGCGCTTATCGGCGGCTCGCTCATTAACTGGTTCGACTCGGAAAGCGAGACACAATCCGGAAACAAACCCCATAAACAAGAAATGGAATCAAAAGGCAGTTTCGGTAAAAGAATGGCAGCTGCCTTACGTTATGGAATGGTAGACATGATTGCCGACATAGGCAAATGGCTGATTATCGGACTCATTACCGCTGGCATCATAACCACACTCGTACCCGCAGAATGGTTTTCCGTTTTCCAGGACAACAGTCTTTTAAGCATGCTGGCCATTTTGATACTCAGTATCCCCATGTATTTATGCGCCACAGGAAGCATTCCCATTGCCGTGGCACTGATGCTGAAAGGACTCTCCCCGGGATGTGCTTTGGTGCTTCTTTTAGCCGGTCCCGCCAGCAACATGGCCAGTATTCTGGTCATAAAGAATGTGCTCGGCAAGCGTGCTTTGTTCATCTATCTCTTGTCCATTGTCATCGGAACCATCGTGTTTGGCCTTGGCATTGACTACCTATTGCCCAGAGAATGGTTCACTGAAAATCTTGTAAGCCTGGACGAGTGTTGCCACACCCACAGCCAATGGTTTCCAACAATATGCACCCTGATGCTGGCCTTGCTGCTCCTTCATGCCCTTTTCATCAACAAATTGAACAAAAAATGCCAATGCCAAGACCATTCATGCTGCAACTCCTCTGCACAGAAGTGTGTGCGCCGGCTTTCTGTGCGCGGAATGCATTGCAACCATTGTGCCGCCAACGTGCAGAAAGCATTGTCTTCGGTAAACGGCATCACTCATGCAGACGTTTCGCTGGAACTGTCCCATGCAGAAGTTTCGGGAGAAGGCTATAATCCGGAAGAAGTGATTCAAGCAGTAAAATCACTTGGCTTTGATGCCGAATGGACAGACTGAAATTCAACTCATTCACATACATTAAAAAAAATACATATTGAATATTTATGGAAAAAGAAATTCTGATGGCAGGCATAGAAGCCTTGTCGCAAGCCATATCGGCAGAACCCACAGCCACATTATACAAAGAACGCGGAAGATTGCGCATGCTTGCCGGCGACAGCCAAGGCGCAATGGATGACATCCGAAAGGCGGCAGAATTGGATCCGTCCATGCTGGAGCAGTTCAGTGGCAAGTTCGACAATAAGTAACTTTTTTACACATTTTACAAAAAAATGTCATCGTTTTCTTGCACAATAAATGAAAAGCATATAAATTTGCGCTGATTTAAAACAAAAAGACAGACAATGCACGCAGGAAATACTTTCTTTAACGGCTATTATTTTTACTTTTACTTTAGCAAGCTGAAGTGAAGCGGGTCGTTGCGTACATAAAAAAGAAACAGAACAACATTAGAAAGAATAAAGAGAATGTCCCGCTTCCATAGGAGGCGGGATTTTTTTTATTATACCAAAACATTATAAAGAAGTAGATTATGACAAACGTAGCCATTCAAGGATTCAAGGGCAGCTTCCACGACATTGCGGCCCACCGATATTTTGACAAGGAAGAAATCGAGCTTTCATGTTTCAGTACGTTTGAGCAGGTCTTTAATCATGTCAAGACCAACCCCGATGCCGTAGCCATGGTGGCCATTGAGAACACCATCGCAGGCAGTCTGCTTCACAATTACGAACTGATTCGCGACAGCGGACTCACCGTTGTGGGCGAACACAAACTGCGCATCAGCCACAGTATTATGTGCCTTCCCGATGATGATTGGGAGAGCATCAGAGAGGTGAACTCCCACCCCGTCGCACTGATGCAATGCCGCGATTTCCTGCAAAAGCATGATGGGATAAAGATTGTCGAGGTGGCAGATACCGCCGGAGCGGCCGCAGATATCTGTCATAAAAAATTGCACGGCCATGCAGCCATCTGCCACCGTGATGTGGCGGACATATACGGAATGAAGCTGTTGCAGGAAGGCATAGAGACCAACAAGCACAATTTCACTCGTTTTCTGGTTCTTGCCAATAAGGAAAAAGCCGGAAGCCTACGCGAGAGCAGCAAGACCAACAAGGCCAGCATTGAGTTCACCCTTCCGCATGAGGAAGGAAGTCTGAGCGCCATTCTCAGCATTCTGTCCTTCTACAAGCTCAATCTGACCAAGATACAGTCATTGCCCATCATCGGGAAGGAATGGCAATATATGTTCTACATTGACCTGACTTACAGCAGTCCCACCAACTTCCGTCAGGCCATAAACGCAATTTCACCACTCACACAGGAATTAAATCTGTTAGGAGAATACAACAATGGAAGACAAAGCATTTGACATACGTCCTGCAGAAAGAATCTGCACCGTAAATGAATACTATTTCAGCCGCAAGTTGAAGGAAGTGGCCCGAATGAATGCTGAAGGAATGGACATCATCAGTCTGGCCATCGGCAGTCCGGACATGCCGCCCAGCGATTCCACCATCCAGACGCTCTGCCATGAAGCAGCCAAGCCCAACGCACACGGATACCAACCCACCATCGGCACCCCCGAACTGCGCAGCGCCATGGCAGGTTTCTACAGACGCTGGTATGGAGTGGAGCTGGATGCCGAAAAAGAAATTCTCCCCCTCATCGGATCAAAGGAAGGCATTCTTCACGTTACGCTTGCCTTTGTCAATCCCGGCGACCAAGTGCTTGTTCCCAATCCCGGTTACCCCACTTACACCAGCCTTAGCAAAATACTGGGAGCGGAAGTGGTGCCATACGAACTGAGTCAGGAAAATGCGTGGCAGCCCGATCTGGATGCTTTGGAACAGACAGACCTGAGCCGTGTAAAAATCATGTGGACCAACTATCCCCATATGCCCACTGGCGCCCGTGCCATGCGCAAGACTTACCAGGCGCTGGTCGATTTTGCCCTCAGACACAACCTCATCATCGTCAATGACAACCCTTACAGCTTCATATTGAACAGCGGTGAAAAGCTGAGTATCCTGCAAGTTCCCGGAGCCAAGAAATGCTGCATAGAGTTCAACTCCATGTCCAAGAGCCACAACATGCCGGGTTGGCGAGTGGGAATGCTGTCCACCAACGCGCAGTTCATCCAATGGATAATGAGAGTGAAAAGCAACATTGACAGCGGCACCTTCCGCGCCATGCAGCTTGCCGCCGCAAAGGCTTATGACAATGCTGACGAATGGCACGCCCGCGCCAATGTGGAAACCTATGCCCCACGACGGAAAAAGGCCGAAGAAATCATGCACGCCTTGGGCTGTACTTTCGACCCCGACCAGACCGGAATGTTCCTTTGGGGACGCATACCCGACAGCTATGCCGATGTGGAACAACTCACGGAAAAGGTGCTCCACCAAGCACGTGTCTTCATTGCTCCCGGCTTCATTTTCGGAAGCGCAGGAAACAGATATATCCGCATAAGCCTATGTGCCAAAGAAGACAAGTTCGACGAGGCGCTCAAAAGAATACGCGCCATGATACAAGGCAAATAAACAGACATCTACATTATAATATATAAGAAGAGTAAGAACATAAAAAACATTTAGCAAAATGGAACTGAATATAGAGAAACTGGGATTGAACGGCCTGGACGAGAACCGCCCCCTCGTGATTGCCGGCCCATGCAGCGCCGAAAGCGAAGAACAGGTAATGAAAACGGCACACGCTTTGACCGGAAAAGGCGTGAAGATTTTCCGTGCCGGTGTGTGGAAGCCCCGCACCAAGCCCGGCGGTTTCGAAGGCCACGGCGAGCCTGCCCTGCCCTGGCTGAAACGCGTGAAGGAAGAGACCGGAATGCTCGTTACCACCGAGGTGGCCACTCCCAAGCATGTGGAAGCCGCACTGGAAGCAGGAGTGGATATGCTGTGGATTGGCGCACGCACCACAGCCAACCCCTTTGCCATACAGGAACTGGCCGACAGACTGCGCGGAGTGGACGTGCCCGTTTTGGTGAAGAACCCTGTAAACCCCGACATTGAACTGTGGATTGGTGCGCTGCTCCGCATCAATGGTGCCGGCATCAAGCGCCTGGGCGCCATCCACCGCGGATTCAGCAGCATAGACCAGAAACTCTACCGCAACTCACCGCTGTGGCATATCCCCATCGAGCTGCACCGCCGCTACCCTAACCTGCCCATCATCTGCGACCCCAGCCACATTGGCGGAAGCAGAGACCTGGTGGCACCGCTCTGCCAACAGGCCATGGACATGGGTTTTGAAGGCCTCATCATAGAAAGCCACTGCTGCCCCGACTGCGCTTGGAGCGACGCCAAGCAGCAAGTCACCCCAGAGGTGCTCGACTTCATTCTGGACCGCCTGGTGGTACGGGACAACCAAGAGTTCACCGAATCGCTCGGCAGTCTGCGCAAACAGATTGACGAGATGGACGACAATCTGCTGAACCTGCTGACCAAGCGCATGCGTATCAGCCGCGAGATAGCCCTTTATAAAAAAGAGCACAACATGGGTGTGGTGCAAACGGCACGTTACAGCGAGATTCTGGACAAGCGCTGTGCACAGGGCAGCCTTTGTGGCATGTCCGCCGATTTTGTGCGCCGCATTTACGAGTTCATCCACGAGGAAAGCGTTCGCCAGCAGATGGAAATCATCAACAAATAATCCCACGACAAACCAGAAAGCCTTATGAGAATACTTATCCTTGGTGCCGGAAAGATGGGCAGTTTCTTCACCGACGTGCTGTCCTTCAAGCACGAGTGCGCCGTCTACGAGATCGATCCCAAGCGCATGCGTTTCCTCTACAATACGCAACGCTTCACCACGCTGGAGGAAATCTCTTCCTTCCGGCCCGAACTGGTCATCAATGCCGTCACACTCAAATACACCCTTTCCGTCTTTGAACAGGTAGTCCCCCTGCTGCCGTCCGACTGTATCATCAGCGATATCAGTTCCGTAAAGACCGGATTCCGCCAGTTCTACGAGCAGACCGGAATGCGATACGTCAGCACCCACCCCATGTTCGGCCCCACCTTTGCCAATCTGGGCGCACTCAGTTCCGAGAATGCCATTGTCATCAGCGAGGGCGACTACATGGGCCGGCTCTTTTTCCTCGACCTCTACCGCCACCTTGGGCTGAACGTACACGAATACACCTTCGAGGAGCACGACGAGGCCATGGCCTATTCGCTCTCGGTTCCCTTTGTCAGCACCTTTGTCTTCAGTGCGGTAATGAAGAAGCAGGACGCACCCGGAACCACCTTCAAGCGCCACCTCAACATTGCCAAAGGCGTGCTGTCCGAGGACGACACCCTTCTGCGCGAGATTCTTTTCAACCCGCACACAAAATCGCACGTGGAAGGCATCCGCGCCGAGCTGAAGGAACTGATTGAAATTATCGACCGCCACGACGAAGATGCCCTCAATGCCTATCTGAAGAAGATTAGGGGGAATATTTTCTAGGAAGGGCTAGAAGGGCTAGATGATCTAGAAAGTCTAGAAAAACCAGAATTTCCAGGAAACCGCTGTCAAAGATTCATACACCACCTGTATGATTCTTTGACAGTTTTCCTTTTCGGGCTGAAAGACCCACAACTGAAAACCAACCACTTAACGTTTTGGCACGGTTTTGGCATATATATTTGTAGAAAATCGTACACAAAACAAGATGAAAAAGAAAAGAACAACAAGACTGTTACTGTTCATGGGCATGTGCGCCATGCCGTGCCTCCCTGCCACGGCACAGGAGGCATGGAGCATGGACCGCTGCATGAACTATGCCGTGCAGCACGCCCACAGGGTGCAGAAGAGCCGCATCGATGCCGAGAATGCGGAACTCGTGGCCGAGCGTGCCCGCGGAGCGTTCATCCCCTCGCTCAATGCCGGCGTGGGCGGACAGCTTTCATGGGGACGCAACGTAGACCCCGAAACCAACACCTACAACACCATCACCACGCTGAACAACAGCTATCAGCTCAGCACCGGAGTCACCGTGTGGGACGGAATGCAAAGTATCCATTCGCTCAAACAGGCCCGGCTGCAGATGAAGCAGAGCCGAAACGCCTTGCAGGAGAGCCGCGACCAGGTGGCCATTGAAACCATGCAGCGCTTCATTGAGGCCTTCTATGCCGCCGAGAGCGCCAGGCTTGCCACACTAAAGGAAGAGGACAGCCGCCGCATGCTGCAAAAGACCCGACGGATGGAAGAGTTGGGCGAGAAAAGCATGCCCGACGTGGCGCAGATGGAAGCCCAGATGGCAAACGACGCCTACGAGGCCGTGCGGCAGCAGAACCTTGCGCAGAAAACCCTGGGCGCACTGAAGCAGATGATGAACTTCCCAGCCGACGGTGAGATGATGCCCGCCATGATGCCGCAGGACACCTGCGTGATGCAGCCCGAAGCCTACAGCGGCGAGCTGTTCCAGGTGCCGGCACTGGTGAGCGCCCGCAACAATGTGGAACTGCAGAAATACAACTACAGAATCACGCGCGGCCGCCTATCGCCCTCGCTGTCCATTGGAGCCGGCATCGGCACCAGCTACTACCGCAACATGACCAGCGGCATGGCCGTGAGCCGTTTCGGCAAGCAATGGAAGGACAACATGGGCGAGTATGTGAACGCCAGCCTGTCGCTGCCCCTCTTCAACCTGGGCACCCACAAGGACATCCGCCGCGCACGCAACCAAATCAGGATGGCGGAGATTGGCCTGCAGGAAACGCTCTACAACACCCGCGAGGCACACCGACAGGCACGGCGCGACGTGGAGGGCAGCCGCAAGGAACTGTTGCTGATGCGCCGCAAGGTGGAGAGCGACTCCATTGCCCACCACCTCAACTGCCGCCGCTTTGAGGAAGGTCTGCTCTCGGCCCTGGACCTGCAGACCTCGGCGCAAAGCCTCCACCAGAGCCGCATACGCCTGCTGCAGGTGAGCCTTACGCTTGCCATGCAGCGCCGCGTGGCCGCCTATTACGAAACCGGACAAATATATAACGAAGCATATGGACAGAAAGATTGAAAAGAAGAAATTCCTCATCCCCACCAAGTACTGGCCGTGGGCGGTGGGAGGCACGGTAATCCTGGCACTGCTGGCATGGCTTGCCGCGGGAAGCTACACATCCGTGCTGAAGGTGGAGCGCGAGTCGCTCATCATCAGCCCCGTAATCAAGGGCGAGTTCAACGACTACATTGCGCTGCACGGCCATGTGGCCCCCATCCAGGTGGTGCAGGTCAGCCCCGAGGAGGGCGGCATTGTGCAGGAACGCGTGGTGGAGGAAGGCGCCCGTGTGAGGAAGGGCGATGTGCTGATACGCCTGAGCAATGCCAACCTGAACCTGCAGATTCTGAATGCCGAAAGCGAACTGGCGGAGAAGCAGAACATGCTGCGCAACACGCAGATTACCATGGAGCAGGACCGTCTGAACAACAGCTACGAGGAGCTGCAGCTCTCGCAGGACGTGGTGGCGAAGCGCCGCCACTGGAAGCGCCAGGAGAAGCTCCACGCTGAACGTCTCATCCCACAGGAAGACTGGCTGCGGGCCAAGGAAGACTATGAGCTGGCCCACAAGAAGCACCAGTTGGTGAAGGAGCGTCTGCACAAGGACTCGCTCCTGCGACAGAGCCAGATGGAACAGATGGCGGACAACCTGGCCGCCATGCAGCGCAACGTGGAACTGGTGCGCCAGCGGAAGGAACGCCTGGAGGTGAGGGCGCAGATCGACGGCGAGGTCGGCCTGCTGGACGTGGAGCTGGGCCAGAGCGTGGCGGCCGGCGGAAAGATTGGCGTGGTGAACGACCTGAGCGACTTCAAGGTGAGCGCCATGGTGGACGAGCATTACATCGATCGCGTAACGGGCGGACTGACCGCCACCTTTGAGCAGGGCGGCAAGCGCTACAGCATGCGGCTGCGCAAGGTGTTCCCCGAGGTGCGCGAGCGCCGCTTCCGCACCGAGTTTGTCTTCTCCGGCGAGCGCCCCGAGAACCTGCGCACCGGACAGAGCTTCTACATGGACCTGCAGCTGGGCGAGTCCAAGCAGGCCATCATCATCCCCAAGGGCACCTTCTACAGCGTCACCGGAGGCAGTTGGATCTTTGTACTGGACAAGGAAGGCAAGAAGGCCTACCGCCGACAGATCCGCATAGGCCGACAGAATCCCGAGCACTACGAGGTGATGGAGGGCCTTGAACCCGGCGAGCAGGTCATTGTGAACGGATACGAATCGTTCAAGGACATGGAGACCATCGTCATCAAGGACTGACGGCGCCCCCTCCTCCCGTAAACCCTGCGGCGAGGGGTCGCCGAGGATTCCAACGCCGAAAAAACGGTCCGCGAGGGGTTGCGAAGCATTCCAACGCCGAAAAAATGGCCGGCGAGGGGTCGCGGAGCATTCCAACGCCGAAAAAATGGCCGGCGAGGGGTCGCGGAGCATTTCCACGCTGAAAAAACGGTCCGCGAGGGGTCGCGGAGCATTCCAACGCCGAAAAAACGGTCCGCGAGGGGTCGCGGAGCATTTCCACGCCGAAAAAATGGCCGGCGAGGGGTCGCGAAGCATTTCCACGCTGAAAAAATGGCCGGCGAGGGGTCGCGGAGGATTTAGAAACACAACCAAACGTCATCCTGAACTTGTTTCAGGATCTCACAGCGAGCCTTTGCCACCCCCTCACCGCGGACAGATGCTGAAACAAGTTCAGCATGACAATACAAAAAAATGGCTAACCAACGACCAAAGTACAAAAACAAAATAAAACACAAAAAACAAGATGAAAATCAATTCCTACCTGACGTTCCTCTCCAGGAACAAGGCGTACACCGCCATCAACGTGTTCGGACTGTCGGTGTCGCTCATGTTTGTTGTCCTCATAGGCCTGTACTATGAGCACGAGACGGGCGTGGACCAGCAGATTCCGGACAAGGAGCGCGTGGTGCTGGTGCATCCCGAGAAGACGGAAAACTTCAAGATGAGCGGCACCTCGCGCGAGATTATCCCCCTGCTGCGCAAACAGCTGCCGCAGATTCAGTCGGCCTGCGCCCTGTTCAGCATGACCAACCGCCACGTGCAGTTTGCGCAGGACGACTATGCCAAGTGCGACATGCTCTATGTGGACAGCACCTATTACGACGTGTTCGGATTTACGCTCCTTGAGGGCGACCCGCACACCGCGCTGGCCGACGAGCAAAGCGTGGTGCTGGAGGAAGAGTTGGCACGCAAACTCTTCCCCCAAGGCGACGCCATGGGCAAGCCCCTCACGCTGAACGACAAGTACAAGGTGTTTGTGCGCGGCATCTACCGCCGCACCGAAAACTCCAGCATTCCGCAGGACGACATTGTGGGACGCTATGAGCTGTTGCGCGAGGAACTGCCCTACTATTTCAATATCATGGGCAACTTTGGCAGCCCCGACGTCTATCTGAAACTGAACGAGGGAACAGACTACAAGGAGCTTATCCCGCAAGTGAACAAGATTCTTACCGAGGTCTATGCCCAGTTCGGAGCGGGCCTGGAGGAAATGAAATTCTCGCTCAGCCCCGTGGCGGAGAACTATTTCTCCGAATACGGCAGCAACGTGTGCCGCCGCGGCAAGCCCGCGCTGGTGATGCTCATTGCCATCATCGGACTCATCATCCTGGCGTTTGCCGTGATGAACTACATCAACCTGACCGTGGCGCAGGCCGGCCGCCGGGCAAAGGAGATGGCCACCCGCCGTCTGCTGGGCAGCCTGAAGCGCGACATCATGGTGCGTATGGTGCTGGAGAGCACCAGCCTGTGCGCCGTGTCCGTGGCGGTGTCACTGCTGCTGGCGGTGGCAGCCATCCCCTACACCAACCAACTGCTGGAGACCCACATCAGCGCCATGCAGCTGCTCAGCCCGCTCAACATGCTCTTCATCGTAGGCACAGTGGTGTTGCTGGGAGCCGTGGCAGGCATCGTGCCGGCGCAGGTGATGTCCGCCGTGCAGCCCATAGACGTGGTGCGCGGCACCTTCAGGGTACGCACCAAGACCACGCTGGGACGCATCTTCATGGTGGTGCAGCACTTCATCACCATTGTGCTGGTGGCGGTTACGGGCATCTTCACCCACCACACCCTGCACATGATCCATGCGCCCCTGGGCTATGAGACGGACAGCCTGATGGCCTTCCGCATTCAGCAGGACGCGCAGAAAGCCATGCTCTTCAAACAGAAGCTGAAGGCATTGCCGGGCGTGGAGAACGCATCGGTGTGCATGAACGTGCCCCTGAACGGCGGATTCAACCAGATGGGCGAGACCGAGAGCGGAAAGACCGTCCGCTTCCAGCGCCTCTATGGCGACGAGGACTATCTGACCACCCTGGGCATCGAGCTGAAGGAGAAATGGAGCAACGGAGAATACATGAACACCTACGTCTCGGCCGACTTCCACTCCACCCTGGGCATTGCGCCCAACGTGCGCACCTTCAGTTGGAAGCCCGGACAGGAGCCAATGGACATCCACGGCATGCTGGCCGACTTCAGCCTGGGCACCAGCCGCCATGAGGAATACGAGGAAAGGCCCGAGGTAACCATCGTCTACGAAATAAAGAACGAGGCGATGGACAACGGTGCCACAGGCTTCATCCTCATCCGCGTCAGGGGCGACAAAAAGGAAACGCTGGAGGCGGTGAAGAAGATTTACAAGGAGGTGTACCGCGAGGACTTCACGGACAGCATGCCCTGGATGCAGCAGAGCGTGGCATCGGCGTTCCAGGCCGAGAGCCGCCTCTTCACCATCCTGCTGCTCTTTGCCGGCGTGGCGCTGCTCATCAGCGTACTCGGCCTGGTGGCCATGAGCACCTATCACATCCAGCAGCGGCGCAAGGAGATTGCCGTGCGCAAAGTGTTCGGCTCGGGCGTGGCACAGATGCGCAGCCGGCTCATCGGCCAGTTCCTCTCCCATGTGGCTGTGGCGGCCCTGCCCGCCGTTCCGCTGGTGTGGTGGGTGGCCCGCGAGTACATGGCCACACAGGTGGTGCGCATTGTGTGGTGGCCCTGGATCATCATTGCCGTGGCCGTGGTGCTACTCGTCAGCTGGCTGGCCGTGGCGGTGCAGAGCCGCATGGCTGCCGCGGAAAAACCCGTGAAGCACATCAAGGATAATGAATAAGTAGGGACGCAGCGTGCTGCGTCAGAAAGAAAAAGGCAGTAGGGACGCAGCGTGCTGCGTCAGAAAGAAAAAGGCAGTAGGGACGCAGCGTGCTGCGTCAGAAGGATGAAACCAACGGAAACTCATCTCCGGACGCTGCACGCAGCGTCCCTACACCAGGCACATAAAACATAACAATATAACAACACACAAATATGATAAAGATAACAGACCTGTGCAAGACATTCCGCACAGAAGACGTAGAGACCATTGCCCTGGACAACGTATCGTTCCAGGTAAAAGAAGGAGAGTTTGTAGCCATCATGGGCCCCAGCGGCTGCGGCAAAAGTACGCTGCTGAACATCCTGGGACTGCTGGACGAGGCGGACAGCGGCAACTATCTGATGGACGGCGAGGAGACACAAACACTCAGCGAGGACGAGATGACCCGCGTGAGAAAGGGAAAGATCGGCTTTGTGTTCCAGAGCTTCAACCTCATTGACGAACTCACCGTGGAGGAAAACATCGAACTGCCCCTCACCTATCATCCCATGAGCAAGGAGGAACGCCGCCAACGCGTGCAGGACATCATGAAGCGCATGGGAATTGGCCACCGCGCCAAGCACTTCCCCCACCAGCTGAGCGGCGGACAGCAGCAGCGTGTGGCCATTGCCCGCGCCGTGGTGTTCGGTCCCAAGATGATTCTGGCGGACGAGCCCACGGGTAACCTGGACTCCAAGAACGGACTGGAGGTGATGAGCCTGCTCACCGAACTGAACCGCGAGGGCACCACCGTGGTGATGGTGACGCACAGCGACCGCGACGCCAACATGGCGCACCGCATCATCCACCTCTTCGACGGACATATTGTGAAGAAGGAATAAAAGCACCTGCCGAGACGGCATGTATCCTATTGGGCAATCCCCCCCCTCAATAAAGAAGAGAGATGTAATGTTGAATGATTAGGGGGATGCCGCAGCAGACGGGAGGAGCGGTGAGCGATGAGCGGTGAGTGTTTTTTTGGACAAAAGAACATAAGTTCAGAAGAAACTCAATGCTCACTACTCACTACTCAAAAACGTCTGGAAGACGTGGATACGAATAGCCGGGGGCTTTCAAGCCTCCGGTTTTTTAATGTCCGCAAATGACTGGCATCTGAAAGACGCGGAACGGCAACATGTCCGGCAACTCTCACCGCGAGTCCGGAACCGCCAAAAAGCCGATTTTGATGAAAACGACAGGCGTCGGAACCGCCAAAAAGCCGATTTTGATAAAAACGACGGGTGTCGGAACCGCCAAAAAGCCGATTTTGATGAAAACGACGGGTGTCGGAACCGCCAAAAAGCCGATTTTGATGAAAACGACGGGTGTCGGAACCGCCAAAAAGCCGATTTTGATGGGAACCGAGGGGTCAGGAATCGCCAAAAAGCCGTTTTTGATGGGAACCGAGGGGTCGGGAGCCGTCAAAAAGCCGTTTTTGATACGAACCGAGGGGTCAGGAATCGCCAAAAAGCCGTTTTTGATGGGAACCGAGGGGTCGGAAACCGTCAAATAGATCTTTTTGATGCCGTCCGAGGGGTCGCGAGCCGTCTGAAAGACGGGGATATGAATAGCCGGGGGCTTTTAAGCCCTCGGTATTATAATGTCTGCAAATAACTGGCGTCTGTAAAGACGCGGAACGGCAACTCTCACCACACGTCCGCGTCTTCCAGACGCCATTTCTTTTTCTTGTCAATTATTCCACGGGTTCAAGAACCCGCGGCTATTCGCCCTTCGGGCTTCGCGTCTTTACAGACGCTTTTTATTCTATTCTCTTATGTTCCACAGGTAAAAAAATGCGGCTATTTATATTCCCGTCTTCCAGACGCTTTTTGAACGATTAACGGAAAAAGAAAATCTGCGGAAATCTTTCGCATCTGCGTGCCATTGAACACCGTCTCTTTTGGGCCTGTTCTTTTCACGCATCGAACGTGAGCAGGAAAACGGTTTCGCGGTCCGAACTTTCCACCAATTCCATGCGCGCGCCACTGGCCTGCATGATGCGGGCGGAAAGACTGAGACCGATGCCGGAACCGCCGTTCTTGGTGGTGAAGAAGGGCACGAACATCTGTTCCGCCACATCGGCCGGGATGGCCGGGCCGTTGTTGCTGACACGGATGCGCACCGTCTCGGCCTCATCAATCGCGGCCTCCACCCTGACATAGCGTTCCTGGGCGGCGGATGTCTGCAAAGCCTCTACGGCATTCTTCAGCAGATTGGTGAAGACGTGGGTCAGCAGGGACTCGTCGGCATAGAGCATGAGGTCGGCCGGAGACACGCTGCATTCCATCTGCAAACCCTCCGCCCCGTCGGTGGCACGGGCAAGCATGAGCATGCGTTCCAGGAAAGGCTTTACATAGAAAGGCTGAGGAGCGGGCGTGGGCAACAGCGTAAGGCTGCGGTAGTTCTCCACAAAACGGAGCAGTTGGTCGGAGGTGGAATGGATGGTCTGCAAACCCTGGCGTAGCGTTTCGGCAGGCACTTCGCCGCCGTGTTCCACCCGTTGCAGCAGGGTGCGGCTGAGCGAGGTGACGGGCGCCACGCCGTTCATGATTTCATGGGTGAGCACACGGATGAGCTTCTCCCACGAGGTGATTTCCTGCAACACCAGTTCGCTGCTGATGTCGTTTACGGCCCAGAGCTGCATCTGACGGCCGTCCAACCCCACCACGTTGCGGCGCACGGAGAAGCGTCCGGTCTTCAGGTCGTTCTCCACCTGCGAGATATGCGTTATGGAATCGCGTCTGAGCAGGCGCAGCGCGGCCTCGTTGCAGAAGACCACCCGTCCGCGGTCGTCCTCCACCAGAATGGCGGTGCTTACCATGGAGAGGATCTTCTCGTAATAGCGTTCGCGCTCCTGCTGGGCATAGTGGGAGGCGGTGAGGATGTCCTTGATGCGGTTGAGCGCCGTGTTGAAAGTGCGGTTGGAGCCGCGCACGGGAAAGCGGAAGGAAAAGTCGAGGTTGTCAATGGCATTGAAGAGAAACTCCACCTTTCGCAACTGGGAACGGTGGCGCAGATGCATCCGCCAGATGACAAACAGGAAGACCAGCGCCAGGGCGGCAAGGAGCAGCAGCCAATGATCAGATTCCATACTTCTTTATTTTGTTGTACAAGGTCTGGCGGGTGATGCCCAGACGCTGGGCCACGGCGGACATGTTGCCCTCACATTCTGCCACGGCGCGTGCAATAGTCTCGCGCTCCACATCCTCCAGGGTCTGCACGCCCTGCACGGAAGGCGCTACAGCGGATGCTGTGGGAAGTTGAAGATGGGCGGCACAGATTTCGGCGCCGTCAGTGAGGATGAGGGTTCGCTCCATGGTGTGCTGGAGCTGGCGGATGTTGCCGGGCCAGGGATAGGCCGTAAGTTTCTGGGCGGCATCTGGCGTCAGTGAGGGAACGGGACGTCCGTATGCCGAGGCGTAGCGCGAGAGGAACATCTCGGCCAGGGGCACAATGTCGGCGGCACGTTCGCGCAAGGGCGGAAGGTGCAGGGCGATGGTGTTGATGCGATAGAAGAGGTCCTGGCGGAAGGTCTGTTCCGTCACCATGCTTTCCACATTGCGGTTTGTGGCGGTGATGAGGCGGATGTCGAAGCGGATTTCGCTGCGCCCTCCCACCCTGGTGACGGTGCGGTTCTGCAAGGCGGTAAGCATCTTGGCCTGCAGGGCATAGGACAGGTTGCCAATCTCATCAAGGAAAAGCGTGCCACCGTCGGCCTGCTCAAACTTGCCGGGCTTGTCGGCGTGGGCATCGGTGAAGGCTCCCTTGACATGGCCGAAGAGTTCGCTCTCGAACAAAGAAGCCGGAATGGTGCCCATGTCCACCGCCACCATGGGACCGGAGGCACGATGGGAAAGACAGTGAATCTCGCGCGCCAGCACTTCCTTTCCGGTTCCGTTCTCTCCGGTAATGAGGATGTTGGCATCGGTGGGCGCGGCACGCTCCACCATCTCGCGCACACGGCTCATGGCCTCGCTCTCGCCCCAGAACATGGACGGACCCGCCTGCTTTCCTGCGGCGGATTTCTTCTTGCCCTTGCCGTCGCGCTGCATCAGCAGCACTTGGATGAGCCTTTCGTTGTCAAAGGGTTTCACCAGAAAGTCGGCAGCGCCCAACTTCAGTCCGTTCACCGCCAGGTCAATGTCGGCATAGGCCGTGAACAGCACGACGGGGATGCCGGGTTGCAGGCGCAAAATCTCTTGTAGCCAGAAAAGGCCCTCGTTGCCATTGTTGACACCGCGGCCAAAGTTCATGTCGAGCAAAACCACATCGGGGCGCTCCATCCTCAGCAGGCTGGGAATGGTGTGCGGATGCGGTGTGGTACAGACGTGGGCAAACACATCGTGCAGAAGAATCTTCAGCGAGGTGAGTATCGCCTCGTTGTCATCGACAATCAGTATGGTTCCTTTGGGTCTCATCATATCAGTTTATCAATAGTCTCTCAGGGTCATGGCCATTTCACCGGAAAGGCTCACGGTAAGCTCTATCATGTAGCAGGCGGTGCCGTCGGGGATGCAGACCATGGCGCGGAAATGCACGCCCTTGGCATCGGTGTGGCCGAAGAGGATGTCGGAAAGAATGGCCTGGGAAAGGAATTCCTCGGGCACATAGTCGGCAAAGTCGGTCTTCTCAAAGTTGCTGCGGAAGAGGCACTTCTTTCCCTCGTACACACTGAGATGGATTACATTGTCAAAGGAATAGTTCTCCACCGCCAAGCCCTCGGCGTTGTATGTGGTGCGGAAAACCTTGCGCGAGGTGGGATTCACGGTGATGTAGCTGTGCAGGCGGTGTTCGCCGCAGAAGGAAACCGTGTCGCGGTCTGTGCGCTCGGCATAGACCACAGGTTCGGCTGGCACCAGCATAAAGAGGAGCGAGTCCTCGGGGTGCTGTGTCTTTTGCAGGGAAACGGTGTGGCCCGACCATGTCTGTAACGACAGGCGGGAGCCCTTGCGTTCCTCCACCCAATAGCTTTCCTGTCCCAACCAAAGGGAGTCGCGGGTGAGCCTTACCAAAGCGGGCACACTGGTGTTGTCGGCATAATGGGCGCTGTCGCCGCGTATCCACATGAAAGGAGTCTGGCTGTCAGCATCCACCCATACGCCCTGCAAATCGTCCAGGGGAAGGTATTCCTTTTTCTTTTCGGACTTTGTCTGGGGCTGTTCTGCCTCTGCCTCCACCTTTCGGTTCTCACAGGCGCTGCACAGACAAAGCGCACCTAATATAAATATATATAGTATTCTGTCAACAATCATATAAAGGGGGTTCAGATAAACAATTCCGCCTCGTGGACTGAAATGCCCTGGGCGTCCTTGGCAGAAAGAAGCAGTTCTTCTGCCGGAAGCGGCCATTCCACGCCAATGGCGGGGTCATCGTAGCGGATGCAACATTCTGCCTGTGGCGCATAGACATTGTCCACCTTGTAGCAGAAGACTGCCTCGTCGCTCAGCACCACAAAGCCGTGGGCAAATCCACGGGGCACAAAGAGCTGGCGCTTGTTCTCGCCGGAAAGTTCCACAGCCACATACTTCAGGAAGGTGGGGCTGCTCTTGCGAAGGTCTACCGCCACATCCAGCACACGGCCCTGGATGACACGCACCAGCTTGGCCTGGCTGAACTCGCCTTTCTGATAATGCAGTCCGCGCAGCACGCCACGGGTGCTTTTGGATTCGTTGTCCTGTACAAACGTCACGGGAGCCACCATACGGTCAAACTCGTCCTGACGAAAAGTTTCCATGAAATAACCGCGTGCGTCGCCAAATACTTTGGGTTCCAACACAAACACGCCTTCTATCTGGGTTTTTATGTATTCCATTTTCTCAATAAATATAAACCGGCGCAAAGATAAACAAAATTTCCGGCTTGTGCAACTATAGGAAAATTTACTGAAAAGAAAGTCGGATTTATGTGGCGGAATAAAAAAAAGTATGTATATTTGCAATCGTGAAAAAGATATTCCGACATATTGAATACTTGTTGCTGGAGCATGACCACGTGATAATCCCACAGTTAGGAGGGTTTGTCGCCAACAATATGCCCAGTACATGGAGCGCAGAAGAAGAACTCTTTCTTCCGCCCTACCGTACCGTACATTTCAACGCCAACCTGAACCACGGCGACAACACGCTGGTAGATTCCCTGGCAGAGGCCTACTCCATCACTCCGGCAGAAGCCGAGAAATGGTGTGCGCAATTTGTACAGAGCATACACATGGAACTGGCGGAAAACGGCAGTCTGGACTTCGGAAGCATCGGTGTGATGATTCAGGAGAACGCAGACCAGCCCATCACCTTCTCGCCCTGCAAGGCCGGCGTAACCACTCCCTCGCTTTACGGACTGGACGCATTCCACATGCCAATGCTTGCCCAAGGCGGCAATCTGACGGAAACCCTCCGTCCTGCCACTGGCAAGACCACACAGAAAAAGGAAGGAACCAAGCGCGACTACACGCTCCGCATCAACCGCCATCTGGTACACACCGTAGCAGCCATGGCGGCAAGCATCATCCTCTTTGTGCTGTTCTCCACTCCCATTGAGAGTCCCGTACAGCATCTGTCACAGGTAAACCAGGCAGAGCTGTTCATCCCCTCCCATCTGATTACCGGCTTGCAAATGCCCACAGCTCCTGCAACGGAAGTTGTGGAAGAGGCTGAAACAGAAGCAGAAACCGAATTTGAAGCCGAAGCCGAGGAAGTCATGGTAATGGAAGAACCCTTGGAACAGGAAACGGAAACGGAAACGCAGGCAGAAGTAGCCGAAGCTCCCGCCGAGAACACCGTACAGGCTCCCGCACAAAAAGGAATGGCCATTGTCCTGGCATCGGCCACCAGCCTATCCAATGCGGAGAACTATGCAAACGACCTGCAGGCAAGAGGATATGATGCCTGCGTCTATCAGAAAGACAAGATGGTACGCGTTATCATTCCCTGCTACGATGGCGAAGAGAGCGCAAGACGCCGACTCAACCAAATGAAACAAAGCGGAAACGAATTCAAGCAGGCTTGGATAACCTCACTCGAATAACCCCATACAGAGAAGCCCCCGCCCATGCCGCAGGGGCTTTTTCTTGTAATTCATAAACCACCCGTAAAACCCACCAAACGCATGAAGAGAGTAAAATGCCCCAAATGTGACAATTACATCACTTTTGACGAAACCATATACCAACCGGGAGAACAACTGGTGTTCCAATGCACGGAATGCAACCGCCAGTTCGGCATCAGACTGGGCACTTCCAAACTGAAAGCAACCCGAAAGGAAGAGGTCATTGACGAAGAGGCGCACCGCGAGGAACTGGGTTCCATCATTGTGGTGGAAAACGTCTTCCATTACAAGCAGGCTTTGCCTTTGGTCATGGGCGACAACATCTTCGGACGCTATGTGCGCGGCACATCCATCAACCAGCCCATTGAGACCGTAGACCCCAGCGTGGACACAAAGCACTGCATCATTCGCGTACAGCGGAACAAGCAAGGCAAGCTGCAATACATCCTGCGCGATGCGCCCAGCAATACGGGCACTTTCTATATGAACTCCATTCTGCGCGACCAGGACAGAGTGAGACTGGAAGAAGGAGACATCATCACCATCGGCGCCACCACGCTGATCCTGCGAACAGCAACGGAAAAAGAAGAGAACGACTGAAAGAACCACACACCATAAACATCCCCCTATCCCACTCATGTACAAATTACTCGTATTAGACCTGGACGGCACACTGACCAACAGCAAGAAAGAGATTCCCGAACACAACCTTAACACATTGCTCCGTGCCCAGGAGAAAGGATTACGCATTGTACTGGCAAGCGGACGCCCCACCTACGGCATCACTCCGCTGGCCGAGCAGCTCCAGCTGGAACGATTTGGCGGATATATCCTTTCGTTCAACGGCGGACAAATCATTGACTGCCAGACCAACAAGGTGATTTACGAGACCGTGCTTGACCCCGCTCATTACGATTATCTGTATGAACAGGGCAACACTGATGATTTCAAGATAATCAGTTACGAGGACAACTACATCGTGGGCGAAGACATCGAGAACGAATATATAAAATACGAAGCGTTCCTGAACAAAATGCCGTTGAAGAAGGTGGAAAACTTCAGAAAGCACTTCAACTGCCCCCTGCCCAAATGTCTGGTTGTGGGAGAACCCACCAAATTGGCAGAACTGGAAAAGAAGATGCACGAAAAGCTGAAGGATGTCATGAGCGTCTACCGTTCCGAACCCTTCTTCCTGGAACTGCTCCCCTTGGGCATTGACAAGGCCAAGTCACTTGCCGTGCTGTTGGAAAGAATCGGGCTTACACGCGAGGAGATGATGGCTTGCGGAGACGGCTTCAACGACCTGAGTATGATTCAGTTTGCCGGAATGGGCGTGGCAATGGCCAATGCGCAGGACGTGGTAAAGGAAGCCGCGGACCATATTACGGCAAGCAATGAGGAATGTGGTGTGGCAAAGGTGGTTGAGGAATTCTTCCTGAACCGGATTTCCTGAAAAAACAATGATTAGAACGGAGACACCACCTTGCGAATCCGTTCTTTCAACTCATCCAGTTTACCCTTTCGGATACTGAGTGTCATGGAGCAGTCCATGTCGTAAGACTGGCTTACGATGCGCGCCTCCATTTCACGGACAACCTTCATGATTCCGTTCATGAAGGGATACTCAAACGTGAACGTGTGTTCCACGTCCACTGTGCGGTCTTCAATCTCTGCATTGCCCAAAGCTTCCGCCGCCGCAGCGCGGTAAGCCACAATCAGACCACTTGTGCCCAACTTCACTCCGCCAAAATAACGCACCACAAGCACAATGACATCCGTCAGCTCAAGGCTGTTAATCTGACCCAGGATGGGCTTTCCCGCCGTTCCGCTGGGTTCGCCGTTGTCATTGCTGCGGAATGTTGTGCGCTCCGCACCAAGCATATAAGCCCAGCATACATGGCGGGCATCGTAGAATTTCTTCTGATACTGCTCCACCAGCGCCATGGCCTCCTCAACCGTGGTGACGGGATGCGCAAAAGCAAGGAACTTGCTCCTTAGTTCGGAGTAAGTCCCTTCGCTTGCTTGCTTTATGGTCTTGTAGGCATCAATCATTATTTATGACAACTTGTGCACCACCAGTCCGCTGCGCAGTTTAGGCTCGAACCAAGTGGCCTTGGGAGGCATGATGTTGCCGCTGTCGGCAATGTCCATAATCTCCTGCATGGTAACGGGATAGAGCGCCAATGCCATCTGCATTTCGCCGCTGTCCACTCTTCTGCTCAGTTCGTTCAGTCCGCGCAGACCACCCACAAAATCGATACGTTTGCTTGAGCGCAAGTCCTTGATGTCCAGAATCTCGTCCAGAATCAATTTGCTGCTGATGCTCACGTCCAGACTGGCCACTGGGTCTGAGTCGTCGCACAAACCGGGCTTCAGTTCCAGGCAGTACCACGTTCCGGACAGATACATGCCGAATTCGTGCTTCTTCTGCGGACGATAAGGCTCGGTGCCTTTGGCCTCAACATTGAAATTGACAGACAACGCATCAAGGAGCTGCTCCGGAGTGAGTCCGTTCAGGTCGCGGATAACACGGTTGTAGTCCAAAATGGTCAGTTGGCTTGCGGGGAAACACACCGCCATGAAGTAGTTGTACTCCTCGCGACCAATGTGGTTGGGGTCTTGCTTTGCCTTTTCAGCACCCACCAGAGCTGCGGCTGCACTTCTGTGGTGGCCGTCTGCAATGTAAAGGTAATGAATGCGTGCAAATTCATAAGTGATGGCATCCACGTCCTCCATATCCTTTATCAGCCAGAGCTGGTGACGGAATCCGTCGCCGGGAGCCACAAAGTCATACTCGGGCTCGCCCTGAACGTAGCGTGCCACAATGGCATCCAGATTGGCGTTGTCGGGGTAGGCAAAGAACACAGGTTCCAGATTGGCGTCGTTCACACGGACATGACGCATGCGGTCCTCCTCCTTGTCGCGTCGGGTCAGTTCATGCTTCTTGATGAAGCCGCACAAATAGTCCGTCACGCAGGCTGCCACCACCAGTCCATACTGGGTCTTGCCGTTCATCGTCTGGGCATAGATGTAATACATGTCCATCTTGTCCTGCACCAGCCATCCTTCCTTCTGGAACTTGGCGAAGTTTTCGGCCGCCTTGGCGTACACTCTTTCATCATACTCGCTCGTTCCAACAGGGAAATCTATTTCGGGCTTGATGATGTGATAGAGCGACATTTCGTTGTCGCCAGCCTCGGCACGGGCCTCTTCGCTGTCCAACACGTCATAGGGACGGCTCTGTACCAGTTCCACCAGTTCCTTGGGCGGACGCAATCCCCTGAAAGGTTTTACAATTGCCATAGTCTTACAATCTTTTGAATCCTAACAGGGGGTTATCGGTTCAACTGGAACTTGGTGATGCCATCCTTCAGATAGCCCACAATCTGCTTGGCGGCTGCAATGCCGGCATTGGCATTGGCCTCGGCGGTCTGTGCGCCCATCTTCTTGGGGGTGGAGAAATATCTGCCGGGGAACTTCTCGGCAAAGGCAGCGTCGGCATCGGGCATGATATCCGTAACATACTTGATGTCAGCACGTTCTTCCATAACCTTTATCAGACCTTCCTCGTCAATCACCTCCTTGCGTGCGGTGTTCACCAGAATGGCGCCGGGCTTCATGCTGCCCACCAGAGCAGCATTGATGCTCTTGCGGGTCTCGGCTGTAGCGGGGATATGGAGTGATACGATGTCGCAAGTGGCAAACAGTTCTTCCTGGTTGGCCACGGCGTGCACGCCAGCCTCTTCAATGGCCTGTGCAGGGCAGTAGGCGTCGTATGCGCTCACCTCCATGCCGAATCCCTTGGCAATGCGTGCCACGTTGCGGCCCACGTTTCCGAAGGCCAGAATGCCCAGACGCTTGCCCATCAGCTCGCTTCCGCTCTTGCCGTTGTAGAAGTTGCGCACGGCATAGACCAGCATACCCATCACCAGTTCGGCCACGGCGTTACTGTTCTGTCCGGGAGTGTTCATAGCCACCACGTTGTGGGCTGTGGCAGCCTCCAGATCCAAGTTGTCGAATCCGGCACCCGCACGCACCACAATCTTCAGGTTCTTGGCGGCTTCCAACACCTCGGCATCCACCTTGTCGCTGCGCACAATCAGCGCGTCAGCATCGCTCACTGCCTCAAGCAACTCGCTCTTCTGTGTATATTTCTCAAGCAGCGCCAGTTCATAACCCGCCGCTTCAATCACCTCTCTGATGCCCTGCACCGCAGTGGCGGCAAAGGGCTTTTCCGTAGCAATCAATACTTTCATTGTACGTCTCTCTCCCCTCCTTTTAATATATATAATAATGTAGAATATTAAATTTTGCTCTCAAATTCCTTCATACAAGCCACCAGCGCGTTCACGCCCTCGATAGTCTGTGCGTTGTAGCAGCTGGCACGGAATCCGCCCACGATGCGGTGGCCCTTGATGCCTACCATACCGCACTCTGTGGCGAAATTCAGGAAGTCAGCCTCCAGTTCCTTGTACTCGTCGTTCATCACAAAGCAGATGTTCATCAAGCTACGGTCCTCTTCGGCAGCAGTACCGCGGAACAGCTTGTTGCGGTCAATCTCGCCATAGAGGATTTCCGCACGCTCGCGGGCAATCTTGTCCATAGCCTGCACACCACCCTGGGCCTTCACCCAGCGAAGGTTCTGCATCATGCAGTAGATGGGTACAACGGGAGGTGTGTTGAACATGCTTCCGTTCTTCACATGCGTCATGTAGTTCATCATGGTGGGGATGTTGCGGCTCACCTTCTCCAGTGCGTCCACCTTAACGATGAGGATATTCACGCCCGCCATGCTGATGTTCTTCTGCGCACCGGCATAGATGAGGTTATACTTGCTCACGTCAATGGGACGGCTCATGATGTCGCTGCTCATGTCAGCAATCAGGGGCACGGGGCTATCCAGGTCATGGCGCATCTCGGTACCGTAAATGGTATTGTTTGTTGTAATGTGCAGATAGTCTGCATCGGCAGGGATTTCAAAACCCTTGGGGATATAGTTGTAGTTGGTATCCGCGCTGCTGGCCACTTCAACCGTCTCGCCAAAGAGCTGCGCCTCCTTCATGGCCTTCTTTGACCACACACCAGTGTTCAGATAAGCAGCCTTCTTCTCCAGGAAGTTGTAGGGCACACGGCAGAACTCCGTACTAGCACCACCAGCAAGGAAAATAACCTCATAGCCTTCGGGGATATCCAACAATTCTTTTGTCAAGGCTACAGCCTCGTCCACAACGGGCTGAAAGTACTTGGCACGGTGGCTTATCTCCATAAGGCTCAAACCATTACCATCAAAATCAAGACACGCGGCAGCTGTCGCTTCAATAACTTCACGGGGCAGCATGCTGGGCCCTGCGTTAAAATTGTACTTTTTCATTTTTTACCTTAATTATGAATACGCTTAATATTCAGATTTTCTTTTTGAAGATGCAAAGGTAACAAATATATTCTAAAATAAGTAAAATATAGAGCCAATTTTGTGTCCCGACAATTTTATTTGAAAAAATTTGGCTGTTTCTCAGAAAAGCCCTACCTTTGCACCGCTTTTCGAAAGCGCCGGGGTGTAGCGCAGTTGGTAGCGCACCTGGTTTGGGACCAGGTGGTCGCCCGTTCGAGCCGGGTCACCCCGACAAAAAAACAAAGAAAAAGTTTGCAGGTTCAAAAAAAAGTTGTACCTTTGCAGCGCAAAAACAAAAACGGTGCCTTGGATGAGTGGCTTAGTCTCTGGTCTGCAAAACCAGCCACGGCGGTTCGAATCCGCCAGGCACCTCCAAAAAGAACGCTATATCACCTCTGATATAGCGTTTTTCTTTTATTATCTGATGCAACGTTTGGTACCAATGCTGAGTCCTATTATAGCTGTTGTAGCAACATAATCATCAATTTTCTGAAATTGCAAAATGCAAAAACGCAAAACACACTCCTATATTACTGATTTATAATGAATTGCATAGTTTGTAGTTTTGCAAATCCTTGCAAATACCTTGCTAATGGGGCGAAACGGAGTGATTTTGGTGGGGTTATTGAAGTTTTTTGAGGGACTTTTTTGACTTTCAGACGTCATTTTGTCCCGTAAAATGTCATATCATGATGAAAAATCACTCGAAAAATGAACGAAATCAACTCGACAAGTTTATAGCACCTTCCCTATAGTCATCATGACCATACCTCATTCAAAAAAATATAAGATGTTTTCGATGAGGTATGGTAAACATGACATTAAGAGTGTGAGCAAATTTCAGCATGACGTTAGAAGGTATCCTCCCATCCAAAAAAGTGTAAAAATTTCAGAATTCTAAGATTTTCCTACCTCACGTAGTAGTTCTTTTTTCCTCACGAGGCAGTACTTTTTCTCTCGCGAGGTAGTGTTTTGGGGTAAACTCCCTTAGACCCCCAGGATGTGCGATTTGTAAAATATTTTACATTTTTTCGCTTGTCCTTTCGCCTGTTATTTTGTCTAATCATTTACTTCATTTTTGCATTTTGCTTGCATTTGCTTGCATTTTGTCTTGTATCAAAATTGTGGGGAAAAGGCAGAAAATGCGGATTTGAAGTCTCAAAATAGGTGGATTATCGGGCAAAAATGCAACAAAAGCGAAAAATGCCTTTTTTCACTTTTTGTGCAGATTATGGGCGACAAGGAGTACGAAAGTGGCGTTTTGGGCGCAGAAGTGGGCGAAACGGGCAAAGAAAACGCATTTTTCGTACAACTTGAAGAATTTACACATTGAATTGATAATCAACGCATTACAGAAATAAGGATGCATTTTTTGCAAAAATCTTTGCATTTCGTTTGCATTTGCAAAACGCTTTTCGGGGCCTTATTAACCTGATTATCAGATAGTTTCAATCCTATTTTGCAATTTTGCAATTTTGCCTGCAAAAATTTTATGACTGGAAACAGGCTATATAATAATATATATATTAATATTAGTCAATACTATTCACTAATATAATAAGGTGTTGGGGGTCTTGGGGTTTAAAAAAAATTGAATTTGCAAAATGCAAAAATGCAAAAACCGATTTTCCGGCAACGGATAACGGAGAGCCTGTCCCCTACTCTTCAAAGAGGGCTTTCCAGTTGTAGACGCGGAAGAAATAGGGACGGTAGAAGTCGGCAGAACCGACGGCGTTGAAATTGTCAGCCCACTCCTTACAGTCGGTATTGGTGGAGAAGACCAGTTCGCCTTGACGCGAGAGCGACTGATGAAGATGGGGCATGTAGAAATGCTGATAGGTGCGCGTGCCAAGTTTGTCAAGCTCGCGGGGCATTGACCACAGATGGCGGCAATCCTCAAAGGGTCCCCAGGGGGTGCGGCTTCGCATGATATAGACTTCCCTGGCAAAGACAAATCCCTGTGCCGTCATGTAGTACCAGTCGCCGTCCTTGAAGACCCAGGGCGTAGCCACACTCTTGCTGCTGATGGCGGAACGTCTTGCTTCCTCGGGCGTGGGATATGTGTTTTGCCAATAGAACTTCCCAGAAGCATCCGCCACGTAATATTCCCAGGGCGAACGGAGGTCGTGAGTGCGGGAACGTGCCACCACGGGCGAAGAGGTGTTTAGCAGGTCGCCCGCGTTCTTGCGGAACTGGTAGCAGGAATAGAGGTAGGTATGCCCGTCCTCGTCTTCCCAAAGCGTGCTGCCATAGCCTATGGGGTCATGCACAATGAAGTTGTGGTCCACGCTGAGCAGCTTCAGGTATTCCGGGCTTCCGGGCTTGCCTTCAAGCGAATAGACGGCAAGGGCGCGGTTGCGGGGCTGCATGAGGTTCTGCGTGCCGTTGTAGACGCCAGCCCAAAGCATTTGCAGGCAGCCATCCACCACGGTGGCGTCGCCCGCCCAATAGAGCCAGGTCTGGTCAATCTCGCCCCGGCGAATCTGCGCTTCGGTCTTCTCGCCATTGGGGTGGCGCAGATGTGTGCGGCAATGGTAATAGCCCTCGGCGGTGGAATCCTCGCGCTGCACCCAGTCGGCCAGCCACACAAAGCTGGTGTCTTCCGCTCCGGGCAGTCCGTCTTCTCCAGGTGTCTGCACCATCAGGCTGTTGCGGGGAAAGTTGCTCGAACGGCGGATTCGGCTCGACGCATCCGTGGCACGGCCATAGAAGCTGTCGTTGAAGCTCCAGAACACGTTTCCACCGGGCAGCAGTGTTGTCTGCACGCCGTCCCCGCCATTCCATCCCAGCGTGCGCGTAAAAAGGGCATCGTAGCGTTTGTCCTTATAGACGTACACATTGGAGTTGGCGTTGTTGTGCGGCATGCGCTCCAGCCCCCATTCGGCTGGGATTTGTGGCTCGGCCCATTGTTGTTGGCCGTTCTGGGCCATTGCCTCCACGAAGCAGAAAATGCTGAAGATTATCAACAAGCGGTATCGCATTGCCCTTATTTTACTTTTTCTTGAATTGTGGTTACTGTTTCAAGGCATGGTCGGCACCCACGTCTTGTCCGTTCCAAGCGCGGCGGCTGGTCCAGTCGGCTGACGGATTCGCCCAAAAAGGATCGGCAGGCGGAAGACCCAAGGGAAGGAAGGCCGCCATGCAGAGATAGAGGCTGCCGGTGTTGATGTAGGTCTCGGACATATTGATCTGGCTGCCGGCAAATCCCACTCGCAGCCATCCGTCCTTGTCAAACGTACGGGGCATGGCCAATTGGCGCCGCATCACGCTTGTGAGCGCACATCTCACCTGTGCGGGGTTCATCTGCCCGGGAAGCAGATGAAGCAGGGCCGCATCAGAGAGGGCATGGAAGACGCCGAAGCGATAGGCTATGGAACGACCGATGACGGGGAAGGTGCCTTCGGGAGATACCATTCTCTCCAGTTGGGCGGCAAAACGCGAATGGCGCTGTTCCTGCACCGTCAAGAAGTCGGCTCCGTCAAGATTGTGCTTCTTCATCACACGCAGCACCTCCGTGAGCATGGGATGGATGACAAGGCTGTTGTAATAGTCGAGATGGAAATCGACTCCGTCGCCATACCAGGCGTCGCCCTTGTACCATTCGTCACGAAAACGGCGGACACCCTTGTTCAGCCTGTCCGCATCGTATTCGCCGGAGAACTCGAGCAGCGCCGCCTCCACGATTGAAGCGAAAAGCAACCAGTTGCTCTCATAGGCCTTTATCTGGCGGCTGGTCTTCCAGGCGGCAATGAGATTCTTCTGCGTCTGCTTGTCCAGCTTCTCCCAAATCTGTGTGGGTGCGCGCAACACGCCCTGTGCCAGAAAGGCAGCGTCCACAAGCGGTTGGGCATGGCGGTTGTCAAACATGAGAAAGTCTGCCGAACGGGGATCTACGGCCTGTCTGATGCCGTCTGCCACCATTTGGATGTAGGTTTGGCGCAAGCGGCCCTCGGGCGTATTGTCGGGGCCAAGCTCAAGCCAGGGCGCAATGCCGCAAACGGTTCTGCCCACGGCTTCAAGATAGGAGACCTGACGGCGCAGGGTGTCATCGGAAAGCGACTCGAAGGGCATGTTCTGCTTCAGCGTACCAGCGGCCAGATTGGATAGGACGGGAGAGGCTATGGTAAGCATGCTCTCCAACCATTCCTTGCGGTCTGCGGCACCGTCGGTTCGCTCCATAAGCCTCTTCATTCGGACGAGCGCCTCCACATAGTAATAGTCGGCATAGGTGAGCGGCACATCCACCTCTGACTTGCCGGGCAAATGCCCCACCCCATGCATCAGCACGAATCCGCCATTCTCGCCTTCCTTGGCCAAATAAGCGTCCGTGGTGAGCGAGCGGAGCTGTTCCCGGGCAAAGGAGAGCCAAAGGGCAGCATCCTTGGAGGGGTCGAGCTGGCTCAGCTCTATCAATGCCGAGGCCATTATGGCGGCAGCAGAGGCGTCGCGCTTGGCATTGGGAATATCGGGTGCGTTATAGTCCCAATAAGGAACCTTGTCTTTTGGCATATTGGGATGGTTCACGAGAAAGGACGCTATGGCCCTGGCCTGCTTCAGATAGGCCTTCTTCCCAGTCTCGCGATACATCATCGTGTAGCCATAGAGCCCCCATGCCTGACCTCTCGCCCAGGCACTCTCATCGGCATAGCCCTGATGTGTGTTCTTGACATGGGGCTTTCCGCTGATGGTGTCGTAGGACACAACATGATAGGTGCTGTAATCCTTGCGGAAATGGTTCTTGATGGTGGTGTTGGCATGGGTACACGCAATCTTCTCAAAAGAGCGGTCACCGGTGTGCTTGCTCATATAGCACAGCATTTCCAGGTTCATCATATTGTCAATGATGACGGGGAACTGCCACTTCTTGTTGAAGTCCCACGAGCGCATTACGCCCAGTTTGGGATTCCAGCGTGTGAGCAGGCTGTGGGTTCCTTCTTCAATCACCTGCTGGTAATGTTCGTTGCCGGTGAGACGGTAACCGTGGCCAAAGCTGCAATAGAGCATGAAGCCGAGGTCATGAGTGTTGGTCATCCGTTTGGCGGGTTCCACCCGGGATGTGAACAATTCGGCCTGCCTGCGCAGTTCCTCATCGCCATAATGTTCATAAAGCATCCACAACACGCCGGGGAAGAAGCCCGACACCCAGTTGTTGTACTTGCAGGTTACGAGTTTGCCCTTCTCAAAGGTGCGCGGAAGGGCATCGGGGGTGTTTTCCAGCGTGTTGGCCATAAACTGTGCCTGATGCTTTGCGCGGGAAAGTCCCCGCTCCACAACCGCCGTCATGGACTCTTGCGCATGAATGGAAAGCACAGCAAGGAAAACGGCGGCCAAGAGGGAAAGACGGGTTCGTTTCATGTTTTTCCGGGGAAAGAAGGTTCATTTCATTTTTTCACGCCACATTCTGCTCATATCCTCGAGCTCCTTGCCGCGGATGGAATTGGGAAAGATCTCCGCAATGAGCACCCAGCAGATGAGACCCCAAGACATCATGAACGATGCGCTGTAGAGCATGGTGAGGGTGGAATAGGCATCGTTGCCGAAAGGCTGGGACGCCCCAACCTTTCGAGATTAAACGATGTATTACTGATGCTGTTCGCGCAACAGGTCGTTCACGGTCTTCACCGGATTGAAGGTGCTCAGAGGCACTTCCACAAAGATGGTGCTCCAATCGCTCATGGCACCGTTCCACAAACCTGGAAGTTCCAGAGCCTTCAGCTCGCGACCGTTCTTGCTCTTGTTGGAGATAAAGCCCGTTGCGGGATCCACAAACTTAAGCAAATCGAAACGGTTGCCGTTGTAGTCCTTCAAGGCACAGACCAAATCCACGGGATTGAAGTGGGTGCCCTCGGTAAACATCTTCATGTATTCGGGATTGTTCTTGTCAATCTGGCTGCTTTCCAAAATCTGAAGGCTCACACTTCCATCGGGATTGAAAGCCATGAAGGGGCCGCCGCCGGGTTCGCCCACATTCTTCACCACACCACAAACGCGGATAGGACGGTTGAGCTTGGTGCGCAGGAAATCTCGCAAGTCGTCATCGGAAAGTTCCTTCAGTCCGGGCACATTGCAGTGCAACTGGTGACGTACAAAACGAATCATATCCTCAAGGTCGGAACGGTTGTACTCGCCGCTATCCAGCAAGCGAAGATAAGAGAAGGCCTGACGCTGAACGTCCACCAACACACCGGCAATGATTTGTTTCCAAAGCACGGTATCGGCCTTCAGACTGTCGGGCACCACGTTGTCGATATTTTTGACAAACACAACATCGCTCTGCAAGTCGTTGAGGTTCTGGATGAGTGCGCCATGACCTCCGGGACGGAACAGCAGCTTGCCGTCATCGGTACGGAAGGGTGTGTTGTCCGCATTGGCGGCCACGGTGTCAGTGCTGGGTTTCTGCTCGCTGAATGATACGTTATAGTTGATACTGTACTCGTCCTGATAAATGGGAAGGACACGTTCCACCAATTTCTCGAACAAAGCTTTGTGTTCAGTGCTTACGGTGAAGTGAACTTCTGTCTCGCCCTGGGAGCTGGCATACAACGCAGCCTCCACCAAATGCTCTTCGAGCGGAGTGCGCGCACCGTTAGGATAAGTGTGGAACTTCAAGAGGCCCTTGGGAAGCTGTCCGTAATTGAGGCCCTTGTCCTTCAGCATATTGGCCACTACGGCCTTGTACTGTCCGTCAGCAATGAGCTGGTCCACGCCCTTACCTTCGTTCTTGCGGCAGGCATAGTCCAAATCCTGAAAGAATGCGAAGTTGTGGATGTCATTGAAATAAGCCTTCTCAAACGGTGTGGTGGGCTCGTCATAGGGAGCGTCAAGGAACTCGAACATATCCTTGAACATACGGCTTGCCGCACCGCTGGCGGGCACAAACTTGGTGATGACATGTCCCTGGCGCTTGTACTCTTCCCAGGCCTGCAGATAATTGTCCACTTCATGGCTGGCGGGAACCATGATATCTTCGCCTATTGCAGCAGCGCCCTGCAATTTCAAATAGGGGAAACCAGTCTCGAAACTTTTCAGTTGAGCAAGCAACTGTTCTTCAGTTATTCCTTTTTCCTGTAACTGAATTTTGTCTTGTGAAGTTAGCATTATTTTTGGTATTATTTATATGGTTTTTCTTCTTTTTCGATACAAATATAAACAAAAACTTTCAAACTGGACAAAAAATGCAAAAAAAATGAGTAACTTTGTATTGTGTAACACAACTCACAGGTAAGCAGACTCTATTTTGTTTAAAAACAACAAGATTAAAGCGAAATGGATAAGACTAAAAGCGACAAGTTCAGCCCGGAAGAAATAGATAAGGTAAAAAGTCTTGACCAGGAATTGTCCCGACTTGCAGAAAAAGCGCTGCAGCCGGGCGATTATGACATGGTGAGAACCTACCTGAAACGGGCTGCGGAAAGCGGTTGCATGCAGCGTGACACCTTTGGTTTCCATCCTCTATTGAACGATTTGGAAACGGCCGTGCTTGTAGTGCAGGAAATTGGCCTTTCGCGCGGTTCGGTTATCGGTGTCATGATCAGCACCCCCGTCAAGTGTGGTTCGGTAACCATAGAGCAGGTGAAGAAAGATTTTGGCGAAGATGTGGCGCACATCATCAAAGGCCTTTTGCGCATTCGCGACCTTTACAAGAAGAGTGCCGCTGTGGAGAGCGAAAATTTCCGCAGCCTGCTGGTTACGTTTGCTGAAGACATGCGCGTAATTCTCATCATGCTGGCAAACCGAGTGAACACCATGCGCAAGATCAAAGACACGCCACAGGTGGAAGCACAACGCAAGGTGTCCATGGAAGCGGCATATCTTTATGCTCCGCTGGCTCACAAACTGGGTCTGTACAAGCTGAAAAGCGAACTGGAGGACCTGAGTCTCAAATATCTGGAACACGATGCCTACTACCATATCAAGGAAAAGCTGAACGAAACGAAAAGAAGTCGCGACGCCTACATTGCCGACTTCATTGACCCCATTGATAAAAAGTTGCGCGAAGCCGGACTGAAATTCCACATGAAAGGACGCACAAAAAGCATCCACAGCATCTGGCAAAAGATGAAAAAGCAGCATGTAGGCGTGGATGGCGTATATGACCTGTTTGCCATCCGCATCATTCTGGACAGCGAACCCGAGAAGGAAAAGATGGATTGCTGGCAAACCTTCAGTATCATCACCGACATGTACCAGAGCAACCCCAAAAGAATGCGCGACTGGCTGAGCGTACCCAAGAGTAACGGTTACGAGAGTCTGCACATTACTGTACTGGGACCCAAACAGAAATGGGTGGAGGTGCAGATTCGCACGGAACGGATGGACGATATTGCCGAACACGGACTTGCCGCCCACTGGAGATACAAAGGCATCAGGGGCGGACAAAGCGGTGTGGACGAATGGCTGGCCAACGTGCGCAGCGTGCTGGAAACCGGAGACGACATGCAGTTGATGGACCAGTTCAAGCAGGATTTGGTTGAAGACGAAGTGTTTGTGTTCACCCCCAAAGGCGACTTGTTCAAACTGCCCATGGGAGCCACCGTTCTGGATTTTGCCTACAGCATCCACACCAAGGTGGGCGACCAGTGTATCGGAGCCAAAATCGGCAACAAGAACGTGACCATCAGACAAAAACTGCAAAGCGGCGACCAAGTGGAAATCTTGACCAACAAGAACCAGACGCCCAAGCAGGACTGGCTGAACATTGTCATCACAGGAAAGGCGCGCACCAAGATTCGCCAGAGCATAAAGGAATTGGAGAGCAAACAGGCCAGCATGGCCAAGGAGGTGCTCGAACGCAAGATGAACAACCGCAAGATTGATTATGACGAAGCGGTGTTCATGCACACCATTACCAAAATGGGCTACAAGTCGGTAACGGATTTCTATGCCGACATAGCCAACGACACACTGGACATCAATCAAGTGCTGGAGACCTATGCCGCCGCACTGAAGCATGCAAGAGGCGAAGCCGAACATACCCTACCCACCCAAAGTGCCAAAGACTTTGTCATGCAGCCCGAAGCGGAACGGAAGCTCTATGCCAACAATGACGACGTAATGGTCATTGACGAAAACCTGAAGGGCATTGAATTCCAGATGGCCAAATGTTGCCAACCCGTTTATGGCGATGATGTCTTCGGATTTGTAACGAATGGTAGCGGAATCAAGATTCACCGCACCGACTGTCCAAACGCGCCCCAGCTTCGCCAACGCTTCGGCTACCGCATCGTCAAGGCACGCTGGGCAGGAAAGCGCGGCACCCAATACCCCATCACACTGCACGTTGTGGGCAACGATGACCTGGGAATTGTCAACAACATCACCAGCGTCATCTCCAAAGAGGAAAAAATCATACTGCGAAGCATCAGCATAGACAGTTTTGACGGACTCTTCAGCGGAAGACTCACCGTGATGCTGGAAGACACAAGCAAATTGCAAAAACTTATCAAAAAACTGAAAACCATAAAAGGAATTAAAAATGTATCCAGAAGTTAAGAAAACGCTGCTGGCGCTGTTTGCCGCCGCCGCAATCCCCGCTATGGCCATTGATGTGGACACACTGAAAGTGGCTGGTCCCTATTGCATGAACACCCCCATCCAAACCGATACGGCAGACGTGTGGGGAAAGGCTTTTGACTTTGACAAGATGTTAATGGACAAGACCATTGTGCCACAGATGTGGAAACAGGGAAAAGCAAGCGCTGACGGCATTCTGCCCGCACAAAACACATCGGCCGTAAGCCTGGCCGGCTTCCAGTTGGAAAACTCGCTCTTTGCCAAATGCAAGATTGTGGTCAAGGGAGTCGGAAACCACAAAGTATACATCAATGGTAAGGAAGGTGCGGAGCAGAACCTTACGCCCGGAAGACATGACATTGTGGTGAAAGTGTTGCAAAAGGCAAACAAGGCCGACACATTGAAAATCAGCGTTGAATCCGCACAAGAAAAATACATCACCATCAATCCTTCCGGCAAGCGTCTTTATGCTTTGGAAGACTATCTGCACGGAGAACGCGCCAGCACCACAAGTCTGAGCAGTTCGGGCCGATACATGCTGCTCAACACCTACACCACCCGTTCTGACGGCAAAACAGAATGGAGCAAGAAACTGGTTGACCTGAAAGAAAACCGAGAGCTGCCAATCGAAGGCTTCAAGCAATGGGCAAGCACCGGCGACCGCTACATCCGAAGCCGTAAAGGCAGTGACATGGGAACCATATACGAATATGTAAACCCGGAAAACGGTGAGGTAACTCCCCTCTTTACTGACTACAGCGGAAAGAGCGGACAGTTCCTTCCCGGAGAACAACTGATGCTCATCAGCGACGTAACAGAAGGTCCCAAGGAGGACAAGAAGGTGCATCAAATCCTGGAACCCGATGACCGCATAGCTGGATGGAGAAACCGCTACAATGCCATGGTAATGGACGTCAAGACCGGACAGATTCTCCCCCTGACCACAGGACAAAAGAACACCAGTGCCAATGTGTCGGATGATGGCAGCAAAATCCTGCTTACCAT
>JAFNXL010000013.1 GCA_017379075.1 Bacteroidaceae bacterium
ATGCTCTGGAGTAATGACTGCCATTGTAGGCAGATGATATATAACGACATTCCTATCCAAATATGAAAGTATAATACAAAATACATTGTGATATCATATGTAATATCAATAAAATGTGTAACTTTGTAGTGCAAATTTAAATACAAAATATAATATGAAAGGTATTTTTAAGAATGAAAATGTGTATGTATATATCGATGATAAGAATGTTTATAAGGATTCTATAAAAGAGGTAAACATGTTTATAATTGGAGGGAATAAGCATAGATGCCTTTTATATGGTGGTAGAGTTGAAATAGAACATTATTACCTAAATGGTTCTTATCTAGACTACGGATTTAACCTACATGTAGACGGAATAGAAATACTTAAAATCAACAAAGATGGACATTTTTATATCTATAATTCTCCAAGCGAAGTAGTAGCTTATCTCAATCAAATAGAGAATCTCGGTGTAGACTCTTTCCTTGAGAACTATAAGCAGCAACTTCAGCAAATAAAACTTGAGTTTGAGTCTTATGCGGATGGTATTCAACAAGAGTTAGCCATTAACTATGACGAGAAGAAGGCTGAGGAATTGTCGAAATATAAAAAGTTCATTCTCACTCTTGGATGTGTCATCTTTGCTTTGCTTATAAATATGAATGCGGGGCTACAAAATCAAGATTATATCAATGCTTACGATAATATAATCAACACATACTTTTAGGTTAGTGCTATATGATTGACATTAAGGACAAAGTGGATAGAGAGGAGAATGAACAACTTCGCTCTATCCCTGCTCAAAGATTGATAGAGAAGTTATCTCTGCTTAAGAATAAAATAGAAGAAGCTAAAAAACGCTGGTTTTGGGAGTTGTTGCAAAATGCAAGTGACTACAACGAGTCTGTCAATGTAAGATTGGTCGTTTCAGATAATCGGGTTTCTTTCTTGCACGATGGTGCTTCTTTTTCTCTCAGAGATGCTTTGAATCTGATATCACCAGACTCAAACAAACTTGACGATGAAATCCACAAGGATAATATCGGAAAGTTTGGAACAGGTCTGGTGGCAACTCATATTTTATCCTCGCTATTGGAGATTGATGGATTGTGTATAGATGACGAAAATAAAACATATAAGTTCCACATATCTCTCGATCGATCTTGTTTTACGAACAAACAAGCTCTTATTGAGCAAATAACGAAAGCAAAAGAGGACTTCAAAAAATCTTTAGTGCCATATAGCGGAGATGGCGGATTCAATACATCTTTCTCGTATATCCTTGGTTCTGCTATACCAACTTTGCCCGTAATACAATCCTCGGACATGGACTTAGGCTACTTGTATGAGGCATTACCGTACACATTATGCTTTATGCCTAAGATTCGTTCAGTGCTGATTGAAGATAATCGTAGCGTAGCCAATGTGAAGAATTTCAAAATATCACGAGGCAATATCCAAAACGAAGAGATAACATTTATAGTTGAGAACGACTTGAAAGTTACAAATCAGAATTTTTTATATTTTTCACAAGGAGATGTGTCAACAGCATTCAGATGCGAAAACAACCGAATCATACAATTCCCTAAAAACCTATCAAAGTTGTTCTGTGGTCTTCCATTAATCGGGACCGAGGAGATTGGTATGCCATTTCTTCTGAATAGTTTGAAATTTATGCCAACAACAGAACGCGAGGGAGTGGAGTTACAGCCTGGCTCAAATGAAGGTAATAGAAGCTTGTTTCGTGCATCTGCAGAGTTATATGCTAAAGTGCTTGACTATGTAGTGGATAAGAAGCTGAGAAATGCTTTTTATCTCGCCAAATTACGCTATAAATACAATGGTCATCCTATATCAAACCAGCAATTTACAAATATATTTGCATCGCAATATAAGCAAAAGATACTGAACCATAATATTGTTGTCAACACAGAGAATCAGTTCGTGTCGTTTTCAAGTATATTGCTACCTTTCAATGATTCTGAAATAGATATTGAACTATATAACAACTGTAAGCTACTTAATAAGGCTACATTGCCAGCGGAAGAGGATTATTCTGAATGGTTTGAAGCCACAGATTTTACAATCTTTAAGGAACAAAAATACAATTACGAGAACTTAGCTAAACAAATAGAGAGTAAAGTCAGTATATACTCTTTGGGGATTAACAAAGACGAGGCATTGTCGTGGCTGTATGATTGTGCAGAGTATCTAAAGGGGGTGGATCGATATATCTTCTCGAGATATAGACTCGTCCCAAACCAGAGTGGAAACCTTTGTAGTTCAAGTGGGCAAATATATGCAGATATCAAACTGCCGATAGAACTAAAAAATATCTACGATTCACTATTTGAGCTTAAAAAACAAAAAATTGGCGATAAACTTTTAAATCAGAAGTTTAATGATTTAGATATTCTCAATAACGAGTTTACTCTGGAAATGCTAGCAAATGCTATTGATCAAGAACTATCGCAACAATATACGCAGAATCAGGGTAATACCCATCAAATAAGCAATATCTTAAATAGCCTATACAATTGGATGGATAAAGCAGATATATCCAAAGAAGATTTAGCTTCTTATTTCCATTGGTACTACCCAAAGAGAGCAACGCTAATCGTGGATATGCTTTCCGAAAGTCAGCGTGAACACGCATTGGTTATTGCACAAAGCGGCAAAATGGAGTCACTAGCAGCTTTGGCTTCCTCTGAACTTTCGGATGAGGAGTTGCAACTCATGGTTGCTAACATTAAAAAACTCCCAGCAGCTTTGGCCCTTCTTGCTGCAAAGGTAGATGATTCGACATATGCAGATGCAGAGGAGGGGGATATCGGCGAGGAGATTGTCTATAGAAATCTACAACAAAAATACCCAAGAACACAAGGGTACAAAATCGTATGGGCTAGCAGAGATAGAAATGAACCTCGTTATGATTTTGAGATCACACTCAACGATCAAATTTACTGTTATTGTGATGCAAAAACAACACGACGAGGGATTAACAACTCCGACTCTATTCCATTCTTTATGCGAAAATCGCAATGGTTATTCTTAAAATCATTGGATAGTTGTATTCCATACTTCATTGCTCGAGTTTTTGCTTCAGATAATAATCGAATCGAGTACTTAAGAATTAGTGTATAGAGAACTTATTTATGCCGCATCACTGCGTTGTTAATAATTATTGCTGTCCGGTAAAACTCAAAATAGCACAAAACCTTAGTCCGAACTCCTTTATAATTAAGGATTCGGACTTTTTTGTGATAAAAGCAAGCCCCTAATGAAAAATCATAGGTTCAGGTGGCGCTTTTGTACGTCTCTCTCAAGCCAGTCCTCTCACGTTTTGTCTAGACTCTCCATAAACGAGATAAAGTTGATGTAGTACATGAGTGTGAGGCGAATCATTGTTACCACCTGTGAAAATGCGCATTTCCTTTTTATACTTCTTGAAAGGACTGTTTCAGGGCAATAGGCTGCAATGGTCAACGCATGCCGGTGCGATGGCTATTGCATGCTGGTGTGTTGGCCAACGCAACGGCATGCATCGGGCTACGCACCATGGTGGAAAATCAGGGGAAATATGGCAAGGAAAAAGAAGCCTGCTTACTGGCGAGGTAAGCAGGCTTCTCTGAGATGGTTATTTGAATCTATTATTTGCTATATTTCTGCTGCAGATATTCCATATAGATGCGGACGGCGGTCTCGACCATTGCGGTGCAGGGACGACGACGGTAGTATGCCTCGGTGCGTTCTTCGGGCGTGGCCGTTATCGCCACTGCGGGCACCACACCATCGGCAAGGGGTTTTGCCAATCCGAGCAGTTCGCGGCAAAGCAATGCGCCACAACGCTTGCGGAATTCGGCTGCAAGATGCTGCACCACCTGATAGTTGGCTTTCTTGAGCGTGGCATCGGGATACGAGCAGGAGGGTTCTGAAGGACTGTCCTGGGGGTTCTGCACCTCCATGCCCGCCATCATGAACATTCCGCAAGCGGCTCCGCAGGTCTCGCGCATTCGGCCAATGCCGCCACCGAACGAGGCGGACAATTGTGCAAGCGTGGCCGCATCAAGACCGTAGAGGTCTGCCAGCGCCAAAGTTACTGATTGGGCACAATTATAGCCCTGGCGAAAGAATGCCACGGCCGCTTCGGCGCGCTTCTCGGTTTCGGTCTCCCAATGAGTGATTTCTGAGGGTTTCATCTCTATTCGGTCTTGTTTTCTGTGTTCACGGGGTAAAGTCCTTTCCCAGCAGCACACTTCAACATATATTCCCGTGCCGCCTCGTGTGTGTTGGGAATCTGGCTGTCCCAAATGGCATCCTTGACCATCTGCTTCAGCTCGCCGATGATCTTGCAGGGTTCTATGCCGAAGGTCTGCATAATCTCCTCGCCGGTGATGGGATTGGTCCAAGTACGATAGGAATCGCGGGCCTGAAGGTCTGAAAGCTTTTCGCGTACCATGCGGAAATTGTCCAGAAAGCGTTGCTTGCGCTGCTGGTTGCGGCTTGTAATGTCTGCCTCGCACAGGAGCATCAGGTCATCAATGTCCTCCCCTGCCTCGAACAACAACCGGCGCACGGCGCTGTCCGTCACCTCGTCATCGGCAATGGCAATGGGGCGCATGTGGAGTCCCACCAACCGCTGCACATATTTCATACGTTCGTCCATGGGAAGCTTCATGCGGCGGAACAAGCCAGGAATCATCTTTTCGCCCAGATAGTTGTGGTTATGGAATGTCCATCCAATGCCTTGCTCCCAACGCTTGCTGCGGGGTTTTCCTATGTCATGCAAAAGTGCCGCCCATCGGAGCCACAGTTTGTGCGAGAAGGTTTCCGCCTTTTCCTCATCGGGTTCATCTGGCCAATCTGCCGTAACGCGGGCCACATTGTCCAGCACCTCGAGCGAGTGGTAGAGATTGTCCTTGTGGGCGCGTCCTCCCCTCACTTCCACTCCTTCCAATGCCGCCACCTCGGGCATGACCAGCGGAAGCAGTCCGCAGCGGGCCAATTCGATGAATCCCAAGCTGGGGACGGGAGAAAGCATAATCTTGTTCAGTTCGTCCACAATGCGTTCCTGGCTGATAATTGAAATGCGCTGGGCATTGCGTTCCAGGGCCTGTTGCGTCTCATCCTCGATACACATCCGCAACTGGGTGGCGAAACGGATGCAACGCATCATGCGCAGAGGATCATCGCTGAAGGTTACATCGGGGTCAAGGGGTGTGGCGATGATGCGGTCCTGCATATCGGCCAACCCATCAAAACGGTCTACCAGTTCGCCAAAGCGATTACCGTTGAGACAAACCGCCAAGGCATTGATGGTAAAGTCGCGACGGCAAAGGTCGTCCTCCAGGGTGCCGTCCTCCACAATGGGCTTGCGGCTGTCGTGACTGTAACTTTCCTTGCGTGCGCCTACAAACTCCACCTCTATGCCGCGATACTTGACCTGTGCTGTTCCGAAATTGCGGAACACACTTACATGCGCCCCCTTGCCCAAACGCCGTCCCAAGGCCTCGGCCACGCTGATGCCCGAGCCTACCACCAGACAATCGATGTCCTTGCTGGGACGCTCCAGAAAGAGGTCGCGCACATAGCCTCCCACCACATAACACTCAACGCCCAGTTCGTCTGCCGTCTCGCCTATGCGGTGGAAGATGGGGCTGTCAAGCAGTTCCCGCATCTGGTCAAGGGTGATTTCCCTCATCGCTTGAAGTCCTCCTGCAGTTTACGTCTGAAGAACTTTGCCTTTACATCCAGGCGCTCCCATTCCGCACTGTCTGCCTTGGCAAGGCTGTCCTCTGCGGCAAACAGTTCCACGCTGTCCAGCAGCAGGATTCCCTGCTTGCGCGCCTCAATGGCTGTGGGGAAACGCTTGCGAAGCGACATGATGGTGTCTCTGGCCGCATTGTAGTCCTTGGCCTGCAAAGCTGCACGAGCTTCTGAAAGCATGCGGGCGCCTTCTTCTTCGGGCGAAACACCGCCACAAGAACAAAGCGCAAGCGTTGCGACTATAAGAAAACTGTATTTCATAATCTATGCTGTTATGTCCTTATATTACTGAATTATTTTTTTCTCTGCTCCACAGAACCGCTCCGAAGGTTACTACCAAAAACGGTTCTGCTCTGCATTGTACTCGAATCCGGCTCCGCCCAAAACTTCCTGTAAGGCGGTGGCTTCAACGCCCAGGCTGCCACACAAGTCGTCCAGCGAAGGATAAACATCGCGCAATTGTGTGTTCACATAACTGAGCAGCATGAAAGGGTCTTTGGGCAAATTGTCCATGATTCCTTGATATTACAAACCGAACAAGGGGAATACAAAACGAACGAAGTCATTACCGAATCCCAGAAGCATCAGAGCCAGGATGAGGAAGAGACCGATGCGCTCAATCCACTCCATCGCCTTGTCCGAGGGCGCATGGCCAGTGATGGCCTCATAGCCCAGCAACACGATGTGGCCGCCGTCCAGACCGGGAATGGGCAGGATGTTCATCACCGCCAGAATGATGCTGATAAGCGCGGTCATGTTCCAGAACTTCAGCCAGTCCCACTGCGCAGGGAAGATGCTGCCAATGGTTACAAACGAGCCTACGCTCTGCGCTCCCTTCTTTGAGGGGATGTATTTCAAGTCGTTCACATATCCGCTCAACACATTCCATCCGAACTTCAATCCGGCCGGGATGCTTGAATGCAGGGTATATTCCTTGTAGGCAGGCTTGATTCCAGGCACACCACGAACCACTCCCATCATGTAATCTGAGCCAAGTTCCATCACGCAGCTGTCCGGCTCCATACCGGGATTGACGAATACCACCGCCATTGTGCGCAGACGCAGGCTGTCGGCATTGGTGCATTCGGGTGATTCAAGGACGTCACGACGGCGAAGATAAATCTTCTCGTCAAAGTCGCCCCAGGTCTCCAGGCCTATACCGTCAATTGAACAGATGCGGCTTCCGCTTCGCATACCCACCTTTTCCGCAGGCGAGCCGGGCATTACCGTATCCACCACGATGGGTGCCACGGGAGCCATAAAGGCCGGTTCCATCTCCAGCATCTCCAGCATGTTCAACCCTTCTTCGGGCATGTTGAGCTGCACTTCCTCGCCACCACGGAGAACCGTAATCACCGATGCGTTTGAAATGGTGCGCAGATTGGATACGGAAAGTTCTATGATGGAGTCGCCATCGGCAGCCACGGGAATGTCTCCGTTGCGGAAACCGAGTGACTGGGCGTATTCGTTGAACTGGAAACCATCCGTGATGTTACGCATGGGAATATATTCATGTCCCCAAGTGAAGAGTACAGCACTGTAAATGACCCAAGCGGTGATGAGATTCATAATCACACCACCAGCCATGATGAAGAAACGCTTCCACACCTTCTGCGAGCGGAACTCCCAAGGTTGTGCAGGCTGTTTCATCTGTTCGGTATCCATGCTCTCGTCCACCATTCCGGAAATCTTCACATAACCGCCCAGGGGAAGCCATCCTATGCCGTATTCCGTCTCATTGTTCTTGAAATAAGGAAACAGTCGGGTGAACCACTTGTCACGCGTACTGAACAAATGGAACTTGGGGTTGAAGAACATATAGAACTTCTCCACCTTCACGCGGAAGAGTTTGCTGAAACCATAGTGGCCAAACTCGTGAAGCACCACAAGAAGGCTGAGGCAGCACAGAAGCTGCAAAGCTTTAATCGCTACTACTTGTAAATCCATTTATCGTTTTAATTTCTAATATATTATGCTTAATTAACAAAATCAAGATATACCCAGGATAGACGCTGCCATTCTACGGCTCTCGGCATCGCATTGCAGATAATCCTCCAGCGTGGGGCTTACGGTGAGCGGCATGCGCTGGAGCGTTTCCTCAATGACATCGGCCATCTGCAGGAAGCCACACTGTCCACGGCGGAAGGCAAGGTTCACCACCTCGTTGGCAGCATTGAGCACACAAGGAGCCGTGCCACCTGTACGCATTACGTCATAGGCCAGTTGCAGGCAGCGGAAACGCTTCATGTCGGGGGCCTCAAACGTGAGGTCACCCATCTGCCACCAGTCCATTCGAGGGAAATCGCTATAGACACGGTGAGGATATGTGAAAGCCAGTTGGATGGGCACTCTCATGTCCGGACAACCCAATTGCGCCTTCACGGCTCCGTCCTGAAACTGCACGGCGCTGTGTACAACGCTCTGCGGATGCACCACCACCTGAATCTGGTCGGGGGTGACATCAAAAAGCCAACGGGCCTCAATGACCTCAAAGCCCTTGTTCATCATGCTGGCGCTGTCAATGGTGATCTTGGCTCCCATCTCCCAATTCGGGTGCTTGAGCGCCATTGCCGGGGTGACATCCTTCATCTGCTCCATCGTGAAGGAGCGGAAAGGGCCTCCCGAGGCCGTAAGAATCAACTTCTCCACAGGACTCACCTCCCCTACGAGGCATTGGAAGATTGCGCTGTGCTCACTATCCACAGGTAGCATGGGCACGCCTTTTTCCAGACACTTTGCCGTTACCAGCTCGCCAGCCACCACCAAGGTTTCCTTGTTGGCCAGGGCAATGGGTTTTCCAGCCTCCACAGCACTTAACGTAGGACGCAGTCCGGCAAAGCCGACCAATGCGGTCAGCACCATGTCCACCGGCTCCATCTGCACCACTTGGCACAAGGCCTCGGCTCCGGCATAAACCTGTACCGGCTCGTTGGCCAGCGCCTCGCTTACGTAGGCGTATTTGCTCTCGTCGGCAATCACCACCGCAGCGGGTTGGAAACGCCTTGCCTGCTCAATCAGCAAGTCGGCCTGACTGTTTGCCGTAAGCACATAAGCCTCCAGCATGTCTGCATGCTCCTCAATGACCTGAAGAGCCTGTACGCCAATGCTTCCGGTACTGCCCAGAATACATATCTTCTTCTTTTTGTTTGCGTTATCGTTTCCCATAGTTCATTATTCGTTCAAATCGAGCAATTCGGAAGGCAAGTCCACCAACACCGTTCGTCCGGCATGGTCAATCTCCATGACAAATTCCTCCACGGCTGGTATCATCAGCGAACCCACGTAGAAGAGGACATTGGATGTGGAGTCGTCCACCTGATCAATTTCGCCCAGGAATCCAGCCTGGCGGTCCACCACACGGAAACCCGTAAAATGGCTCCAGGCAAACTCGTCATCGGGTTGCACATCGGGTGTCAGTTCGTAAGGGAAGTACACATCTGTGCCGCACAACTCGCGAGCCTCCTCCGAGGTGTCGTAACCCAAGAACTTTACCAGCGCCACGGTGTTGCTGCGGAAGCGGTACTCCTCCATGAAGAAAGGCACCAGAATGCCGTCAATGCGCAACACCAGATAATCGGCATCGGCACGGTCCCACACATCGTCTGTAAAGGAAAGCGCCACCTCTCCCTTGACGCCATGGGTGCGCGTAATCTGTCCTATTCGGTAAACTTTGTCTTCAGCAATCATTATACTCGGCTTATATGTGCGCCCAAAGCGTTCAGGCGCGTTTCTATCTTCTCATATCCACGGTCAATCTGACCGATGTTTTCTATACGGCTCGTTCCCTCCGCACTCATCGCCGCAATGAGCAGCGCGATGCCGGCACGGATGTCGGGGCTGGTCATGCAGCGGCCGCGCAGACGCATTTGCCTGTCATGGCCCACAACCACAGCTCTGTGAGGGTCGCACAGGATAATCTGCGCCCCCATGTCAATGAGCTTGTCCACAAAGAACAGACGGCTCTCGAACATTTTCTGATGAATCAGCACCGAGCCTTTTGCCTGTGTGCTGACCACAAGAAGCACGCTCAGCAAGTCTGGGGTCAAACCTGGCCAGGGCGCGTCAGCCAATGTCATGAAGGAACCGTCCAAGAAGGTTTCAATCTCATAATGGTCCTGACGGGGCACAATCAAATCGTCTCCCTCCGCAATCACTTCAATGCCCAAGCGGCGGAAGGTCTGCGGAATTACGCCAAGCTGGGGCAGATGCACGCCACGAATGCGGATGCCGTGACCCACCATTGCACCCATTCCGATGAAAGACCCGATTTCAATCATATCGGGCAGAATGGTATGGGTGGTTCCGTGCAGCGAGGAAACGCCCTCGATGGTGAGCAGATTGCTGGCAATGCCGCTGATGCGGGCACCCATCCCCACCAGCATTTGGCAGAGTTGCTGCAGATAAGGCTCACACGCAGCGTTGTAAATTGTGGTGGTTCCCTTGGCGGTTACGGCGGCCATGATGATGTTTGCCGTGCCGGTTACGGAAGCCTCGTCCAGCAGCATGTATGCTCCGTGCAGTTCCTTGGCCTGGATGGTGTATACGCCACGAGCGCTGTCATACGCGAAGGATGCACCCAGGCGTTCCATTCCCATGAAGTGGGTGTCCAGCCTGCGGCGGCCAATCTTGTCGCCTCCGGGGCGCGCCATGGCGGCCTGTCCGAAACGGGCCAGCAACGGGCCGAGCATCATTACACTGCCGCGCAAGTTGCTGCATCCTTCCAGAAACTCCTGCGACATGACGGATTCCGCACACACTCCCCTTGCGCAGAATGTGAAGTCGCCGGGGGCATTGCGCTCCACGGAGACACCAATCTGCTGAAGCAGGCCTATCTGGTTGTTCACGTCGGCAATGTCCGGAAGATTCTTTATACGGACAGGCTCGTCGGTCAGCAGCACGGCACACAGCACCTGCAGCGCCTCGTTCTTGGCACCCTGGGGCGTGATGTCGCCCTGCAGAGGATATCCTCCGTCAATTATGAAGGCCGCCATCCGTTGTTCTTCTTTTTCTTACGTTTCTTTCCCATGAGCTGTTGGGTCTCGTCCTGCACAATGGGGGAAAAGCTGAAATCCTGTGGCAGCTTCACCTTTCCTCTGGTATACACCTTGAGGTCCTGTCGCACCACATCTGCGTCCATGGAGTCGGGGTTCCAGGTAAACAGGTTCTGGCGCATGTGGTTGGCCGTGAGGTCAAGCAGTTCGGTGCGCTCCTCCTCGTCCTCACACTCGCTCAGATAGTTCATCATCTGCTCTGTCAGATAGCCGTAATGGCGGCGGCGAATGCTCTTCATGGGATAGGCCATGGGAGCGGGATGCGCCAGCGCCTCCTGCTCGGGAACGATGTCCACGGGATAGTCAATGTCCAGCTGGTAATGCGAGATGCGGGCCAGATGGTTCCACAGTTTATGTTCAAAATCGGGACGTTCAGACTTGACATCCTGCATGCGGGCCATGATGGACACAATGTATCTGGCACACTGCTGGCGGGCGGCCTTGTCGGGAATCTCCATTGCGGCCTGCACCATGCTTTGCACCATGCGTCCGTATTCGGGCATCAGCAGCGCTTCCTGGTTGCTGTTGTAGGCGGGCATGCTATGCTGTTCGTTATTCATCTTTTTTTATATATATCTACTCTGTATTACAATAAACTCTTTGACTTGGTGGCGACAAACTCTTTCAGGTAGTAAGGCTCAAAGTATGCCACGTCCTCGAAGTTCTCGCGCACCACCGCCATCTCGGCCAGCGGGGCCATGTTGCGGGCAGAGGGGTGGATGCCGTCAATGAAACGGGCGTTGGGGTGTGTGATCACCTTGGCACACTTGGCCGCTCCGTCGCCGAAGAAGTAGACAGGACCCTTTTCCAGGAACTCCAGATAGGTGTCGGCCTCCACGATGTCTGCCTGCACAGGGCGCAGGGGTTTGAGGGCACGGTCGTACACTGCGGCATACACCTCCATTCTGCGGGCGTCAATCATGGGCACCAGCAGGGCGTCGTCCTCAATCTCGTCATGATAGAGCAGAACGGGCACGCAGAGCACCTCCAGGGTGGACAGCCCCACCAAGGGCACCTTGCGGCCGTAACACACTCCCTTGGCCATGGACACGCCGATGCGCAGGCCGGTATAGCTTCCGGGACCCTTGCTCACGGCAACGGCGTCCAGGGGGATGGCATGGCTTTCGGCAAAAGAAAGCGCCTCTTCCACATACACTCCACACGAAACGGCATGGCTGGGGCCCTCAAGGTCTTCGCGGCTGAAAATGACCTCGCCGTCCTGACTCAGGGCCACGGAACACACCCGTGTACTGGTATCAATATGCAATATGCAAGACATAAAATCGTTTTTTCCTTTTAATTTCGCTACAAAATTACAACTTTCTGCTATTATTTTGCTACTTTTGCATAAAATTGTTGTTAAAATTATGATTCTATCCATGACCGGGTACGGTAAGGCAAGCGCCGAGTACCAAGGAAAAAAGATTACGGCAGAGATCAGATCTCTCAACAGCAAGGCACTTGACCTGTCCACAAGACTGGCTCCTGCCTATCGTGAAAAAGAAATGGAAATACGCGGCATGATTGCCCAGGCGCTGGAGCGCGGAAAGGTGGAGTTCAACCTTTGGATTGAACAGACAGAAGGCCCCGCCGAACTGCCCATCAACGCAGTGCTTGCCGAGGCATACCACCGCCAGATACAGGGAATCTGCCAACAATACGGCATTCCCGAACCCGCCGACTGGATGCCCTGCCTTCTGCGCATGCCCGACGTGATGGCCCGCACACAAGAGGTGGCCGAACTCACCGCCGAGGAATGGGAAACAGCCAAGCAAGCCATCGCACAGGCCATTGGCCAGCTCATGGACTTCCGCACACAGGAAGGCGCCGCGCTGCAGAGCAAGTTCTGCGAAAAGCTGGACAACATTGCCCGTCTGCTGGAAAGCATTGCCCCCTACGAGCAGGAACGTGTGCAGAAGATTCGCCAGCGCATTGTGGAAGGCCTGCAGAGCATCCCCGAGGTGGAATATGACCGCAACCGCCTTGAGCAGGAAATGATATACTACATTGAGAAGCTGGACATCAGCGAGGAGAAGCAGCGCCTCTCCAACCACCTCGCCTACTTCCGACAGACCATGGACGAAGGCCACGGACAGGGCAAGAAGCTGGGCTTCATCGCACAGGAGATGGGACGCGAGATCAACACCACCGGAAGCAAGAGCAACCAAGCCGAGATGCAGAACATCGTGGTGCGCATGAAGGACGAGCTGGAGCAAATCAAGGAACAGATTCTCAACGTAATGTAAGCTTTTTATTTTTATGGAGAAAAACGGAAAATGCATCATCTTCAGCGCCCCCAGCGGCAGCGGAAAGAGCACCATTGTACAATGGCTTATGGCCGAACACCCCGAACTGAGGCTGGCCTTCAGCATCAGCGCCACAAGCCGTCCGCCCCGAGGCACCGAACAGCACGGCGTGGAATACTTCTTCCTCTCCCCCGAAGAGTTCCGTAGCCGCATTGCAGCCGGTGAGTTCCTGGAGTACGAGGAGGTCTATCAGGACCGCTTCTACGGCACACTGAAGGAGCAGGTTGACAACCAGCTGAAGGCCGGACAGAACGTGGTCTTCGACGTGGACGTGAAGGGCGGATGCAACATCAAGGAACACTACGGCAGCAAGGCACTGAGCGTGTTCATACAGCCCCCCTCAGTGGAGGAGCTGCGACGCCGCCTGATTGGCCGGGCCACGGACAGCATGGAGCAGATTGAGCAGCGCGTGGCAAAGGCCGAATACGAGATGAGTTTTGCGCCCCAGTTCGACCGCATCGTCATCAACGACAACCTCGACGAGGCCAAACAACAGACGCTGGACATGCTCCGCAAGTTCCTCTCCGAAGAGCAGTAACATAAAAAAGACAAGGGACGGAATGGAAAGACGCACCATTGGCATATACGGAGGCTCGTTCAACCCCATCCACAACGGCCACACCGAGCTGGGCACGGCACTCTGCCGTGCAGGACTGGTGGACGAGCTGTGGTTCGTCGTCTCTCCCCACAACCCCCACAAGCAGCACGCCGACCTTCTGGCTGACGAGGCACGCCTTTCGCTCGCGCGGCTGGCCGTGGAGGAAAGCGCCTGCCTGCGCGTCAGCGATGTAGAGTTCCGCCTGCCCCGCCCCTCCTACATGGTCCACACCCTGGAGACGCTCCGGGCCGAGCACCCCGACAAGGAGTTCATCCTGGTCATGGGAGCCGACAACTGGGAGCGCTTCCCCCTCTGGCACATGCACGAGGAAATCATGCGCCACCACCGCATCATCGTCTACCCCCGTCCCGGACACACCCTCCAGGACACGCCGCCCAGCGTAACCGTGGCACAGACGCCCCTCATCCCCATCAGCAGCACACAGATCAGAGAAAGCATACGCCGGGGCACCTTCCAGGGAGAAGGACTCCACCCCGCCGTCTGGAAAGAAATCAACACAAAAGGATATTACAGATGAAACACATTTGGACAACCCTGGCACTGATTGCGTTCACCGCATCCGTCAGCCACGCACAGAGGACACCCGTAGAGAAATACGAGCTTGTACCCAACGGACACATGGAAGTCTATTTCGACTATGTCTCACGCTTCACAGGCAAGTCGTTCAGCACGCCCACGGGCGAATACATCGGACAAACCAGCCGAGAGGGACTCCCCTACGGCTACGGCATGTTCATCGGCAACGACGGCGCCAAGGTTACCGGCATGTTCCGCGAGGGCAAACTGCTCTTCGGCATCACACAGACGCGCCAAAGCACCATTGTGGGAAGCCCCGAGAAGTACGTCTCCTACAGCAACACCACGGGCAGGCCCGAATACATCGTGCGCAACCAGGAACAGCTCATTATGGAAGGCCCCGAGCAGTACAACTACGGCTTCGTGACCATGCGCTATGCCAACGGCGACCAGTACATGGGCGAAATCTTCATGAACCGCCGCCACGGCTTCGGCATCTATTACTATGCCAACGGCGACATCTGGTACGGCCCCTATGAGAACGACATCCGCAACGGCTATGGCGTGCTCTTCACCGAGACCGACGGCATCCTGCTGGGCGAATGGCGCGGCGAACAGGTAACAAAGGTCATCCCCGTCAGATTCAAGTAAAAAAACGAACAGATATGAAGATAAGAGTAGGAATGGGATTCGACGTACACCGCCTTGTCCCCGAACGCGAACTATGGCTGGGCGGCATACGCCTTGAACACAGCATGGGGTTGCTGGGCCACAGCGATGCAGACGTGCTCATCCATGCCATCTGCGACGCGCTCCTGGGCGCGGCCAACATGCGAGACATCGGCTACCATTTCCCCGACACCGGACAGGAATTCAAGGACGTGGACAGCAAGATTCTGCTCCGCAAGACCGTGCAGCTCATTGCCTCAAAGGGATACACCGTGGGCAACATAGACGCCACCGTTTGCGCCGAGCAGCCCAAGCTCAAGCCCCACATCCCACAGATGCAGGAATGCCTGGCACAAGTCATGGGCATAGACGTGGACGACATCAGCATCAAGGCCACCACCACCGAGAAGCTCGGCTTCACCGGCCGCCAGGAAGGTATCTCAGCCTATGCCACCGTGCTCATCACTGCGGAATGACACATCAGCCCCGTGCTGTAATGCGTTTGCAAAAATGCAAAACGCAAAAACACAAAGGAACGGTTAAGCGAGAGGATTCCCAAATTTATTTGAGGAAGACCGAGCGTGAGTTCCTTCGATGATGGGACATCATCAAAGCTGCGAGTAAGTGAGCGCAATGAAACTTGTTTCAATTGCCGAACGGAAGCAGGTTCGCATTTGTAAAATGCAAAATGCAAAAACACAAAAATACAAAGTTTTGATTGTAATACACTAATATTCAACAATATAAGATTTTGCGTTTTGTAAAATCCTGTAAAAACACCCTAAAAAAGCCCCCAAAAGGGTGTTTTCAGTGGCAAAAACAAGCCTTTTGAAGCACAGAATCCCACCTTTCGGGGTGGGATTCTGTGTTTTAGCGTTGCTATATTGTCATGCTGGCCATACCTTATTCTAACAAATAAAAGATATTTTCGATGAGCGAAAGCGAATAATTTAGTTCAGGATGACGAGAGAGCATTGCCTCACCGCTCATTACTCATTACTCATTGCTCATTGCTCACAGCTCAGAGGCTCATCGCTGAACTATGCCGTATCCTTTGCCTCTACATTGCAATATATAAAAAGGACCTCTTAACGCAGATGCCACGGGATTGGTTTCACTGACTATTGGGGATTCTTTGTTTTTTTGTGTTTTTGTAAATTTGTAAACACAAAAATAAGAGGGTGAAGGGGTACACCTTATTTAATTATTAAATATATTTAATAACTTAATATATTATAGGCACGCAGACTTGTTTTCACAAAAACACAAAAATACAAAAACACAAAGGAACGGTTTAGCGAGAGGATTCCCAAATTTATTTGAGGAAGACCGAGCGTGAGTTCCTTCGATGATGGAATATCAAAATGCAAAGGAGTGAGCGCAGAACACCAAGCTGGCTTGGGGGTTATGCCGAGCGACGCAGCATTTCGATGATGGAATATCAAAATGCAAAATTTGTGGAGTTTTGGCAGAAAATGACGCTTGTGACGGCGGCCACCAGAAAAATTCTTTACACCCCTACAGGCGCATGGCATGGAAAATTTTACGGCATGGCGTGGCCGTATTTTTTCCCTCTGGATGCCGTTCACAGACCCCATACCACACAAAAAGATATGAATATAAAAAAATATTACAAATAAGCGAAAATAATTCCGTTTTTATTTTGTTATTACAAAATAAAGCCTTATCTTTGCAGTGTTGTTCCGGAAAACAAAACAACAACCATTAGCTGTTAGCCATTGGCCATTGGCGAAGCAGCAAACAGCTAACAACCAAAAGCTAACAGCCAACGGCCAAAGTAAAAAAAGAGACCAGACACAAGTACATAAGCTTCATAAGAGAACCGGCCAAACTCAAATATGTTCTTTTGTTCTTCTGTCGAAACAAAACATTCACAAACTAAAAACCGCACCCCTCCGGCAAAACTTTCTCCCCATAGAGGGGGAGATCAAGAGG
>JAFNXL010000065.1 GCA_017379075.1 Bacteroidaceae bacterium
ACGGAAGGGTGTGGGCAGACCGTCTGTTCTTTGTGAAGAAAAAAGACATTGAGCGCCCCACGCTGACATTCAACGGTGCGAAGGAACAGTACAAGCCCTACGAACAGATCAGCCTGGGCGTGCAGGGTATCCAGGGAAACACCCGCATATCCGTGGCGGTGAGGGATGCCGTGCGCGGCTCGAGGAACGACGACACGGGAAACATCCTGACCGAGATGCTGCTTGCAAGCGAGATAAAGGGCTTTGTGCCACAGCCGGAATGGTACTTCGAGGCGGACGACGAACGGCACAACCGTGCGCTGGATCTGCTGATGATGGTGCAGGGATGGCGCAGGTTCGACTGGAAGGAAATGGCGGTGAAGGGCAATTTCATTCCCGTGCATCCCGTGGAGAAGACGCCCTACATCTTCGGCGCCGTGCATACATACGAAGCAGCGGAGAAGTACAGCCCGCTACAGGAAACCGTTCTGCGGGACCACCTGAAGTTCATGGGCGTGAGCCAGGAAATGATAAACGACGACATCAACAGAAGATTCGGATGGCGCGACACAGACGGAAGTCGTTTCTTTGCCGGAAAGGATCTGACCAGCGGAAACTGGGAAAAGCATGCCGACACCACCGGACTGGACAAGGAACAATACAGAAGATGGAAGGGCGACGGAGAGATGCTGAAAAACGAGATAAGAGTACACGGAGAGGTGGAATACCAAGGCAGAACCCTGAAGATGGATGCCACCGCCGATGACGGACAGTTCCGCTTCAAAACCCCGAAACTTTACGGAGACTATCAGATGTTTCTATGGGCAAGCGACTACAGCAAATGGCCGGATGATGAAAAGAAATTCAACGACCACATTTGGAGCAAGAAATCGGAATATTCCTACCCTGAATTTTATGTAAGACTCTCCAACCCGTATCCCAAATTTGCGAAGCCTTACAACCATTACCAGACCGCGCACCGTCCGTTGAAGGTAAAGGAAGAAGGAAAGAACCGTCCTTCGCTAGAGAAGACCTTGCAGGAAGTGAAGGTATATGCCAGCCACGGCGGACTGAGACGGGACAAGTACATGAGACCGGTTGTGGCGCTGGACGCCTACGATGCCTTCAACCTGGTGGTGGACGCCGGGCTGATGGACGGTTGGTATTCCTCTTCAGCCACGCTGTCACAGGCACTGGCGCAATATCATGTGGGACACATGGGACTGGAGGGACACTACAACGTGGTGAACCGTCTGGACAACATCTATGGCAACACGTCTACGGCGTTCCGCATAAACGGCATGAGCGTGGAGGAGGCGACAAAGAAATTTAACCGCCTGACCAAACTGGACTCCATCTACATCTTTACCGACTATTCTCCGCGTCTGGAGGGCGACAAGCGGTATTACGGAAGCGACCGTCCTGCCGTGAGCGTGTTGTTCAAATCGGGATACACGAACGCATACAGCGACCGTTGCATCAAGATGCAGGGCTTTGCCTATCCCGCCGAATGCTACAGTCCTGACTACAGCAAGCAAACGCCACCAGAAAACGCAAAGGACTACCGCCGCACGCTATACTGGAACCCCAACCTGATGCTGGACAAGGACGGAAAGGCCACCATTACCTTATATAATAACGCGCGCACGACAGAAATCAGCGTGGATGCCGCAGGACAGGCTGCGGACGGGACCTTGTTATGGGGGGATGAACGATAAGCGGCATTGGCCAGTCAATAACAAAAAAGGATGTGCGGTTTGCACATCCTTTTTTTAGAGTACGCCTGATAAGACTCGAACTTACACGCATCGCTGCACCAGATCCTAAGTCTGGCGTGTCTACCAATTCCACCACAGGCGCGACTTATTCGGCTGCAAAGATACGTCTTTTTTTTTAATTACGAGTATTAGAAACTGTTTAAATTTAATTGCGGCATTATTTGAGCACTATTATTGAGTGGATTTTCTTTCGCATTTTGCTGGGAATAGCAGACTATTTCCCAAAAAACAAGAAAGGAAAGATGTCAATAATAGACTCAAAGAAGCCGAAAGCAGTTGAAATTTATTTGGGCAATATCTTTTCTTTCAGTTGTTTGGCAAGAAGTTTATAGCCAATCCCATTGGGATGGACACCGTCCCGGAACAGGGTTTCGTCAATCTTTCCGCTATTGTCCTTGCGCAACAACACGGCATTGGCATCCAAGAGAACGGTGTGTGCGTCCTGCGGCAACAGCTGCTGCAAGCAATCGTTCAGGCGCGCCACCTTCTCTTCCATGCCCTTGCAGGGATATATCTTTATGACACATAGTCGCGCTTGGGGCTGGCGCTGGCGGATCAGGGCAGACAAGGCCACGATGCCGCCGGCGATGTCTTCCTCGCGCTCGCCTTTCGCCAGATTGTTGATGCCTATCTGCAAGCAGATGGTGGAGGGCTTGCAGCCTTCCAGTTCGCCGTGGAATATGCGCCAATAGACATTCTCAATGCGGTCGGAGCCGAATCCCATATTGGTTACACGGCGACCCCTGAACATCTTCTCCCATGAGGCATCCCATTGCCAGCCGTGCGTGATGGAATTGCCAATCATGAGTATTTCCGGGTCGGTAGTACGGTTCTGGCGCATCACTTCGTTGTGGCGCAATGTCCAGTCGTAAGAACCGTCGCGGAACTGGCGAGTGGGCATGTAACGCGGGTTGGGTGTGTCTTCGGAGAGAATTTCCTTTAGTTTCTTCTTGTACGCATCGGCATATTCGCGGTTGCCAAGGTCATTGGGATGCACGCCCTCAATCCATGAGTCTTCGCCCAGGCCGAGTTCCTGATGGGAGAGGTAATAGAGGTTCTTTACACCCTCGGAAAGCAGATGCTGATAAGCCTTGCGCAATACGGCATCGCCGGCACGGTACTTGCGGTACAGTTCGGGTTTGAAGACGCTGTCGCATGTGGAAGAACTTTCGACAAGAAGAATGGGAGCCTGGCTTTTCTCGCGCAATTTGCGGACACCCCAGGTCATGCGCTTGAAGATTTCTTCGCCAAGTCCGTGGCTGTTAGGCATGGGGTCGAGGATGAACACACGGGCGTCAATCTCGCTCATGGCCTCGAACAAGGGGGCTTCCATCAGGGCAGAACCAGAGAAACCAAGATTGACGACCGGATAGTCTGTCTCGCGCTGCAGGATGTTTGTCCACATCAAGCCGGGGCGCGATGGCGATGCACCCTGGACAATGGAGGAGCCATAAACGACAATCGGTCTTTCGGGCGACTGCGGAAGGAAGGCAAAATCTGTACCAGCATCAACACCAATCTGCAGGGAAGTGGTTTCGCTATAAGGTGGAAGATAAAGCTGATACTCCAGACCTCGGTGCGGAAACGAAGGAGCTTTAATCTCCTTGAAAGTAACGGTGATGGTATCGGCATATTTCCATCCCATGTGGTTGCCAATCCAGTGGGTGTTTCCATTGGCATCGGTTCCGTACAAATCAACTCCACCATGACACAAAGGGGCCATGTTCTTATATCCGCCTTCACGCGCAATCTTATATTTCACTTGAATGGTTGGTGAATTGGTGCGGAAACGTATCATTAGTCCTGCACTCTGACGCGAGAGTCCCCAAACACTTCGAGGCATGGTTGCCTTAAACCGTTCTGGCATTCGTGCAAAACTCTTACCGATTTCTGTATTCCAGGCACGTCCGCAAATATAAGGTTCATCTCCCTCCATTGGATTAAACCATGTGGTCTGGGCCAAAAGCGATCCGCAAACTAACCATACAATCGCACACAGAAGTAATTTTTTATTCATATATTATCTGATTTCTTATTCAACTTGTTTATTCGCATAGTATAATAAACCAAAACACTAATTACAAAGGATAAAGTTACAGCAGCCGCAATAACAAATAACAAAATGCCACAGGAATGCAAACCTTCTGAACGCAAACATCTGAAGCCCCAAATAAAGAAATGTCCCTGCAGCGCAAAGGTCACTCCTATCCACCTGATAGATCGTAACACCAAACGTGATTGAAGGACAATCGCATCCCCACCTAAATCAACGTGCATCTTTATCCTAAGCTTATCAGGAAAGCGCACCGTTAGAAACATTATGCCGGCCAACATCGTAGATAAAGCGGCAAATAAAAAATAAAGAAAATACTGATTGTCCAAAACATAAAGACAGGACGCAGCAAACCATGCAAGCAATATCAATACAATTGCAACAAGCTCAAGTACCCGGTCAAAACGAGTCTTTTGTACAATAAGCGGCCGAACTGTCTTACACCTTATCATTTGCATTAGATATTATAGAATCTTATCGAATCTATTACTTTTAGATTGTAAAAGTACACAAATTAGTTGTAGCAACCAAAGCAAATGAGGAAATATACATACAAAAAAAGAGTTTCCCAAACTTTTATGCTTAGGAAACTCTCTCTCTCTTGATGAAAAAACGGCGGCTACCTACTCTCCCACGGGTGTGCAGTACCATCGGCGCGGGCGGGCTTAACTGCTCTGTTCGGAATGGGAAGAGGTGGGACCCCGCCACTATAGCCACCTTAATGACAATAATG
>JAFNXL010000014.1 GCA_017379075.1 Bacteroidaceae bacterium
GTTGTTGTGATTTGTCATTATTGTCATTAAGGTGGCTATAGTGGCGGGGTCCCACCTCTTCCCATTCCGAACAGAGCAGTTAAGCCCGCCCGCGCCGATGGTACTGCACACCCGTGGGAGAGTAGGTAGCCGCCGTTTTTTAAGTCTGGAGAGTTTCTTGAGCATCCGCTTGGGAAACTCTTTTTTTTATGTCTATTCCATAAATTATCTGTTAAAATTTTATCCGTCTCATATTTTTTAATAATTTTGTACTATATATACCTTATATAATATATAATATGAGACGTAGAGACTTGTTTATATTCCTTTCTTTTGTGTTTACTTTTGCCTTTTCAAATTTAGCTACATGTAAAAGATTGAATAAAGATTACATTAAAATTGAGAAACAGGCTCGTAAACTAAAGAATAAGATTTTACGCACCAAATCAAATTATTCCGTTAATGGTGTTGTTTATTATGTTTCAGTTGATGGAGATGATTCCAATTCTGGTACAAATCAACACCAGCCTTTTAAATCATTGAATAAGATAAATTCGTTAAATCTCCAAAGAGGTGATGTGGTTCTCTTTAGACGTGGAGATATGTGGAGAGGTTGTATACATACAAAGGCTGGTGTGACTTATTCTGCTTATGGTAAAGGTGATAAGCCTATTCTTAATGGTTCTCCGTTTAATGCAGTAGAACATGGTGCATGGCTTGAAACTAATGTTCCAAATGTGTATGCGTATAGTGAACCCATTGACCTTGATGTGGCTGTTCTTGTCCTAAATGAAGGCGAACAAACGGCATTTAAGGTTATGAAACGAAAATCAGTTGATAATAGTACTACTTTACACATTGATTTAGATGAGCAATTTGCATCTTTTGCAGATTTGCATCGTGACTTAGATTTTTGGCATGAACCCACTAACGGAATTGTGTATCTTTGCTCTCATCGGGGTAATCCTTCTGAACGTTTCAAATCGATAGAGATGCCAATAAGACGACATGGGTTCTATGCCACCGATAATGTTATCATAGATAATTTCTGCATTAAATATGTTGGCTCTCACGGCATCGGAAGCGGAACTACTCAAAGTCTTGTGGTTAGAAACTGCGAGTTAGGCTGGATTGGAGGCAGCATACAATTTTATGGTGATCGACAGCCGACTCGGTATGGTAATGGAATAGAAATTTATGGAGGCTGTGGCCGTTATGTCATCGATCATTGTTATGTCTATCAATGTTATGATGCAGGTATTACACATCAGATTTCTGCGGTAGGAAACGAGGATGTGTTAATGCAAGATGTCACTTATTCAAACAATTTGATTGAAGATTGTGTTTATGCGATTGAATATTTTGTCGGCAAGGCTGAAAATGAAGCAAATCGTCGGATGCAAAATGTGCTGTTTACAGGTAATATATTGCGTCGTGCCGGTTATGGTTTTGGCAATCAACGTCCGGATAAGATGACTCCTGCGCTGATTAAGAGCTGGGGACACTATAATAAGGCGTCAAATTTCCGTATTATAGGCAATGTGTTTGACCGAAGTAAACCGCATTCTCTTCATATTTCTGCTGATAATCCGGAATGGCTTCCAAAGTTACAAGACAATGTCCACATTTTGCTTAAGGGTACAGATGCCTTGTTGGGCTCACCCGAAAAGACATATCCGGTAGATGAAAATTATGGCAATCTTATTCGTAGATTATTTGATGAAGAAGGCGGCCGTTATATTTTTGTCGAAGAGGATGATGTTCCCTGATATCCTCAGATTCCAGGGAGTTTACGAATGAAAAACTCATTACATCGAAAAAACTCCCGTTCACATTTCTCAAACAGAGGTTGTGAACGGGAGTTTTTCGATGCCGTGTTCCCTAAAGGAGATTTTTAATATGAACGAGCCATAAGCACACGGGCAACAGCGGGTTTGCCGCTTACCATGTCCACGCCAGGTGTCTGTTCAAAACCATAGGGGACACAGCGGATTGTCGCTTGTGTCTCTTCCTTGATGCGGGCTTCAGTTTCTGCTGTGCCATCCCAATGACAAAGGAAGAAACCGCCGTTCTTGACTCTTGCCTTGAAGTCTTCGTAATCGTTGCATTCGTAGATGTGGCTGTCGCGGAAGTCTTTGGCTTTCTTGAAAATGTTGGCTTGAATGTCATCAAGCAAATTCTTGATGTAGTTGGCAATTCCTTCAATTGAAACATTTTCTTTCTCAAGTGTATCACGACGCATGATCTCTACGACACCCTGTTCCAGGTCACGTGCACCCAATACCAGACGTACAGGCACTCCCTTGAGCTCGTAATCCGCAAACTTGAAGCCTGGACGCTTGTTGTCAGCATTGTCATATTTGACACTAATTCCAAGTGCTTTCAAATCGTTGACGATTTCCTGTGCCTTGGTGTCTAATTGTTCCATCTGTGCGGGTTTGCCGATAGGTATGATTACGACCTGAATGGGAGCCAATGCGGGAGGCAGAACCAAACCGTTGTCGTCAGAATGGGTCATGATGAGCGCGCCCATCAGTCGGGTACTTACGCCCCAACTGGTTGCCCAAGCGTATTCGGGTTTGTTTTCTTTGTTGAGGAATTGCACATCAAAGGCCTTACCGAAATTCTGTCCCAAGAAGTGGCTTGTTCCGCTTTGCAAGGCTTTGCCGTCTTGCATCATGGCTTCGATAGTGTAGGTATCCAAGGCTCCAGCAAATCGTTCTGTCTCGCTCTTCACACCCTGTACTACGGGTACGGCCATATACTTTTCAGCGAATTCGGCATATATTCCAAGCATCTGGTGTGCACGTTCTTCTGCTTCTTCTTTGGTGGCGTGGGCTGTGTGGCCTTCCTGCCACAAAAATTCTGCTGTGCGCAGGAACAAGCGTGTACGCATTTCCCATCGCATTACGTTGCACCACTGGTTGCACAGAACGGGCAGGTCGCGGTAAGAGTGGATCCAGTTCTTGAAAGTGTTCCAGATAATAGTTTCGCTTGTGGGACGGATGATGAGTTCTTCTTCCAATCGTGCAGCTGGGTCAACCACTACACCATCATGCGTTTCATTGGTTTTCAGACGGTAGTGTGTAACCACAGCACACTCCTTGGCAAAACCTTCAACATGTTCAGCCTCTCTGCTGAGGAATGATTTGGGAATGAGCAAGGGGAAGTATGCGTTCTGTACTCCGGTCTCCTTGAACATCTCGTCCAGAATGCGTTGCATTTTTTCCCAGATGGCATAACCATAGGGCTTTATCACCATGCAGCCGCGCACATCTGATTGTTCGGCCAGGTCGGCTTTAACCACCAGTTCGTTGTACCATTTTGAGTAGTCCTCACTTCTCTTGGTGAGGAAATCTAATTCTTTTGCCATAGGTAAAATGTGAATTGTTGTGAAAATTTTTGCAAAAATACGAAAAATAACGCAAAATAATGTCCACCATGAATAAAAATATGTATCTTTGTGTTCGAAAAAAAGATAATGAAAAGATTCGCTTGCGAACTCTTCCAAGGAATAGGCTTAGAATTGTTAACATTATATAAAAGTATTAATTTTTAGGAACTATGAAATTATTCAAGACAATTGCCGGAGTTGCCGGAATCTCAATCTTGTTGTCAGGTTGTGGAGCGTCCAATACGCTCAAGGGTTCATTAATCGGTGCCGGAGGCGGTGGTGCCTTAGGCGCTGGAGTAGGTGCTTTGATTGGTAAGGCCACAGGAAACGCAGGTAAGGGCGCAGCTATTGGTGCGGCTGCTGGTGTGGCAGTGGGAACAACTGCCGGAGCGCTTATCGGACGTAAGATGGACAAGGCCAAGGCCGCTGCTGCAGCTGCTATGCAGGACGCAACCGTTGAAACAACCAAGGACGGACGTGGATTGGAAGCTGTGAAAGTTACACTTGACAATGGCGTGCTTTTTGCCGCAGGAAAGTCAGATCTTCAGCCAGCAGCTAAGGCTTCATTGAAGAAGTTTGCCACCGAGGTGCTCAATATCTATTCAGACGTAGATGTGTCTATCCAAGGATTTGCCAGCAGCGATGGTTCAGATGCGCTCAACCTCACCCTGAGCCAGGGTCGTGCCAATGCAGTGAAAGCCTATCTCACCGGTACTTGCCGTGTAGACCCCACTCAGATTACCAGCACAGAAGGTTTTGGCGAGAACCCCGACTTCTTGGTATATGGTCCTGATGGCAAGGAAGACCGTGCGGCCAGCCGTCGTGTAGAGATCTACCTCTATGCCAGCCAGGAAATGATCAATGCAGCTAATGCTGGCACATTGCAATAATGAATTTGCTGAAACGTATCCAGCGAACTATACGATGGATTGTGCTCCTGTTCTTCGGGAGCACAATCCTTTCTGTTTTTATATACAAATGGGTTCCAGTCCACATAACTCCGCTAATGGTCATACGCTGTGTCCAGCAAGTGTCACGCGGTGAAACCATCCGTATGCGCCATCATTGGGTTCCCATGGACTCCATGTCTCTTTATATGCCAGTGGCAGTGATGGCAAGCGAGGATCAGCGTTTTCTTACGCACAACGGTTTCGATTTTGTGGAAATCAAAAAAGCCGTTAAGGAACACAAAGAAGACGGCAAAAAGCTTCGTGGGGGAAGTACAATTTCCCAGCAGACAGCCAAGAACGTTTTCCTTTGGCCCGGTTCCACTTGGTTGCGAAAGGGGCTGGAAGCATATTTTACAGTTCTTATAGAATGGATTTGGGGCAAACATCGCATTATGGAAGTCTACCTCAACTCCATAGAAATGGGTGACGGTATATACGGCGCCGAAGCTGTTGCCCAATGGCATTTCCGTCGTCCCAGTGCAGAACTGACCCGTGCCAATTGCGCTCTTGTGGCCGCCACATTGCCCAATCCTTTGAAGTTTGACAGCAGCAAGCCTTCAAAGTATATGCTCCGTCGCCAGACTGCCATCATGAACCAGATGCGTCATATCTCTGTATTCCCGGAAAAATAATCACTTTTTGTCAAAGAGACTTTGCAATTTTAGGTTTTTTGATTAACTTTGTACCCGTTATCATCAGAAATGGGTATGCTTGAAACATTCTTTCGTACACACCGATATTTATTGGAGCACCTGGGTGCCCCCGTACGGCGCGCGCTGATGGATGAGATCAATTGGCGCGACCGTCTGATAGGAATCAAGGGCAGCAGGGGAGTGGGAAAAACCACATTCTTGCTTCAATACGCCCGTGAACATTTTGGCATGCGCGACCGTCGTTGCCTCTATGTCAATATGAACCATTTTTATTTTCAGGGACATACGTTGCACGAGTTTGCCAGCGAGTTCGTGCGTTCCGGCGGTCAGGTGTTGCTTATTGACCAGGTCTTCAAACAACCACGTTGGAGCCAGGAAATCCGTCTTATATATGACCGTTATCCGCATTTGCGCATTGTCTTTACCGGTAGTTCGGTAATGCGGCTCAAGGATGAGAATCCCGAACTTTGCGGACTGGTCAGCAGTTACAACCTCCGCGGTTTCTCCTTGCGCGAATACATTAATATCCAGACAGGTTTGGAACTTCGCCCGTATGGTCTCCGTGAAATTCTCAACCGTCATGAGCGTATTGCTGATGAAGTGTTGGCGCAAGTCAATCCTATGGAATACCTGGAGTCATACATGCATCATGGCTATTACCCCTTCTTCCTTGAAAAGACTGATTTCTCGGAGAATCTGCTCAAGGTGATGAACATGATGATTGAGGTGGATATTCTTCATATTCAGCAGATAGAACTAAAATATCTGTGCAAGATCAAGAAGTTGCTCTATCTTCTGGCCACCAACAACACCTACGCCCCCAATGTAAGCCAGTTGGCTACTGATGTGACAACCAGCCGCTCCACGGTGATGAACTATATCAAGTATCTCAACGACGCGCGTCTCATCAATATGGTTTTCCGTGGTGATGAAAAGTTCCCTAAGAAACCCGCCCGTCTGCTAATGCACAATACCAATCTTATGTATGCATTGGCGCCCGGTGGCCAGGTTGAACGCCAGCTTTTGTATGATACCTTCTTCCAGAATGCTTTGTGGGGACGCCACGATTTGAGTGTGGGCGACCGCCGCAGCACATTCTTTGTGGACGGCAACCAGCGTTACCGCATCGTTTCCGAAGATGTCCTTCGTCGCAGCAGCGATGTGATATATGTCCAGGGCAATATAGTCAAGGGGCAGGAACTTACCATACCCTTGTGGCTGTATGGCTTCTTGTACTAAGCAGTTTGTTCAGAGAAAATAATTAGATTATTATAATAGAATTCACATAATTAAACATTCACGATTATGGCAAAAGAAAAGAAATTTGTGACGTGGGATGGTAATACCTGTGCCGGACATGTGGCTTATATGTTCAGCGAGGTGGCTGCCATCTATCCCATCACTCCCTCATCTCCCATGGCGGAGCATGTGGACGAATGGGCCGCTCAGGGCCGTAAGAACCTTTTTGGTGACACAGTAATGGTACAGGAAATGCAGTCCGAGGGTGGTGCTGCCGGAGCCGTACATGGCTCTCTCCAGGCTGGTGCCCTCACCACAACGTTTACTGCGTCTCAGGGTCTGTTGCTGATGATTCCCAATATGTATAAGATTGCCGGAGAGTTGCTCCCCAGCGTATTCCATGTGTCTGCCCGTACTGTGGCTACACATACGCTCAGCATCTTTGGTGACCATAGTGACGTGATGGCTTGCCGTCAGACCGGTTTTGCCATGTTGGCAGAAGGCAGTGTGCAGGAGGTTATGGACCTCAGTGCCGTTGCACATTTGGCATCTATCGAGTCACGCGTTCCCTTCATCAACTTTTTCGACGGTTTCCGCACCTCTCATGAGTATCAGAAGGTGGAACTGATTGAGGATGACGATGTACGCGACCTCGTTGACCAGAAGGCTGTGAGCGAGTTCCGTTCACGTGCCCTCACTCCCGAACATCCCGTGGCAAAGGGTATGGCCGAGAATCCCGAGACCTTCTTCGCTCACCGCGAATCATGCAACCGTTATTACGATGCCGTTCCTGCCATTGTGGAGAAGTACATGGCTGCAATCAGCGAACGTACTGGCCGCGAATATAAACTGTTCTCATATTACGGTGCAGAGGATGCCACTGAGGTTGTTATCCTGATGGGTAGCGCCACCGAGGCTGCTCGCGAGGCCATCGACTATGCAAATGCCAACGGCAAGAAGTATGGTATGGTTAGCGTACACTTGTATCGTCCCTTCAGTGTAAAGCACCTGTTGGCTGCCGTTCCCGAGACTTGCCAGCGTATCGCTGTCCTTGACCGTACAAAGGAACCCGGAAGCAATGGCGAACCTCTCTTGCTTGATGTTAAGGACGCATTCTATGGTTCTGACCGCACTCCTCTTATCGTGGGCGGACGTTATGCATTGGGTTCTGCCGATGTAACTCCCACCATGATTCTGGGCGTATATGAAAATTTGGAACTTCCCCAGCCCAAGGATCACTTCACTGTGGGTATCGTGGACGACCTTACCTTCACCTCTCTGCCCGTCAAGGAAGAGATGGCATTGGGTGGCAAGGGCATCTTCGAAGCCAAGTTCTTCGGTCTGGGTGCAGACGGAACCGTAGGTGCCAACAAGAACTCAGTAAAGATTATCGGTGACAACACCGACAAGTATTGCCAGGCATACTTCTCTTACGACTCTAAGAAGTCTGGAGGTTTCACCTGCTCACACCTGCGTTTCGGTGACACCCCCATCCGTTCTACCTATCAGATTAAGACCCCCAATTTCGTGGCTTGCCACGTTCAGGCCTATCTGCGCATGTACGATGTGCTTCGTGGTCTGCAGCCCGGCGGTCAGTTCCTGCTCAACACCATTTTCGAGGGTGAGGAACTGGTGAACTTCATTCCCAACAATCTGAAGAAGTACTTCGCCGAGAAGAACATCACCGTTTATTATATCAATGCAACCAAGATTGCTCAGGAAATCGGTCTGGGCAACCGCACAAATACCATCCTCCAGTCTGCTTTCTTCCGCATTACCGAGGTTATCCCCGTAGAATTGGCTGTAGAGCAGATGAAGAAGGCCATTGTCAAGTCTTATGGCAAGAAGGGTCAGGACGTGGTAGACATGAACTTTGCTGCCGTAGACCGTGGTGGCGAGTACAAGATCCTGCCCGTAGATCCCGCTTGGGCAAATCTGCCTGCCGACGAGGCTCCTGCCAATGACGACCCCGCATTCATCAACAATCTGGTGCGTGTAATCAACGCACAGAACGGCGACCTTCTGCCCGTAAGCGCATACAAGGGTCTGGAGGACGGAACATGGCAGCAAGGTACTTCTGCTTATGAGAAGCGTGGTGTGGCAGCTTTCGTTCCCCAGTGGAATGCCGAAAATTGTATCCAGTGTAACAAGTGTGCCTTTGTTTGTCCTCACGCAGCCATCCGTCCCTTCGTAATGAACGACGCTGAAGTGGCAGGCTTCCAGGGCAAGACTCTCGACATGAAGGCTCCTGCCGCCATGAAGGGCATGCACTTTGTTATTCAGGTGGATGTGAAGGACTGTCTGGGATGTGGCAACTGTGCCGACGTATGTCCCGGCAACCCCAAGTTGGGCGGTCCTGCACTGAAGATGGTTGCCTACGACTCTTCTTCTGCTGAAATGATTCAGGAAGATGCCAACTGGACCTACTGCGTTAAGCAGGTGGCCAGCAAGCAGGATTTGGTAGACATCAAGCAGAGCCCCAAGAATAGTCAGTTCGCACAGCCTCTCTTCGAGTTCAGCGGTGCATGTTCAGGCTGTGGCGAGACTCCCTATGTGAAGCTCATCAGCCAGCTCTTCGGCGACCGTCAGATGGTAGCCAATGCCACTGGATGTTCTTCAATCTACTCTGGTTCAATTCCTTCAACTCCTTATACCACCAACGCCAAGGGTCAGGGTCCCGCTTGGGGCAACTCTCTGTTCGAGGACTTCTGCGAGTTCGGCTTGGGTATGGTACTTGCCAACAAGAAGATGAAGGCTCGCATAACCGAACTGCTGAAGCAGATGATCGCTTCTGACAAGACTTCTGAAGGATACAAGGCCGCTGCCGAGCAGTGGATTGCCCAGCAGAACGATGCCGAAGGCTCAAAGGCTGCAGCAGAGGCGTTGAAACCCTTCATTGCAGAGGGTGCGGCAGCCGGATGCGAGGCTTGCAAGCAACTCAAGGAACTGGATCACTATCTGGTTAAGCGCAGCCAGTGGATCATCGGTGGCGACGGTGCGTCATACGACATCGGTTACGGCGGTCTCGACCACGTTATCGGTAGCGGTGAGGACGTGAACGTATTCGTACTCGACACCGAGGTTTACTCCAATACCGGCGGTCAGGCTTCTAAGGCTACTCCCATCGGCGCCATCGCACAGTTTGCCGCTAACGGCAAGCGCGTGGGCAAGAAAGATCTGGGTCTGATGCAGGCCACATACGGCAACGTATATGTAGCCCAGGTTGCTATGGGTGCCGACCAGAGCCAGTGTCTCAAGGCCATCCGCGAGGCAGAAGCATGGCACGGACCTTCTCTCATCATCGCTTACGCTCCCTGTATCAACCACGGACTCCGTGCCAAGGGCGGTATGGGTAAGAGCCAGGCCGAGGAGGCTAAGGCTGTAGAATGTGGTTACTGGCACTTGTGGCGCAACAATCCCGCACTGGCCGAGGAAGGTAAGAACCCCTTCCAGATGGACAGCAAGGAACCCAACTGGGACAAGTTCCAAGACTTCCTCGAGGGCGAGGTTCGTTTCCTCTCTCTTAAGAAGATTGCGCCCGAGGCTGCTCAGGAACTCTATGATGCTTGTAAGGCTGCCGCACAGCGCCGCTACAAGAGCTACATCCGCAAGTCTCAGGAAGACTGGAGCCTGGAAGAATAAAAAAATGCAAAGCAGAGAGCGCAGAGACAAGCTTGCTTGAACTCTGCCGAACGACGCAACATTTCGGTGCAGTAAAATAGCAGTAAATAGATAAATCTTTTTCAAGTGTGGGAAGCCGCAATAAAGTCGGTTTCCCACACTTTTTGTTTTTAAACGCAATTTCTCCATTGGCTGACGTCCAATATTATCCCCCAAAAACAACAATATGAAAACATTTCTGAAATATAACGCTGAAATAGTTGTAAGACAGCGCTATAATTGTTATTTTTGCACTGTGAAAGTTATGTTCCAACCGATGAAACATACGTTCCAGCCGATGAAACGTACATTCCAACTGATGAAACGTACGTTCCAACCGTTGGAACAACAAATTGAGTGTGGATAAAAAACTTTTTCAGTTAAATAAAAAAACAATTTCACTAGTGTCAGAACAAAAGTTTAATACTGTTTAAAATAAAAGGAGGAAGAACATGGTTAAGTATTATTTGCAGGAGATTCCAGAGGTGCTTGGTGGAGATAAGAAGAAAGTCTACCCCAAAATGCTGACAAACAGGCAAATCAGCACCAAGGAACTGGTGGAACGCATCCAGATGAAGTCTGGAGTGTTCCGCGAAGGAATTGTGAACGGAATGCTGATGACGCTTGCGGATACGTTGGTGGATTACCTGTCCCTGGGCTATACGGTAAAGATTGACGGTCTGTGTTCCCTCTCTGTGTCACTGGAATTCGATGACAACAAACCCACGGAGATGGAGGGCAACGAAGACAAGATGAAGTACCGCCACGTCAAGGTGAAGGATATAAATTTCAAGTCGGACAAGATGCTGGTAAAGGCGCTCAGGCAGCGGATGACCTTTGAGCGTTGTCGCGGTGGGGTAAACCGGATAAACCGTTCCGCCTATTCCAAGGCTGAACGCATAGAAAGGGCTGTGGCGTTTATCAAGGAAAATGGCAGCATCAGTCTGTACCAGTATTGTGCGCTTAACAATCTGTCGCGCGCGACTGCATCCAGAGAACTGAAGGCCGAATGCCGTAAATCAGATAGCCCGATTGACTCTTACGGTGCTGCCTCGCACAAGGTATGGGTGTTGAGAAAAATGGAGGAATGATATAATTACAGATGTAAGCTATGATGAACTGGAAAAAATGCTTGAATGCCAATAGAATAAAGATGTTTTGTCTGCTGCATGCTTTTGTGGTATGTGCGGCTTTTGCACAACGCGAGATACGCTTCCGCAATGATATACCTGTGCTGGTGGTGGACGGCAAGGAAGTGGCTTCTGTGCCCGAAGAAGGTTTGTGGTCTGTGGCCGCAGGGTGGGAGAACGATTGGATGGCCGACTGGCGTCATGCACGCCCCTCGGCAACGGAGAAGAGTGGCGAGTGGACCATCGTAAAGGGACAGATGGAATTGCAGGGTGGCACGCTGCTTCTGCGCGATGCTTACCGCATCACAGCGGACAGCCTGCTTCATTGCGTTCGGCGCTATGAATGGCAGGGCACAGCCCCGCTGCAGGGCGTTACCCTCTCTGTACGCTGGAAGGTTGCGGGCGCAGCCCTTCGCCCTTTCCTGCCCGGTATCCTTTATTATGGAAACAAGAACGGAGCCAAGGTGAACGATCGCATCATTCCCGTCTATTCAGGAGCAGAGGGCGAACTGGCCGTCTTTGAGGAACATCGCTATCCCATGCCATTTGCCATGCTTGAGGACAATGCCGGCCGTTATGCTGTGGCTTTGCACACTACGCCCAGTCCTGTCCGTGGCGCACGCAGGCAGGATCAGTGGTGGTCCATGGGCGTGGAGGCACAGTCGGATGCTGGCATGCTGGTGCTTTACAGTGGTCCCATCGGTTATAACCGCCGCCACAGCATTGCCAAGGCATTGCAGCAGACGCCAATGGCATATACCGACACTTACATAGACATGGAACCCGGTCAGGTCATTGAGAAGGAATTTGTACTGGAGGCGTATCCCGTTTCTGGCCGCGGCACAGGTTTCCAACGTCCCATCTATACCAGTCTGGACCGCTTCCGCCCTTATGATGCCGACCGCTTCCCCTCCTTTGATGAGATTGTGCAGGGCAAGTATCGCTTCTCCAAAAGCCGTTGGATGGAACTTGGCGGCGAAGCTGTGGGCTACAACATGTATGACATGCGTTCGCGCAAGGCGGTTACCATGGGCTGGTGTGGCCAGGCCGACTCGCCCGGCTATTATCTTCAGATGCTTGGCAAGCGCTTGGCCGATGATTCCATCCCCGACAAGATACAGCGCAGCCTCGATTTTCTGAGTACCAGCAAGGTGAACCCGGAGAACGGACTTTTCCCCGTGATCTATGCCGACGGCAAATGGCAGGGTGGTGGTGACCCAGTTTCCTGCGGTCAGGCCATGTACAATTTTGCCAAAGCCATCGAATGTGCCCGCAAAGGCCGAAAGTATGATACCCGCAAGTGGGAAGACTTTTTGCAGGCGGCGTGCCGTGGTGTGAGCCACCGCATTCTGTCGGACAGCTGGAACCCGGTTTCCACCAATGAAGGGTTCTATATTGCTCCGCTTGCCATCGCTTCTCGCCTGTTCAAGGAGCGCACGTTCCGCCAAGCGGCAGAGAAGGCCGCCGCACTTTATGCCGACCGCCATCTGCAGATGGACGGATGCTATTGGGGCGGCACGCTGGATGCCACTTGCGAGGACAAGGAAGGCGCATGGGCAGCGTTCCAGGGCTTTTTGGAACTCTATGAACGACTGGGCGAGAAGAAATATCTGCAGTGGGCAAAACATGCCATGGATGTTTGTCTCAGCTATGTGGTGGTGTGGGATATTCCACTTCCTGCAGGGCGTATGGCCGACCATAACTTCAAGAGCACTGGATGGACCGTGGTGTCGGCACAGAACCAACACATTGATGTCTATGGCGTACTTTTTGCTCCCGAGGTGTACAAGATGGGCCGCTATCTCAAGGACGACCGTCTGTGCCGATTGGCAAAGGTGATGTACCGTACCTGCTACCAGCTGACGGACGCCTATGGTTCGCAGGGCGAACAACTGCAACACACCAATTTCGCACAGCGTGGTCACATGGACAATGTCTATAAATTGCGCGGTGGATACTCCGAAAACTGGACTGTCTTCTGGATTACGGCACATTTCCTCAATGCCGCCGCACGCTTTACAGAAATGGGTGTGGAGCCTTAATAACGGCTATTCTCATATTATAATAATGAAAAAAGGGCACAAACGTCTCCTTTTTTTCTGCAATTTACGAAAATGAGATAAAAATTTAGATTTTGTACTAATTATGGTTGTGGTTTACATCGGAATTATGTAATTTTGCGCCCCAAAAGCCTTTTTTCGCTGCCTGGACAATCATAAATGATGTGGTTGGGACGAAGGGGAAACTTCCTTCTGCGGCAGACTGGATTGGGCAAGATTGTTTATGACATATAAAAAATATTCTTAATTATAAATCTAATTTAAAGTTATGTTCAACGTAAAAAGATTGGGCTGCACTTTGTCTGCAGCCATGGTCTGTCTGTTTGCCGGCCTTACCGATGCCAAGGCGCAAAACGGTAATCCGCACACATTGACAGGCGATGTGACATTTTCCAACGTAACACTTAACTGGCAAGCTCCCGCCAGCGACATCAAGCTCCAGTGGCACAATGATTATGACTACAACGGAACTGATGGTGTGCAGAGCAATCCCCAGGGCGGTGTGGTTTACTATGTGGCCAGTAAGTTTACAAAGGAAGAACTGAAGGGTTATGTGGGCGAAGTGGTGGACAGCATGTCCTTCTTCCAGTACCGTCCCTCATACAAGGTAACCGGAATGATTTACGAGGATGGCGCTCCCGTGGTGGAACAGCCCGTAGACCTTAGCGGATTCGAGAAGAACACCGCACGCAAGTTCGCTCTCAGCACTCCTTACACCATTCCTGCTGATAAGGAAATCATGTTCGTGCTGAAGTACGAATACGGTTACAACCAGGAAATGACGGCCATCTGTGACGAAAGCCCCACCATCGGCAAGGGTAACCTCACCTCTCTGGACGGCAAGACTTGGAGCAGCAATGGCCCCGGTGACTATCTGATTACCGCTTATGTCAAGAACAATGACACGCAGTCTGTGCCCGACGGCTACAATGTCTACCGCGATGGTGTAAAGGTAAATGCAGAACTGATTACCGAGACCACCTACAGTCTCAAGGGCGAGGCCGACGGTAAGCATGACTATTATGTGACCGCTGTTTATGGTACCACAGAAAAGAAGTCTGCAAGCCTTACCTTCAACTGTACAGCTATCACAAGCCATGTACCCACCGTATCAAGCCTCAAGTCTTCAGTTGAGGATTTGAACGGAACCCTTGAATGGACCGCTCCTCTGAGCCGCTCAGGCGAATTGACCTGGAGCAGCAAGGAGTTCGGTACCACCATCGGCGGTACAAGTTCCACTCCCAAGGTGTGGGTTAAGCAGGAGTTTGACGCCAATGACCTCATTGCATATCCCAACCACAAGATTACCGCCATCAATACCTATACCAAGGGCGCGCTGACCACTGTGACTATCTTTGTCATGAAGAACGGTGTCATTGACTATCACCAGGTGATTGACGAGGCTGTGGTTAAGGCAATGGGCGAGGAAGGTGCCTGGACAAAGTTCACCCTGGCTACTCCTTACAAGCTTGAAGCCGGCAACAAGTATGCTTTCGGTTGCTATTTCACCCACGACAAGGGAGTGAAGCCCATTGCAACAGACAATTCAGTAGGTCTGAACAAGAAGGGTAATTCTTTCTCAACCTCATCTCCCAAGTCAAGCGGTTTCGAAGCGTCAAATCCTTCATGGAAGACCCTGGCCGACGGAAACATTCCCGGAAACTTCATGCTGACTGCTGATATGGAAGCGGTTGGTGAGGAGACTTCTGCCGCTCCCGAGATTGCAGGCTATGACATCTACCGCAACGGTGCGCTGGTAGCCGCAGACGTGAAGGAACTGAAGTATACCGATACCGTTGAGGACCTCGGCACATACAGCTACAGTGTTGTGGCCAAGGGTAAGGACGGCCGTCTGTCTCCTGCAAAGGAAATAGATGTAACCTATACACTCCCCGCTGCCTACGAAGCACCCGTAATCCTTTCAAGCACCATCGATGAAAACAACAAGCTCGACCTCACCTACAGCGCCGAGGCCATCGAATTGAAACACTATGATGCTGCCGCTTATATGGCAGGCTTTGCCGAGGAGATGCCCGACCTACTTTACGGTGCCAAGTTTACCAAGGAAGAACTGGCTGGCTGTGTGGGTTATGAACTCAACTCATTGAAGTTCGCCATCGGTGAAGGTCTCAGCACCTTCCACATCGAAGTGTACGAGTCTGGCAATCCCTCTCCCATCTACTCAGAGGAGATGAAGGACATCGAACCTGGTTATGTGTACACCACAAACCCCTCTTCAAAGATTACCATCCCTGCAGACAAGGACCTTTATCTGGTTTACAAGGCCACTCTCCCCGCCAACAAGTCTGCCATCATCGTTGACGCCGGCCCCGCAGTTGAGAACGGTGCAGTAGTGAGCCTGACTGGTGGTGCAAACTGGTTCAAACTGGGTACTATCGCTCCCGACTTGAAGGACTATAACATTGTGATCAGCGGTATTGCTGTTCCCGCAACTGGCGGCAGCAGAGCCAAGGCAGTTGTGCTGGGCGCACAGGACGAGGCATTTGAGAACCTGCCCGAGAAGATTGTGGCCAAGGCAAAGGAAATTGACTATACAGCGGATGAGTTCGGCGTTGAAAGCGCTGTGAAGCCCGCCAAGAAGGCTGCAAGACTGGCTCCCGCCAAGCCCAAGGCACTGTCTTACCGCGTATACTGCAACAACGAAGTGGTACAGGATGGTGAGTCTACAAGCTACACCGAGGTGATCAGCAACTATGGTGTGTTCAACTATCATGTTACTGCTGTTTATGAAAAGGGATGGGAATCACCCGCAAGCCGTGTGATCAGCATCACCAACGACATCAAGCAGGCTCCTGCTGCTCCCTACGATCTGGCCGGTGAAGAAGGAGAAGAAGGCTTCAACCTTACTTGGAAGGCCGCCTCAGAGTCTCCCGTGCTGAAGGTTCACAGCGGCAACATCGACTGGAAGCAAGGTTGCGGCATGACCAGCTCAAACAACTCTGGATTCCAGGTAATGAAGTTCGATGCTTCTCAGGTTGCTGACAAGGTGGGTATGGAAATCAGCCACATCCGTTTCGGACTTATCGACAACAACGTGACCAGCGCTTCTGTCATCGTGATGAAGAACGAGAACGTAATCTACGAACAGGAAGTGGATATTGAAACCCTTGTTGTGGGATGGAACGAAGTACGTCTGAACAACCCCGTTACCATTGAGGCCGGACAGGATCTTTATGTAGGTTATCACCTTACATACAAGAAGGGCGTGAAGCCCATGGCCGGAGACGCCGGTCCCGCAGTGGCAGGATATGGCGACCTGATCTCTTCATCTGGTTCAAACGGCTACTGGTATTCATTGATGACCAAGTATAAGCTCGATTTCAACTGGGTGATTGAGGCTGTGCTGAAGAAACCCGACACCAAGATGGCAAGCAGAGCCAAGCGTGCTGCCGATGCCGTTACTTACAATGTATATTGCAATGGTAAGGCAGTGGCAATCGGACTCGAAACCACCACTTATGCCGTAGCCAAGGGCGCTTATGGCCGATACACCGTAACCGCTGTGACAGGCGAGGTAGAGTCTGCAGAGTCTAATGCAATCAACTACGGCAACGCCACTGGCATCACCGGTGTTGAGGATGCCAAGGCTGCTGTAAGCGGTGTATATAGCATCGACGGAAAGATGATTAACGAAAACGGAACAACAGAGGGTCTGAAGAAGGGCCTCCACATTGTAAACGGAAAGAAGATTATCACCAAGTAAGACAGTTGTCCGTTAAAGGACACCAGAAAAGGTAAAAACCTAAATTCAGAATTTTTAGAACGTTCCTTAACCCTTTCGGCCATCCCGCTCCTTATTATGGAATAGGATGGCCTTTTTTATGCAATGCGTTGCGAAGGCCAACTCAATGCATTGCATCGTCCATCGCAATGCATTGCAACGGGCAACGGAAAGCACTGCGTTTTTGGGGGCTGTAGCCCCCGTGTCTTGTGGGAAGTAGTAAAGAACAGAATGAAAATGTGAAAAAAAAGTTAAATATAGCTTTTCACGAAGGGGGAAAACTATGCGGTTTAGACGGAATTTGTTATCTTTGTTGTCAAAATCATTAAAATACACATAAATATCATTAATTATTAACTCAAAAAAAATTATTCTCATGAGAAAACGATTACTTCGTGGGGCACTCGCAGGATTCTTCCTGATGACTTGTGCCAATGCATGGGCACTGGATGAAGTGGACGGATGCTATCAGATTGGCACCGCACAGGATTTGGTGGACTTTGCCACTTTGGTGAATGAAGGTAAGCCCGAGGCACAGGCTGTGCTGACAGCGGACATTGACCTGACGGGCGTGGAATGGACCAGTATCTCCTTGTTCCGAGGAACATTTGACGGTCAGGGTCACAGCATTACAAACTTCAATTACACCACAACTGGTGACAATCAAGGATTCTTCGGTCAGATTATGGGTGCAACCCTGCAGAACTTCAGCATCGCCGGAACCCTTAATGCCATGAACGGTGCAACGGGAACTATCGGTTATGCCGACGGTGGTTCTGTCATCAAGAACGTACATTGCGGTGTGGACGTAAATGTGGAGAACAGTGGCCATTGCGGTGGCCTAGTAGGCTCATTGCGTGATGCATGGGTAGATGGTTGTACATACAGTGGTACATTCACCATCATCCATGAAAAGGGCGACTCTGACGGAGGTATTGCCGGTTATTCTAATGTCGGTAAGATTACAAACTGTCTGTTCTCTGGAAAGATTATCGTTATGCACGCTGGTAACAACTGTGGTGGTATTCTTGGATACGTCAACAACGGTGATTTCAAGGGCTTGCATGGCAACTTGAGTACAGGTACCGTAGAGGGCGGAACCAGTGGTAAGGTTGCTGCCGTTCTGGGTCATTGCAACACCGGAACAAAGAAAGAGAGAGTAACAGGCAACTTCTATCTGGAAGGAACATCTGTTATCGGTATGGGCGGTGCCAATGCCGTGGAAACTCCTGCCGTAACAGAGGAGCAGTTGGCCAGCGGTGAAATCGCTTATCTGCTGAACGCCCACAATGAGGCTCCCGCATGGTTCCAGTTGATTGGTACAGACCCTATGCCTACCCGTACAGGTACGGCAGTGGTTTACCAGTCTGGTACTTACAACTGCGACGGCACTCCCGCAACCGAACTCACCTATACCAACACCGAGACAGAACCCGTTCACACTCCTCACAACTATGACGAGAACGGTTTCTGCGATGCTTGTGGCGCACTTCAGCAGGGCGAGGACGGATACTATGTAATCTCTAACCCCATGGCACTGCGCTGGGTGGCTCAGCAGGTAAACGCTGGTGTTTCTCCCATGAACCTGCGCATTGTGGCCGATCTTGACCTGGGCGGTGAGGATTGGACTCCCATCGGTAACGACAGCCATATGTTTGCCGGAGATGTAGACGGTGGTTTCCATACCATCAGCAACATGGTGGTGAACCATACTGAACCTGGAGCCGGACTTTTCGGTACTGTATCTAAGGGTACCATCAAGAACCTGTTGATTGACGAGACTTGTTCTGTTACTGGTGTCAAGTATGCCGGTGGTCTTATCGGTCACTCTTCTGGTGCAAACACCGTTAACATTATTCAGGTTGGTGTAATGTGTGATGTAACTTGTCAGGGCGAGGCCGCTGCCGGTCTTATTGGTAATGCCAATGCTTCAAGTGTATGTAACATTACCCGTTGCTTCACCACCGGTACCATTACCGCAGAAAAGGATGCCGCCTGCTTCTCTGGATGGCAGGGTAATGTTGGCGCCAAGATTACCGACAGTTGGAGTATCTCTCCCGTAACCGGTTTCCAGGCCGAAAACCGTTATCTGGCCCGTTATGGCGGACTGACCATGACCAATTGCTACTGCCCCTTCGGTACTCAGGGTACCCATATTGAAGAGGAGGATGTGGCCAGCGGTAAGCTCGCATTCCTGTTGAATGGCAGCTCATTCATCAATCCTTCTTGGTTCCAAACCATTGGTCAGGATCTTTATCCCGGATTTGACAACACACGCGGTGTGGTTTACCATGCTGGTGACGGCGTATATGCAAGTATTACAGACGAGGCTTCCTTCAAGACCTTTGCCGCCAGCGTTGTGGCTGCAGAACAGACCTTTGCACAGGAAACCGTTGCCACCCAGGCTTTGCTGGATGCTTACTTGGCAGAAACACAGGCTTTGGCAGGCATTGCCGACCGTGATGCATTCCTGGAGGCCTACGTGAAGTTGATGGAAACCCGTAAGGCCGTTGAGGCATCGGCCGCAGCTTATCAAACATACAAGACTGCTTGTGAAGAGATTCTCGCTTATCTGGAGGCCAATCCCGTATCTGGAGAACTGTATGATGTGCTGGCTTCTTATCTGAATGATGAAATTGAGCCCGGAGAAGATTTTGCAAACGGTAGCTTCCTTTATATCATGACCAGCCATGTGCTGACAGACGAGCAGATTGCAGCCGAGCAGGCATATGTGGAAGACCTGTTGAAGCAGGCTATTGCAGCCGACTATGTGGCAGGATCTGAAGTGACCAACCTGTTGACCAACCCCTACTTGGATGACAAGTTCGAAGGTTGGGAAAGAACATACCAAGGCAGCATGACTCCCGCCACAGTGGAAGGCGTAATGTCTGCCGCTGAAGCATGGAATTGCACTTTTGACATGCACCAGAACCTAACCGGCATGAAGAACGGAATCTATCTCTTGCAGGCAAATGCCGCATACCGTGCAGCCGGTGACATCTACAACACCTTGCATGCAGCCCAGCTCTATCTGAACGGAAACGTGAACTACGTAATGATGGAAGCAGAAGATGTCATTACCAAGGACGCTGCTGTGGATGGCGAAAACTGCCACCTCACAGGTGATGCAACTGACTACAGCTATATAATGGGCGAGTTGGAAGGCTATGTGCCCATGGGACCCATTGGTTGTGCTTACGCGTTCAAGGGCAACCGCTATGTGAACTATGTGGCTGTGGAAGTTACTGACGGCAACCTGACCGTAGGTATCAAGAACCCCGGCACTGGTCTGGAGAAAGACTGGACAGGATTCGGACAGTTCCGTCTGTTCTACCTGGGTACAGCTGAACAGGCAAACGAAGCGCTAGACAAGGTGTTGGCAGGTTATGCAGACCGTGCTGCCACCATTTCTGCATTCATTCATAGCGAGGCAGAGGACTATGCGAAGTATCCTAACTTCTCTCAGGCATTGAAGGACGAGTTGGCCGCTGCTGTTGAAGCTATCGCAACTGCTACTGACGGAGCTGCCAAGATGGAACTCGCAGGCAAGTTCTCTCAGATCTTCCAGCAGATTTACGAGTGCCGCCAGGCATACGTAACTATGGTTGCCACAGCTGAAAGCGTGTACACCATCATTCAGGAAATGTATGATCAGGGCTTTATCGCAAGCGAGGATAGAGATCCCGTATATGCCGACTACAATGCAGCTTGGGATGCGTTCATTACCGGTAGTGCCTCTGCAGAGGATGCTTTGGCCATTGTGGATAAGTTCAACTCCAATACTCTCTATCCTCCCTTCAAGGATGATGCTTACCAGCTTTCAACAACCCGCGACTGGACAATCTTTGCCATGATGGTAAATGCTGGTGCAGCTGATATTAACGGTGTATTGTGTGCCGACCTCGACTTTACCGATACTCCTTTCATCCCCATCGGATGGAATCTGGTAGATGACGGTGCAACCGCCAACGACACTTATCCTTACAAGGGAACCTTCGACGGAAAGGGACATACCATCAGCAATGCAGTAGTGTTCAAGCCCAGTGCCATCGGTGTGGGTGTGTTCGGTAGCATTGCAAGCCCTGCTGTAATTCGCAATCTTCGTCTGGACAGCACTTGTGCCATCACAGGTAATGACCGTGCCGGTCTGGTAGGCCGTAGTACTGGTAGCGGTGATGTTTGGTTGGAGAACCTGGGTAACGAAGGAACCGTATCTGCCAATGTGGCAGCCGCAGGTATTTTGGGTAACGCCAACAGTGGCAACATTGCCCACATCAAGAACTGCTACACCACTGGTGCCATCACTCAGGCATCAGGCGTTGACAGTTGGAAGAACTGCGCCCAGATTTGCGGATGGTTCGGAACTGTTGGTGGTAGTGTGGAGAACTGCTGGTCAATCAGTACTGTAACCGGACACGACGGTATGGATCAGTTCTTTACCCGTTACGGAGCAGGCAATGACAAGGTTGTTCTCATCAACAACTACAGCAATAATGGTGACGGCAAGAAGGCTACTGTGGTGAATCTGGAACAGATGAAATCAGGAGAAGTTACCTATAACCTGAACGGTGGTAACACAGAAAGCCCCGTATGGTTCCAGACTCTTGGTGAAGGTGGCGACCAGCACCCCGTACTGGATGCAACTCATCTGATTGTATTCAAGGCCGAAGACGGCACCTATTACAATGATAAGGAAAACGCCATTGTAGACGTGAATGCAGAACTGGGTCAGACCGTGAACGTATATGACGTACAGGGTCGTCTGCTCCGCTCTCGTGTTCCCGCTTCTGCCAGCCTGCAGGGTATGCCTCGCGGCATGTACATCCTCAAGGGTCAGAAGGGCGTGGGCCGTACGGTTGTAAAGTAAGTCAAAGTACATCTAAAGTAATTGGAAACGATGAAATTCTGTAAATATTTTCTTTTGCTTCTCGCAGCGGTGGCTTCGGTCACCGCTCGGGCGGCAACGGAAAAGATCCGCATCATGTCGTACAACATTCCCATGGGCAACATCCTTGTTACCGACGGTAACGGACGCAATACATGGGAGAACCGTTGTGCGCTCATTCACCAGTATCTGAACGATGTGGCTCCCGACCTTCTGGGCATGCAGGAGCCGGTGCGTCAGGAGTTGTGTGATATCCTGCGTGGCATTCCCAACTATGCCATGGTGGGCACTGCCCGTAACGACGGAAAGGAAAGCGGAGAATACACAGCCATTATCTATCGTACAGACCGTTTCCGCGTACTGGATACAGGAAATTATTGGCTTACGGAAACACCCGATGTGCATTCTCGAGTGGAAGGTTCGTCGCATTACCGCATTGCCACATGGGCATTTATGGAAGATCTCCATAGCGGAGCACGTTTCCTCTACACCAATACCCATCTGAGTTATGATTCGGAGCCAGTGCGTATGGCACAGATTAAGGTAATAAAGCAGCACATGCTTGATTTGAACAATAAGTATGGAAAGAACCTGCCTCACTTCTTTACCGGCGACTTCAATATGAAGGAAACGGAAGAGAACTATACCTATGTGCTCAACTGGAAACTCATGCTGAAGGATTTATGGAGTTCTACCCGTAACCATTATCATTATTCAACGGGCAAGAATACACCTTCGGGCCGAATTGACTATATTTATGCCACAAGGAATGTGACTTCCACCTATGCCCAATGGGACAACCGCAAGACCCCTGACGGCTTTTGGATGTCAGACCACGATCCTTTGTGGGCGGATGCTCAGTTCATCACCAGTGCGGCAGATGACGCCCGCGGCGCCATTGTGAAAGCATGGAAAGAGGTGGACAGTGTGTATGCCTATACCAACACCCGTACCCGCCTGGTCAATACCGCTTACCAACTTTCTTCAGACGGATTGGAGGATGGTAATTCCATGCGCAATGCCATAGATCTGAACTCAAGTACTTATATCCATTCTCTCTATAGCAAGACTCCGCCTTCGCAGCCCCATTATCTGCAAGTGGAACTTAGGGACGAAAACGTTTCCAACTTCCGTTTTACCTATTATCGCAGAAACGATAATGTGGAATACGGACAAGGAGACCGTTGGAAAGACCTGATGATTACAGCCTCCGAGGATGGCGAGAACTGGAACTACATCTGTCATGTGTATAACTTTGGCGGAGACGTCGCCCGCAGCTACAGTAGTGAAAACATCGCCATGCGCAAACCTTATAAGTATGTGCGCTTCCATGTGCTTCACACGCCTGCAGAGCATTTGCGCAATGGCCATCCCCAGTACAGTGTGGCAGAGTTCCAGATGTACAAGAACGAGGTAAGTTCCTCTTGCTTGTATGCAAAAAACACCGAAGTGAAGGAAGCAGCCGATGCGTTGACTGCCCTTATTGACGAGGTGGGCAAACAGGCCGAGGACGGAACCGTAACCCGTGCTCAGGTGCAAGTGCTCGAGGAAACCACAGGGGCGCTCCGCAACGCGCGCTTCACTGCCACATCCATTGAGAGTGTGCCCGAACAGATGGCAAGCAAGTCGGACATGTTCGACCTCAATGGCCGAAAGGTTCAGACTCCTCAGAAGGGTATTTACATTATGGATGGCAAGAAATATTTAAAGAAGTAAGGGATATGTCCGCTTTCGGACGTTTGTCTGTACATATTCACAATTCCGCTCTTTTTTAAGGGGCGGAATTGTTTTTTAAAATAATGAGACAGCCGTTCTTTAAGTAAATGTAAAAATCCTCACACAAAAATATATCAAATATCCTCACAAATGAGGATTGCAGAACCCGTGGTGCTGTACTACCTTTGCACCTGATTTGAAAGAATTACGTTCGATAAAGAGATTTTGTGCCTGGGCAGTAATAATTTTTCTGTCTGGTTTGCTGCATACTGTAAAGGCTGAGAACGAAAGCGGTGTGCCGGCAGATACCATGCGCCAGGTGGTTGTGGTGGCCCCCTTGAGCCGCGATGTGCAAATGGCCGACCTTTGTCCCGTGGCAAATTCCACATTCCGTATGCAAGAGATGGAAAAGCTGCGTGTGACGGACGTGAAGGAACTTTCTTCTCTGGTTCCCAATCTGCACATTCCTGACTATGGTTCCAGAATGACCTCATCGGTTTATATCCGCGGACTTGGTTCGCGCATAGACCAGCCGGCTATGGGTGTGTATGTGGATGGAGTACCATTACTGAACAAGAACACCTACGATTTCCCATTGTTGGATGTACGGAGCATTGCAGTGCTGCGTGGCCCTCAGAATACGCTATATGGCCGGAATGCCATGGGCGGTGTAATGGACATTAAAACCATTTCTCCTCTTGATTATGAGGGAACACGTCTGATGGTGGAGGGCGGCAACGGAAACACCTGGCGCGGAAGAGCATCTACTTATCGGCGCATTAATGAACACTTGGGCCTTTCTGTTGCTGCACAAGGTTCACGTTCCGACGGGTATTATATAAATGAATATAAGAATGCGCATTGCGACTGGAGCCGAACCGCCGGTCTGAACTTCCGCATGGAAGGACTTACGCGACAGGGTGATCCAGACGGAGTGCATTGGAACGTTGTTTCTGGTCTTGACTGGGTGAATCAGGGAGGTTTCCCATACAGGCTTCTGGAGAAAGGGACGGACCGCTTGCTCCCTGTAAGCTATAATGACCATTGCGGTTACCATCGTGTGGCATGGCGACTGGCTGCTTCGCTCGATGGTAAATGGGAACGACTTCGTTACAATTCCACTACATCTTATCAACTGGTGGACGATGCCATGCAGATGGACCAGGATTTTACACCGCTTTCCATGTTTACGCTTGAGCAGGCTCAACGCGACCATACGATTAACCAAGACTTTACCTTGCGCCCCATTCATTCCAAGGAACGATGGGACTGGCTTACGGGTATGAACTTGTGGGGTAGGAATCTGGCCACGTCTGCTCCGGTTACATTCAAGGCCGACGGCATACAACGCCTGATTCTGGACAATGCCAATGCCGGCATCCAGCAGATGAGCCCGCAAGACACGCTTTCCTTCATGACGGATGTATTGCCAGTGGAAAGCGATTTTATACAGCGGTATTATGGTCTTTCCCTCTATCATCATAGCGTGGTGAATTTGGGCAAGGGTTGGAAACTGACCGCCGGTGGCCGCATTGAATATGAAGGCCAGCAGTTCAAGTATGACAGCGGAGCAGAGGTGCAGTATCACATTGCTTCGCCTGACGGTGACATAGACCGTCTGCTTCCCGTGCAATTGGTTGGCACACAGACCGCCCATTATCTACAATGGGCACCCAAAGTCGCCATTACGTATAACCGCGGAAATTCCACCTGGCATGCCTCGGCCGGCAGAGGATTCAAGGCCGGTGGTTTCAATACCCAACTTTTTTCAGACCTGGTACAGCAGTTGATGACTTCGGAAATCATCCGCAACTATATTGCTGTGGAAGATGACATAGATGTGAAAAAGACCACACGCTACAAGCCTGAATACAGTTGGAATCTGGATGCCGGATATAAGTGGCAGAAGAATAGCACCTCCGCATCTGCAACCGTATTCTATACGGATTGTCGAGACCAGCAGCTGACCGTATTCCCGCCTGGAATGCAGACCGGGCGCATGATGACCAATGCTGGCCATTCCCGAATCTGTGGTGTGGAACTGGAAGGAATGCATCGTTGGAATGCAGTTACGTTACAGGCATCTTACGGCTACACTCATGCTGTTTTTGCCGATTATCCCGACGGTAATACCAACTACAAGGGCAAATTCATACCCTACGTGCCACAACATACGCTGATGGCTGGGGCAGACTGGCAAGTGCCGCTGAAGAACGACCGAATGTCGCTGTTGCTTCATGCGGATGCAAGAGGCGTCGGGCCGCTCTATTGGGACGAACGGAACGAGGCAAGACAAGATTTCTATGCCCTGCTTAATGCCTCGGCCCGCTTATCATACGATTCCTGGAGTTTGACATTATGGGGACGTAACCTGACAGACGCTTCGTACAGCACGTTCTATTTTGTCTCTATGAAGAACCGCTTCCTACAGCAGGGCAAGCCTTTGCAGTGGGGCGCCACATTGACTTGGAATTTTTAATCACTATACATTATATAATATATATTATGAAGTACACTTATCTGACTTGGGCATTGTGCCTCGCCTGTGCATCGGTGGCTTTTACGGCTTGCAGCGATGACGAGAAACCAGAAAATGAGATAACCATCTCTACCACTTACGGCAAGTATGTGGGTTCATACGAAGCTTATTTGCCTGACGGTACGTTGAGCAAGGACGGCAAATCGCAGGTGATGCGCATCATAAAGGGAGAGAATAGCGACACCTTGTATATGGACCAGATTCGTTTTACCGATAAGGTACACTATGCCTTCGATATCCGTTTTGACGGTATCAAACTGATGGAAGACGGCAAGACGTTGAAACTGGCATCGGCCACCAGTGTGCCCGAAATGATTTGGAAGAACGAATGGACCACAATGCCACAATATACCATTTCTGGCTTTTCCGGACGTTTTACCGCTGACAGCCTGTATCTCGATTTCAAATGCGGTGAGAATATCCTGACCTATGCCGGCAAGTACAGCATAAAGTAAAGGACACGGTATCATCCAATATTAACAAATATGAAAAGAAGGAAGTTTTTTCCTTCTTTTCTTTGTTTTCTATATGGCTTTCACTACCTTTGCACTATGAAAAGGATAGTATTATTATGGATGGCTTTGATGATTGTGCTCACTGGCAAAGCACAGTTGGGCTATCTGATGCAACACCCTGCGCCCAAACACGAAGTGCGTGGGGTTTGGCTTACTACACTGAGCGGTCTGGACTGGCCCAAGACCAAGGCGCTTAGTGCGGAAAGCCGTAAAAAACAGCAGGAAGAATTGTGCCGTTTGCTTGACCAAGTGCAACAATGCGGTATAAATACGGTGTTCTTTCAGACCCGTATCCGTGGAAGTGTGGTTTATCCCAGTAAGATTGAACCGTGGGATGTGGCGCTGACCGGAAAATATGACAAGGATCCCGGATACAATCCGCTGGCTTTTGCCATAGAGGAATGCCATCGCAGAGGAATGGAACTCCATGCTTGGGTTGTGGCTGTCCCCTGTTTCAAAACCGCACAGGCCAGGAAGATAGGCAAGAAGAGCTTGATAAACACCCATCCCAAACTGTTGCGCAGGCATGACGGCCAGTATTATTTGGATCCTGGTCTGCCCGGTTCTGCTGAATATGTAAGCAGCATCTGTAAGGAAATCGTCTCAAATTACGATGTCGACGGCATCCATTTGGATTATATCCGTTATCCCGAGAAGGCAGAAAGTTTTGCCGACGGCTCCACTTATCGCAAATATGGCAAGAAACAGAACAAGGCCGATTGGCGACGAGCTAACGTGACCCAAATGGTCCGCACCATATACAATGAAGTAAAGAAGGTGAAGCCTTGGGTGCGTCTGAGCTGCAGTCCTGTAGGCAAGCATGCCGATGTGAGCCGTTATTCTGCCCGTGGCTGGTCGGCATGGGGCACAGTCTATCAAGAAGCGCAGGCCTGGCTGGAGCAGGGCATAATGGATATGCTCTGTCCCATGATGTATTTTAAGGACGATCACTTCTTCCCCTTTGCGGCAGACTGGCAGGAGCAAAGCCACGGCCGCACCATAGCGCCCGGACTGGGAATTTATTTTTTGCACCCGAAGGAAAAAGACTGGCCTCTGGACGTAATACAGCGCCAACTGGCCTTTATGCGCAGCGAGAATCTGCAGGGACAGGCCTATTTCCGTTGCTTGCATCTGACGGAAAACACCAAGGGATTGTATGACTATCTGCAAGGAGAGTTCTACTCCCACCCCGCCTTGCTCCCGCCCATGAAGTGGCAGGACAGTGTGCCGCCCAACAAACCGGAACTGGTGGAAAGAAAACGCATAAAGGGCACTATGGAAGAAATTTCATGGAAACCGCAACAAAAGGACGGAACGTATTGCCGTTATGCGGTTTATGCCAGCCAGAAGCGGCCAGTGGACGTGGGCGATGTGCGCAACCTGCTCACTGTTACCCAAAATACAGCCTATACATACAACCTGCTCAATGCGACTTTGTATGGAATGCATTTGGCTGTGACGGCCATTGACCGCTATGGCAATGAAAGTGAACCGTTGTTTATTGACGGTCTTTCGGTAAAGGGTGAGTCCACACACCCTTGGGCTAAAGAAATGAAGAAAAGAAGCATGATATATTAAACGTTTGAAAAATGAAAATAACAGACACAATACGCTATATAGGCGTTGATGATTTAGATATAGACCTTTTTGAAAGCCAATATGTTGTACCCGAAGGCATGAGCTATAACAGCTATGTGATCCTGGACGAGAAGATTGCGGTGATGGATACCGTGGATGCACGCAAGGGCGAAGAATGGAAATCCAATCTGGCCGTTGTGCTTGACGGTCGCCAGCCCGACTATTTGGTGGTACATCATATGGAACCCGACCACGCCTCGCTCATTGCAGAAGCGGTGAATACTTATCCTGCGATGAAGGTGGTGCTTTCTGCTTCCGCGGCAAAAATGCTGCCCAACTTCTTTGAAGGAACGGACTTTGAGGGACGTATTCTGCCAGTGAAGGAGGGTGATACTCTTTCCCTGGGAACACATACACTGCAGTTTATAACCGCCCCCATGGTGCATTGGCCCGAGGTTATTATGAGTTACGAACAGACAGAAAAGGTGTTGTTTGCCGCTGACGGCTTCGGCAAATTCGGCGCTTTGTGTAACGAGACGGATGATTGGGCATGTGAAGCTCGCCGCTACTATTTCAATATCTGTGGCAAGTACGGCGCTCAGGTGCAGGCAGTGCTTCAAAAAGCTGCCACATTGGACATTCGTACCATTTGCCCCTTGCATGGTCCAGTGTTGTCGGGCGATCTTACTCCCTACCTTTCTTTATATGATACCTGGAGCCGTTACGAACCCGAGAGCGAAGGTGTTTTGGTGGCTTATGCCAGCATTCATGGCGGAACAGCGGCAGCGGCCCGCGAATTTGCGGAAATGTTGCGTGCCCGTGGAGCGGAAAAGGTGGTGCTGAGCGATTTGTCCCGCAGTGATATGGCAGAGGTGATTGAAGATGCGTTCCGCTATCCCCGTTTGGTATTGGCAGCCAGCAGTTATGACGCTGGTGTGTTCCCCGTAATGCACGATTTCCTTTATCATTTGCAGATAAAGAATTACCAGAAACGCCGCATCGGACTCATAGAGAACGGTTCCTGGGCACCTTGTGCGGCAAGGGCTATGCGTACTCTTATAGAACCGATGAAAGAGATTACGTTGGTTGAACCCACTGTAACGATACGAAGCCGCATGAAACAGACGGACATCCCGGCCATGGAGGCTTTGGCCGATGCTATTTTGGCGTAATGCTAAGGAACTGATATATTGCTTTTAGGGAAGTTGAAGACATTTTGTATGTATAATTAGAGAACCCTGGAAGGGAGTGTAGGACAAAGCCGGTGGGTGTTAACCCCCGGCTAGGTAACAACAATAAAGAGCCCTAAAGGGGCGAAAGAAAACATAGCGAAGAATGGCCAGTTCATTAGTGAAGATTGACGTTCATCTTATATTCCACGTCAAAAAGGCTGGAGTGAAAATGCTTGGTGGAGATTTGCCTCGTATTTTCCAGTATGTTGGCGGAATTATCAAAAGGATGGATGGAATTCCTTATGCAGTGGGAGGTGTACAAAACCACATTCACATACTGGCCTCTCTTCCTAAATTCATGGCATTGACAGATTTTGTCAGAGTAATAAAGTCAAACAGCAGCAAATGGATAAAGCAATTGGATACACATTATACGGAATTTGCATGGCAAGATGGTTATGGAGCATTTTCTGTTAGCCCGTCGCTGCTTGACAAAACAATTCAATACATTCATCAGCAGGAAGAACACCATAGAAAAAGAAGTTTCCAAGATGAATATAGATTGTTCTTGGAGGCTTACGGGATAGATTATGACGCAAGATATGTATTTGCCGACTGACAACTATCTTTCGCCCTTTCAGGGCTACTTTTTAAACGGCACATTTATCGGGGGGTGACACCCCCGTCTGTGTTCTTATAACCCTTTCAGGGTATTTTGAACGTTTCGCCCTCAACGACAACTCTCCTAAATCTCATAAATATCCAGATAACCATTCATGACGGCATAGATGGTAAGGCCGGACACGTTGCGGATTCCCAGTTTTTGCATGATGCTTTTGCGATGGGAGATGACAGTTGTGAGTGAGATACAGAGCCGTTCCGCAATTTCCTTGTTTATACAGCCACGGGCAATGAGAACAAGTACCTCCACCTCGCGTGGAGACAGTCCGCAAGGCTCTTCCCAGGGCGTGCGGGGCGGCAGGTTGCGGCCGTGCGCATGGGCCGGTTGCATTAGTTGCAGCATAGAACGCACCAAGCCTTCTTCGTTTTGTGTGACGTCCAGTACATGGAAATCGCTGGTTTGTGGTAATGTGCCCAATCCCCTGACCAGAACAACGGTGCGTGCCCTGCGTTCCATAAAGAAGGCGTTGTGCTCCACCAGCATCTGTGCCTCAATAAAATAATGGACAAAGGCGTCCGGACAGTCGCAGACCAGTTGTCTGAAAGTATGGAAGGTACGCACCTCGGCTTGGGGCACAATGCGGTTTAGCAATGCTTTCAAACCCAACTGTGTGAGTACGTTAGAGTCTAATATGGCTATTTCGGGCACGTTCATGCCACAAAGTTAGTGTTTTTTCATGAGATTCGTTCGAAAAATGTTATCTTTGCATATCATTAACTTAAAAAATACAGATATTATGGTTACTTTTTATGTTGCTTTGGCGTGTCTGATTTTAGGATACGTTGTCTATGGCGCTTTTGTAGAAAAGATTTTTGGTGTTGATTCCAATCGCAAAACACCATGTTATACCAAGACAGACGGGGTGGATTACATACCCATGCCCACCTGGAAAGTCTTCCTCATCCAGTTTCTGAACATCGCCGGCACAGGCCCCATCTTCGGCGCCATCATGGGAATCCTTTTTGGACCTGCAGCCTATTTGTGGATTGTTTTCGGCTGTATCTTTGCCGGAGCGGTGCATGATTTCCTTAGCGGAATGATTAGTTTGCGTCAGGACGGCGCTTCACTTCCCGAGATTGTGGGCAATGAGTTAGGCCCCGTTGTCCGCAATGTCATGCGTGTGTGTGCCATGGTGCTGATGGTGCTGGTGGGAGCGGTGTTTGTAACCACACCCGCTGGACTACTTGCCAACATGACCAGCGGCTGGGGCGCTTGGGGAACCGTAGGCGTATGGAGTGCCGTCATTTTTATCTATTATATCTTGGCCACCTTGCTTCCCATTGATAAACTGATTGGCCGTATCTATCCCGTCTTTGGCGTGGCTCTGTTGGTAATGGCAGTCGGTGTGGGCTATGGTGTGATGACCCATTCGGGTTGGATGCCTGAGGTGACGGACGGACTTGCCAGCCATCATCCCAAGGGACATGCCGTGCTGCCCATGCTGTGTATCACCGTGGCTTGTGGCGCCATCAGTGGTTTCCATGCCACCCAAAGTCCCATGATGGCACGCTGTATGAAGAGCGAGCGCCTGGGCCGCCCTGTTTTCTACGGTGCAATGATTGTCGAGGGTATTGTGGCGCTGATCTGGGCTGCTGCCGCCATTAAGTTTGCAGGCAGTTACGAACGCCTTGCCGAAATGGGCAATCCGGCTGTGGTTGTGAATGAGATTTGTCAGAACTGGATGGGAACCTTGGGCGCCATCCTTGCCATCCTGGGTGTTGTGGCTGCTCCCATTACCAGTGGTGATACGGCTTTCCGTTCTGCCCGTCTGATTGCGGCCGACTTCCTCCGATTCCCACAGGACAAGTTGTGGCGTCGTCTGGCATTGTCCCTGCCCATATTCATACTCTCTGCCATTCTGATGGTAGTGGAATTCGATGTGCTGTGGCGCTATTTCGCATGGTTCAACCAGACTTTGGGAATGATCACCCTTTGGGCACTTTCCGTTTGGCTGGCACGTCACCAAAAGTGTTATTGGATTGCTTTGCTGCCTGCCATCTTTATGACATTCATCATCCTCTGCTATATCCTCATGGCACCCGAAGGTTTCAAACTTCCTCTCAACGTGGCTGCGGCAGCCGGAGTGGTGATGGCGCTTTTCCTCACGGTGTTGTTCTTCCGTTGGAAATCTAAACAAATCTTAAAAAATCAATGAAAATTTGGCAGAAAGAGCGATATTTCCTAACTTCGTGGTGACAAAAAAGAAAAGCGTATGAAAAAAATTATCTTTACTCTGCTACTCGCAGTATTTTCTCTGAGTGCTTCGGCACAGTTTGAACAGTACACCTCTTATCTCAACACCTCGCTTACAGGTCTGAATCTGTCCTACAGCAAGGACCAAAAGGTTACCTTCGGCATGCAGGCCACCGGCGGTTTCTTTGTGGTGGACGATTGGATGCTCTATGGCCGTTTTGGCTATAACCACCAGTTTGTGAAGAACGGAACCGATGTGAACAACGTGCAAATAGGCGCCGGCACCCGCTATTACATCCAGCAGAACGGCATCTATCTGGGCATCGGACTGCAATATGAACACCGCGCTCCCAACCACAATTACGTGCAGTTGACGCCAGAGGTGGGATATTGCTTCTTCCTGAACCAGCATGTAACCATAGAACCGGCAGTCTACTACGACCTTTGTATGAACAAGTTCTCCGAGGGTAGTACCGTAGGCCTGAAAGTGGGCTTCGGCTTCTTCTTCTGATGAATTATTAATTCGAACGTATAAACCCGTCTGGCACAACTCCCGTTTTGTGCCATGCGGGTTTTTCTTTTACAGAAATTATAAGGTATGCGTATAACTGTTTTGGTGGAGAACACGGGGCCTGAAGAATTTGCCATTGAGCATGGGCTGAGCCTTCATGTCCGAATGGACGATGGACATCAGATCCTTTTTGACATGGGGCAGAGCGACGCTTTTGTCCGCAATGCCGCCCGTCTGCACATTGATTTGCAAGAGGTGGACTATGCCGTCCTCTCGCACGGACATTACGACCACGGCGGTGGGCTTCCCCATTTCCTTCCCCTCAATGCCCATGCGCCGGTCTATGTGCATGGGGAAGCATTCCGGCCACACTATTCCCTACGCGAGAACGGACTAGCTTTTATCGGCCTTGATTCCGCTCTCGAAGAACATCCTCAGATACACTTTTGCAACGGCGTTTTTTCGCTTCCCTCGGGAGGAAAAATATTTTCCCTCGGGAGGGAAAAAACAGACAGCCCTCCAGGCAACCGTTGGCTTTATGGACCGGACAAGCAGAAGCATGACACCTTTTGTCACGAACAGAACCTGTTGCTGGAAGAGGGTGGGCACACCGTCCTTTTTGCCGGCTGTGCCCATAAAGGAATTGTCTCCATCATGCAGGAAGCCACACGCCTTGCAGGCCGCCCGCCCACCCATGTCTTTGCCGGCATGCATTTGGTCAAGAGCGGGCTCTCGCGTCAGGAAGAGGAACGTTATATCCATGACTTGGCCCAATCTCTCCGCGCCTTTCCCCATTGCCATTATTACACCATGCATTGCACAGGCGTGGAGCAGTTTGAAAAACTCCGCACCCTCATGCCCGGCCGCATCTCCTATCTTGGCACAGGCGAGGCGGTGGAACTCTGATTGTTCCTCTGCCTGCCTCCAAGCCTCCTTTTGAGATGGTTAAATGGGTCTGTGACTCGCTCGCGGGCATATTGTGGAATCAGAAAATAGAGACAAAGGTAATTGGATACCCCCCCCCCCCTCTTGATGGCAACCCATGTCTGACGGCTCAAATCCCCGGAACATACATACTTATAGAATCCAGTTGAACAAGTAGCCAGATACGATAATCAACATGGTAACCACACTGAAGAATATGCCTATCAATCGCCATGTCATCACCTTTTTAAGCATTGTGGCTTCTGGAATTGAAAGTCCGATAACCGCCATCATAAAAACGATGGCAGTGCCAAGCGGAATGCCCTTTGCTACAAAAACTTCGATGATGGGTACAATGCCCGCTGCATTGGCATACATCGGTGCGGCAAGGATGACGGCAAGCGGCACACCCCACCAATTCTCTGCAGACAGGTACTGCTCAAAGAAACCTTCGGGTACATAGCCGTGCATTGTGGCTCCAATGCCTATGCCCATCAAGATATATAGCAATACACCTTGCACAATGCTCAACGAGTCACGCATAATGGCAGGTATGCGCTTTATGAACGGTGCTTTTTCGGCCTCCCATTGTTTACACAATTCAGAGGATTGAATCTGTGCAGCTTTCACCCAATTGCTCAAATATGGTTCGAGGTGCATACGACAAAAAATAAGTCCCGCAATCATTGACAGCACCGTTCCGCTGACGATGTAAATTAGCGTTGCCTTCACTCCAAATGAACCGAGAAACATCGCCACCGCCACTTCGCTAACCAATGGCGAGGCAATAAGGAACGTCAGTGTTACGCCCAATGGTATCCCGCCCTTGACAAAACCAATGAAGAGTGGTACGGAAGAGCATGAACAGAATGGTGTTATGCCACCGAACAGAGCAGCCAAGAAGTAGTCAAGGCCATACAATTTGTGTGTGGCGAGGTAATGGCGCAGTCGCTCTACCGGGAAGTAGGAATTGATTATGCCCATAATAAAACTGATGCTGAAGAGCAGGATTATAATCTTGACGCTGTCATAAAAGAAAAAATTGACAGCCGTTCCCAATGGCGTGGTGGCATCCAATCCGAAAATGCCATAGACCAGCCAATCTGCAAAGTGCTGTATCATACGCCTAACCACTTTTTAATTTCCTTTTCACTCGGCACGGAACCCTTGGATCTCACTTCTCCATCAATGACCACAACTGGGGTGGCGAGGATGTTGTGGCTCATAATTTCCATAATATCCTCGACCTTTGTTAGTGTTGCATGGACATTGTTTTCCTTGATGACTTTTTCAATGATTGCATAGGTTGTCTTGCATTTACTACAACCCGTTCCTAAAACCTTGATTTCCATAATTCCTAAAAATAAATAGTTAAACAATAATAGATTCCAATGGCAATGAATAGCACGCCCACCGTTATATTTAGCCACTTCTGCATGGTTTGCATCTTGCCATAGGCCGTTCCTATCTGTCCTGCGCAGAAAGCCAATATCCATGCCACCACAAGTACGGGCAATGCGGTTGCTACGGCAAAGAATATTGGGAGCATGTAGCCCATTGTTGTGCTTGCGGACATAGGGATTAGCATTCCGAAATAGAACACCCCACTTGTTGGACAAAACGTCAAGGCAAACAGCACACCTAACAGCAACGCACCGGCACCCCCTTGTCTGGCAAGCCAATCGCCCTTGCCGCCAAAGCCAAACGAAGGCAAATTGATTCGGTTGCCGAAGAGCATAAACAGCCCGATAAGCAGCAAGGCCGGAGGAAGCATCATTTCGCCATAGGTGGCAATGAAGTTCTGAATGCCGAAAACGCTTGCGCCACTTCGTAGAACGGCAATCAGTACCACGCCAAGTAGCGTGTAGGCGATAGTGCGTCCCAAGGCATAGAGCAGACCTTGCAACAACACCCCTTTCCGGTTTCCGATACGCTTTCCGATATAGCCGATGGCCGCGATGTTGGTTGCCAGCGGACAGGGCGAAAGTGCAGTGAGCAGACCGAGCAGAAATGCCGTTACTGCAGGTGTTGTGGAACTATCCAACAATGATTGAAGCCACTCCATAGCATTAGTTGTTTAGCATTTCTGAAATTTGTTCTGATAAACCGGCCTTGAACTTGTTGGGAGCGGTGCGGGCATTGCCAAAAGCGAACTCCGTCAGGTTTGTCGAACATTCCTTTCCATCTTTGTCGTGATCCACGAGGATAAGTGATGACCAACTGACCCCATATTTCTCGGCAAGCGCCCCTTCTTTGCTAATATCCACCGAACGAAATTCCAACTTGCCACTTTTCAACTGCTCTGCATAAGCCGATTCTAGCAACGCGTTGGTATTTTTCTCGATTGCCATACAAGTTGCACAACGTTGCGTCCCGTGAAAGTATAACACTTCCACCACATCTTTTTTCGTCTGCTGATGTGCTGCCATACTTTTGGACTTGCCATCCGTGCAAGCCACCGTCCCCACGCATAGGGCGGTCATCAATAAAACATTCTTCATAAGTGTGAAATTATAATTATTTGTAGTTCGCAAAACAACGAACATTATGTGTAAAAAAATGACAATGGGAATTAACACTTCCCATTGCAAGAACACTTGGGTATTTCCCGTTTCAGGATTTCTGTAACATAAAACTCAGCAATTTGCTTTTTGATTTCATCCCTAACCCTTCGGAATTCCCCCATGATGAACTTATCCGAGCCTTGTGCCTCTGATGGATCGTCGAATCCGATGTGTAGGCGCTTGCCAACTTTTCCAATGAACATCGGGCAGGTCTCGTTTGCACCGCCACAGACAGTAATCACATAATCCCACGTATCATTTAGATAAATGCCAACGTTTTTGGGAAAGTGGTTAGAGATATCAATGCCAGCCTCTTTCATCACTTCTACAGCCTGTGGATTTACCTGTGAAGCGGGTTTGGTGCCAGCCGAATGTACCCCCAGACTTTTGTCGAATGATTGAAGAAATCCATGTGCCATCTGACTACGGCAACTGTTACCTGTACATAAAATCAAAACTTTCATACTATAATAAATTTTATACGTTAATTGTCCATCTTCATTACCTTTGTAGGGCAAGCCTTGATGCATCGTCCGCATTTTATACAATCCGGGTGTAAGTAGCCCAAATCATTCCCTCTTGATTCATATGGAGTAAGCTGCATAGGACAAACTTTGGCGCATCGCTTGCACTTCATTTGGCAAGCTGAGGACACTTGAACGCGAGGAAATCCGATTTTCTGCTTCTGTGGGGAAACCCAAGCCGAAAGCGTACCCATTGGACAGAAACTACACCAGGTGCGGGGAGCATAGATGACCCCCAGCACAATGCCAACCAAGGTGGTGATCATAATGAGATTCCAGAATGTGCGGCCTATTCCTGCAAGTGTGAGTCCATTGAGATAGAGCTGAACTCCGAACATTCCGAAGATGAACATGAGCATAAAGATGCGGAAACCTTTGCTGCGCACAAAATTTGGGATAGGTTTATGAGGCGAGAAGCGGCTGACCACTCTGTCGTAGAGACTTCCGCGAGGACAGAAGTGACCGCACCAATATCTGCCCTTGCGAACCGCCATCGCAACTGGCCCTACCATACAAATAATGGCAATTACTCCTAACTCTGGCACGAAATATGCCGCGATTAAATACAAAAACAAAATCCAGTACATATAAAATAGGTTGTTGATGATTCGTAAAATGGCGAACATTGACTTCAAAAAAAGAGGTTGTTATTTACAGCAACTCTCTTTCTTGCAAGCACAGTCGTTAAAGAATTCAGCGAATAGCGCCTTTGCAAGTCGCCAGTTCTCTCGGTTGATACAATATTTAACTTTCGGTGTTTCCACTTCTCCTTGTATCAGTCCTGCGTCTTTCAGTTCTTTGAGGTGTTGTGAAACAGTCGCTTTTGCAATAGGTAATTCCATGTGTATGTCGCCAAAATAGCAGGTGCGCTGTCTGGCCAGAAACTGTAATATTGCAATGCGTGCAGGATGTCCCATTGCCTTTGCAAAGCGCGCAACTTGTTCTTGTTCAATAGAATATTCTTTGTTAGCCATACTCTTATATTGTTTGTTGTTCGCAAAATTACGAATATATATTCAATCCACAAAATATTACGCAAAACTTTAACATAAATTAATGTTGGCGTCCGATAAAAACATAAAAAGTCATAATAATAGTTCTCAATCAAGGCATTTATGCGGTTAAGATTTCTTTTTTGGAAATCTTTGGAGCCAATATAGCCTAAAAAAACTTTACAATTTAGTATATCACATAATACATCTTCGAATCTTGCTTTGTCAGATTTTCGACATATTCATATAAAGTTTCTGCCTTGCGATATTTGCGATGAGCAAATGAGTCAAGTTTTATTTCGATGATATGGTTGGTATCAATACCGTTATCTAAAAGGTGTTGTTTATAAAGGTTGAGTAGCAGGTACGATTTGCCAACACGTCGTAACCCAGTAACAATCTTTATCAAATGATTATGCTTGCTACTTATCAACTTTTCAATGTAATGTTCTCTTTCGAATTTCATACAGATACAATTTTTGTGTATTTACACACTTTTTGTCTGCAGTATCTTTGATTTACCATTCTTCCAATGCCGCATTCCTCGATTCTTTTTTATCGGACACCAATAATTCTTACATGGAAAATACAAATGAATATCGTTTTATTAAGATTCATTATCGTAATTTTTAACCGAATTAAAGCATACAGCACGAAAAACTGCGCAAGAGCATCAATATCGTGAGGACAAAGGACGGGGCTGTCCGTAAAATTCTGAAATAAACATCGCCCGAAAGTGTTATGCTTTCGGGCGTTTTAAATGATGTCAATTACATATCAAATGATGGGGGAGCGGCTTGGGGTGATGTTCCCCACTGGTGACAGGGACGGGGACCCATCTCCAATTCCAGGGTGCCGCCGTTCATCAGGTCGTTGTGGTGGAACCATGTTTTGTTCCAAGGTTTGCCGTTGAGACTGGCAGACTGGATGTATTTGTTTTCGTGCGATGCGCCACGGGCCTTTATGGTGAATGTTTTGCCGTTGTCCAGACGCATGCTGACGTTCTCGAAGAGGGGACTGCCGATGGAGTAGATGGGTAAGCCGGGGGTTACGGGATAGAATCCCATGGCGGAGAAAACGTAGAAGGCCGACATGCCGCCGCCGTCCTCATCTCCGCAAATGCCCATGAGGTCGTTGCGGAACCAGCTTTCCATGAGCATGCGGATACGTTTCTGGGTTTTCCAGGGCTGTCCCACATAATTATATAAATAAGGTATGTGGAAACTGGGTTCATTGCCCATGACGAACTGGCCTACGTTACCGGTGGCATCGGGATGGACGGCATAATACTGCCACTTGGAGCGTCGCATGCCTTCTACAAAGAGCTGGTCCAGCTTGTTAATGAAGGGCTGGTTGCCACCGAAGAGCGAAACCAGATCGGCCACGTTGAACTGGAGCTGCCAATTGTATGTCCATGCGTTGTTCTCGTCGTAATAGGCGCGTGCGCCTACACCGCCAGAGAATATATAGTCGAAGGGTTCTATGAAATTGCCGGCGCTGTCCTTGGGGTGGAAGAAGTTGGTCTTCTTGTTGAACACATGGCGGTAGTTATAGGCACGGTCGTTGAAGAACTTGAATTCGCTGTCGTTGCCCAGGTGGCGGTAGAGGCGGGCAATGGCCCAGTCGTCGTATGAGGCAGCCAGACTGACGGCCACAGCATTACGCTGTTCAAAACTGTTCACATGGGGATTGGTCTCCTTCTCTCCGGGATGTAGGGCGGGATACCAACCATGCTTGTGGTAGAAGTCGTCAATCTCTGTCTTGGGGCCGCGGTACCAGGGAATCATGGATTCGTTTAGCACGGTGTGCTTCATGGCCTGTGCGGCCTTCTCCACATCGAAGGGGATGTCCTTGCAGAGCGCATCGGCGAACATGACGGCGGCATGGTTGCCGTTCATGCAGTGTGCGTCGCCAAAGACGCAGGGGAAGGTGGGAATCCATCCGGAGTGTTCATACATGCGGAGGTATGAGGTCAACTTCTCGGATTCGGCCTTGGGGTTGAGCAGTATCTGTAGGGGATGCAGCGCCAGATAGTTGTCCCAAATCCAGTCGTCTGTCCAGAAGGGCACACCCTCATCAGAATGAATCTTACCGTCAAATCCGCTGTAGTACTTGCCCTCTTCGGAGATGTTGATCATGCGTTCGTGGGAGCGATACAAGGCGGTGTAGAAGACCACCTTCTCATCCTCTGTGCCACCCTTGACGTTGATTTTACCCAGGGTCTGGTTCCAGGCTTGTCGTGCGCGCTGAATGAGAGGCTTTGTACGGAAGTCCTTGATTTCCTGCTCCAGATTGCGGCGTGCCTGTTCCTCGCTGATGTATGAAATACCATAACGGATGCCCACGTTCTTGGTCTTGTCGCCAAAGTGGAAGGCCAGGCGTTGCTTGCCCCCGTCGGCTGGGAGGTTCTTCACTTCGGCTGGGACGCGGTCGAAGACCAGATAGAAGTAATGCTTTGTGCCACGGTAGTTCTCATAACCGGAGAGGATGTTTGCCGAGTGGTTGAACTCGCCTGCTGCACAGGTGGACAGCACCACATAGCGTTCGCCCGGTTGTTCGTAGTTCAGACTGAACAGACCGGCACGTGCGGCGGGAACAAAGGTGAGACCGATGCCGTGGTCGTCCAGGAAGACGTCATAGCGATAGGGGGTGGTGGTTTCGTGGTCGTAGCGGTAGTTGCCGGCTGTTGCCACATGCTCATGCGCTCCACAATAGGGTTGCAACAGCAGAACGTGTCCTTGGCGGTGTGAGGGCACGTTGAGAGGCAGTCCGTCCATGCGGTCGGTCACAAACTCGTTGTGCGCCGGGTTCATGCGCAACATGCTGTTGGGCAGATGCGCTGTGGGGAACGTGGGCACCAGCAGATGGCTGATGTTGCCGATGCGGTTGTTTACATAGTCCACGTATTCGCGTCCCATGGCAAGGACGGGAATGAACATAAGGAGGAAAAGATGTCTTAATCTCATTGTTTTATGTGTGTTTTGAGGTTGTTTGATTCAAAATTAAGCGGGCATGGAAGAAGTCATTTGTACAGTTTGGACTTGAGGTATTGTCCCGTATAGCTGTCGGCACATTGTGCCACTTCTTCCGGCGTGCCGAAAGCTGTGAGGTTGCCACCCTTGTCTCCGCCTTCCGGTCCCAGGTCTATCACATGGTCGGCACATTTTACCACATCCAGATTGTGTTCGATGATGACAATCGTGTGGCCGCGTGCAATCAGCGCTTCAAAGGCGGCCAACAGCTTCTTGATGTCATAGAGATGGAGTCCGGTGGTGGGCTCGTCAAAGATGAACATGGTGGGCTGCTGCTTGTCGAGACTGAGGAAGTAGGCCAACTTTACGCGCTGGTTCTCTCCGCCGGAGAGTGTGCTGCTGCTTTGGCCCAACTTGATGTAGCCCAACCCCACATCCTGCAATGGTTTTAGCAGGCTTACAATGCGTTTCTGGTTGTGCTCCGTAAAGAATTCCACAGCTTGGTTGACGGTCATTTGCAGGATGTCGTTCACGTTTTTCCCCTCGAAACGCACGTCCAGGATGTCTTTCTTGAAACGCTGTCCGTGGCAGCTTTCACATTCCAACACAAGGTCTGCCATGAATTGCATCTCCACGGTTACTGTGCCTTCGCCTTTACATTCCTCGCAGCGTCCGCCATCGGTGTTGAAACTGAAGAATCCGGCCGTATATCCCATCTGCTTGGACAGCGGAAGGTTGGCCATGAGCTTGCGTATTTCGTCCCAAGCCTTGATGTAGGTGACGGGATTGGAGCGCGTGCTTTTGCCTATGGGGTTCTGGTCCACGAACTCGATGCTTCTGACCTCCTGCACATCGCCCTTCAATGCGGCAAATTCTCCGGGACGATCGGCTGCCTGGTCCAGGTAACGCTTCATGCCCAGATAAAGGATGTCGCGAACAAGGCTGCTCTTTCCGCTTCCGCTTACACCCGTCACGCACGTCATAACGTGAAGGGGAATTTCCACGTCAATCCCTTTTAAGTTGTGTGCTCTTGCACCGACAATCTTGATGGCGGTGTTCCACGGTCTGCGGCTTGACGGGACGGGAATGCGGTCGGTGCCGGTGATGAATTGTACGGTATGCGAACGCCCGGCCTGCGAATTGTCTTGCAGTGCCTTCATGTCTTGTAGCTCACCTTGGTAAACGACTTCACCACCCAAACGTCCGGCTTCGGGACCCATATCAATAATCCAGTCTGCCGCCTGCATGATTTCTTCATCATGCTCCACCACCACAACCGTATTGCCGAGGTCGCGCAACTGTTTCAGCACCCCGATGAGCCGTTGTGTATCCCGGCTGTGCAGGCCGATGCTTGGCTCGTCAAGGATATAAAGACTTCCCACAAGGCTGCTGCCCAGGCTGGTGGCCAGATTGATGCGCTGGCTTTCTCCGCCTGAGAGCGAGTTGCTGGTGCGGTTCAGTGTGAGATAGCCCAACCCCACATCGATAAGGAACTGCAGCCTGTTGCGTATCTCGGTAATCAGCCGGCGTGCTATCTTCTGCTCGTGTTCAGTGAGGGAGTTTTGCTCCTGCAGCGGTTCCCAACGGATGAGTTCGGATATGGGAATTTCCACAAGGTCGGTGATGCTTTTGCCTGCAATCTTCACATATTCCGCCTCCGGGCGCAGACGCTTTCCGTGGCATTTGGGACAAGTGGTCTTCCCCTTGTATCGGGCAAGCATGACACGGTTCTGTATCTTGTATTGGCCTTCGCGCAGCATTTCAAAAAAACTGTCAATGCAAATGCGTTCGTGCCAGTTTGTAATCTTGGGGTCGCCGTGCCACAGCAGGTCCTTTTGTGCCTGTGTAAGTTCGTAGTATGGGGTGAAAATGGGGAAACCGTACTTTTCGGCACGCAGAATGAACTCGTTTTTCCATTCGCTCATCTTTTCCCCTCTCCAGCACACCACTGCCCCTTCATAGACGCTCAGTGAGGAGTTGGGGATTACAAGCTGTTCGTCAATGCCGAGAATGCGGCCAAAGCCTTCGCATTCGGGGCAGGCTCCCATGGGCGAGTTGAATGCAAAAAGGCCGTCAGACGGTTCTTCAAAGGTGATGCCGTCTGCCTCGAAACGGATGCTGAACGACACCTTTTCTCCTTCTGGAAGATATTCAAGGACACATTCTCCCTGACCTTCGTAAAAGGCCGTCTCGGCAGAGTCGGTCAGTCTGGAAATGGTGTCGGCACTATTGCCGGCAATCATACGGTCTATGATGATGTGGATTTGTCCGTTCCATTCTTTGCTGGCTTCCAGGCAGTCTTCAATGCGGAATACCTCGTTGTTGTACTCAATACGCGTAAAACCGTTTTTGATGCACATTTCCAATTGTTGCGACAAGGTGCGGTCTGTGGGCACATGCAAAGGGCACAATACCATGAATCGCGTGCCTTCAGGGTGGGCAAGCATGTTGTCCACTACGTCCTGCGGTCCCTGGCGTTTTACTTCATTCCCGCTGATGGGGCTGAAAGTGTGTCCGATTCTTGCGAAAAGCAGTCGCAGGTATTCGTAGATTTCTGTGCTGGTGCCCACTGTGCTGCGTGGGTTGCGGCTGCTTACTTTCTGTTCTATGGCGATTGAGGGCGGAATACCCTTGATGAAATCGCACTCGGGCTTGTGCATACGTCCCAGGAATTGGCGGGCGTATGAACTCAGACTTTCCACATAGCGGCGCTGGCCTTCCGCATATAATGTGTCAAAGGCCAGACTGCTCTTCCCGCTTCCGCTCAGTCCGGTGATGACCACCAGCTTGTTGCGTGGAATCTCCAAGTCTATGTTCTTGAGGTTGTTGGCGCGCGCGCCTTTTATCTGTATGGTGCTCATTTGCCGTTTTGTTGTTCTTAAAAATGCACAGTTGTTATTGTTGTGCTGTCCCTTCCGAAGTCGGCTTGGTAATCTCACCGGCAATGTCCGAATCCATCTTGACGCGTATCTCCTCGGCAGAGAGTCCCTGTCCCAGGAGGAACATCAGTTTGGTGATGGCGCATTCTGGCGTGCTGTCGTATCCGCTGACCAGGCCGGCGTCCAGGAGTGGGAGGCTGGTTTCATAAAGCCCCATGTGTACCGAACCTGCCTGGCATTGGGTGATGTTTACCAGCACAATCCCTTTGCGGCGCGCTTCGGTCAATTCTTCCTTTAGCCATGGAATTTGTGGTGCGTTTCCGGCTCCGAATGTGCGCAGCACCACGGCTTTCAGCCCGGTTTGGTGCAGGAGGGTGTGTACCATTGCCTGCTGTATGCCGGGGAACAGCGTCAGAACCATTACGTTGGTGTCCACCTTGAAATGGGCTTTCATGGATTTCAGCGGATTGGGTCTGCGGATGAAGTATTCGTTATATTGGATGTTGATGCCGGCTGTGGCCAGTTCGGGGTAATTGAACGAGCGGAAAGCATTGAACTGCTCTGCGTTGATCTTTGTCGTCCGGTTTCCGCGCATCAGCTTTTCCTTGAAATAGATGCACACCTCGGGAACCATCGGACTGCCGTCTGCGTGCTGTGCCGATGCGATCTCTATGGCCGTAATCAGATTCTCCTTTCCGTCTGTGCGTAACATGCCCATGGGCAATTGTGAACCGGTCAGTATCACCGGCTTGCCCAAATCCTCCAGCATAAAACTCAATGCAGAAGCGGTATAGGCCATTGTGTCTGTACCGTGCAGGATGACAAATCCGTCGAAAAACTGGTAGTTGGTGTCAATGATACGCACCAACTTTTCCCAGTGGCCGGGCATCATGTCCGACGAGTCTATCGGCGGATTGAACGTGTGGGTGCTGATACGGCAGTCGAAACGCTTCAGCTCGGGCACTTGTTCCAGCAGCAGGTCGAAGTTGAAACTTTCCAAGGCACCGGTTTCCTGGTTCTTTACCATGCCAATGGTTCCGCCCGTATAGATGAGCAGAACACTGGAACGGCGTGCATTGATGTGGGACATAAGCAGATTAAAATGTAATTTTTCGCAAAGATACAAAAAACCTTCAAGCCTGCGTCCGATATCCAGAACATTTTTCGTAACTTTGTGTCCATTATGAGAAAAATTGTTTCTATCCTACTGCTTTTACTCGCAGTTACAGCCATGGCCCAGAACCCCAAGAGAGAGTTTCGCGGTGCCTGGATTCAGTGTGTGAACGGACAGTTCCAGGGTATGGGACGGGATGCCATGCAGCAGACCCTTTCATATCAGCTGGACGAGTTGCAAAAGTCGGGCATCAATGCCATATTTTTTCAGGTACGCGCCGAAGGTGACGCGCTTTATGCAAGCGAACTGGAGCCTTGGAGCCGTTATCTGACTGGCCAGCAGGGTCTTGCTCCTAATCCTTACTGGGATCCCCTGCAATGGGTGGTGGAGCAGTGCCATGCACGCCAAATGGAGTGTCATGCCTGGATTAATCCCTATCGTGCCAAAACCAAGGGAACCGTGGCATTGGCTAAGAATCATGCCTATTTCCGCAGCCCGGGAAGTTTCTTCAATTATGAGGGCCTGATGATTTTCGACCCCGGATGTCCCGAGAACCGCGATTTCATTTGTCAGGTGGCAGCCGACATTGTAAGCCGTTACGACGTGGACGGTCTGCACATAGACGATTATTTCTATCCCTACCCAGTGGCTGGCGTGGCCATCCCTGATGATGCCTCCTATGCCCAGTATGGCGGTGGAATGGACCGTGCCGACTGGCGCCGTCAGAATGTCAATCTGTTCATGAAGCAGATGCATGAGACGTTGCGTCGTGTAAAACCTTGGATTAAGTTCGGTGTGGCTCCTTTCGGAATCTATCGTAACAAGAAGAATGATCCCAACGGAAGCGAGACTAACGGACTCCAGAACTACGATGACCTGTATGCCGATGTGCTCTTGTGGGTTCGCGAAGGTTGGGTAGACTATAACATTCCTCAGATCTATTGGGAGATTGGCAACAAGGCGGCCGACTATGACAAGCTGATCCATTGGTGGAGCGCTAACGCTGGCGAGCGTCCCTTGTATGTGGGACAGGATGTTACCCGCACTTGCAACCATCCCGACCCCCAAAATCCCCAGGTTCACCAGATGGGTCGCAAGTATGACTTGCAGCGCTCTCTGCCCGGCATTTACGGAAGTTGCCAGTGGTATGCCAAAGCTGTGGTGGACAATGTGGGCAATTATGGACTCACGCTCCGTCAGGTTTACCACAACACACCCGCTTTGCAGCCCCTTATGCCCTGGATTGACAAGAAAGCACCCGGAAAGCCCCGCAAGACAAAGGTGGTTTGGACAGAAGACGGTCCCGTGCTGTTCTGGACAGCGCCCAAGGCCAAAGGTGTGATGGACGAGGCCCATCAGTATGTGGTATACCGCTTCCCCAAGGGCGAGCCCCAGGATTTGGAAGATTCCCGCAATATTGTCTGCATCACCAGCGACACCTTCTTCCCTCTGTCTTATGAAGGTGGTGAAAACACATATTATTATGTAGTAACCGCGCTTGACCGTATGCACAACGAGTCCAAGAGTGCAAAGAAAAAGGTGAAGCTTTAAAACCAAGCGAGACAAACATAAAAAAGGGGGGACCAGAAACGGTTCCCCCTTCTTTTGTCCTTCATCTTACTCCACCACCACATTTTCGAATCCCAGGTTGCGGAAGACGGCTTTCATGTGCGCCTTTCCCGTTTCCTGTGCCATTCTCAGGTTCTCTTCGGAAAGACATCTGTCCATCATCACCCTTCGTGCTTTTTGGTACATCTGCTCTCGTGCCTGTGCGTCCCATGTGCCGGTTTCGTGGAAAGTACGTGTGCTGGCTTCATCAATGAACTGGGGATTGAGCAGCGTTACCTGAGGAAGGGTTACCACCACTGTGTCCGACTGCATCCTAACCCAGTCCTGCTGTGCCATGCTTAGGTCTATGCCCAGACTCAGCGTGCCGCTGTAGATGCGAACCAGATGCTGGTCTGGCAACAACAGCCTTTGGCGTACTGTGTCCACAATCTCTTCGTCCTCGATGCTGAGAAACTCCCATTTGCCAATTCGTTCTATGCTGCGCAATTGCGCGGGTGTGGGACCTATTCCCTTTTTGCCGCCGAGCTTGAACGAGAACAGAGACGGCATGGCCTCGCCTTGTCTCCACTGGCGTGCAAGGGTGAATGCCCATACCAGCAGCGCAATGCAGGCAAGGGTGAACAGGAATTGCAGGAATGAACGTATCTTTTGCATGGTCTTTCTCTGTCTATTCTTTGGTCAGACGAATCACAGACCCTTCGTTGTCATACAAAAGTTCCAGGGGAGTGTCTTCTAACCGGTCTTTGAATGTGATGCGGATGTGTTCCTTTTTGTATCCCAACTGCGTGAGCAGGGGTACAAGCAATGCCGCAGCGTTCTCACGCGCCGTATCCAAGATGCCCGTCTCAGGAGCTTTCTTAAGAATGCTCTGCACGCCTTGCCGGGTAAAGGATGTCATTTCCTCGTCCGTGTATTCGTGCCTGGTAATGTCGGTGTATTGCCTTATTCCCTTGTGGTCCACCCGAGAGGAAGACACCACAATGCGCGGGTCGGGCAGGATGATGTGTATGGTTTCCCCCTCGCGCCGCACCTGACTGGGGCTGAAGTCCGAGAAGTCGATATACACCCTCAGCGTCACATCAATGGGAATGGCAATCTTGCGGTTCCCGATGGGGAGTTTCTTCTTGAACTCGTATCCCAGAACCGACGCCTCCCATTGCAGCAGGTCTTCGTGGGTCACAATCTTGTGAAACTTGCACTCGGCCGTGTACAGTCTGCTCTGTCTGCTGATGCGCAGTATCAGGTCGGTGCTGTCAGCGTAGGCATCGTGGCCTTCGTTTTGTCCCATGCCCGATTGGTTATGGCATGCAACCGGTAAAATGAATAGGATGAGCAGTAAAAAATGAAGTTTCATGGCACAAAAATAGAGAAAAAAAACGGATTATGGATAAATAATCGTACCTTTGTCATAGTTATATTATGTTAAAGAATCTCAAATGAACAGAAAAGACCTTTTAATCATGCGGTTGAAAAGCGTTTTCCTAACCCTTGTTCTCCTTTTCTCGTCGGGCCATTTGTTCGCACAGGAAAAGTCCTACACATTGCAGGACATCAACATCCGTGACCCCTTTATCCTTCCGGTGAAGAAGGAAGGCATGTATTATATGTACGCCTCCTCTTCTGTCAGAGAGAACGGAAAGCACTACGGCGGCATGGTGGCTTACAAGAGCACCGACCTGAAGACTTGGCAGGGACCCGTCCGTGTGTTCGATGTGCCCAGGGACAATTACCTTACCGGCACGGTATGGGCCCCCGAGGTGCATAAGTACAAGGGCAAATATTACCTCTTTGCCACGCTGAACACCGATATCAACTGGAAGAAAGCGCCCGAAGGCGCAACGCCTTACAAACACCGCTGCACGCAGATTTTCTGGTCAAAGAAACCCGAAGGCCCGTTCCTCCCCTTCAAGGAGAAACTCCCGGCCACGCCCATTGACCAGATGGCGCTTGACGGCACGTTGTGGGTCGAGTACGGTGTGCCCTATATGGTCTATTGCCATGAGTGGGTGCAGGTGCGCGATGGCGGCATGAACCTTGTGCGCCTGAAGAAAGACCTGTCCGGTGCCGACGGCACGCCTGTCCGCCTTTTCTGCGCCTCTTCGGCCGAATGGTCCACCGGCGATGGTCCCGAGGGGAACAAACACTATGTTACGGACGGTTGTTTCCTCTACCGCACTCGTACGGACAAACTCCTGATGGTGTGGTCCAGCTTCAAGGAAGGCGTATATGCCGTGGGCATTGCCGAATCGGCCACAGGCAAAATCACGGGTCCGTGGATCCAGCAGCCCGAACCGCTCTTTGTCAATGGCGGGCACAGCATGATTTTCAGAGATTTTGAAGGCCGTCTTTGCCTGGTGCTGCATTCTCCCAACAGCCCCGGCGGCAAGGAACGCGCCAAGATTCTTGAACTGGAGGATTTGGGACACACCCTTCGTGTGAAAGGCGAAATTAATAATTAACACAATACAAAACAATGTCAGTAAAATACATTTTAACCGCATTCGTTGCGGCACTCATCCTTGTTTCCTGCGGAAAGAAACAGGAGAAACCGGTAGAAACCGCACCGGTTGAAGAAGTCAAGACCGAACCGTCAATACACCGTCTGCCCCAATATCACTTTACCGATTCCGTTCAGGTGGGCCAGCGCACTTATGTATACACGCTTCACCGCGAGGCGGTGGACTCGCTCGGTAGTGTGAGCGACGAATATGGCGACCACTATGTGAACACCTTCTACACACTGGACATCAAACGGGGCGGCTCTCAGTTCTACAGCAAGCGTTTCACCAAGCAGACGCTGGCCGGAAAACTCCCTGCCGACTTTATGAAGAACGGCATTCTGGACGGATTCCGCTTTTTCCGAGTGGACGATGGCAAACTGGTTTTCAGCCTCTGTGTCAGCTATCCCGAAAGCGACCTGTCCTCGCCCTTCCTCCTAACCATCGGACCAGATGGCAGCGCCACAATCACCAAGGATGAGTTCATGGATGTGGAACCGGATGATGCGCCTTAAGCATCCTTAAGTCAAATGCAAAATGCAAAAATGCAAACGTCATATCGTATGCAATTGATATATTGCACGATATGACGTTTGCATTTTTGCATTTACTATTAAATATCTGTAGCGTTTCCCGTTTTCAAAGTCCGCCATTTATAATCTCCAGCGCCTGGGCGAAGCCGCCTTCGCGGGGCAGCACGATGTCGGCTCCGGCATCGAGGAGGACTTTGGGCGAGAGGGGGCCGGTGTTCACGGCTATGGTGTAGATGCCTGCGGCATGGGCTGCCTCAACGCCCAGTGGGGCGTTCTCGATGACAACAGCCTCGGAGGCGCTTACGCCGGCCTTCTCCAGTCCCATGAGATAGGGTTCGGGGTGGGGCTTGCCGTGCTTCACGTCGAAGGCGGTGACCATGCGTTCCGCGCTGAAGATGCCGGGGAAGTCATGGGCAAGGCGGGTGAGCAGGGAGTGTTGTGCGCTGCCGGTAACGAGCACGATGGTGAGTCCCAGTGAGCGTATGCTCTGGAGCAGCTGGGCGGCTCCGGGCATGGGCTGGGGTTCGGGGCAGGTGTTGAACAGGGCGCTCTTGGCGGCATAGATGCGCTCCATCTCCTCGGTGGTGGCGTTGCGCCCCCAATGGCGCTGGGCCAGGATGTTGATGGTGCCGTGTCCGGTGCGTCCCTCGTGCAGATAGGCTTCGTGGGGACTCATGCTCAGGCCGAATTCTGTAACCGCTGTACTCCATGCTTTGGCATGGTTGGGCATGCTGTCGTACAGCACACCGTCCATATCGAAAAGAACCGCTTTTATTGGCATAGCCGTATATACATTATATATATATTATATATGGGAAATAAAAAGAAAAAGGATTAGGCATCCTTTTCTGGCCGATGCCTAATCCTTTGTGTGCAGATGAATTGTTTTAGAGTCTGTTCTTGATGGCCTCGGTCTCCTTCTCGTAACCAGGCTTGCCAAGCAGGGCGAACATGTTCTTCTTGTAGGCTTCCACACCGGGCTGGTTGAAGGGGTTCACCTGGAGCAGCAGACCGCTGATGCCGCAGGCCTTCTCGAAGAAGTAGATGAGCTGGCCCAGGTTGTACTCGTCCAGACGGTCAACCACCACGCGCATGTTGGGCACGCCACCGTCTACGTGAGCCAGCTGGGTTCCCAGTTCGGCCATCTTGTTCACCTCGTCCACGCGCTTTCCGGCCAGGAAGTTCAGGCCGTCCAGGTTCTCCTCGTCGTGGGGGAAGAGCAGTGTGTGCTCGGGAGTCTCCACGCTGATTACGGTCTCGAAGATGGTGCGCTCGCCTTCCTGAATCCACTGTCCCATGGAGTGGAGGTCGGTGCTGAAGTCAACGGCAGCGGGGAAGATGCCCTTCAGGTCCTTTCCTTCGCTTTCTCCGTAGAGCTGCTTCCACCATTCGTTCATGAAGTGGAGCTTGGGCTGGAAGTTCACCAGAATCTCAATCTTCTTTCCCTGAGCGTAGAGGATGTTGCGCACGGCGGCATATACGGCACTGGGGTTCTCCTCGAAGGGAACGCCGGGAGCTGTGGCTGCTTCCATGTCGGCTGCGCCCTGGACCAACTTGTCAATGTCGAAACCGGCAACGGCGATGGGTAGCAGGCCAACGGGGGTGAGCACGCTGAAGCGTCCGCCCACGTTGTCGGGGATGATGAAGCTGGTGTAGCCTTCCTTGTCGGCGGTGGTGCGTGCGGCGCCCTTCTTGGCGTCGGTCACGGCCACGATAACCTTGCGTGCCATTTCCTTTCCGCGCTGCTCCTCGCACTGCTTCTTCAGCAGACGGAAGGCCAGGGCGGTCTCGGTGGTGGTGCCGCTCTTGCTGATGTTGATCACACCGAAGTTGCGACCCTTCAGATACTGGGTCAGTTCATAGAGGTAGTCCTCGCCGATGTTGTTTCCGGCAAAGAGGATGTTGGGGTTCTCGCCGTTGTTGGTGAGCCAGGCGAAGCTGTTGCCCAGGGCCTCGATGACAGCGCGGGCGCCCAGGTAAGAACCGCCGATGCCGGCAACCACCACGGTGTCGCAGTTGCTGCGCAGCACTTCGGCGCAAGCCTTGATCTCGTTCAGGAACTCGGCAGTGATGCAGCTGGGCAGGTGGAGCCATCCCAGGAAGTCGTTTCCGGGGCAGGTGCCGTTCTCCAGCGCTTCTTGTGCGGCGGCCACTTGCTCTTTCAGCTCAACGGCCTGTGCGGCGTTCTCCAACGCCTTTGAAATGTCTAACTTAATCATTTTGTTGTTTCTTTATTTGTATTTGTGTATAGAATATGCTTAAAAAAATGCCCGGAAAGCGTCTGCCTTGTGTGGAGCGTGTTTCCGGGTATGTGTGTTTGGGTTATCTGAACGCTTCGCTGAGAAGCTTGATTTCGATGTTTGGCGAAATGCGCTCGTACAAGATGTTGTACACGGCATCCAGAATGGGCATGTTCACATGCATGTGCTTGTTGATGTCCTTCATGCACTTGGTGCCGAAATAGCCTTCTGCAATCATTTCCATTTCCACCTGTGCGCTCTTTACGCTGTATCCCTGCCCAATCATGGTTCCGAATACGCGGTTGCGGCTGAAGTTGCTGTAGCCCGTAACCAGAAGGTCTCCGGCATAGACGGAATCAATGATGTTTCGCTCAATGGGGTAGACGGTGTGCAGGAAGCGTTCCATCTCCTGTGCGGCGTTGCTCATGAGCACGGCCTGGAAGTTGTCACCATATTTCAGCCCGTGACAGATGCCGGCCGCAATGGCATAGACGTTCTTCAGCACGCTGGCATATTCGATGCCGATGACGTCGGGGCAGGTCTTGGTCATCACATAATGGCTGGCCATCATCTTGGCAAACTCGCTTGCCTTTTCCTCGTTGGTGCAGCCCACCGTCAGGTAGGTGAGTCGGCCCAAGGCCACTTCCTCGGCATGGCTGGGTCCGCCCAGCACCGCCAGATTGTCATCGGGCACGTTGTATGCCTGATGGAAGTATTCGCTGCAGATGAGGTTCTCGTCGGGTACAATACCCTTGATGGCAGTTACGATGAACTTGTCGCGCAGGCGCACCTTCAGTTTCTTCAAGTGGCCCTTGAGGTAGGGTGAGGGGGTGACGAACACCAGTGTGTCGCAAGCCTCCACAATGTGGTTGATGTCGCTGTGGAAGTGGATGCGGTTCACATCAAAGTGTACGCTTGTAAGGTAGGCGGGGTTGTGGCCCAGACGACGGAAGTCCTCTATGCGGTCGTCGCGCCGCAGGTACCACCAGATCTCCTCGTTCTTTTCCAAGAGCATCTTGGCGATAGCCGTGGCCCAACTGCCACCACCCATTACCGCAATTTTACCTATCATTATTCTCTCGCCTGTTAGTCGTTTGAAAACGGGGGATTATTTCTGTACGGTCCACTGGGCGATGTCTTCCTGAGAGGGTTTCTGTACGTCCAGCTTGTACTTTTTCACAATTTCAATAATCTGCTGCTGAATCTTTGCAGGGGCCACACCGTTGAGCGTGGACACCAGATTGTATCCGGCCTTTCTGAGGATGGGGATGATTTCCGCGGGCACGCCCAGCGCCAGGAACGCATCGTCCTTGTCGCGCGGAGCCTTCACCTCGGGCTTCATCTGGGGGAAGAAAATCACTTCGCCGATGGCCACCTGTCCGGTCATGAGCATGGCCAGACGGTCAATGCCGATGCCGATACCGCTGGTGGGAGGCATGCCGTACTGCAGGGCACGCAGGAAGTCCTGGTCGATGATCATGGCTTCGTCGTCGCCCTTGTCGGCCAGTTTCATCTGCTCCACAAAGCGCTCTTCCTGGTCAATGGGGTCGTTCAGCTCGCTGTAGGCGTTGGCCAGTTCCTTTCCGTTCACCATCAGCTCGAAGCGCTCGGTCAGTCCGGGCTTGCTGCGGTGCATTTTGGTGAGGGGGCTCATTTCCACGGGGTAGTCGGTGATGAAGGTGGGCTGTATGAAGTTGCCTTCGCAAGTCTCGCCGAAGATTTCGTCGATGAGCTTGCCCTTGCCCATGGTGTCGTCCACTTCTATGCCCAGTGCCTTTGCCGCCTCGCGGATTTCGTCCTCGCTCTTGCCGTAGAGGTCATATCCGGTCTGTTCCTTGATGGCATCCAGGATGGGCAGACGGCGATAGGGAGCCTTGAACGAGATGGTCTTTCCGTCAATGGTGGTTTCTGTGGTGCCGTTTACGGCGATACAGATTTTTTCCAGCATCTTCTCGGTGAACTCCATCATCCAGTTGTAGTCCTTGTACTGTACATACAGCTCCATGCAGGTGAACTCGGGGTTGTGTGTGCGGTCCATACCTTCGTTGCGGAAGTTCTTGCCGATTTCGTACACACCCTCAAATCCGCCCACAATAAGGCGCTTCAGATAAAGCTCGGTGGCGATGCGCATGTACATGTCTGTGCTCAGCGCGTTGAAGTGTGTGATGAAGGGGCGTGCGGTTGCACCGCCGGGAATGCTTTGCAGGGTGGGAGTCTCCACTTCGGTGTATCCGGCCTCGTCCAGGATGTTGCGCATGGTGCGCAGGATGGTGGAGCGCTTCAGGAAGGTTTCCTTCACGCCGGAATTCACAATGAGGTCCACATAACGCTGGCGGTATCTCAGTTCGGGGTCATCGAAAGAGTCATATACCTGTCCGTCCTTCTCCTTTACCACGGGCAGCGGCTTCAGGCTCTTGGCCAGCACGGTCATGTCCATGGCATGGATGGTAATCTCTCCGGTTTTGGTGCGGAACACATAACCCTTGATGCCGATGAAGTCGCCCAGGTCGAGGCACTTCTTGAACACGACATTGTAAAGTGTGGTGTCTTCGGGGTTGGGACAAAGGGCGTCACGGGTGATGTACACCTGGATGCGGCCTTTGCTGTCCAGCAGTTCCACGAATGCGGCCTTGCCCTGCACACGCTTGCTCATGATGCGTCCGGCCACACAAACCATCCTGCTGTTTTCGGGGGTTGCGGGAGTGGGCACCTCTTCGCCCTCCTCATTCTTGATGGTGGGCAGGTCCACGAAATTCTCTTTGATTTCTGTACTGAAAGCGTCTGTGGGGTATTCTGCTGCGGGATAGGGGTCAATTCCTAAATCGCGTAACTGCTGCAAGTTGTTGCGGCGAACGATTTCCTGTTCGCTTAGTTCCAATATGTTCATAATGTGAAAAACTTATTTTCTAACTTAAATATATAATGTGCAAATGCGCTGCAAAGGTACGCATTTCCCATGAGTTATTCAAAAAAAGAGTTAAAGATTTGTGTATTCTTGGGCTTTATTGCTAACTTTGCATCATTGACACAGACGATTTGTGAATATGGAAGAAGTAATGGAAGATGCCCAGTTGGGCGTTATCAGGATTAAACGGAACAGCAGAGCCAAGCAAATGTTGTTCCGCCCGTGCGACGAGGGGCTGGTGGTAACCGTTCCCGCATTTTCCACACAATCCCAGATAAAGACGGCGATAAAGGAAATGCGCGAACGCCTGCTGAAACTGAGACAGCGCCACGCCGAAACCGCCAGAACGATTACGCCCGATTTCCGAATAGACAATGAATTCTTTACCTATCATGCCCAGGTTGACCAACGGAAAAGCCCGATTGTGCGGCATACGCAAAATGGTGCGGTTTGTCTCTATCCCGCATCCTTTTCTTTTGAGGACAAGGACTTTCAGGAGTGGCTTATCCATCAGATTACAGAGGGAATCAGGCGTGTGGCGGCCCGCGAGTTTCCGCCCCGTCTGCGTGCGTTGGCCGAGGCGCGTGGCCTGAAGTACACGCAGGTCCGCATCAGCAAGGCCAAAGGCCGGTGGGGAAGTTGCAGCCAGCAGAAGCACATCAGCCTCAGCCTTTACTTGTTGCTGCTGCCCCGCCATCTGCAGGACCATGTCATGCACCATGAACTGACGCATTTGGTGGAAATGAACCACGGCCCGCGTTTTCATGCGCTGATGGACAAGGCGGTCAATGGACGCGAACAGGAGAACGAAAAGGAAATCAAGAATTGCGACATCGCATTTTGTAAGTTTTAAGAACCAATAAATAAGAAAGATATGCTAGAAGCGAACAGAAACGAGATACATGAGGTTTATACCCTGTGCCGCATTTTAGGTCAGGGATATCTGGCAATGGGTACGGCCGATGGAGAGGCCGGGGAGAATGTGCCCGTGGCCTTGGTGGAAAGGCAGGACAATGACGGCCCCCGCCGTTATCTGATCGAGGGAGATGAGGTGCAGGTGGAGGGAAGAGGACGTTTCCCAAAGTCCGACTTTGTCACTGCGGCCGACTATCTCTTGGACTGCCTCCTGCAGTCGAATGAGGAGACTGACATCTACCGCCTTCAGCCTTTCTTTGATGCCGTGGGCATAAATGACCTGTGTGCCACTACGCAGGACCGCACGCATCTTCACATAGCCCTTTGGCATCCGCAGGCACCGCTGCTTGGCATCCGCATTCAGGGCCGTTTGTGCGGTTATACGCCTTTGTTGTCGGGCGGACGGACGGCAAACCTCAAATGGGAGCAGACCGGTATCCGCTTCTCGCATCCCGCAGTGCATAAAATCAACGCGACGGAAGACCCAGACAGCGTGGCCGAGGTGGTTCGCCGAATATTGTACGTCGAGAGCGTGGGCGGCGTGTTCAAGTATGCCGATGTGTGCGACCGCATTTTCCGCAGCAATCTGCTCATGATTGACACCAATCTGCCCCGAATATTGGCAGCAATGGTGAGGGCGCTTCATCTGGACAATATCAGCAGAATGTCTGACCTGATTGCCATGCTGGAGGAAACGAATCCGTTGAAGATGAAGTCGGAACTGGTGTCCAAGCACGGCTTCTACGGGCACAAGGTCCGTCATTTCCTTTTGGCGGCAGCGTGGGGAATGCGTCCGGCCAAGACATACGACGGAACCCCTTCTGCCATATCGGGTTATGTAATGGTGGACGGACAGGGCAACCTGTTGCTCTTTACGCGAGCCGAAGAACAGACTTTTGCCCGTTATCTGGTATCCCATACCCGCTTGGAGACGGGCTCGCCCGATGCGGACAAGTATGGCCTTCTTGAGCGCGAGAACGGAGCTTACTATCTGAAGCTTAACCTGCGCGTAGGCTTCTCCAAACGTTAGCCTCCGCTTTCCATGAACAGGTTTTTCATCTTGTCCATTCTCTTTCTCCTTTGTGGGATAAATGAGGCTCGTTGCCAACGGTTTACGGTTATGAGTTGGAACGTGGAAAACCTGTTCGACTGTCACGATGACCCTCTGAAAGATGACGGGGAGTTTCTTCCGGAGTCAGAACGCAGATGGACTCCCGCCCGTTATTGGCGCAAACAGGATCAATTGGCGCGCACCATAGCGGCCGTGGAACCCCAGAACGGCTGGCCCTTGCTGGTGGGGATGATGGAGGTGGAGAACGACTCTGTCTTGTTCGACCTCACCCGTCGAAGCCCCTTGCGAAGGGCGGGTTATGATTTCCTGGTAACCCAAAGTCCGGACATTCGCGGCATAGATGTGGCCCTGCTTTACCAGCCAAAACTCTTCCGCCTTCTTGCGCATTGCAGCGTGCGGGTGCCTTCTGCGCAAAATGGTTTCCGTCCCACTCGAGACATCCTTCACGCCACTGGCTTGCTGCCTTCGGGAGATACGCTTCACGTTGTGGCCGTTCATCTTCCCAGCCGCTCGGGAAACTCTCGCCAAAGTGCCCGTCACCGCCGTTTGGCCATGTCTTCCCTCTGTACCGTTCTGGACAGCTTGCAAGGAAAGAAGACCGTCTTGATGGGCGACTTCAACGCCGAACCCTCCGACCCGCTCTTTCAGATGTTGGAAGACAGGATGATTTCCCTGATGCCCCAAAGCAAGAGCGAGTTGCGCAAGGCAAAGGGAACCTATGTGTTCCAAGGTCAGTGGGGTTTCCTTGACCACATTTTCGTGAGTCCCGCCTTAAAACCACAAGCGGAACCGCAGGCCAAAGTGGGCGCGTTCCCTTTTCTCGTAGACAAGGACGGACATCCCTTCCGCACTTTTCGCGGCCCTTATTATGCCGGTGGCATATCCGACCATCTGCCTTTGTTCGTTGAAGTGGATTTTTGAGGCAGTATTGCTTTGAACTGTCTTTTATCCAAAATCATGTTTTATGCTGATATAACACTGTTTTGCAGCAAATTAAGCACAATGTTTCAGGGTTGTGGAAAAATATTCCATCAAAAGGATTGATTTTATCAGATTTTATCTTTACCTTTGCCATGCCGTAGATGAATTACAGTTGCTTTCTTTTGTAGCGCCAAACTATATGAAATTACTGGCATGCCAAAACCCTGAGCCGCATTTTATGGCTCAGGATATGATAAAGGACAATTAACTAAAGAGCCGTGGTTTTAAGGATAAAGAAAAATCATTTTATAACTTTCCGCATGTTGGCAATATCAACTATTGCCTTACTTTTCATTTTGAGTGGTTGCAGGCAAAGTAATTCCAATATATATAGAGAGAGAGGACGCTACGCAGAAATAGACAGTATGCTTCGCCCTATCCGCAACACGGACTCTTTGCGCGCTATCTATGATCAATATAAAGTTTTGGATGACAAAATGGGTCAGATGTTAGTGCTTAAGCAATTAGGCAAGTGCCAGCGTGAACAGAATCAGTTTACTGAGGCCATTGAGTCTCATCGGCAGAGTTATAATATTGCTGTTGAGCTTTGTGACACCCAAGAAATTGTGTATGCGTTGAACAGTATTGGCACCAACTACCGGCGCATGAGTATGTTGGACGAAGCCACCCAGAACCACTACAGGGCATTGGCCTATTGTGACACTTTTAGTGATAGCCTCAGTTTTGCTTCCCGTAAGAATAGGGTGATTTCTCTCAACGGCATCGGCAACATCGCCCTTAGTCTTGGCGATTATGTAACGGCCGATTCCGTTTTACGTCAGGCGCTCAAGGGCGAGAAACAACTTGGAAGTGCATTGGGACAAGCCATTAACTATGCCAATCTTGGTGCCATTTACGAACATTATGGCCTATTGGATTCTGCCTGGGCTTATTATCGTTTGTCCATGCAGAAAAACATAGAGGCTGATTCTCATTTGGGCATCTCGCTCTGTCATGGCTATTTCGGCGGACTCCATGAAAAACAAGGCGACCTTGACAAAGCGGTACAGGAGTATGAACAGGCCTACGCCATGAAAGGACGCATTGATTCGTGGCACTGGCTCAATGCATTGCTCTCGTTGGCGAAGTTGCATGTCTCCAGGGGTAATGCCGATGAAGCGTTGGCGCTTTTGTCTCATGGTGAGCAAGATGCGCTTGCCGGTAAGTCCAATGGACATTTGGCCGATATCTACAAACTTTATTACCGCATTTGGCAACTCAGGGGAGATGCGGCCAAAGCTCTTTCTGCCTATATGAAAAGTCATGCCTACTCTGACAGCATACTTAATGAGAAGAATCTTATTGAAGTGCAGAATGAGCGTGTCCGATACGAATACGAACGTCGCCAGCATGAGATTGACCATCTCAATGACACTTTCCGAAAAGACCGGAAGTATAGGAATACGCTTATTGTGGGTATGTGCGTCATAGTCCTCCTTTTGATTACGGTGATGTCCTTCTTGCTCTACGTGCTTCGTTTGCGCAAGCAGAGGCAGAGAGAGGTACAACGTATTGACCGCATGCGTTCCACTTTCTTCACCAATATTACCCATGAATTCCGCACTCCGCTAACCGTCATCATCGGCTTGGCGGAGCGTATGCAGTTGCCCACCTCTGCAGACAATTTGTCGGCTATTGGAAGTGCGATCATGCGACAAGGAAGAAGTATGCTGGAACTCATCAACCAGATTCTTGATATGGCTAAGGCCACTTCGGCCACTGTAGAGTCCGACTATGAACATGGTGATGTGGTAGGTTTCATACATACATTGGTGGAAAGCACGCGTGAACTCACCCGCAAGAAGCAGATAGAACTCTTGTTTGTGCCCTCTGAAACGCGTGTTTTGATGGACTTTGTGCCCGATTATCTGGCTAAGATTGTACGCAATCTGATTTCCAATGCCGTAAAGTTTGCACCGGAGTATGGCCGTGTATTCCTGACCTCTACCGTTGAAGGCGAAAATCTGAAACTTTGGGTGGCCGATAACGGATGCGGTATCTCGGCGGAAGACCTGCCACATATCTTTGAACCGTTTTGGCAGAGCGAGAGTAGTGGAATAGCCATAGGGTCGGGTATCGGTCTTTCTCTTGTCCAGCAGCTGGTGGCGGCAATGGATGGCAACATTGAGGTGAAAAGTGCTCCAGGTGCGGGAACTGTCTTTTTACTTTCTTTTCCCATGCGTCACGGAACTGCCCAGCATAAGGAACTTTCCGCTTTGCCTGCGCCCGATCCCTTGCCCGTACAGGATGCCGAAGAGGTTACCCAGTTTGCCGAAATCGATTCAGAAGAATCCCTGGTAATCCTATTAGTAGAAGACAACAATGACGTGGCCTCGTATGTGTCGTCCATACTTACTGAAACCAAAGTCCATTTTGCCCGCAATGGCAAGGAGGGATTGGAAAAAGCCTACTCTGTGGTGCCCGATATCATCATCACCGATATCATGATGCCGGTGATGGATGGAATTGAATTCTGTAAGGAAATCCGCAAATCCGATATTCTCAATCACATTCCCATCGTGGTGCTCAGTGCAAAGTCCACCGAACGTGACAAACTGGAGTGTCTACGCGCGGGCGCGGATTCATATATATATATAAACCATTCAGTGCAGCAGAACTGCTGGTAACCGTGAACACGTTGCTGGAACGGCGCAAGGCCTTGCAGCATAGTTTTGCAAACGTAGCCTCGGCGTCACAGCCCGATAAAGAAGCATCTTCCATGTCTTCGCAGGACCAGGAATTCTTGAGTAAAGTAGTGAATATGGTCTATGCACAGATGATACATCAGAATGTCAACGTAAATGACTTGGCTTCTTCATTATGTATGAGTCCCAAACAACTCAATCGCAAGATTTCTGCCATTACAGGTGAAAACGCATCCCGATACGTGCTTCGTGTGCGCATGACGAAGGCCAAGACATTGCTCGACTCCAACCGCAACTATACCATAGCCGAGGTGGCCCAGCTTTGCGGTTTTGAAGAGAACTCCAACTTTACCAGGGCTTTCAAGTCATTTTTCGAAATCACTCCATCTCAGTATCGCAAACGACCCTGAAAAAAAGGGTGGGCGCCATTCGCTCATCCCCCTGCTTTTTATACCTCGTTTTTTACATCTTTATGTAAATAATGAGGGGAATTGACTGCCTGTAAAGAATGAAAAAATGTGGGTTAAAATTCATTGGTATGCAATTCTTTTTGTAACTTTGAAGTGAAATAGACAAAACAATCATGAGAACATTACAAATTTTATTCTTTATTATTGCGGTTTCTCTTTCCCTTTCATCCCAGGGAAAGAAAGAGAATGAGGGAAACTTCCGTTTGTTGTATTGGAATATACAGAATGGCATGTGGGATGGTCAGACGGATGACTACCAGCGATTTACTACATGGGTTACAGATCAGAAACCAGACATTTGTGTGTGGTGTGAAGCCCAAAAACTGTATGTGACGGGTACGGCAAAGTATGAAGTGGAAACGGAGGATGAATGTATTGCGCGTTGGAAACGTCTGGCTGAACGTTACGGCCACAAATATGTTTACTTGAGTGCCCATCGCGACAACTATCCGCAGGTTTACACCTCAAACATCCCTCTTGAAGTGGAAAAACTGATTGTGGGTAACAAAGATACTGTTGTTTGTCATGGAGCTTCTTGGTACAAGGCCACCCTTGGAAAGAAAACATTAAACATGGTAAGTCTGCACACTTGGCCAATGGCCTATGCTTTCAACATCCCAACATCCGAACGTGAACAGAGCAAGAAGGAATTCGGTGGAGACAAATACAGACACATCGAAATGAAATATATCTGCCAGGAAACCGTTCTGACCCATAAAAAGGCAAAGAAAGAATATTGGGCCATGATGGGCGACTATAATGCCGTTTCAAGAGTGGATAATGTGAAATATGGTCTTCCGGAAGACTCTCCTGCCTTTTTAGTGCACGACTATATTATGGATGAAACTCCATACAAGGATGTCATTAAGGAATTTTATCCGGACAGCGTTATCAGTACCACGGGAGGAGGCAGGCGAATAGACTTTATTTATACAACCCCCGCACTCCTCAAAATAGCGACTCATGCTACCATTGTAAGAGACGGGTATCCCGCTCCTGTACGGAATGCACAAAAGATTTCGAATTTTTGGCATCCGTCAGACCACAGCCCAATTATCGTTGATTTCAAATTCTGATAGTGTTTCTAAAACATCCTTTCAGAACATCCCCTATAATGCGCTGATGCTTCGGAATGCATCAGCGCGAATAATTTTAGGATCAACGCGTTTCATGCGAATAATTTTGTGCCGGGTATGATCCTTAACAAGATTTCTCTCTTCTGTTAAGACTGGAGATGGAATAATCTCCAATTCAAAAGCATCGGGACACGACACGAGGCCAGGGGCTGCAATGTCCCAAAGGATATGCCACCAGTTTCCAGTGGTTTGCTTGAATTCGTGTGGCAGTCGCTCGCGGAAAAAGAGTGCGGCATTACTATTGCCTTTAATGTTTTTGACTTCTTCTTGGTCCACACTGAGCACTTGTGTGCCTTTGTTGTCTTTGCCAGATGCGGGCAGTAATATCAATGGAACCTTTGAGTTTAAAAGTATTTGCCCAGCACGGTAATCTTGTACCAGATTGAATTCGCCCTGATGGCCGGCATCGGAGAAATTTGTACCTAACCATACCACAACAATTTTGTTTCTGATGGACGGTTCCATCAGAACAGCAGAGGCAACATTAGTGGCTGCACCTAGGCATAGCACATAGATTGGTTCTTTGGCTTTTTTGGCTAGGCGTATGATGTTCTCTGCCGCTGGACTAGCCACAGGGGTAAAATCAGATGATTCGCCAATTCGTTTCGGGGATCCTTTCCACACAGGATAATCATTCTTGTCTTTACCGCAAACCTTTAACACTCGCATAATTTCATGATAACTTTTTTCCATACCGTCCTCATAGCTTGTGCTACGGTCATTATGAAAAGGGGCCGCATTGATCGAAATGACTTCCATATTAGGATTTCCAAGTGCATAGGCAACAGCATACTGGTCATCCATCTCGTTGTATGTATCGCTGTCTATTATCACTTTCTTGGCTTTCCCGTTATGAAGATGTGCCAGAACTATTTCTGGTGTCAGGAGTGATGCCTTTTCGGCAGAGTTTTTCATCATGCCGCAGTTGGTTAGCAGGATAAGGGCGAGAAAAAGTGTTGCAGTAGTTTTCATTGTAAAAAGGTTGTAGGTATAAAGTGAGGATGCAGAGAAATGGTTGTTTATTCTCTGCATCCTTTATCAATTATCAATTTTGGGGTTCTAGAATGTCCTCTTTGCTGATGGGAGTGAACGCTCCGTCCTTTGATTCTAGAATGACAGTTCCGCTTTCCAGGCTTATGCTTCTGTGCCATACTCCAACGGGAACACTGAAGCCCACGCAATCCTCGCCTGGCCCAGCGATGAATGTTTCAATCTCATTGCCGTCGTTGTCATACATGCATTGCTTTATTTTTCCACGTATTACGGCCACGGTTTCAGTGGTGGTGTTGTGTCGGTGTATTGGCACAACAGTTTCTGGCTCCAAGGCATTTAACATACGTTGGGATGTGTCGGCAGGAGAGGTCCGCAAGTCCAGATTTTGTCTGAGACGGGGATTCTCTTTTGCCTGTCTGGTCAAATCATCTAAAAGCTCCTTGTCAAATCTCATGGTTGTCACGATTATTGACGGCCACAGGTGGCCTGGATTACGTTGAGGACATAGTCTCCGAGTTTCTCGCATTGAGAAATGAGGTCTGTATAGAAGACTCCAATCTGGTAGCTATACAGATGATTGTTGACATCCTGTATATTTTGGTTCTTCAGCTGAGAACGGAAATTGTTGATCTCATGTTCCAGATTATATGCCTTAGAAGGGATGGTTTTCTGCTGCTCGCTGTTGGCAACAACTACAACCATCTCGTTCAGAGATTCTTCAACCAAACTGATCATGTTCTGAATGTGGGCTTTCTGCTCATCCGTAAAGTCTTCTTGTGAATACTGACGCTTTCTGCTGAGTGTGCGTCCCAAGTTATAACAGCAGTCGCCGATGCTTTCGAGCTCATCAACCTGTCGCAGCATGTTCTGTATTTTGGTTTTTGAATCGCTTGACAACCGGCCTTCGCTTACTTGGTTAAGGTAGTTGGCAATCTCCAACTCCATGCGGTCTGTGATCTCCTCGTACTTTTCTATGCGGCTATACAATTTCACAAAATCTTCATTCTTTTCGGTATTCAGCAAATCGCGGAAAAAGCCGAACATACGCTGGCAGCGTTCTGCAAAAACGTTGATTTCCTTTTGTGCCTCAAGAATGGAGAGCTCGGCTGTGCTGAGCAGGCCACCGGAAATGAATTGCAGACGATACTCTTCGTCCTGTTCTTTTTGGGGAAGAATGTAGCAGACGAAACGTTCAATTTGTTTGACAAACCAAATCAGTGTCAAGGTGTTGAAGATGTTGAATGCAGAGTGGAATGCTGACAATCTGAACAAATCGTTGTCTCCTGCGTGCATTACGTTTGCAACAAACCAGGTGATGGCATCGCAGAACGGGTGGAAAATAATAAGGATTACCACAACACCAAATACATTGAAGAACATGTGAGCCAACGCGGCACGGCGGGCCTGTGTATTGGCTGTAAGAGAAGCCAGGAAGGCGGTGATGGTGGTACCGATGTTTTGTCCCATGGCCAGGGCTGCAGCCAGCTCAAATCCGAAACCGGGAATATTCATGTCGAACAACATGAGTGTTACAGCCATTGTGGCAGCAGATGCCTGAACAATCATGGTGGTGAATGCACCTACGAAAACAAAGAGCAGAATGGTGAGGAAACCTCCGCTGCCGGCCCAACCGGCCAACATGTTGGCTACAATGTCGCCAATTTTCAGCGCTTCGGCATTGACTTGCAGATAACTCAGGCCCATGAAAAGGAAAGAGAATCCGAAGATAAACTCGCCAATGCTCTTTCTCTTGCTTTTTCCACTAAAAATGAGAGGAATGCCAATTGCCAAAAGAGGGAGGGCAAAGGCCGCGATATTAACTTTGAATCCGATGGCAGAGATAATCCATGCGGTAATGGTTGTGCCAATGTTAGCACCCATAATGACTCCGATACTTTGCACCAAAGTCATCAGACCGGCATTGACAAAGCTGACCACCATAACCGTAGTGGCGCTTGAACTCTGGATGAGTGCGGTGATAAAAATACCTGTTAATACACCCATGACTCTGTTGCGTGTCATGGAAGACAGAATACCTCTCAGACGGTCACCCGCAAATTTCTCAAGACCCTCGCTCATGATTTTCATTCCATACAGGAAGAGGGCCAGCGAGCCAATCAGGCTCAAAAGGTTAATAAATGTGTCCATTGTTTATTGTTTTAAAAATATGGTTTGCGAAAGTATGTACATACAAATATGTGTCCGTAACGGATTTGTAACGATTGTGTTACGAAAAACTTTACGGAGCGGGACATGATTTTGCATATATTCTAAAGGGTTAGGCTACTTATCTACGTATATTGGCAATCCAATTGACAACTTTTTTTGTAAAATAAGTAGGGAGGAAAATAAATATGAGATAAAGGTAACTGCATAGTACCGAGTAACCGAATACATGCTGATATACCTTGGCGTTGTAGTTGATGAGCTTGAATTTCTTCCGGCTCAGTCCTTCCGGAGTTTTACGATAGTATGCCAGAGGCTCCACCATGCCGTATGCCACATGGCATTTCTTCATGATATTGAGGAACAAAGCCCAATCCTGTCGTTTGCGGATGGTAGGCATGTAAAACTTGCCAAAAGGTTTTGTGTCGTATATAGCAGTGAGGCAACCAATCTTGTTGTCATGCTTCAGTTCTGTCAGTGTAAGGCGTGAAGGTGCGATGACAATGCCCTTGTGCTGTCCTGATGCATCGCACACCAAATAGGAAGAAAAACACAGACAACAGTCATTATGGCTTTTCATGTAATCCAACTGCTTTTGCAACTTTTCCGGGAACCATTTGTCATCGCTGTCGCAGAATGCGATGTATCTTCCTTTTGCTTCGCGGATGGAGTTGTTGCGTGCAAAACCGGCTCCGTTGTTCTCCGGCATCAGGAAAATCTTGACGCGCGGATCCTTCTTCTCATAGGATTTGAGAAGCTCAAGCGTTTCTGAGTCTGTGGAATGGTCATCCGTGATAAGAAGTTCCAGATGGGGGTAGGTCTGGTTAAGTATACAGTCTATGCTTTCGCCAATGTATTTGCTGGCGTTATATGAAGGCATGATGACCGATACTAATTCCTGTTGCATTATTGATGTTTCTTGTTTGAACTTTTTAAAAGTTGCACAAAGGTATGAAAAAATGATGAAAAACCCAAGTTTTTGTTAAACCGATATGGCAATATTCAAGGTTATGTCTTGAAATTACTTGGCATAAAGGCTATTTCATCTTTTAGTCTGTGCTTCTGCCATTGTAGTATGGCGTATGAAGTGTTCGGTAAAGAATATTAATTGGTAGAGAATGGCATTTCCCCAATATGCATGGTTGTGCCCACCGGGACGTATGGTGTAGTCATGTGGAATCTTTTTCTCCAACAATGCCTCGTGCAATGCCACATTGCAGGGGTAGAAGAAGTCATCTACACCACAATCGATGGCAATGGATTGGCCTGGTTTAATTTTGTCAATTTGGCTGAGAGCGGTGCTTTGATTCCATCGTTCCACGTTGTCCTTCTGTTCGCCAAGATGGTCTTTGATGTGCCAGTTGTTTGGGAACGCCCTGAAATCAACGCCACCACTCAGGCTTCCGCATGCACCAAAGACGTCCGGATGGCGGAATGCGTTCCAAAGTGCGCCGTGTCCACCCATGCTGAAACCGGTAATTGCTCTTGCACCAGGGTTGGCAATGGTCTTATAATGCTTGTCGATATAGCTGACAAGTTCCTGGCTGATATAAGTCTCAAAACGGACTTTGGGATTGATGTAGCTGTCAAAGTACCAAGATGTGTCTCCGTCGGGACATACAAATATGACGCCATATTGATTCGCCAGTTGGGGGAGTCTGGGCTGTGTGTGGCCCACCCATTTTGTATGGTCGTCTCCGTGTCCATGAAGCAGATACACTACAGGAAAGGCATATCCGTCGTTGTATTGTTCCGGTGTGACTACGATGTTATCCACATCACGTTCCATTGAAGCGCTGTGAACCTTGATTGTGTCTATGCGTTGCGCATTGGCACTGAAAAATGCAGAAATCAAAACTGCAATGGTTAATAAATGTCTTGTTTTCATCTTTTGTGGATTGATTTGTGTTGCAAAGATAGGGAAAAATGTAAGAAAATGACACATAATTTTGTTTTTTTGGTTATAATTTATTTCCTTTGCAATGAGATTGACCAATTAACACGAATTTATACCTTATTATATTATGTCTACAAGAAGAGATTTTTTAAAAGGAATGGGACTGACCACTGCAGGTTTGGCTCTCAATCCGGTTCAAAATGTTTTTGCCAATACAATGACTTCTGCCCAAACCGCATCAGCAAAGACTGAAAAAGTAAAGATTGCCTATATTGGAATCGGTAACCGTGGTGAACAGAACATCAATGAGTTCGCAAAGACAAATATGGTGGATGTGGTTGCCCTTTGTGATGTGGATCTTGACGGCAAACAGTGCCAAAAGGTCTTGAATATGTATCCCAACGCAAAGCGTTTCCGCGATTTCCGCAAGCTTTTTGAAGAATATGCCGACCATTTTGATGCAGTGGCTGCCAGTGTGCCCGACCATATCCATTTCTTTGTAGCCATGATGGCTTTGAAGTATAAGAAGCATATTTATCTGGAGAAGCCCATGATCCGTACCTTCCAGGAAGCGGAACTTCTGATGGAAATGGCACGTCGCAACCCAAATGTGGCCACACAGGTGGGCAACCAAGGTCATTCCGATGCAAACTATTTCCAGTTCAAGGCTTGGATGGAGGCTGGTATAATCAAGGATGTCACTGCCGTTACCGCTCACATGAACAATGGCCGTCGTTGGCATGCTTATGATCCAGACATGATTAAGATGCCCGAAGGGGATGAGATTCCCAAGAATATGGACTATGACACATGGCATGGTGGCGTAAGATACCATAATTACAGCAAGCTCTATCATCAGGGCGACTGGCGAAGCTGGTACGATTTTGGTATGGGCGCATTAGGCGACTGGGGTGCACATATTCTTGACACGGTTCATGAGTTCCTGCAGTTGGGCCTTCCTTACGAAATCAACATGCTTTATGCCAACAAGCACAATGAATTCTTCTACCCCTATAGCAGTACCATCCTGTTCCGCTTTGGTGCGCGTGGCAACATGCCTCCTTGCGATGTGACTTGGTATGATGGTGTGGACAATCTTCCTCCTCTGCCCGCAGGATATGGCGAAAGCGAACTTGGTGCAGACATCCCAGCCAGCAATCAGGGCGAATACACCAAACAGAAGATTAATCCCGGAAAGATCATTTACAGCAAGGATCTTATCTTCAAGGGCGCAAGTCATGGCAGTACTTTGAGCATTATTCCCAAGGAGAAAGCCGAGGAAATGAAGGACAAACTGCCCAAGGTGCCCAAGAGCCCCAGCAACCACTATGTGAACTTCCTCCGTGCTTGCCAAGGTGTTGAAAAGACTCGATCTCCCTTCGAGATCAATGGTGTGCTGAGTCAGGTATTCTGTTTGGGCGTAATCGCACAAAGACTCAACACCCAATTGTTCTTCGATCCCCGCAACAAAGTCTTTACCAATAATGACTTTGCCAACTCCATGTTGGCCGGTATGCCCCCCAGACGTGGTTGGGAAGATTTCTATAAAATTTAATCTGTTGGCGTCATGAAGAATAATCTATTCAAATATGCCAGAATCTCTGTCGCCTTCATGGCATTGATGGCATGTGCACCATCTGAAGCGAATGGACGAGGTGACAATCTGCTCACAGAACAGGAGCAGCGTGAAGGTTGGGAACTGTTGTGGGACGGAAAAACAACCAAGGGATGGCGTGGAGCAAAAATCCAGACTTTTCCCGAGAAAGGTTGGGTAATCCAGAACGGCATTTTAAAGGTTTTGCCCTCTGATGGTGGCGAAAGCACCAATGGCGGAGATATTGTGACAGAAAAGAAGTATGCGAACTTTATCCTTAAGGTAGACTTCAAGATAACAGAAGGAGCCAATAGCGGAATCAAGTATTTTGTGGATCCAGACCTGAACAAGGGCGAAGGCAGTGCCATCGGTTGTGAGTTCCAGATTCTGGACGATGAGCGTCATCCCGATGCCAAGTTGGGAGTCAAGGGTAACCGCAAGCTTGCTTCCTTGTACGACCTCATTCCCGCTCCCGATAAGAAACCTTTCAAGATTGGCGAATTCAATACCGCCACCATTATTGTCAACGGAAATGATGTGGAGCATTGGCTTAATGGCGAGCTTATGGTAAAGTATAGCCGCAACAGCCAGCAGTGGAATGCATTGGTGGCATACAGCAAGTACCAGAAATGGCCCAATTTCGGTAACCTGAAGGAAGGTCGCATTCTCCTTCAGGACCATGGCAATGAAGTCTGGTTCAAGAATATAAAGATAAAAGAGCTGTAGTAGGATGAAGGCATTCTCCTTGCTCCCCGTCCTTTCATTGGCGGTTCAGGCAACAGCACAGCAGCGGCCCAACATCGTCTATATCATGACGGATGACCATACGGCTCAGATGATGTCATGTTACGGCAACAGTCCTGTGCCAACGCCCAATTTGGACCGTATAGCCAATGAGGGAGTCCTCTTCTCAGAAAGTTTTGTGGCAAACTCTTTGAGCGGACCGTCTCGTGCGTGTATGCTTACGGGCAAGCATAGCCATAAGAATGGTTTTACCAACAACGAACATGGCATCTTTGACGGTTCGCAACAGACAATGCCCAAGCTGCTTCAGAAAGCGGGCTATCAGACGGCACTTATCGGAAAGTGGCATCTGGTAAGTCAGCCAACGGGATTCAATCATTATGAAATCCTTATCGGACAAGGAGAATACTATAACCCCACCTTCCTGCATCAGGATGGAAAATCTTCTGTTGAAGAGGGATATTGTACCGATGTCATTACGGACAAGAGTATAAAATGGCTGGAACAACGCGACAAGGAAAAGCCGTTCATCCTTTTTGTCCACCACAAAGCTTGCCATAGAAACTGGCTCCCGCCAATGAAGTATCTTCGTGAATATGAGGATGTGACATTCCCCTTACCAGACAATTTCTGGGACGATTACGAAGGCAGACAGGCAGCCAAGGAACAGCAGATGAACATCGCCAGCAACCATGACATGGATCTGATATATGACAACAAGGTATATCTTCCTGGTGATTCCAGCCGTCTGTCATCCGCCTATTTGGCTTATGCAAATCGTTTGGATGCAGAATCGCGTCAGACCTATTGGCAATTCTATGACAGCCTGAGCAGGGATTTCTACAGGTCAAAACCCACAGGCAAGGCGCTTACCGAGTATAAGTACCAGCGTTTTATGCGAGACTATGCGAAGGTGACGCGAAGTCTGGATGACAATGTGGGCCGTCTGATGGACTATCTTCGCACTGAGGGCTTGCTGGACAATACGTTGGTGGTCTACACCAGCGACCAAGGTTTCTATATGGGCGAACACGGATGGTTCGACAAGCGTTTTATGTACGAGGAAAGCATGCGTACACCCCTTGTCATGCGTCTGCCCGATGGTTATAAGCGTAGGGGACAAGTTGGCGAGATGGTGCAGAACATAGACTATGCCCCCACATTCCTGCAGATGGCCGGTGTGCCCATACCGGAAGATATGCAAGGCCAGTCCTTGGTGCCGCTCCTGCAAGAGGAAAAAGGTCCGCGTAAATGGCGCGATGCCTTGTATTACCATTTCTATGAATATCCGGCCGAACACATGGTCAAGCGCCATTATGGGGTTCGTACCGAGCGTTACAAGCTGATTCATTTTTACAATGACATAGATACGTGGGAATTGTATGACCTCCAGGAAGACCCTTCTGAAATGCACAATCTCTACGGACATCCGGATTATAAGAAGATTCAAAAGAAATTACACAAGAAACTCAATGAGTTGCGTAAGGAATATCAGGCAGATGAAGGATGAGAAATTCTGTCATTTGCCGATGACTGATTCTTAATTCAATTGAATACATAGTATTCATGGTTTTAAATTTTATGTTATGAAGAAAGAAAGGTTGTCGTGATGACAACCTTCTTTTAGTTATGATGATGTTTACAGAAAATAGAACAGAATAAATGAAACAGAACATGAACATTGGCGGTAAGAAACAAATATTATGGCTATTCTTGGTCGCCTTGTTGCTGAGTCAAGGCGGATTTGCGTCAAAGAAGGAGGTTGTCTTCCTTGATTTGCATGCGTTGCACCAAACCGACCTAAACGATAGCATACAGGTCCTTGACATGTGGGATGCCCTGCATTGCGCCTCCACCCTTCAGGGCATTGTAAACCGCACCTCTCCGCGCTTGTATGTGCGTTATGTAACCAGTCATGGCATAGACATTGATTCGCACTGGTGGAACATTTACCGCAGGAAGGGCGAGTGGCTCCATGCCTGTGACAGCATTCCGTGCAATAGGGTGGAAGATGCGGTGGCCGCTTTCCGAAGTTGTGTCAAGGGCGCTGTGGTGTATGACTCCAATGTCCCTTCCACCAGTAATGTGGCTTCTTCTGTGGCAGGGGCAGAGAACCTTATCGCCTTGCGCTACGACCCCCGTCCACAGTCGTTATACAGTCGTCTGGTACTGGGAGAATCCGCAATTCCAGTCAAGTGCTGGCTGGTGAATCCCGACGGCAGTTCCATGTTTACGGGAAAAGGCACTCTTCCGGGTTGCGGCCGTCCGTCTTCAGGTTCAGTCAAGTGCGACCCCTATCTGTGGTTTATAGAGAAATATATGAAGACCGGACGTTGCAAGGGCAGATATGCCGGTTACTACATAGACCAGTATTGGCGCAACAAACCGCGTTCTGCCCCCATGAACCATCATCTGCTTTCCAATCATGACTTTTTTGTCTCAAAGGGTGGCTTCTTCTTCGACCTCTCCCCTTGGGCGGATGAGCCAGCCACAGATGAACCCTCACAGCCGTTGGGCACTGATGCCGCCACCTTAAGCGAACTTCTCTCCCAGGCATATCGTTTGGGAAAGGGAAAAGAGATGTGTTACATAGGAGGTTTTCCGGCATGGGCATACAAATATACCCGTCGTGCTGGCGGTTTGCATGAAGATGTGGCCACAGAATGGCAGTTCTCTGAGTTTATAAGCCATTACAATGCCTTTAAGGATGCCGACGCCATCGGCTATGGCGCCATGGCGAATGCCTCTTTCTGGCAGCATTTCCCATTGAAGAAGACCTATCCCCAGAAGTGGGTAGAGCGTGAACAGCTTGTCAACCGCGGTCTCATAAGTGCTGACGGCCAGTTGGCAAAAGGTAAGAACTTCATTGTGGTCTATGTGGGCGATTACGATGCCTCCTCATGGGTGAGCCAGTGTCTGCCTCGTTTGTGGGATGCCCCCGAAAGAGGCCGTTTGCCCATGATGTGGGCCATCAGTCCCGTCCTTGCCCAGCGTGCCCCTCATGTGCTGCATTATCTGCGTCAGACAGCCTCTCATAACGACTATTTCGTAAGTGCGGACAATGGCGCGGGTTATCTGATGCCCGGAACTGCCGAACATGAAGACAGCCTCCAGGGCACAACCGACCGTGTGCGTGCTTGGGAACGTCATTGCCAACGCTTCTATCACCAGTGGGGCATAGACATAACCGGATTTATTATAGACGGCAATGGTCCCGCTATGGGCACTCGCTCGCTGGACGCCTATTCCCGTTTCAGTCCTCGTGGCATTGTACCGCAGAAGTGTCCGCCCGCTTCCTTGTACAAGGGAATGCCTGTTCTCCGCAGCGACTGGGACTTGGTGTCAAATGATCCCAAGGTTGCCGCCCAAGTGCTGGTGGACCGCATCCGCGACCGTGGGGGCATACCTTTCCAC
>JAFNXL010000015.1 GCA_017379075.1 Bacteroidaceae bacterium
TTTTGTACATCTTCACGTACATACCCAATACTCTCTGCTGGACGGAATGGCCAGCATACCCAAACTTGTGGACAAAGCCGTTGCGGACGGCATGCGCGGCATGGCCATTACCGACCACGGCAACATGATGGGTGTCAAGGAACTGTTCAACTACACCAACAAGAAGAACGGTCCCATAAAGGACGAGATAAAGGGACTGAACAAACAGATTGCCGAACTGGAAAAGGCGGAAGTGCCGGACACAGCCGCCATTGAAGAACTGCGCAACAGCCTCAAGGAAGCCAAAAGACGGTTGTTCAAACCCATCTTCGGCTGTGAAATGTATTGTGCGCGAAGGGGGAAGGGACAGAAGACTGACAAGATTGACCAAAGCGGATGGCACCTGGTGGTGCTGGCCAAGAACGAACAGGGATACCACAACCTAATCAAACTGGTATCAAGAGCATACGTTGACGGTTTCTACATGCGTCCGAGAACAGACCACGAGGATCTGGAACGCTTTCATGAGGGACTGATCATCTGCTCGGCATGTATCGGTGGTGAAGTGCCCAAGAAAATACAGGCCGGGGACATGGAAGGCGCCATGGAGGCGGCAGCGTGGTTCAAGAAAATCTGGGGCGACGACTACTATATAGAACTCCAACGGCACGAGGTGAAGAACCCGGCCATAAGAGCCAACCGAGACATCTACCCCCTGCAGATGGACATTAACAGGGGTTTGTTGGAAGTGGCACGACAACTGGACATCAAGATTATCTGCAGCAACGACGCGCACTTTGTGGACGAGGAGAATGCCGAAGCACACGACCGTCTGTTGTGCCTGGGCACCAACCGCGATGTGGATGACATGAACCGTATGCTCTACTCCAAACAGGAATGGTTCAAGACACGCGCCGAGATGAACGAAGTCTTCAGCGATCTGCCCGAAGCCCTGAGCAACACCTGCGAGGTTTTGGACAAGGTGGAGTTCTACAGCATTGACCACCCGCCCATCATGCCCAACTTCGCCATCCCCAAAGAGTTCGGTACAGAAGACGGATACAGGGAAAAGTTTACGGACAAACAACTGTTTGACGAATTCACCCACGACGAGAACGGCAATGAAATCATGTCTCCCAAGGATGCGGAAGACAAAGTGAAAAAGTTGGGAGGTGTAAACAGGCTTTACCGTCTGAAACTGGAAGCCGACTATCTGGCACACCTGGCCTATGAAGGAGCCAAAAAGATATACGGCAACCCGCTGCCCGAAGTGGTTATAGAACGAATGAAGTTCGAACTGCACATCATGAAGACAATGGGCTTCCCCGGCTACTTCCTCATCGTACAGGACTACATCAACGCCGCACGCCACGAACTGCACGTTTCTGTGGGTCCGGGACGTGGAAGTGCGGCCGGAAGCGAGGTGGCATACTGCTTGGGAATCACAAAAGTGGACCCCATAAAATACGACTTGCTGTTCGAGCGCTTCCTAAACCCTGACCGAATTTCATTGCCCGATATTGATGTGGACTTCGATGATGACGGACGCGGAAAAGTGTTGTCCTGGGTAACACAGAAATACGGTGAAGAGAAAGTTACGCATATCATTACATACGGTACAATGGCCACCAAAATGGCCATCAAAGACGTGGCACGCGTACAGAAAGTGCCGCTGAACATATCCAACGACTGGTGCAAGGCCATCCCAGACCGTCTGCCGGACGACAGCAGCGGAAATCCCCGAAAGATGAACCTGAAGAACTGCCTGGAGTGCGTACCGGCACTGGCGGAAGCACAGGCATCGCCCAACCCCGCCATCAGGGACACCATAAAATATGCCCAGATGCTGGAAGGCAATGTCCGAAACCTGGGCGTGCATGCCTGTGGTGTGATCATCTGCAGGGATGACGTTTCAGACTGGGTGCCCATCAGCACAGCAGAAGACAAGGAAACCGGAGAGAGACTGAGCTGCACGCAATACGAAGGTTCCGTAATTGAGGACACAGGCCTCATCAAGATGGACTTCCTGGGACTGAAGAACCTGTCCACCATAAAGGAATGTGTGGCCAACATAAAGGAAAGTCTTGGCCTGGATGTGGATGTGGACCGACTGGACATAGAAGACGATGCCACCTACAAGCTCTATTGTGACGGACGCACCATCGGCACATTCCAGTTCGAGTCGGCAGGCATGCAAAAATATCTGCGCGAACTGCAGCCTTCTACCTTTGAAGACTTGATTGCCATGAACGCGCTGTACCGTCCAGGTCCAATGGACTACATTCCCGACTTCATTGACCGCAAGCACGGACGGAAGCCTGTGGAATACGACATTCCGTGCATGGAAAAATACCTGAAGGACACGTACGGCATTACAGTATACCAGGAGCAAGTGATGCTTCTGAGCCGCCAGCTGGCCAACTTTACCCGAGGCGAAAGCGACACGCTGCGTAAGGCCATGGGTAAAAAGATGAGAAAGAAGCTGGACGAGATGAAGCCGCAGTTCATCAATCAGGGAAAAGCCAACGGCCACGACCCAGGAAAGTTAGAGAAGATATGGACAGACTGGGAGAAGTTTGCCTCTTACGCCTTCAACAAGAGCCATGCCACATGCTATTCCTGGGTGGCGTACCAGACCGCCTATCTGAAAGCCAACTTCCCCGCCGAATACATGGCTGCCAACATGAGTCGCAACCTGTCCAACATCTCCGAAATCACAAAACTGATGAGCGAGTGCAAGTCCATGGGCATTCTTTGCCTGGGTCCGGACGTAAACAAGAGTAACCGCAAGTTCAGTGTGGACATGGGCGGAGACGTACGCTTCGGCCTGGGTGCCGTAAAGGGTCTGGGCGAAGGCGCTGTAGAAATCATCATCAAGGAACGCCAGCAGAACGGTCCGTACAAGAGTCTGTTCGACTTCATACACCGTATCCCCATGTCGGCAGTCAAAAGAAACGGACTGGAATGCCTGGTGCTGAGCGGTGCGTTTGACTGTTTCGAAGAGATAAAGCGCGAACAGTATTTCGCGCCCAATGCCAAAGGCGAAATCTTCATTGACGTGCTTATCCGCTATGCCACCGGATACCAGGTGGCCATGGAAGAGGCGCAAAACAGTCTGTTCGGCGGAGTGGAAGAAGTGGAAATACACACTCCCGACATCCCAGAGGCAGAACAATGGAGCGCCCTGGAACGACTGAACAAAGAACGTGACCTGGTTGGCATCTATCTGAGCGCACACCCTCTGGACGAGTATTCCATCATACTGAACCAGGTATGCAACATGCACCTGAACGACATGGACGACCTCACTCCGTTTGCCAACCAAGACGTGTACTTTGGCGGCATTGTAACCGGTGTGCGGCAGGGTATGTCCAAACGTGGTTCCGCATTTGGCATCGTGACCATGGAGGATTACAGCGGCTCACACGAAATAGCTCTTTTCGGCAACGACTGGGTACAATGGAGCAGTTTCATGGTGGAAGGCAATCTGCTCTACATTACAGCCAGATGCCAAGCACGCCAATATGACAGCAGCAGACTGGAATTAAAAATAGGCAGGATTGACTTCCTTTCCGATGTCAAGGACAACCTCATTGAGCACATCACCATCAACCTTCCCCTTCATGCCATCACCAACGACTTGGTGTATACGTTGAAGAAGCTGACTTCCGAAAACGGACCGGTAACGATGAGAGTCTGCATTACCGATGCCGAGGGGAACCTGCTGCCCATGCAAAGCGTCCAAAGGAAAATAACTGTTAAAAAGGATTTAATTTCCTTTATAGAGAAGCAAACTGACATGTCATTTAAAATAAATTGAGTATATTTGCAGACACAATCCATCTACATTTGATTATTCACCATTTAAACTATTATAAGGAATATGGCACAAAACATCACAAATAACAACATCGAAGAACTGATTGCAAGCGGCAAGGTTGTGGTAATCGACTTCAGTGCGTCATGGTGCGGACCCTGCAAACGTCTGGCTCCGATAATTGACAAACTGGCCGAGAAATATGAAGGACAGGCCATCATTGGCAAGGTTGACATTGAAGAAGAGGAAGACCTGGCCATGAAGTACGGTATCAGAAATATCCCCACTGTGATTTTCATCAAGGACGGTGAAGTGGCAGACAAGCACACAGGAGTGGGCAAGCTGAACGAGTATGAAGACAAGTTAAACGCATTACTTTAAAAACATTACATCTATGAATCTGGATGAAGAACTGCTGAAAGATGCAGAAGACGATCAGCTGACAATTGAATTCATCAAGCGTTATCTGCCTCAAGAGGTAAAGGAGAAGTTCACGGAAGAGGACTTGTATTATTTTCTGGACGTATTGGTGGAATACTATGCCACCAGCGGTATTCTGGATGCAGACCCCGACGCTGACGGATATATCGACATTGACATCGACACCATCTCTGACTACCTGGCAAAGCAGGCAAAGAAAGACAAGATGGGAGAATTTGACCCCGAAGACCTGAGATGGATCGTTGAGGGCGAACTGGAATACGGCGAAGGCTTGAGCGACTAAGAAAATCATGCTGGAAATTAAGATAAAAAGTCTGGACGGCATTGCTGATGCCGCCAGACAATTTGTTGATGCCATGGGCGAGAACAAGGTGTTTGCCATGTTCGGCCCCATGGGTGTCGGCAAGACCACTTTCGTCAAAGCCGTCTGTGAGATTTTGGGCGTAGAGGACACCATCACATCGCCCACCTTTGCCATTGTCAATGAATACCGGACCAATACCGGCGACCAGATTTTCCACTTCGACTTTTACCGTATCCGAAAAGTGGAGGAAGTATACGACATGGGATATGAGGACTATGTCTACAGCGGTGCCGTGTGCTTTCTGGAATGGCCCGAACTGATTGAGGAACTTCTTCCCGAAGACGCCGTGCGCGTTACGCTCAGCGAAGAGGAAGACGGAACCCGAACCATCACCCTTCCGTAAAAACCATGCAGATACTTCTGGCCAACGCCAAGATGATGACTGCCGTATCCGACACAGCACCGCTGACGGAACCCAGCTTTCAGACCATCGCCGACACCCTGGCCTTGGAAATGGCAGCCATGTACACAGAAGAACTGGAAAAACAACTGGACTGCAGCAAAAAACTGGCCGCTGAAAACTGGGGACGCTATCAGAATTTCTTTACCGCGGCGAAGATTCCCGCCATCATGGCCTATAACGGACAGGCCTATAAACATCTGCGTGCCAAAAGCCTGACTACGGAAGACCTGGAATTTGCCCAAAAGCACCTTTGGATCACCTGCTTCCTTTATGGGCTATTGCGTCCAATGGACGGGATTGTCCCTTATCGGATGGAGCACTGCGCCACACTGCAAACCACCCACAACCGACCCATAAACCAATTCTGGAAAGACAAACTCACAGACTTCCTCATCAGCCAGACCAAAGCTGACGACGGTATTCTCATCCATCTGTCCACAGAAGAATATGAACATCTGTTCAACTGGAGACGGGTTTGCGAAGAACTCACTGTAATCCAACCGCTTTTCTATGTCAGACAGGAGAAAGGCTTGAAAATGCAGGCGGTATGGGCAAAGTCGTGCAGAGGAGCAATGACACGTTTCATCATCAAAGAACGCATAACCAAGCCTGAAAACCTAAACGTCTTCGCTTACGAAGGATTTGAGTTCGATCCACGACTTGGCGAAGCTTCATTTCCGCATTTTATAAGAAGCTGACCCAACTTTCACCCTCTTTTCTTTCCTTGCATGGTCACCAGTGGAATCAGCATTTCCTCCATGCTGATGCCGCCGTGCTGGAACGTGTCCTTATAGTATTGCACGTAATGGTTATAGTTGTTGGGATAGGCAAAAAAGTCCTTTCCCGTGGCAAAGATGTAGGCCGAACTCAGATTTGGACTGGGAAGACCAGCCTGTGCGGGATTCTTTATTTCAAAAACCTCCTTAGGATTATAGGTAAGATTCTTGCCCACCTTATAGCGCAGGTTCGTATTGGTGTTCCTGTCACCGATAACCTTTATGGCATTGCCGGCATTGATGCTACCGTGGTCCGTTGTCAGTAAAACCCTGTAGTCACTGGCCGCCAAGGCGCGGAACAAGTCGGCAAGAGCAGAATGGCGGAACCAACTCAACGTAATGCTGCGATAGGCAGCCTCGTTACTGGCAAGCTCGCGCACCATACGGCTTTCCGTGCGGGCATGGGAAAGCATGTCAATGAAGTTGAGGACCACCACGTTCAAGTCGTATTTCCACAAATTCGGCAACTGCTGTACCAGTTTTTCTGCCGCCGAAGAATCATTGATCTTGTGGTAAGTGAAAGTGTTGTGTCGGCGGTAACGGTCAAACTGCGTCTTTATCAATGGGGCTTCGTTCAGGTTCTTTCCCTCTTCCGAATCCTCATCCACCCACAATTCGGGGAACATACGGGCTATGATGTTGGGCATCAGTCCGCTGAAGATGGAATTTCGCGCATATTGTGTGGCCGTGGGAAGAATGCTGCAATACAGGCTTTCTTCAATGGTAAAGAGATCGGCAATCTCATTGTACAACACGCGCCATTGGTCGTAACGGAAATTGTCTATTACAAGCAGGAACACCTTTTCGCCCTTGTTCAGATACGGGAACACCTTTTTCTTGAAAATGTCCGGACTCATGACCGGGCGGTCGTCAGGATTTTCCATCCACCGCATGTAGTTCTTACGGATAAACTTGGCAAACTCCGTTTCGGCCTCCTCGCGCTGCATACGAAGCATCTCCACCATTCCGCTGTCTGTCTCAGAAAGTTGCAGTTCCCAGTAAGTCAACTTCTTGTACGTCTCTATCCATTCGTCCAAAGTCAGCGAATCGTTTATCTGCAAACCAATCTTGCCAAAATCCTGCTGATAGGCCGTTTGCGCCACCTCGGTTACAATCTCCTTGTGATGTATGTTTTTCTTCAGCGTGAGCAGAATCTGCGTGGGATTGACTGGTTTTATCAGATAGTCGGCTATCTGCGCACCGATGGCTTGATCCATGATGTTCTCTTCCTCGCTCTTGGTCACCATCACAACTGGCATGCTGGGATGAATGGCCTTTATGCGGTTCAAGGTTTCCAACCCGCTTATGCCCGGCATGTTCTCATCGAGCAGAACCAGATCAAAATCCACCTCCGCGCATTTGTCCAATGCGTCAAAGCCATTGGTCACCGTGGTTACGTCATATCCTTTTTTCTGAAGAAACAGGATATGAGCCTTGAGCAAATCAATCTCATCGTCTACCCATAACAATCTGTAGTTCATGCATTCCAATTTAAGGAGTTAAAAACCAAACGGGAAATCGTCGTCATCCTCTTCCTCAACCTCTTCTTCCTCCTCATCGGGCGTCTCATCCTCCACGTCCTCAAAGTCCTTAATCTGTACGTCCGTGGGTTCGTCCAGGAAGATGTTCTCCGGCAGTTCTATCGGAGCCAGTTTCTGTTCGTAGAACTTCTTATAGTCATCGAAGCTGAAGTCCGTACCTATCAGTTTCAGGTTCTCTTCTGAAATCAGCATGCTGCGTATGCCCTTGACCAGCGGAGCCATGTGTTCGTCGGCATAAAGCTGCTGGGCATAAGAATGCACTTCGTCGTAAGACTGGAATCCCCTTACAATCATGAAGGTAAGGCCTCGCTGTTCGGTTATTTCCAAATCGAAGTTGCGCACCATGAAGTTGGTAAAGTTATAGCGCGCCATTTCAAACACCAGTTGGTTCTCGTCCAAACTGCCGGTGGGATAAGCGAACACAAAGGCAAAGTTGCCATATCGTTCTTCCTTCAGCTCCGGCTTGGTCTGGGTGGTGTCTTCACCTTCTGGACGGTTGCGCATGCTCCAGATGCTGCTGGCGTCATACTGTTCGTCCATCAGCGGACGGCCGTCAGAAATACCTTTCACAATGGCGTTGGCCAGTTCCGTAATCTCTTCCTTGGGATATTTCTTTATCACGTCCTTCAATGTCACCATAAAGGTATCGCGCTGTCCGGCATACAGATTGCTCATGGCTCTCACAAAGAGCATCCGGGCGTGGTGCTTACCTTGCTCAAAGTTCTGGCTGTACCATTGGTAGGCCTGCTCCGCCTTGTCATATTCAGAGGCAGCATAGGCCGCGTAGGCCGCGGCATAGACCGAATCTTCCATCTGTGCGCCCTTGCGTGCCAGTATTTCATAGTTGGGATTGCCCACCGTTACGGCATACTTGCTTTCGGGGAACGAATCCAACAGCACCTGCCGGTAATAATCGGTGGCATCCGCCTCGTTCATTCGTCCGCAAAGCAGGAACAGGTGGTAATACACGTTATCCATGTTCTCGTGTCCCGGGAAATCGTTCACCAGACGTTCCAATGTGCGTTTTGCCAACGGGAAGTTCTCCAGGCGTTCCTGTTCCAGAATGCCGGCCTGATACAATGCCTTGGACAAGGCGTCGTTTGAAGCCGCCAACTGTTCTTCCGTAAACGGAATCTGCAACATGTAATATTCTCTGTGATGCGGATCCTTGGCCAGCGAATCCTTCAGCGCCTCTGCCTCGGCAATGGAATCCTCCTGGTGGCGGGTTTCATCCGCCTTTACCTCTTCAGGTTTCTTCTCTTCCTCCGTTACCGTGGAATCCTGTGCCACGGAAGCACTTTCCGGCAGACCTTCCTTGCTGCTGTAGCGCCAGTTATCCTCATTTGCTCGTTTGCCCCAGCGCTTCTGGAACTCCTTTATACCCTGCTTGAGCGTATTGGGATTATAGAAATACCACTCCCCCTTGCTCACGGCCGTTACGCCCTGGTCCTTGGGTCGGCTTTGTGCGGCGGCCGGCTGGTTCTCACGCTGTGCGGCTTCTGCGGCCTCGCGTTTCTTGGCTTCTTCCTTTTCCTTCTTTTTCAAGGCTTCAATCACACGGTCAATGGCCGCATTGCGTCCCTCTTCATCCATCTTTGCCAATGCCTGCAAGCTGTCCTGCAGATAAATGGCCGTCAGATGCGGAGCCAGTTCCTTCAGCACATCGCTGCGGTGCTTCACTTCTTCATAGAGGTCATGTTCCTTGTTCAACACGCCCACACAGGCCATATAGGTGCGGGCGGCTTCTATGTAGTTCTCGCGTTCCCAGTAGATTTGACTCAGCCTGAGCAGCAGCACCGCCTTGGCTGTGGTACTCTTGACGCTCTCTTCCACTCCCTTTTCATAGGCTCCGATGGCACGGGCCGTGTCCTGTGCGCCCATGTAGATGTTGCCCATCGCATAATAGATCTGATCCTTGTAGTCCTTGTTCTTCTCGCTCTTGGCCATTCGGCGAAGCTTGCCGATCATTTGTCTGGAGCGGTCGCCCGTAACGGCTTCAGTCTGTTTGATTTGGGCATTGAACGCCAGTTCATAAGGCGGGTTGCTGCGGATTACGCGCCCGTAGGACTTGTAGGCCATGTCCAGATCGCCTGTCTCGTAATACAATTGTCCCAGCAGGAATTTCAGGCGGGAGCGCTGCAGTTTTCCCTTGGCATACTTGATGCTGCGTTCCAGATAAGGGATGGCCTCCTTGTACTGTCCGGTCTCTATCAGAAAGGCAGCCTGGGTCTGCTCCTTTTCCCTCAACGCCTGTACGGAGAGACTGTCCCTCGACATCTTGGAGAGCACGTCCTCTGCATCGTATGGCCATTCCATTGCCACGTAGCAGCGGGCCAGCAACGCACGCGCCACATCGGCCACTTCGGGTTGTGCGGCATACAGACGCATGATGTAAGTACAGGTGCTGGCGCATTCCACAAAATCGCCCTTGCTGAACTGGCTTTCCGCCATCAGCAGCCAGGCACGGTAAAGGAAGGGGTTGAACTCCTTGCGTGACAGATATTGTTTTTCCTTGGGAGTCAGGCGCTTGTTTCCTTTGGTTTCGGGACGTTTCTTTATGCTGTGTACCTTGATGGCTTTCTCACATTTGGTAATCGCCGTCTCAAAGCTTGATTTGCCCAGCGTCTGCGTGGACTTTTCCGTGCTCACATACATGGGCAGCAACTGCGTGTAGTCTTCCTTGTGTCCCTTGTATTGCGCCTCCCTTCCCTGCTCAAAGGCCATCAGTCCGTTATGGAACGTATTGAAACGCGCCGTGGTGGCGTGGTAGAAGCGCACGCCAGAGGTGTTTTTCTTCGTAGAGCAACCGCACAGCAGCATCAGTACACCAATCAGAACCATGGCGCACCGGCTTGCAAAAACTGCGTTTACACCTACTTTATTTTTATACATATTTATATTAGAACGCAGACAACGGGGTTTTATTGTGTATGAGACACCCTTCTTTCGCCCACAATCAGGAAAACTTCGTCCTTCACCTCGTCTGGCAGATTCACCATGCGCAATTGCAGGCTGCGTACCCATCCTGCCACCTCGTCACTTCGCATCGTATAGAGCACGTCTCTGAACTCGTCCGCTTCCTCGGAAGTGTACTCGTCGCCCTCGCGTCCGCGAAAACGGTCCAACTCCTCATCGTTGTAATACTCAATCTGCTTGCTCAGAGCCGCCAACAGACTGTCCTTCTCACAGACTTCGTGCGCGCCACAGCATTCCATGTCCACGGGATTCACCTCCTGCGGAATTTCCTCCGGAGAGATTTCTCCCCGCCTCAGCATGCGTTCATACCGTTTGCCGCGCACCCAGTGCGCCAGTGCGGCAATTATGCCCAAAAGGGCAATGGCCCCCACTGCATATAGAATCAACATAAGCTTTCCTCCTCTATAATAAATCCCACATTCCGCAGATGTGCCCAGAACTGCGGATATGATTTGCTCACCACCTCGGGGTCGTTCATGCGAATACCGCCCAACCGCGCCGAAAGCGGCGCCAGCGCCATGGCCATACGGTGGTCTTCGTAAGTATCAACCGTGGCATCGGGCTGTGCCTCTCCCCTGTCGCCTTCCCAACACAATGTGCCTTCTTCGGGTTCTTCAATCATGAAACCAAACTTCCCCAATTCCGTGCGCAAGGCATGAATGCGGTCCGTTTCCTTTATCTTCAGGCTCTCCAGTCCGCTGAAGCGGAACGGAACTCCCATTGCACAACAAGTGGCCACCAGCGTCTGCGCCAAATCGGGCTGATGGGTGAAGTCGTACTCCATACGTTCCTGTATGGTTCCGCCTTTATGCAGACGCACACACTCAAGTCCCTCATCCGTCATATAATGTTCGCTGCACACGCCCAGCATGGAGAACAGTCCGCTCACGGCAGAGTCGCCTTGCAGGCTTCGGGCAAAAAGCCCTGGCAGTTCCACACTGGCATCCGCATCGGGCGAAAGTGCCACCATCTCATACCAATAGCTGGCCGCACTCCAGTCGCTTTCCACATAATAGGGCACGGGCGCATATCCGCCTGGCTCCACACAGATGCAATCCTCTGCCACCCAACCGGCTTTGGCGCCGAAGGTGCGCATGATGTCCAGCGTCATCTCTATATAGGGACGGCTCACAATCCGGCCTTCCAGCTTCAGCCTCAAACCTTCCTCCATCACGGGACCAATCATCAGTAAGGCACTTACATACTGGCTGCTCACGCTACCCGAGAGCGTCACGCTGCCGCCACGGTGCCTGCCGCCCGTAATGCGCAAGGGCGGGAAGCCCTCCTTCTCCATGTACTCCACCTGTGCGCCAAGCTGGCGAAGCGCATCCACAAGCACACCGATGGGACGGTTCTTCATACGCTCCGTTCCCGTAATGACATGCACACCTTCGTTCACACACAGGAAAGCCGAAAGGAAACGCATGGCCGTTCCGGCAGCCATAATGTCAATGGTCTCTGGCATCTGGGACAACGCATTCCACATCACACGCGTATCGTCGCAATCCGAAATGTTCCTTACCCCACATGCCTTTCGGTCAGCCATGCCATGCGCCATATTACCCAAGGCATCCACTATCAGTGCGCGGTTGCTTATGCTCTTACTGGCAGGCAAAACCACACAACCGGACAGTTTTTCGGGAGATTTTATGCTAAATTTCATCCTTATTTCACTTTTCTAAATACAAAATTACGAAAAAATTTGGTCAATACAAAAAAATGGCATACCTTTGCACTCGCAAAACAGGAACGGGATGTAGCGCAGTTGGTAGCGCACGCGTCTGGGGGGCGTGAGGTCGCAAGTTCGAGTCTTGTCATCCCGACCTACTTAAAGCACTGAATTTCTTACGAAGTTCGGTGCTTTTTGGTTATTTCAGACCACGATGTCTGTGTTTTTCTCATACGGACAGATTCTTTAATGCAAAAAAAACGCAATGCATTGCATCGGGGAAGACAAAGCATTGCATATGCCGATACAATGCTTTGCATGGGGCAACGGAAAGCATTGCATAAAAATTCCCACAAAGACGAACTGCCGCTATACCTGCCATCCACACAAATCCTCTCGCGCTTCCCACCCAACGTCAGAGTCTCCGTCACACAGATTGGGAAAGCAATGAAAGACTTGGGCTATAATCAAGTACGAGCTAACAATGTACGTTTTTGGGCACTATCTGAACGTACGGGTTTTGACATTACACACACGCTTCCTGACAATCAGGAATAATTTTCTGCCACGTCTGCCAAGCACATTTATAAACTTTTATGGAGAAAAAAATTAATTGTTACTCCTTAAAGGACTACCAATTAATTTTCACTTTAAAAAAAGTTGTGTAAAACACGTGGCAGACGTGGCATGGAAACGAGATTCAGAGAGATGAGAGGTGAACGGTGAGAGGTGAACGGTGAGCGGTAAATGGTTAAACATTAAACGCCAACTGCCAATTGCCAACAGCCAATTGCCAAAAGCTAACAGCCAATAATAAAACAACAAAAAACATGAAATCAATGACAAAAGCCGAACTGGCAAAAGCAGCGGGCGTATCGTCCCGCACATTCTCCCGCTGGCTGATACGCCACCGCGAGGAACTCGCCCTTCTGGGCGTATCGCCCCATGCACACCTCATCCCCCCTATAGGGGTGAAATATATCCTGGAGACCTTCTGTATTGATATCCCGGACAATGAGAGGTGAGAGATGAGCGGTGAGCGAATTCCCATTAATCATTAATCATTAAACATTAAACGCCAACGGCCAACAGCAAAAAAAAAACCGCCACTTTATGCCAACACCCGCCAATGGCAGACAATAAGAGACAGTGCCGATGGCAGATGTCGTAACTTTGCATTATGAAAGGGAGACGTCCCAAACGAGAGACTCCGGAGCAAAATTGTCTAACCTAAAAAATGAAAACGTATGATTGACTATTCTGTTTACATGATGCCCAATCCATCAAAACCCGACGCAGCGCCCAAGGCCTATGCCCGTGCGCAAGTGAAAGAAGTGGTGTCCCTGGACAAGTTCGTGAAACACCTTTCGGAACACAATGGCGTGTTTACACGCGGTTCCATCAAGGGCATCATCACCGACCTTACCGAATGCCTCATCGAGTACATGCTCAACGGTTACAAGGTAACGCTGGGCGACCTGGGTTCCTTCTGCCCCAGCCTGAGCAGTACCGGCGCAGAGAGTATCAAGGACTTTACCTCGCACTGCATCACGGCGGTGAACATCATATTCACCCCTGGTGAAGGCTTTGAGAATCTGATCACCCGTGCCGAGTTCAATCCCGTAAGTAGCCGTGCGGCACAGGTTGCCACCTACAAGGCCGAGCGTGCCGGCGAGACCACCGTTGACCTGGAAGCGGCAAAGAAGAAGCCCGAGACTGGAAATGGTGAAGGTGAGGAGGACGAGACACCCACCGATCCCGTAACACCTCCAACCGGCGGTGGCGGCACAGACCCGGGCGATGAAGATGACGGCGGTCTGGCCGGCTAAAAAAACAAATGGTTGCCTTCATCCATAAGAATCAAAAACAGATTCTAACAATGGAGGCAACCATCCTAATCCTTTCTTAAAATGAAACTCTTAATCGTATTATTCTTAAAAACGACAAGTATGAAAAAGACAACCTGGAAGAGCGTTCTGCTCTACATCGTGAGAATTCTGGAACTGGTACTGACCGGTGCGGCCGGTGGTGCCTTGGGTGCGGATCTGTTCTAAACTGCGGACACCATGCGTACCATTACACTGATCATTGTACACTGCTCTGCCAATGTGGAGGGCAGTGTACTCCGCATGGCGGACATTAGAGCATGGCATCTGCGTAAAGGTTGGAAGGACTGCGGTTACCACTATGTCATTCCCACCGACGGCACCATTGAAAAGGCCCGTCCGCTTGAGATTCCTGGCGCACATTGTGTGAATCACAACCGCCACAGCATAGGTATCTGTTACATCGGTGGTCTGGCCGCTGATGGCCGCACGCCCAAAGACACCCGTACTCCCGCCCAGCGGAAAGCGCTAAAGGAACTCCTGCAGCAACTGCACAGGCAGTTTCCCAATGCCCTCATCCTGGGCCATCGCGATCTGAACCCCAACAAAGCCTGCCCCTGTTATGACGTGACCTACACGATTTAAGAAAAGGCCATTGGCTTAAGCCAATGGCCAAAGTTTATCTTGTCATGCAACAGACGCGAAAAGCAATTCTGGTCACGTCACAAATCTTATTACTGCTTCTACAAATTCTCTTTGATCTTTCAGGAACTCTTTCAGTAAATCATCTGCACGTTTACAATATTCCTTATAATCCTGTTTTATAAAAGTTTTCAGCTCGCCTACAAGATTTCTACAATCATCTATTGCAACACCCACATTGTACTTCTCGGCATAGTCTCCCTGAATTGTTCCTTTTGTCACAATCATAGGTTTGCGGTGTATAAGAGAATTATAGAATCGATTAGACAAGGCCGTATCATGAGTGATGATACGAGGATAAAAAATATTCATAAAGGTACAGCTCTTGATGTAGCCAGCCTCTTCATTTTTCTCATATCCCCCTATGAAACACACATTATTTGCCTGGGCCTCTTTGCAATATTCTTGAAGATGCTCCACAGTCCCTTTCCCTCTACCGACAAAACGCAAAGTAAACCCATCTTCATTCACAATTGCCTTAGTCACTTCTATATTAGAGGAATAATCTCGAATGGCTCCTATTGTGAGAATATCTATTCCTTCATCTGCATAAAATGTATCACCCGCTTCTGGCCTATTCAAAACATCCAAGACCAAACGTTCATCAAAGTTATGAGAAAGATAATATTTGTTTTTAGGCAAACAGCATTTAAAACCAGGAGAAGATATCACATTAACGCAACTATATTTAAGCATTACTGCAAACAATTGCCTAAAGATTGGTTTCTGCTCTATCGACAAATCACGATAGTCTATCATATAACGTCCCCTAAAATTCATCAACAAATATGCGCTCAACAAACAAGCCATTTGGGGGCCGAATACAATGATCCGATTAAATCCTTGCTGCTTTATCGTGCTTTTGATAAATCTAACATAACCTTTATATGCAGAGAAACCTGCAGAGCCATGACCTTTTGTGCAAAGGACATTATACTGAAAGCCCTCTGGTTTGTCATCCCCTTCACGGTTCCATGATATAATGCTATATTCTACCTTTTGTTCATCTAAAATCCGCGTATAATTACGGACATAAGGAGCATACCATATGGAACCAGGTATAATTAATGCAACCTTCATTTTATCTCAACGATTCCACGATTCTACTACAAGCCAAACCATCTCCATAAGGATTAACTGCCTTGCTCATCGTGTCATAATATTCCGCATCTTCAAGCAATGCAGACACCTCTGTTACAATTTTATTATAATCCGTACCCACCAACTTTACGGTTCCGGCATCCAATGCTTCCGGACGCTCTGTCGTGTCACGCATTACCAAGACTGGTTTACCCAAGCCTGGGGCTTCTTCCTGAATACCACCGCTGTCGGTCAATACGATGGTAGACTTTTCCATCAGATATACAAATGAAAGGTATTCCAAAGGCTCAATGAAGAACATATTGCCCAAATCACTCAAATCCTCTCCAAACACTTCATGTATGGGTTTGCGTACATTGGGATTGAGATGCATGGGATAAACAAAATCCACATCTGGGTATTTAAGCGAAAGATCCTTTATCGCAGTACACATATTGATGAAGCCATCACCAAAGTTTTCACGACGATGTCCAGTTATCAATACAAGTTTCTTTCCTTCGCTCAAACGTTCGGTGTCATAACCTGCAGTGGCGAGGACTCCTTTAAGTTCTGCGTTTAGAGTATTATCTGCCTTAATTTTATCCACCACCCAATAAAGTGCATCAATTACAGAATTTCCCGTAACAATAATACTATCCTCATCAACAGCTTCTCTTAACAGATTTTGTTTACTTAAAGGTGTTGGGGCAAAATTATAAGCAGCAATGCGTCCAGTGATTTGTCGGTTCATTTCCTCGGGCCAAGGGCTGTAGATATTATGTGTACGAAGGCCTGCCTCTACATGGCCAACAGGTATCTGCTGATAGAATGCCGCCAAAGCAGCTGCCGTACTGGTCGTTGTGTCACCATGTACCAAAACGACATCTGGCTGCGCATCCTTTAGTACATCTCGCATTCCAACCAATACACGGGCGGTCACATCATACAAGTCCTGTCCCTGCTGCATGATATTAAGGTCGTAATCAGGACTAATTTCGAACAAGTCCAACACTTGGTCTAACATCTGCCGATGCTGACCTGTCACACACACGATAGTTTTAAACAAATCTGTATATTTCTCAAACTCCTTTACTAAAGGAGCCATTTTAATCGCTTCGGGTCTTGTCCCGAAGACAAGCATTACTTTTTTCATGAATTCCCTTTAATTACTTTTATAATATTTCAAATACTTCTCAGAAGTATTAATTATATCATATTTAGAAAAAGATTGTTTACAATTTTCTTTAATCAAATTCAAGTCCTTTTCAGTTAATAATAAGAATTGACGTACCGTTTTACCGTAATCATCTTCATTACTACTTTCTGAGAGGAAACCATTAACCCCGTCAACAACTACATTGGGTATTCCACCAACTGGAGAACAAATTGGGATACACCCTACAGATAACGCTTCAAGTAATGTCACAGGAAGCCCCTCCCATATCGAAGGCAGACACATTGCGTCACTATTATACATTAGTTGCGGAATATCATCCCTTTCGCCCAAATAAAAGATTCTTTCACCCAAATATTTCTCTACAGTTTCGTAGATTCTTCTGTCTTGTATGCTTCCTGCTATCAATAAGGCGACATCTTCCCCCTGTTCTATTAAAGACTTAAAAACTCGACAAAGCGCGACCTGATTTTTTTCTTTTGAGATACGCCCTGCATGAATAAAAATCTTTGTATTGGGAGTCTTTCTATACTCTTTAACTAAATCTTGTGCAGAGGACTTTGGACATGGAATTCCATTATATATCAACTGGCTATTAATCTCATAGAGTTGAGTAAAAGAATCTTTAGATGCATGAGAAATAGTAATTGGGTTCAACCACCCCCATCTAAAGAAACATTTTTTTAGTCTAAAAACACGTTTCTCCCATCCCCAATTTTCCATATTCGCATCTGAGTGAACTGTGTAGAAAAATTTCACCTTATGGTGTAACAGAAGAATTGAAAATGCATAATAATAGAAAAAGCCATGGAGATTTACGACATCAAATCCTCCTTTTCTAAGTAATCTGTATATCTTAAAAACTTCCGATAAAGAAAATCCTGCTTTCGATTTTCCTAAGGATATCCTATTTACTCCATCAGACAGTCTATTCCAAAAGATGTCATCATCATTGGGCTCGAATATGCTACAGACAGTGACTTCCTCTGTCTTGGCCATTTCGTTGGCAAGGCCACATACCATCGCTTCAATTCCACCACCAGCCATAGATGGATGTATATGCAATATTTTCATTCTTTATTCACTATAAAAATATTAGAAGAACTATTGTTATGACTGATAATTCTTGCAGGGACACCACCAACAGTACATCCATGAGGGCCGCAAACAACATCTTTTACTACCACTGCATTTGCAGCAATAGCAACATTACTAGGAATCGAGACTTCTCCAATAATCTTTGCACCACTTCCAATAAAAACATTATCTCCTAAAATTGCAGCTCTTGAAGAACCATTTGTTGCTCCAATAGTCACCCCTTCATGAATTCTGCAGTTTTTGCCTATTTGGGCACCACTAGAAACCACAATTGTCCCATAATGCACAATAGCTAAACCAGGCCCAAAAACATTAATAGGAATTGTAAAGCCTAATCTTAATGATAAGGTATGAAACTTATAACGAGTAAACAACAATGGAACACAAGTAAACTTCCCGTAAGGTCTGCAATTACTTAAATATTCATACTTTCGTAATATACGTTGAAATTTCCACACTTCATCACCAAATAATTTGGGTTTATTTCTTGCGATACCTAAAGCTTCCTTATCCTTTATCAAGTGATGGATATAATCACTCTTCGACTTTATCATTCTTTCGACTCTTTATTAATTTACTTGGGTTACCTCCAACTATTGAATACTCTGGAAAATCTTTAGTAAGCACTGTACATGCTGCAATTATACTTCCTTTTTTTATTGTACGCCCCGGGGTCATTGTCACATCACGACCAATCCATACATCATCTTCTATTATTGTTTGCTTCTTTTCCGCAATGCCCTGACGCCACATAGGGATATCTGTCCTATCAAATGCATGATTATGAGGAAGTATATAGCAATTGGGACCCATCATCACATCATTGCCAATCTTAGTGTTTCCTGGGATACAACAATTAATCCCTAGGCCTGAATTATCCCCAATTTCTATGTCTCTCCCAGAACCGAATACAGCACCACGTTCTATATTTACATTCTTCCCACAAAACTTGAAAATTCTTTTTGCTAATTGATAACGCAAAAACGAACCTCCACCAAATATAATTTTATAATTGGGAAGATTGCGCACTATACCATAATACAAAGAAAGGCATACTATTTGCTTCAACGAAAAATCAACTCCTTTCAATTTCATAATCTATTCTTTGAGTAATAAAAATAAATCATTGGTGCCATATAAAATGTCACAAAAAATATTTGATATTGCAGTAAGGGATTTAAAAAGCCCATAAGAATAAAGCTGTAAATCGCCACATTCATTTTATTCATCTTAAGTTTGCATATTCTGTACAAAAACATATACATAAAGAATGAAAAGCAACCATAAATAGCGAGCAAATCAAACCATTCTGCATGCAAGCCTACGCCTATATTTTCCAATTGTTCATAACCATAATTGCATGTATGTCCAACACCGAATAATATATTTTCAAAAAAAATCTTGATTGTATTTAATATGTGTTCCATTCGTATCGCGAAATCATGAGCTTCATGACTATCTCCACTCATCAATGATGAGATTTCCCCAAAACGATCAAACAAAATTGAGTCCTCGTTAATTCCCATTAATGTGAAAAGGGATGGCAAATACGTATAAAAGAAACTGCCAAATATAACACCGCCCAACAGAAATACCAACTTTTCCTTCAGTTTAAATCTGAATAGAAGGGCATTATAAATACCAAATAAAAACAATAAAACAGAAGTCATATACTGGGCACGAAAGATCAACATTGTGCCAACTATCGAAAATAGTAATATAAGATATATCTCCCAATTATAATACTCCTTTGCACGAAATCTAGACCATATAATTAACAACAAATTAGGGACAAGTATTGCCAACGAATACGGCAAGCCAAATCCCCCCCCTACAATTATTGATTCATCGACATCTGTTGACACAATTTCGCGCATTATCATTGGATTTATCTGAAGCAATACCAAAGCATTTACACTAAAACCTATAATTATAATAAAAGAAACCAATATTATCATTTTATACATCTTTAGAAAATCTGCAGACCCATTCATCAATCTATAATGCAAAAACGCGATCAATGCAGGAGAAACTTTACCAAAAATCGATAATACATTTTTTATGTTAAAACCATTCGTAAAAAAATAATATAAGAGGAACAAATATAGAGGAACAGTTATGGTGTTAAAAAACACGAAAGAACTCTCTTTTGGAAATGTCGCGAAAATATATAATATATAAAGCCCCAAAAAAGCGTATCCATAATTATCAATATGTCCACCGCCAAAAAGACATACAGCTGATAATAAGTAAATTATATTCCCTATCAGTATATTTATTTTTACCGTCCTAAACATAAGTATCCTCTAATCTTTGTTAATCTTGAACTTTCTCTTAATGAGCCCAGCTACCATATTTTTTTCTCTATTATTTAGAAGAAAATAATACCCTAAAATAACCATATTTAACACAGAGCACAAGCAGACCAATGTCAAACGCAAAAATGTGCTATTCATCATATAAGAAACGAGACAAGGGGTTATTGAGGCAACAAGAGCCATAAACACACAAGAGCCAATAACCTCTGTCAAATATTTCTTCACATCATATTTGAATTCGGCATGAAGTATAAATAGCGCACACAATTGATTTACTATTGTCATAAATAATGAAACCCAAAATATTGTTTTTGCATCAAAACCGATTTTAAAAAAACACCAAGATATTGGTAAAATCATACACGTAATAATACTTGTTATTATTTGATATTTTTTTATTTTTCCAGTTGCATGCATTACTTGTGTTACAGGAGTATTAAAATTGGCCAAAATAACTGTTATGACTGCAATAGAAGAGAAAATCGCCGCTTGTTCAGGCACTGCATTCCCAAGCCAAAGAGAAAGTAAGTAATCCATTTCCAGTAATACCGGGAGAGCAATCGTAAACGCCAAGGCGAAACCAATCTTTGACATAATAAACATCATGTTCTGTACCTCCATTTTATAATTCCTAGAGTAAGCAGTTACCAATTGAGGGCGAAATGCTATTACTACGTTTACTGCCAATTGACTGAGGCCTGATGAAACTTGTGCAGCAATTCCGCTTGATGCATTTACAATTACGCCAAAAAATGCATTCAATAAAACATGTATACCTTGAGAATTTGCCAAAGTTGCCATTGACCCCAACAGATTCCAACCAGAAAAAGACGTTATAGAACGTAAAAGAGGTATATCTATACAAATTTTATGTTTAACATATGGGAATTCTTTTTTACAATATAAAAAATAAAGACATATATTTAGAAAACCTACGGTCAAAAGCAAGCCTCCGTAATACAATAGTTTATCCACAGGGACAAAAGGTAAAGACAAGGCGACAAATAACTTTACAGCAGCATCAATAACTGTCACCAAAGCATAATAATCCATGCGCTCCATAGACAAAACTAATGCTGTATATGGGCAACAGAGAACATTAATCAACATCGAGGCTACTGAAAATTGGAAAATCACCCATGCCACATCACGTCGTTCAAATGGAATTTCCAATTCATAATTAAACCAAAAAAAACCTATCGTTTCTACTATTAAAAATAAGAACAGCAGCAATCCCACTTGAATAACGTATGATGTATTGAAAACCCGCATCAAGGCATCTTTGCCTCCCCTTGCAAACTCATAGTTATAAAAGCGCTGAAGACTTTGCGACAATGATGTATTTAAAAATGTGAACATCACAACAAAGCCACATACTACATTATATATTCCGTAATCTATTACTCCCAATGCATTTATAACCACACGGGTTGTATATAAAGTTACCAATAACACAAAAAACATTCGTAAATATAAAAATACGGTATTCTTTGCAATACGTTTATTGTTTAAAGGATTTTCTTTCATAATTATATTTATTCCTTTATCATCTTAATTCCCCATTCAAACACCTTGTCCATCACAGGCACAGCCACACCCTGCCGGTGCGCTTCCTGGTGGATATAGCGCAGACCGTACAGGAAATCTTCCTGGAAATAACGGCTCTGCAGATCGGGCTGCCAACCCTTTTGCGTTTGGATCATAGGAGTGGCAATTCCCTTGAAACTGCTGATGGAACGTATCTTACGAGTCAGGCTTGGGGCATCGGTGCTCTCGTAATAGGGCAGAATGGGCATCAGATAGTCTGGGGCTACGGGCAGTTTGCCCAGCAGCCGGAACAGCTCCTGGTCCAACTTTATCAGAAGTTCAGAGGCTTCGTCTGTCCATCCTTCATAGAACATCTCTTGATGGTCATAATACGTCTTGGAAGTCCAGTCCTTGAACAGCGCGTACAACCGCGAAGGGTGCAATATGGGGTTGCTGTTGGTAAAACTGGCTTCGTAATAATTGTTCAGCAGCTGCACGGGAGCATCAAAAAGTTCTGCTATACTTGCTCGGAAAGTTTCCTTGTCCCTGCTGCGTTCGACTGCTATTTTATGACTGGTTTTGTACCCCAACAAACGGGCTTTCTGTCCGTATGTCTCTGTGCGGGCAATGAAAGGCACACGCTGGAAGCCCCACAAAGGCACGTCTTCATCCAACAGTTCCAAGGCTTCGAAAAAGAAACCGGTGGAAGAAAAAACGGACCCCACATAGGTCTGACGGTTTACATAAGGGCGGATCTTCTCCAATTCTCCCCGGATAGCATATCCTGGCAGGCAAAGGAGAACGATTTCAGCCCCCTGCAACGCTTCTTGCGGATTTTCGCTGATGGTGTGCAGCCTGCCCTTCAGCACCTCGCCTTCGGGCGTGTTAATCTGCAGCTCGGCACTCCACCGCTCTGGACTGCGGGTCAGCATGTTTACCCTGAGGCCTTTCTTGGCGCTCAGGTAACCGGCTATTACATGTCCCAGTGAGCCGCCTCCACAAATGCAAACCGTCTTCATCATGCCAAATCCTTAAGTGCTTCTACAAAAAAGACATTGTCCGCACGGTTGCGGATGGCAATGCGGATATACTGTTTCCCGGCAAAGGCCGACTTGGTGCCGCAATCCTTGACAAGGATGTTGTAACGCTGCAACAACAAGTGGGTAAGTTCCGTGGCGGTGTATTTCCCGGTTACCTCGCACAAAAAATAATTGGCCTGCGAAGGTATCACACGCAAGTAAGGGACGGATTGCAACTCTTCAAAGAAGATGTTACGTTCTGCTATGAACTTGTGGCAGGCGTCCGTATAGTCCGAACCATACTTGCCGAATATCTGCATGTAGAACTCGGCAAATGAATTGATGTTCCAAATGGCCACTTCCTTCTTCATCCGGGCAATCAGATCCTTGTTGCCGGATGCCAAAACACCCAGACGGAGTCCGGGCACACCATACGACTTGCTGATGGACTTCACCACAACCAGGTTGCCGTAGGTTTCCAATATATCGTTGTGCAGCAATGAATTGCCTTCAAATCCGTCCGTAAAGTCAACAAAGCTCTCGTCCACTATTATGGTAATTCCCTGATGTCCGGCCCATTCAACCAAGGGAAGCAGATCGGCCATTGGAATGAAGTTGCCAGAAGGGTTGTCGGGGTTGATGAGGAGAAGGGTGGAAATTTCCTTGTCGGAAAAATACGTTTGCACGTCTGCTGCCGTATAAGCAAAATCGGCATGCTGAGGCACATACTTCACTATGCGTTCCGCCACAGCCCGGTTGGGGTACTCCTCAAACGTGGGATAGACAATGCCAATGTGTCCCTGCACATAATTCTCTATATAGCTTTTAATGAGTTCGGCCGCACCGTTTCCCGCCACCACATACTGTTGGCTGACACCGAAATACTTGCCGGCCAGCAACGAATTGACATACATGCCCGATGGGTATTGTGTAAGCAAGGTGTCGAAGTTGGCACGCATCTCGTCCTTCATCCGCTCGCTGGGATAATAGGGGTTCACCAGATAACAATAGTCCTTCATCTGGGGGAAACGCCAATAGCCGCCATAGCGGCGATGGTACTTGTCCAACAATTCATCTTCATCCGAAAACAAGGTTTCTGCAATGTCCAGATCCTGCACATCGTCAATCTCGTACCACTTCTCATTCGTTATGGGAAGGGCCTTGAGGTCGGAACGGTCAAGGGCTGTCAGCACACGCAACACCTGTTCGTAATATTCGTTATTGCCCATGGCCTTGCTGTAAGCCTCCAGGAATGGCACATACTGGTTGCAGGAAAACTCACGACTGAACTTGTAGATGTTGCACGTCTTGTAATAATGCGCTGCCTCGGCATACTTGAACGCCTTCTTGGGGATGAAGCTCACAATGTCGTTGTCTTCGGAAAGGCGCACCATGGTGCCGTCCATCCAAGTCTCGTACTTCGCCACCAGCGCAAGGTTGGGATACGGATGGTTGATGATGAGGTTGAGCATGGCACTGTCAAAGATAAGGTCCGACTCCAGCAGAAGGGTGTCATCCTCCTGCATCTGTGCCTTGGCAAGTCCCAACGAATAGATGTTGTTGGTCTTGTCATAAATGGGGTTGTGGATATATTCTATCTTCAACTGGCCTTCATAGCGGTCGCCGATATGGCGGATCAGATTCTCGCCTTGGTAACCCACAACAATCACCACCCGGTTCAATTGCAACGCAGACAGTTGGGTAAGCATGCGGTCAATCAAACGGATACCGTTCACCGGTACCATACACTTGGTGTTGTCCTTGGTCAGTTCACCAAGGCGCTTGCCCATTCCTGCTGCCAATATTATCGCTTGCATTTTGCCTTTTCTTTTTTCTCTTTCAAACGTGTTAATTTATATAAAACCTGTATTCAATCCCTGCGGAAAATGTCGCGAGTATAGACTTTATCTTTGACATCATCCAAAGCGGCATCGTAACGGTTGGCAATGATTGCCTGTGACTTCGCCTTGAACGCGTCCAAGTCATTCACTACTCGACTGCCGAAGAATGCTGTTCCGTCTTCCAAAGTGGGTTCGTAAATGATGACTTCAGCGCCCTTAGCCTTGATGCGCTTCATGACGCCCTGGATGGAGCTTTGGCGGAAGTTGTCGCTGTTGCTCTTCATTGTGAGACGGTATACTCCGATGACCGGAAGCTGTGAGCCATGAGCCGTGAGTTGTGAGTCATAGGTATTGTTTTCGGAATAGCTGTACCAGCCTGCAAGTTTAAGTACCTGATCGGCGATGAAGTCCTTGCGGGTGCGGTTGCTTTCCACAATGGCTGACATCATGTTCTGGGGCACGTCCTGATAGTTGGCCAGAAGCTGTTTGGTGTCCTTGGGCAGACAATAGCCTCCGTAACCGAATGAGGGGTTGTTATAGTGTGTGCCGATGCGGGGGTCAAGACCAATGCCTTGGATGATGGCTGAAGAGTCGAGTCCTTTCATCTCTGCGTATGTATCCAGTTCGTTGAAATAGCTGACACGAAGCGCCAGATAGGTGTTGGCAAAGAGTTTCACCGCCTCTGCTTCCTTCAGTCCCATGAAGAGCAATGGGATGCCTTTGTTGGGCAGTGAGCTATCAGCTGTGAGCTGTGAGCAGCTAATGGTCAAAGGGCTATGGTCTACAATCGGTTGTCGGTTGTCGGTTGTCGGTTGTCCTCCAACAGCGCCTTCCACAAGAAGTTGTGCAAAGGTGTGGGCCGCATTCTGCAACTTTTCCATGTCGGCTATGGTCTGGATGGCCTGATTGGCCGCAAATTCCTCTGCTTCTTCGATGTGTTTGGGGACACCCACGATGATGCGGCTGGGGTAAAGATTGTCGTAGAGGGCTTTACTCTCGCGCAAGAACTCGGGTGAGAATAGCAGGTTGAACTTATGGCCCTTCAGTGTGTCATCCGTCACAAAACGCTGTGCGTACTTGGCATACAAATGGCGGCAATAGCCTACGGGAATAGTGCTCTTGATAACCATGACTGCCGAGGGATTGACACTGAGCACAAGGTTGATGACATCCTCAATGTGATGGGTATCGAAGAAATTCTTCTGCGGATCGTAATTGGTGGGCGCTGCTATGACCACAAAATCGGCATCCTTGTAAGCGGATGCTCCATCAAGGGTGGCAGTTAGTTGCAGTTCCTTCTCGGCAAAATATTTTTCTATATACTCGTCCTGGATGGGGGAAATGCGCGCGTTGATCTTATCCACCTTTTCTTGAACGACATCAACTACTGTAACGAAATGATGTTGGCTCAACAATGTGGCAATACTAAGACCCACATACCCTGCTCCGGCTACTGCTATTTTCATATCTTAACTGATTTCTTATTCAAACTAAAGCGCACAACGATTATTCGTTCAACGCCAAACGCGCATGTTCTACCTCCTCTATCACATGAAGCAGATACTGGCCATACTGGTTCTTGATCATGGGTTGTGCCAACTGGCGCATGCGTTCGGTGGTAATCCAGCCTTTGCGATAGGCGATGCCTTCGAGACAGGCAACCTTGAGACCCTGGCGCTTTTCAATGACTTCAATAAACGTGGAAGCCTCACTGAGGGAGTCGTGCGTGCCGGTGTCCAACCATGCAAAACCACGGCCAAGGGTCTGTACCTTGAGTTCACCATCTTTGAGGAATTCCTGGTTTACAGTGGTTATTTCCAGTTCGCCGCGGGCTGAGGGTTTGATCTGCTTGGCCACATTGACCACCTTATTGGGATAGAAATAGAGACCAACCACAGCATAATTGGACTTGGGATGGGCTGGTTTTTCCTCGATACTGAGACAATTGCCTTCGCGGTCGAACTCTGCCACACCATAACGCTCGGGATCGCTGACCCAATAACCGAATACGGTGGCACGGTTTTCTTCCTCCGCCTGGCGAACCGCTTCCTTCAGCATGGCGCTGAAACCGGCTCCATGGAAGATGTTGTCTCCGAGTACCAGACAAGCGGAATCGTTCCCGATAAACTCCTCACCAATGATAAAGGCTTGTGCCAAACCATCGGGCGAAGGCTGTTCGGCATATTCAAACTTTACCCCGTAATCACTTCCGTCGCCCAACAGACGCTTGAATCCAGGGAGGTCGTGGGGTGTGGAGATAATCAGTATCTCGCGTATGCCTGCCAGCATCAGCACAGATATGGGGTAATATATCATGGGTTTGTCAAAGATGGGGAGCATTTGTTTACTCACCCCCTTTGTTATGGGATAGAGGCGCGTTCCGCTGCCTCCAGCTAATACGATTCCTTTCATATTCTCTTTTAATTATTGCACTCTCACAGACATACTGTAGCCTGCAAAAGGGGCGTATCAATATCGATTAATGCTACACCGCAATAAACATATATCTGGCTATAAAAGCCTCATGCCATGCGACTAATAACTATCACTATGCAAAGATAACCATTTTTTATGTTTTGACAAATTTATAAATTTATTATTTATAACAAATTGCATATTTACATTGTGCGACATGAAATAATGGCAAAAAACTGACATAAAAAGAAATAAAGGAAAATGAAATCATTTTCCTTTACTTACTTAGCTGTGGTGCCACCAGGAATCGAACCGGGGACACAAGGATTTTCAGTCCTTTGCTCTACCAACTGAGCTATGGCACCATCATTTTCTTGAATGCGGATGCAAAGGTAGGTGTTTTTTTCTTTTCTGCCAAATTTTTCTCTTAAAAAATACAAAAAGTTTGCATATTAACAAGGTTTGTCTTACCTTTGCACTTGCTAACAAGCATTCGGAAAGTAGCGCAGTTGGTAGCGTACTACGTTCGGGACGTAGGGGTCGGGAGTTCGAGTCTCCTCTTTCCGACTACAAATATTGAGCACTATGAGAAATTGTCTCTCTATCATGCTCCTTTTTTTATTAGGTGCAAACACGCATGTCTTTGCCGAAGAACAGGATACAATTATCGGTAAAGCATCATATTACTCTGACAAATTACACGGACGAACAATGAGCAACGGCAGGCCATACCACCGCGACAGCATGACGTGTGCCCATCTGAAATTCCCGTTCGGCACCATGCTGAAGGTAAAGAATCCCATAAACGACAAAGAAGTAATCGTTACCGTTACGGACAGAGGCCCATATTCCAAAAGATATATCGTGGATCTCAGCAGAGCCGCAGCCAAAGAATTGGGCCTGATTCACCGAGGGTGGGCCATGGTAGAGATTACTCCGTACATCCCGCAGAAAGTGCCATACAAGCTTAAACAGGAACTTCCAGAAATTCCTGAACTTAACATTGAGTATTCCCCTATTGCCATTTATCCAGACCCTGCATGGAAGGACGACAGCATCATTGCCAGAAAAGATGTCGTTACGGAAGATTATAAATAGCACAGGAACATTCATCAATCCATAACCTAATATTCACAAAACATGAAGAACAGATTCTTATGCATGACCATGTGGTTCATGCTCTGCTCACGCATTTTGGCACAAGGATGGGTTTCCATTCAAGAATTTGGCGTACAGCCTAACAATACGGCAGCAGAAAACACCAAATGCCTACAAAAAGCCATAGACAGTATGGCAAACAGGGGAGGCGCACTTTTTGTAGAACCAACAGAGGGCGGATACCCAATTGACGGCGGATTGACACTAAGAAGAAATGTCACACTTGTTGGCGTACACGGTCCTACAGGACGCGGAACGGCCACAAACGACCGGTCAAAGCCAACTGGATCGCTTTTTGTCATACGGGACAAAGATAAGCCTTTTATTACGGTGGAATCCGCCACACAAATAAAGGGCATTCAATTCTATTACCCAGAACAAGCATTTGACAAACCTGAAGGCATCATTCCCTACCCTGCTACGATACAAATGTCACAAGAAAATGCAGTGCAAGGAGTAACGCTTTCATGTCTTACCTTCTATGGTGAGTATATTGCAATGGACTTCAGGGGGAAAGAGACTCAAGTGTGCGAACAAATCCTTTTTGAACACTGCTACGGTTATCCGTTAAGCGGACAATTCATCGCTATTGACCGATGTTATGATGTACCACGCATTTTACATTGCCACGTGAACCCAGCAAACATGAGAGAATTTGGAAGGAGTTTTCATAAATCCGTAATAGATTCAGTTGTAAGACAAAAGACATATACCTACTGGATAGATCATACTGACAATGCCCAATTAATTGATTTGTTTACCTTTGGGGTACATGGGGGCATTTACTTGGGTTCAGAAACATACGGCCAATTGACGAACTTTAATTTTGACTGTGTATGTATTGGTATACACAAACTGGGGAGCCAATGGAAAAACAGGAACTGGCAAATAGCACAGGGATCAATCATTGCAAATGTGGGAGAAAAGTTGGAGGACATACACCCGATTTTAATAGAGGGCATCGGACACTCCTCAATAACAAACGTTGAAGCATTTTCCGGGGAGAATGGCGCACTAACAAATAAAGGAGCCTCATGGGATTACATGACTGTAACAGGGGAAGCAACCATATCATTGGCCAACTGTCGGATGCACGGATATAAAGCAGACACCCCCATCAACGCGCACCCTAAGGCTAAGATATCTGCATATGGCTGCATAGACAAAAACAACGTTTTCTTCGAGATGAAGCCATAATCTTAATTCAATGAAGGTAAAATAGGAAATCGCCCAGTATCTTTCACAGACACTGGGCGATTCAATTATTGCAATATAGAATTATTCTGCTGTTTCAGTAGCATTTTCAGTTGCTACAGGAGCTTCAGTCGCAGGAGCTTCTGCAACAGCCTCAGCAGCCTTCTTTGAAGAGCGACGGGTACGCTTAGCCTTCTTCTCGGTCTTTGCCAGGTTCTCATCAAAATCTACCAATTCAATGAAACACATTGCTGCGTTGTCATTTGCACGGTAACCAGTCTTGATGATACGAGTGTAACCACCGGGACGGTCGCCAATCTTGGTAGAAATGGTGGTAAACAACTCAGTGATGGCCTTTTTGTCCTGAAGGTAGCTGAACACAACACGACGTGAATTTGTGGTGTCCTGCTTAGACTTTGTAATCAGGGGCTCAACATACTTCTTCAAAGCCTTAGCCTTGGCCAGAGTCGTAGTGATTCTTTTGTGCATAATCAGAGAGATTGCCATGTTTGACAACATAGCTGCTCTGTGAGATGCAGTACGACTCAAATGGTTAAATTTCTTATTATGTCTCATTTGATTTAATCTTTATCTAATTTATATTTTGTAATATCAGTTCCAAACGAAAGATTCAGACTCTCTAGCAAATCATCAAGCTCAGTGAGCGATTTCTTACCGAAGTTTCTGAACTTCAAAAGATCAGTTTTATTGAACTGAACCAAATCACCGAGTGTTTCTACATCAGCGGCCTTCAAACAATTGAGGGCACGAACTGAAAGATCCATATCGACAAGTTTGGTCTTAAGAAGCTGACGCATGTGAAGTACTTCCTCGTCAAATTCTTCATTACCTTCCAAATCTGAGTTCTCCAGTGTGATTTTGTCATCAGAGAACAACATGAAGTGGTGGATAAGAATCTTAGCGGCTTCCTTCAAGGCATCCTTCGGGTGAATGGAACCATCAGTAGAAATTTCGAGTACAAGTTTTTCGTAGTCAGTCTTCTGCTCTACACGGAAGTTTTCTACATTGTACTTTACATTTCTGATAGGAGTGTAAATTGAATCGACAGGGATAACATTAACATCGGTGCAATATTCGCGGTTTTCCTCTGCAGGAACATAGCCACGGCCCTTGTTAATGGAAATCTCTATACGCATCGTTGCTTTGGCATCTAAATGGCAAATAACTAATTCAGGGTTTAACACTTCAAATCCAGTCAGATACTTATTGAAGTCGCCAGCCTTGAACACAGTAGTATTCTCGACAACAACGCTTACTTTCTCGTTCTCGAATTCGTCTACTAATTGCTTGAATCGAACTTGCTTCAAATTCAAGATAATGTTGGTTACATCCTCTTTCACTCCGGGAATAGAAGCAAATTCATGCTCTACTCCGGAAATTGAAACGGTATTGATAGCAAAGCCATCCAAAGAGGACAGTAGAATGCGGCGCAAAGCATTACCAATGGTAGTACCAAAGCCACCTTCGAGGGGACGAAACTCAAATTTACCATATTGGTTGTCCGCCTCCAACATTATCACCTTATCGGGTTTTTGAAATGCTAATATCGCCATCATTAATTATTATTTAGAGTACAACTCAACGATCAACTGCTCCTTGATATTCTCGGGAATATCTGCACGTTCGGGCTTGTGCAAAAGCTTACCGGCCTTCTGGTTCTCATCCCACTCCAGCCAGGGATACTTGCTGTGGTTGAAACCAGCCAGACAGTTCTGGATAACTTCGAGGCTCTTTGAACGCTCACGAACACCTACAATCTGACCAGGCTTAACTGAGTAAGATGCAATGCCTACAACCTTGCCATCAACTACTATATGCTTGTGGTTAACAAGCTGACGTGCAGCTGCACGGGTAGGAGCAATACCCAAACGGAAAACAACGTTGTCCAGACGACACTCGAGGTTCTGCAACAGGATCTCACCGGTAATACCGCTGGTACGTGCAGCCTTCTCAAACATGTTGCGGAACTGCTTCTCCAACAAACCATAGGTATACTTAGCCTTCTGCTTCTCAGCTAACATGATACCGTACTCAGAAGTCTTTCTTCTGCGAGAATTACCGTGTTGACCGGGAGGGAAGTTTCTCTTTGAAAGCACTTTGTCTGCACCGAAAATAGCCTCTCCGAAACGACGAGCGATTCTTGACTTAGGTCCAATATATCTTGCCATAACTTATATCTAAATTTAAAAAGGTACTGGTAAATGATTATACTCTTCTTCTCTTGGGAGGACGACAGCCGTTGTGAGGCAGGGGAGTTACATCCACGATTTCTGTTACCTCAATACCTGCACCGTGTACGGTACGGATAGCTGATTCACGACCATTACCGGGACCCTTGACATAAGCCTTTACCTTGCGCAAGCCCAAGTCGAAAGCGACCTTGGCGCAATCCTGAGCTGCCATCTGGGCAGCATAGGGAGTGTTCTTCTTAGAACCACGGAATCCCATCTTACCAGCAGAAGACCAAGAAATAACCTGTCCTTCTGAATTGGTCAATGTTACGATAATATTATTGAAAGAGCTGTGTACATGAAGCTGACCGTTAGCGTCAACCTTTACCACTCTTTTCTTTGCTGCAACTGTTTTCTTTGCCATATCAATTATTATTTAGTAGCCTTTTTCTTGTTAGCAACAGTCTTCTTCTTACCCTTACGTGTACGGGCGTTGTTCTTGGTGCTCTGACCACGAACGGGAAGACCATGACGATGACGAACTCCACGATAACAACCGATATCCATCAGTCGCTTAATGTTGAGTGAAATCTCACTGCGCAGATCACCTTCTACCTTGTATTCTGCACCGATAATCTCACGAATCTTACCAGCCTCGTCATCAGTCCAGTCGCAAACCTTCTTGTCCTTGTCTACGCCTGCTTTTTCCAGGATTTTGGCTGAGCTACTGCGACCTATTCCAAAAATATAGGTCAAGGCGATTTCACCTCTCTTGTTCTGAGGCAAATCTACACCAACAATTCTAATTGCCATATACTATTAATATTTCTTTTGCAATAATTTTTAACCCTGACGTGTCTTGTACTTGGGGTTTTTCTTGTTAATCACATACAGACGACCCTTACGACGTACAATCTTGCAGTCGGGGGTACGTTTCTTTAAAGAAGCTCTTGTTTTCATATTGATGTGTTTATTTGTATCTAAATACGATGCGACCTTTTGTTAAGTCGTAAGGACTCATCTCTACCTTTACTTTATCACCGGGGAGAATCTTGATGTAGTGCATTCTCATTTTTCCTGAGATATTGCAAATGATTTTTGCACCGATTTCCAGTTCTACTCGGAACATCGCATTGGAGAGTGACTCCACTATAATACCATCCTGTTCAATTACCGCTTGTTTTGCCATGCTCTTTAATATTTCAATAATTCTTCAATTTCCTTAAAACTTGAAAGGATATCAGCCTTTCCGTTGTGAATGGCTATTGTGTGCTCATAATGTGCAGCAAGCTTGCCATCACGGGTACGAATTGTCCATTTGTCCGGCATCATGTAAATCTGAGGCTTTCCCATTGTGACCATTGGTTCAATAGCCAAACACAGGCCATTTTTCAACATGGGGCCATTTCCACGACGGCCATAATTGGGAACTTGAGGATCTTCGTGCATCTTACGACCAATTCCATGACCTACAAACTCACGAACAATACCATAGCCTTTTGATTCGTTGTGCAGTTGAACTGCATTGCTGATATCTCCGATTCTGTTGCCTGCTACGGCTTTCTCTATACCGCTATACAGAGACTCCTTAACTGTTTGCAGGAATGCGGAAACCTCCTCAGAGACCTCTCCTACACAGAAGGTGTAACAAGAATCACCATTGAATCCATTTAAGAAAACACCACAATCAACCGATACGATATCTCCATCTTTTAATGGTTCATCATTTGGGACTCCATGCACAACTTGGTCGTTCACAGACGCACAGATTGCAGCAGGGAAAGGCTCGCCATAAGGATTAGGGAATCCTAAAAATGTTGGAGTAGCCCCGTGGTCTCTTATATATTCTTCAGCTACCTTATTCAATTGATTGGTGGTGACGCCTGGGAGAACGTTTTTACCGACCTCAGCCAGGGTCTTTCCAACCAACAAATTGGCAACTCGCATCAATTCAATTTCATCCTCAGTCTTAAGAAAAATCATAACTGAATTTCTTATTGAGCTGACATTCCAGAACGTCCATGAATGCGGCCAGAGCTGAGCAAGCCGTCATAATGGCGCATCAACAAGTGGCTCTCGATTTGCTGCAATGTATCCAAAACCACACCGACAAGAATCAACAGAGAAGTACCTCCGAAGAATTGTGCGAACTCGGGCTGAACATTCATCAGACCGGCAAATGCGGGCATACAGGCAATAAGAGCCAAGAACAGAGAGCCGGGGAAAGTAATGCGCTCTATAATACCATCAAGGTAGGCACTTGTATCCTTTCCGGGGCGAACACCTGGGATAAATCCATTGTTACGCTTCATATCCTCTGCCATCTGAACAGGGTTCAAAGTGATGGCAGTATAGAAATATGTGAATGCTATAATCAAAATTGCGAACAATAAATTATAACCAAGGCTAGTGTGATCTGACAGTGTCATCAAGACAGGTGATGCATTTTCTCCACCGGCAATCATTGTTACCAAAGTAACAGGGATAAACATGATCGCCTGAGCAAAAATAATAGGCATAACGTTGGCAGCAAAAACCTTGAGAGGAATATACTGACGCACGCCACCAACCTGCTGACCTCCATACATACGCTTAGCATATTGTACAGGCACCTTGCGAGTTCCTTGTACCAAGAGTATCGCTCCAAGAATTACAACAAAGAGCAACAAAATCTCAATGAGGAACATAACAAGTCCACCACCAGACAAATTATTCAATCGTGACACTACTTCTTGACCAAATGCTTGGGGCAATCGTGCGATAATACCCAACATAATGATCAAAGAAACACCATTACCGATTCCTTTATCAGTGATGCGCTCGCCGACCCAAAGAGTGAACATACTACCAGCAGCAAGGATAAATGTACTGGCAATCATGAACATATTCCAGTCCAGAGCGGGATTTAATGCACCTGCTGCCTGAGCACGCAGATTAAGCAAATAGAAAGGAGCTTGGAAAAGGAGAATCAAGATAGTCAGATAACGGGTATACTGATTAATCTTTCTTCTACCACTCTCTCCTTCACGCTGCATTTTCTGGAAATAAGGTACCACAAACGCAAACAACTGAATAACGATAGAAGCAGAAATGTAAGGCATGATTCCCAAAGCAAAAACAGATGCATTTGAGAAAGCGCCACCAGAGAACATATTCAACAAAGACATAAGTCCTGTATCGGTCTGCGCACGCAATGCGGTAAGCGCCTCGGGATTAATGCCAGGAAGGACAATGAATGATCCGAAACGATAGATAGCTGCGAAACCAAGCGTAATGAGGATTCTTGATCTAAGATCCTCAATACGCCATATGTTCTTTAATGTTTCAATAAACTTCTTCATCAGAATTACAGTTTTGTAGCAGTTCCACCAACGGCTTGGATAGCAGCTTCTGCTGATTTAGAGAAAGCATTGGCGGTTACATCGATCTTGGCAGTGAGTTCACCATTGCTCAAAACCTTTACCAACTGACCCTTCTTGGCCAATCCTGCTGCAATCATTTCCTCAATACCAATGGTAGTGATATTAGCCTCAGCCAACTTCTGCAGAGAAGAGAGGTTGATGGGCTGATATTCTACACGGTTGATATTCTTGAAGCCAAACTTAGGAAGACGACGCTGCAAGGGCATCTGACCACCCTCGAAACCAATCTTCTTCTTGTATCCTGAACGAGCCTTGGCTCCCTTGTGACCACGGGTAGAAGTGCCACCCAGACCAGAACCAGGACCACGACCAATTCTTCTGCGGCTATGTGTTGATCCACAAGCAGGTTTCAAATTATGTAATTTCATAACGTTGTTCTTATTTACATGTTGAAACTTTATCAGTCAACAACCTTTACAAGGTGATGAACTGTATTAATCAAACCACGGTTTGAAGGAGTATCTTCAATCTCAACAACCTGATTCATCTTCTTCAGACCTAAGGTGTCAAGAGTTGCCTTCTGATTGCGAGGAGCATGTATGCGGCTCCTTACTTGTTGTACTTTAATTGTTGCCATATTCCTTCTTAACCTCTAAATACTTTGTCAATACTGATTCCGCGATTGGCAGCAACAGTCTTTGCATCACGCATTTCGCACAATGCTGCAATAGTTGCCTTTACAAGGTTGTGAGGGTTAGAAGAACCCTTTGACTTGGCCAAACAGTCGGTAATACCAACACTCTCCATTACTGCACGCATAGCTCCACCTGCTACCACTCCGGTACCGGCAGATGCGGGCATGATCAAAACCTCTGCACCACCGAAGTGAGCTGTGGCCTCATGAGGAACTGTACCCTTGATTACGGGAACCTTAACCAAGTTCTTCTTGGCAGACTCAACGCCCTTGGCAATAGCAGCTGTTACTTCACCTGCCTTACCAAGTCCCCATCCAATGATACCATTCTCATTACCTACCACAACAATGGCAGAAAAAGTGAAGGTACGTCCACCTTTGGTAACCTTGGTAACGCGATTGATAGCAACCAATCTATCCTTCAATTCGATATCGCTACTTAACTTAACCTTATTAATTGCCATAATCTTTAGAATTTAAGTCCACCGTTACGTGCAGCATCAGCTACCTCCTTAACACGTCCATGATACAGATAACCATTACGATCGAACACGATAGTAGTGATGCCAGCCTCAAGAGCTTTCTTTGCAATGAGAGCGCCAACCTTTGCAGCCTGCTCCTTCTTAGGACATGCTTCCATTCCAAGAGATGAAGCTGCTACGAGAGTTGTACCAGTCTGGTCATTGATAATCTGCACGTAAATTTGCTTGTTGCTTCTGAATACAGACATACGGGGGCGTTCTGCTGTACCAGAAATCTTATTACGAACTCTGTATTTAATCTTAATTCGTCTTTCTATTTTTGTTGTCATGATCTTAACTGTGTTTTAAAGTTATTACTTAGCACCAGCTGACTTACCAGACTTTCTACGAATCTGCTCGCCAACGAACAAAACACCCTTGCCCTTATAAGGTTCAGGCTTACGGAAAGAACGAATCTTTGCACATACTTGTCCTAAAAGTTGTTTGTCGCAAGACTCCAATGTGATGAGAGGATTCTGATTTCTCTCAGACTTGGTCTCAACTTTGATTTCATCGGGAAGCATGAACATAATGGGGTGAGTGTAACCCAGAGCGAAATCCAAAAGATTACCCTGGTTAGATACGCGGAAACCTACACCAACGAGTTCGAGTTCCTTCTTGTATCCTTCTGACACACCAACAACCATGTTGTTCAAGAGAGCACGATAAAGGCCGTGGAATGCCTGCTTCTGCTTCTGCTCTACGATATCAGTTGCTTCGTCAATCTCCAGAACTACTTCAGCTTCAGAAACCTTAACAATAATTGAGGGGTTTACAGCCTGGCTCAATTCACCTTTCTTACCTTTTACGGTAACAACATTGTCTGCATCAACGCTAACGGTTACGCCTGCAGGGATGCTAATGGGCAATTTACCAATTCTTGACATAAATAAATCCTCCTCAATTAATATACATAACAAAGAACTTCACCACCGATCTTCAGCTCGGCAGCTTCTTTGTTAGTCATTACACCCTTGGAAGTGGATAAAATAGCAATACCCAATCCATTAATTACTCTCGGCATATCCTTATAACCAGTGTACTTACGCATACCGGGAGTGGATATTCTGATCAACTTCTTGATAGCATTCACCTTGTTAACGGTGTCATACTTCAAGGCAATCTTGATTGTACCTTGAGGTCCATCCTCTACGAACTTGTAGTTCAAGATGTAACCCTTTTCGAAGAGAATCTTGGTGATTTCCTTCTTCAAATTTGACGCTGGCACTTCCACAATTCTGTGCTTAGCCATGATTGCGTTGCGCAATCTAGTCAAATAATCTGCTATTGGATCTGTCATGTTATAAAAAATTTAATTAATCGGGGCTCTCCCGACAATATTAAAAAATAAAAATTACCAGCTTGCCTTCTTTACGCCAGGGATCAAACCACTTGAAGCCATCTCACGGAACTGAATACGTGAAAGGCCGAAGAAGCGCATATATCCCTTGGGACGACCGGTCAACTTGCAACGGTTGTGCAGACGAATGGGGTTTGCGTTGCGAGGAATTGACTGCAACTTCTGAGCAGCTTCAAATGCTTCAACTGGGTCACCAGTGTTAACAATCTTCTTCAACGCTGCACGCTTCTCTGCATACTTAGCTACGAGTTTGGCACGCTTTACCTCGCGTGCCTTCATGGATTCTTTTGCCATATCTTATTTATCGTTTTTTGCGTTCTTAAAGGGAAGACCAAATTCCTTCAGCAGAGCATATCCCTCTTCGTCTGTCTGTGCAGTGGTTACGAAGGTAATGTTCATACCCAAAATACGGTCAATAGCATCGATATTGATTTCGGGGAAAATAATCTGCTCCTGAATACCAAGAGTGTAATTTCCACGACCATCCAACTTGCTCTCGATACCCTTAAAGTCACGGATACGAGGAAGAGCTACACGCACGAGTCTCTCCAAGAACTCGTACATTCTCTCACGACGAAGTGTTACGCGTACACCGATAGGCATCTTCTTACGAAGCTTGAAGTTTGCCACGTCCTTCTTAGAAACAGTAGCAACAGCCTTCTGACCGGTGATAGCAGTAAGTTCATTGATGGCAACCTCGATAATCTTCTTATCGGCAGTAGCCATACCAAGGCCTTCGTTGATAACGATCTTCTTCAATACAGGAATCTGCATAGGAGAAGTGTAGTTGAATTGCTTCATCAAAGCAGGAGCTATACGCTCTGCATATTCTTTCTTAAGGCTTGCAGTATTTGCCATTACTTAAATCTCCTTTTTATTTTATGGTTACCTTCATGGCCTTACCGTTAGAACGGGTGGCCTGGCCATTTACAATGGGATTCAACTTAGAAATATGAATAGGAGCCTCCTGCTTTACAATGCCTCCCTGAGGGTTCTTGGCACTGGGTTTCTGGCTCTTGGACACCATGTTCACACCCTCTACAACGGCACGCTGTTCTTTTACGAACACCTTCAATACCTTACCTTGCTGGCCTTTGCTGGCACCAGAGTTTACGTATACGGTATCGCCTTTCTTAATATGTAATTTACTCATTACTTATACTTAGTTAAAGGATTAAAGAACCTCAGGTGCCAAAGATACGACCTTCATATTTACAGTACGCAACTCACGGGCAACGGGACCGAAAATACGGCTACCGCGCAACTCACCAGAGTTATTGAGCAATACACAAGCATTGTCATCAAAACGGATATATGAACCATCGGGACGACGAACTTCCTTCTTTGTGCGTACAATCAAGGCCTTTGATACGGCACCTTTCTTAATATCACTGGATGGAATGACGCTCTTCACAGAAACGACGATTACATCACCTACAGACGCATAACGACGACGAGTTCCGCCCAAAACACGAATGCAAAGACATTCCTTGGCACCGCTATTGTCTGCAACAACCAATCTAGATTCGGATTGTATCATAATTACTTAGCTCTTTCAACGATTTCTACTACTCTCCATCTCTTTGTCTTGCTCAAAGGACGAGTTTCCATAATCAGAACGGTGTCACCCTTGTGACATTCGTTCTTCTCGTCATGAGCATGGTACTTCTTTGTCTTTGCGACAAACTTACCATAAATAGGGTGCTTCTCCTTGAATTTTGCAGCCACAACAATGGTCTTATCCATCTTATCGCTTACTACAACACCCGTTCTAGTCTTTCTTAAATTTCTTGCTTCCATGTTTGGACCATTATTACTTGTTAAGCTCTTTCTGACGGAGTACAGTCTTCAAACGAGCTATGTTACGACGCGCAATCTTAATCTGAGAGTTGTTCTCGAGGGGAGAAACGGCATGGTTCAACAACATCTGGTTGTAGTTTGCCTGCTCTGTCTGGATACGCTCTGCCAATTCGGCAGCGGTCATCTCCTTAATTTCAGCTATCTTCATAATTATGCGTTTTTATCGTAATCTCTTCTAACTACAAACTTTGTGGTTACAGGCAACTTCTGAGCTGCAAGACGAAGAGCTTCCTTAGCAATCTCATAAGATACACCTTCAATCTCGAAAATGATACGTCCGGGGGTAATGGGGAATACATATCCTACTGGATCTCCCTTACCCTTACCCATACGTACGTCTGCAGGTTTTTTGGTAACAGGCTTGTCGGGGAAAATACGAATCCAACTCTGACCCTCACGCTGCATATAACGTGTCATGGCAACACGGGCTGCTTCAATCTGACGAGCGGTAATCCAATGTGTATCCAAAGACTTGATACCAAAAGATCCGAAAGCCAGCTGATTTCCACGCATGGCATTGCCTTTGCAACGACCTTTTTGTGGTCTTCTATATTTTGTTCTTTTTGGTTGTAACATGATAATTCTGAAATTTAGCGATTGTTGTTCTTCTTACGACGGAAGTTCTTTCCACCGTTGCCGTTAAAGTTACGTCCACTCTCCTTCTGCTGAGTGAAGTTGGGTGACAAATCCTTCTTGCCATATACCTCACCACGGCAAATCCAAACCTTGATGCCCAAGATACCAACCTTTGTCAGCGCTTCTGCGTGGCAATAATCGATATCGGCACGAAGTGTGTGCAATGGAGTACGACCTTCCTTGAACATCTCTGAACGAGCCATTTCAGCACCGTTAAGGCGACCACAGATCTGAACCTTGATACCTTCTGCACCGGCGCGCATTGAATTTGCTACAGCCATCTTGATGGCACGACGGTAAGAAATCTTACCTTCAACCTGACGAGCAATATTGTTGGCTACTATCACAGCATCCAGCTCAGGCTTCTTAACCTCGAAGATGTTGATCTGAATTTCCTTCTGAGTCAACTTCTTCAATTCTTCCTTCAGATTGTCAACTTTTTCGCCACCCTTACCAATGATAAGTCCTGGACGGGCAGTACATACGGTAATGGTTACCATCTTAAGTGTGCGTTCGATGACAATACGGGAAATACTGGCATCGCCCAGACGAGCGTTAAGATACTTGCGAATCTTGCTATCCTCAAGGATAGAATCTCCGAAGTCTTTGCCACCATACCAATTAGAGTCCCAACCGCGTACAATACCTAAGCGATTGCTTATAGGATTTACTTTCTGTCCCATACTTTTACTTAATCATTAATCATTCTTAGTGTCGACGAACAAAGTAACATGGTTAGAACGCTTACGGATTCTATAACCACGGCCCTGAGGAGCAGGTCTCATTCGCTTGAGGGTAGCACCACAATCTACAAAGATCTTTGTGATATAGAGCTCGCCATCCTCTGCCTTACGCTCATTCTTTTGTTCCCAGTTTGCAATAGCCGAACGGAGAAGCTTCTCAACATCGGCTGAAGCTGCCTTAGCGCAGAACTTCAAAGTTGCAAGTGCTCGGTTAACTTCCATGCCGCGAACCAAATCAACCACATATCTCATCTTGCGGGGAGAAGAAGGCACATTGCGCAACTTAGCAAAATATTGGGTTTTGAGGGCTGCCTTTCTTGCATCAGCAGCTAATCTTTTTCTTTTTCCCATTATATTATTACTCTTTTATTATCTTTAAACGACCTGCTTACTTCTTCTTGTTACCAGCATGGCCACCGAACTTACGTGTGGGAGCAAACTCACCCAACTTGTGTCCAACCATGTTTTCAGTAACGTAAACAGGAATAAACTTATTTCCGTTATGAACGGCTACCGTATGACCAACGAAGTCAGGAGAAATCATTGAAGCACGAGACCATGTCTTTACGACATTCTTCTTACCACTCTCATTCATGGCAAGAATCTTCTTCTCCAGACTAACTTCAATATACGGACCTTTCTTTAATGAACGACTCATAATTTACTCTAGTTAACTTGATTACTTTTTACATCTTTCGATAATATACTTGTTGGACTGCTTCTTGGGTGCACGTGTCTTGAGACCCTTAGCATACAAGCCCTTACGTGAACGAGGATGACCTCCAGACTGACGTCCTTCACCACCACCCATGGGGTGATCGTGGGGGTTCATAACAACACCACGGTTGTGGGGACGACGACCCAACCAGCGAGAACGACCGGCCTTACCTGAGCATTCCAACGCGTGATCGCTGTTACCTACACTACCGATAGTAGCCTTGCAGGTGTTGAGAATCAGACGAGTCTCACCAGAAGGCAACTTGATAACACAGTAACGACCATCACGAGAAGTCAACTGAGCGAAATTACCAGCGGAACGCACGAGCAGAGCGCCCTGTCCAGGACGAAGCTCAATGTTGTGGATTACAGTACCGACGGGAATGTTCTGCAAGGGCAGACAGTTTCCAACTTCGGGAGCTGCTTCGGCGCCACTCATCACAGTGGTACCCACCTTCAAACCGTTGGGAGCAATAATATAACGTTTTTCACCGTCAGCGTAAAACAACAGAGCGATACGAGCCGAACGGTTGGGATCGTATTCAATTGTTTTAACCACTGCGGGCACACCATCTTTCTCTCGTTTGAAGTCAATGAAACGGAAAAGCTTCTTATGGCCACCGCCAAGGTAGCGCATGGTCATCTTACCGACGTTGTTGCGACCACCAGTTGAACGCTTTCCGTAAACGAGAGACTTTTCAGGTACCGATGCAGTAATTTCCTCGAAGGTACCTATAACTTTGTGTCTTTGGCCCGGTGTTGTGGGCTTAAATTTACGTACTGCCATCTTATAAATTAAATGTTGCTATAAAAATCAATAACATCGCCTTCCTTCAAAGTCACGATTGCCTTCTTGAAGGCGTTTGTGCGGCCCTTAATCAGGCCAGACTTTGTATAGCGGCTTTTGTTCTTACCTGCATAATTGCAAGTATTCACTGCGGTTACAGTGACATTATAGAGAGCCTCAACTTCCTTCTTAATCTCTATTTTGTTTGCCTCAGGACGCACGATGAAGCCGAACTTGTTCTGCTTCTCGGTGATTTGGGTCATCTTCTCTGTGATGATAGGCTTAATGATATATCCCATAATAGTTATGACTCTTTATCTTATTTTATTAAGTTTCCTTCAATTACGTTCAACGCGCCTTCAGTCACAACCATTACCTGAGCATCCAATACTTTGTAGGTATTCAACGCTTCGGCAGGCATAACATTGACACGTTCGATATTACGAGCCGACAAATATACTACTTTATTTGCACCTGGCAAAACAAAAAGGCTCTTCTTTTCTGAAACTTTAAGATTATTTATGATTTCTACCATAGATTTGGTCTTAGGAGCCTCAAAATTGAAGTCTTCAATTACAATGATTGCATTTTCTTTTGCCTTATATGCAAGAGCAGACTTACGTGCCAACAGACGAAGTTTCTTGTTCAACTTGAAACCGTAATCGCGGGGCTTGGGACCGAATACACGACCACCACCTACCAATACGGGAGAGTTGATATCACCACGGCGAGCGCCGCCGCCACCCTTCTGGCGACCGAGCTTGCGTGTTGAACCACTTACTTCGCTTCTTTCCTTTGACTTTGCAGTACCCTGACGCTGGTTAGCCAAATAGAGCTTTACATCAAGATAGATTGCATGATCATTGGGTTCGATTGCATAGATATCATCATTGAGGACAACCTTACGACCGGTATCCTCGCCCTTAATATTTAATACACTGATTTCCATTACTTCAAAACGCTAACAATTGAACCATTGTATCCAGGAACACTACCCTTGATCAAAAGAAGGTTATGTTCGGGGATTACCTTTAACACTTGCAGATTGTGAGTAGTTACACGGTCACAACCCATCTGGCCGCCCATGCGCAAACCTTTGAAAACCTTTGCGGGGTAAGAACATGCGCCGATTGAACCGGGCTTACGCTGACGGTCATCCTGACCGTGAGTAGTCTGACCTACACCACCAAAGCCATGACGTTTCATTACACCCTGGAAACCGCGACCCTTTGATGTACCGATTACATCAACATACTCGCAGCCCTCAAACATTTCAACTGTTACGGTGTCGCCAAGGTTCAATTCCTTGTCGAAGCCTGTGAACTCGGCCAAGTGTCTCTTGGGTGTTACACCAGCCTTCTTAAAGTGACCCATCAAAGCTGCGGTAGTATTCTTCTCCTTAGCTTCCTGGAAACCGAGCTGAATGGCACTATAACCATCCTTCTCTACACTCTTGACCTGAGTAACAACACAAGGACCCAATTCGATAACAGTGCATGGTACATTCTTACCCTCGGCACTGAATACGGAAGTCATTCCGATTTTCTTTCCTAATAATCCTGGCATTTCAGATAAATTTAAAAAACAAATTAATTAATAGTATTAAACCTTGATCTCAACTTCCACGCCGCTGGGCAATTCCAACTTCATCAGAGCGTCAATGGTCTTCTCTGTTGAGCTGTAAATGTCGATAAGACGCTTGTAAGAAGACAGTTCAAACTGTTCACGGCTCTTCTTGTTAACGAAAGTAGAACGGTTAACGGTAAAGATACGCTTGCGGGTGGGCAAGGGTATAGGACCGCTAACGATAGCACCAGACAACTTAACTGTCTTTACAATTTTCTCTGCAGACTTGTCCACCAGATTGTGGTCATAAGACTTCAGCTTAATTCTAATTTTTTGACTCATGTTATTTTTTAATATTAATATTGTTTATAATAGGAAAGGAACGTTCCCTAAGAGTCGTTTGCTAGAGAACGGCCCTTTCGCTATCGTTTGTTTTTATTATACGAGGTCTACGCGGCCTTTGATTTCCTCCAATACAGCCTTGGCGATACCAGAGCTAACGGGAGCATGGTGATCGTAGGTCATTGAAGATGTTGCACGACCAGAAGTGATGGTACGCAATGCAGTTACATAACCGAACATCTCGGCCAGGGGAACCATTGCCTTAACCAGACGGGCACCAGTACGGGTTGTATCCATACCTTCAACCTGACCACGACGCTTGTTCAAGTCACCGATAACATCACCCATGTTTTCTTCGGGAGTAACAACCTCCAACTTCATGATGGGCTCCATCAAAACGGGCTTAGCCTTGGCGCAGCAAGCCTTGTAAGCCATCTGGGCTGCGATTTCAAATGACAACTGGTCAGAGTCTACGGGGTGGAATGAACCATCAACGAGTTCAACCTTCAGGCTGTCCATGGGGAAGCCACCGAGAACACCGTTCTTCATAGCGGCATCAAATCCCTTCTGTACGCTGGGGATAAATTCCTTAGGAATGTTACCACCGGTAACGCTGTTGATGAACTGCAGGGGAGTTTCGTTGTAATCCTCATCGCGGGGACCTACGTTAACAATAATGTCAGCGAACTTACCGCGACCACCAGACTGCTTCTTGTAAACCTCACGGTGGTTAACAGTGGCGGTGATAGCTTCCTTATAGTTAACCTGGGGCTTACCCTGGTTACATTCAACCTTGAATTCACGCTTCAGACGGTCGATGATAATATCCAAGTGAAGCTCACCCATACCTGAGATAACGGTCTGGCCGCTCTGCTCGTCAGTCTTAACTGTAAAGGTGGGATCTTCCTCAGCCAACTTAGCCAAACCGTTAGACAGCTTGTCGAGGTCTTTCTGAGTCTTGGGCTCTACTGCGATACCGATAACGGGATCGGGGAAGTCCATAGATTCCAGTACAATGGGTGCATCCTCATCACAGAGGGTATCACCAGTACGGATATCCTTGAAACCTACACCTGCACCGATATCACCAGCTGCGATTTCCTCTACGGGATTCTGGTGGTTAGAGTGCATCTGGAACAGACGGCTTACACGCTCCTTCTTACCAGAACGGACATTGAATGTATATGAACCGGCAGCAATCTTACCAGAGTATACACGGAAGAAAGTCAGACGGCCAACATATGGATCGGTTGCAATCTTGAACGCAAGAGCAGAAGTCTTTTCGTCCTCACTGGGCTTACGCTCCTCATCCTCGCCTGTATCGGGATTTGTACCGATGATATTGGGAGTATCCAGAGGAGAAGGCAAGAACATACAAACATAGTCAAGCAGAGTCTGTACACCCTTGTTCTTGAAAGAAGAACCACAGGTCATGGGAACGATATCGAGTGCGAGGGTACCCTTACGGATAGCAGCTACGATTTCTTCTTCAGTCAAGCTGTCGGGATCCTCGAAGTACTTCTCCATCAGCGTGTCGTCCTGCTCAGCAGCCAGCTCAATCATCTTGCCGCGCCACTCTTCACACTCATCAGCCATGTCTGCAGGAATATCCTCTACGCTGTATTCTGCACCCATAGTCTCATCGTGCCACAGGATAGCCTTCATCTTAATCAGGTCTACGATACCCTTGAAGTTTTCTTCAGCACCGATGGGCACTGCCACAACACAGGGAGTAGCGCCCAAGATTTCCTTCATCTGGCGTACAACCTCGAAGAAGTCAGCACCAGAACGGTCCATCTTGTTTACATAACCGATACGGGGAACATTGTACTTGTCAGCCTGGCGCCATACGGTTTCAGACTGAGGCTCAACACCACCCACAGCACAGTATGTTGCAACTGCACCGTCGAGCACACGCAGTGAACGCTCTACCTCAGCGGTAAAGTCAACGTGTCCCGGAGTGTCGATCAGGTTGAACTTGTACTTGTTACCATTCCATGTCCAGAACGCAGTTGTAGCAGCAGAGGTAATGGTGATACCACGCTCCTGCTCCTGAGCCATCCAGTCCATTGTTGCAGAACCGTCATGGGTTTCACCGATCTTGTGAGTCTTACCGGTGTAGAAAAGAATACGCTCTGAAGTTGTTGTCTTACCGGCATCGATGTGAGCCATAATACCGATATTACGTGTCAAGAGAAGATCTTGCTTTGCCATTGTTATTTTCGTTTAACAGTGATTAGAAACGGAAATGTGCAAAAGCACGGTTGGCCTCAGCCATACGGTGCATATCCTCCTTACGCTTGAATGCACCACCCTGCTCGTTGTAAGCATCCATAATCTCAGCAGCCAGTTTGTCTGCCATGGTCTTACCACCGCGCTTGCGAGCATAAAGAATCATGTTCTTCATTGAAACGCTCTCCTTGCGGTCGGGACGGATTTCTGTGGGAACCTGGAAGGTAGCGCCACCGATACGGCGGCTCTTTACCTCAACCTGAGGAGTGATCTTGTCCAGAGCCTCTTTCCAAATCTGAAGTGACTCCTTCTCCTCGTTAGCCATCTTGGTCTTCACAATCTCAAGAGCATTGTAGAAAATTTCGTAAGAAATGCTCTTCTTACCATCGTACATCAGGTGATTTACGAACTTTGACACCTTCACATCACCGAAAACGGGATCGGGAAGGATAACACGCTTTTTTGGTTTTGCTTTACGCATTTTTGTTTTGTTTGATTTTGATTAAAATAGGCTGCAATCTTTGTTCTTCAAGTCTCTCGCCAGAAACTTTACTCAACCTTAAGCATATACAACCAAACTTTTGTTTAATTTGTCCTTAGAATTACTTCTTTGCGGCCTTGGGACGCTTGGCACCATACTTACTGCGGCGCTGTGTTCTGTTAGCAACACCGGCGGTATCCAAAGTACCACGAACGATGTGGTAGCGAACACCGGGGAGGTCCTTCACACGACCACCACGCACCAATACGATGCTGTGCTCCTGCAAGTTGTGACCTTCTCCAGGAATGTAGCTGTTCACTTCCTTAGAGTTTGTAAGACGAACACGTGCGACTTTACGCATCGCAGAGTTAGGCTTCTTGGGCGTGGTGGTGTACACACGAACGCAAACACCACGACGCTGAGGACAGCTGTCCAGCGCAGGGCTCTTGCTCTTGTCCACCATAGCCGTACGGCCTTTGCGAACTAATTGTTGAATTGTAGGCATTTGTTTGATTTTTAAATTATTATATTATATTTATATTTTCTATTCCATGAGCAGAGAGGACATAATATGCCCAATCTGGGGTGCAAAGGTACGATTTTTTTCTATAATAATGTATATTTCAAGCTGTTCAATTTCAAGAAAAATAATGTTTTTAGCAATATTTAACATTATTTAACATAAGCCTGTGTTTTTCTTATCCTTCAAGGGTGTTCTTCACAATCAAACACACATCTTCAAACTAATGAGTTAGCTTAAGGGAACATTTGTCTTAACGAACGTCTAAATCGTTCAATATCAACTTTAAGCAAATTAAACTCATATCTGTTAGAATCCATAAAAGCGACGATCTCCTGCGAGTATTCTTCGGCCATAAAGGAAGAATCCGCCTGAGCCGGAACGGTCAGTCTGGCACATGCCGAATCCAACAATGCCACCACACCCGCACTGTCATGCGCAGCCAAACAAAAAGACACATCAGCCAGCACAGAATCTGAAAAAGACGGGATTTCCGGTTCAAGAAAGGCTACCGTATCCACCAAAAGAGAAAAAGAATCGGCCTGCTCATCATCCGAACCGCCACCATTCCCCGGTGCCCACATACAAGTGCACAACAAGAGGGAATGGGCTGCAATTACGAAAGCGCAGAGGGATCGTCTTATCTTTGGAGCCATTTTCTATAGAATGTCTGTTTGTAGCAAGTGCAAAGATACAAATAAAAAACATATATGCAAACACTCCGCACCACATATTTGACACTTCAATACAGAAAAACGCAATGCGTTGCAATGGCCTATGCAATGCATTGACTATGCTCACGCACCGCATTGTCTTTGTCTACGCACCGCATTGCGTCTTTTATTTTAGTATGAGGTATGGGCAGGATGACATTTGTGGCTCACAACTCATCACTCACAACTCATTACTCATTGCTCAATCCCCCCACAACAATGTTCCGTCCGCAGCCTGTCCTGCGGCATCCACGCTGATTTGTGTCGTGCGCGCGTTATTATATAAGGTAATGGTGGCCTTTCCGTCCTGGTCCAACATTACGTTAGGATTCCAGTAGAGCGTGCGACGGTAGTCCTTCACGCTGTCCGGAGGTGTCTGTTTGCTGTAGTCGGGACTGTAGCATTCGGCGGGATAGGCAAAGCCTGGGAGAATATACCGGCGGTCACGATAGATTACACGATGTTCCTCGTTGGGATGAGGAAACTTGGCCAAATACGTTTCCGGTAAATTGGAACCCTTGTATCGGTTACTACCTTCAAGACGCGGACAATAATCTGTATATATGCCATATTTGTCTATGGCGAAGTCCTCTCTGTCATTCTCTGCATCCTTCATATATGATAGATATGTAAGGTCACGCCCTAAATTCAAGTTTTTCCGGAAATAAACCCTCAGGTTTTTGGGAAAATATGCAGAATCTTCAGAAACTGCAACCCCTTCCTGTTCTTTAGACACACGGTCATAGCCATATAATTCATAAAGCCTTTCTGCGGTTTGACCATTATCCGCATTGGGTGCGCAGTACGGAGCATCAAGCCCATAGTCACCCACAAAAACTCTTGCAACTGGAGCAAACATCATACCGGAGTCGTAATGTTTGTTTTTTGCCTCATAAGCATCTATCAGAAGCGCCGGTTGGGATTCGTTGAACTTTCTCATTCCCCTTAAACGTGACCCTTGTACGTTCACTTCTTCCATTTGGGTGACACCATCGTCTGTTTCTACCCACTTGACACCTTCACTTTTTCCTTTTGCGGAAAACGTCTCCTGATAGAAGTTGTATTTCTGTATAAAGTTGGGGTATGGGAATGCGACTCTTACAAAATAATCAGCGGTCAACACCCTAAACTTACTCTTTTGGTTCTCGGGCGTGTCCGACTCATTTGACAACATCTGCACCCAAGTATAGCGTTCTCCTTCTTTCCATTTAGTGGTATCAGCAGCTGAAAGGAAGAACACACTTTGGCCATAGAAGCGAGGCAACTGGATACGGAACAGCCCTTGCTTGGTTACCGTCTCTCCTACAATTGCTTTCTCTTCCTGCGGATGTACGAGTTCAGCATGTACCTTTACCTCGCGTTTCAGATTGGTTTTCGATGCATATTCATGTTTATATGACTGCCATGCCTGCACGTCCGCTTTCACTTCGCGAGAATCAAATTCGACATCTTCGGCCAATGTCCCTTTATCGGGTTTTATTGATTCTGTTTGTTTAACCGATTCGCCTGCCTTCTTCTCGGATGAGCCAGAAGCCATTTCCGTTTTTTCCTGTTCCTCTTTCTCTTTTTCATTATCCCGATTCAGTTCATTCACCAACTGCTCCATGTCAAAGTCATATACAGAACCCATGATGATGGGGGCTTTCTCGGCCGGCTGTGTCAGTTCCCAATTTCCCTTTACCGCCATGTTCTGCCACTCGAATCTGCGCCATCCTTGGGTCATCATCAGCAGGTCAAGTGCCTGCCGGTGCTGCTCGTCATCCTTCTCGAAGTACCAACCCGGTTCGGGGATGAAGCCTTTTATCTCGCTTGCCAGCAGCATCTCGGTCATGATGTTGCCGTTGTCATGCAGATAGTCCATCTGATATCCGTCACGCACCGCCACGGATATGGGAGTTCCCGCAGCCGGCGATTCAATCGCCAGACTTATCTTCTCATACGGTTTGTACTCTTCCTTCTCCGTCTTCATGGAAAGAACGGGCTTGTCCATGCCCCCGCCTCTGACAAAGAACAGACGGTCGGCAAGGATGCCGCCCTGCGTGTCGAACACGGTCACCTGGTTCACACCGGGCTTAAGCTCTTGTGTGCCAAACACAAAGTTATTCTCCCTTTCCTTCATTGGGTGGAAGTGGCATAGATTGCCTTCGTGCATGACGGTCATGCCCACACTATCGGGATGCAGACCGGCAGAAAGCGCCACCTTCACGTTCCACTTGTCCGCCTCTTCCGACACCGTCAGCACCGCACCTTCCTTGCGCGGCTGGGGCAGTTTGGCCTTTACGCTCTGCCCGTCCTTGGACTGGAAGACGGCTTCCGCCTCTTCACCTTCCTTTACGGTTATGGTGAACACTCCCCTTCCCCTGTGAATAACAGGGACGGACTGGCCTGCCACTTGCAGGTTGCCCTCCAGCCACTCGCCGTCGTTCCATGTGGCCTCATACGCCACACGGCAGGGAACGCCCGCCACAAGGTTGCCGCCCTCTGGAAAGAGTGTCAATGTTTGCGTGCGCGGGTCAATGTTCTCCTCGTCCTTAAACTTGCGGCGCATGATGCGCGAGGTCATGAAGCGTTCGGGGCTCTCGGGGTCTTCGGGACGGTCATATACGGGGAACACTCGGCTGTACAGCTTGTGGTAGTCGCGGTAATATTCCTTCTCCAGGGCTTTGGTCAGGAACCATTCGCCCGCCAGACGGCTGTGTTTGTGTTCAAACACGCCCCAGTTGAGCTGCCATCGGGTATAGGCTCTCAGTTCATAAAAGCCGCTGTACATGACAGGCTGGTTCAGGGCGAAGAATCCGTCGCCCCTTCCCTTGCTCATCTCAATGAGCTTGCGCTCCACCATGTATCCCTCGTGGTTATAGAGTTCCACATAGAGCACACCGCTCATCTGCGAGGGCTGTCCGGTATTGGTCTGCCGTGTGTAGGCCGAGAACCAGATGGTGTCGCCCTGAAAGTAACAGGTGTTGTCCATGTGTATGAAGACTTTCTCCTGCGGAATGCGCTGGCCAAAGGCTTGCAGGCGTTCAATATACGCTGCAAACGGTGTATCCTTGTATTCGTTATTTTGCGCAAGGATATTGATACCAAAAGGCATCAGCAACATAATTAAGGTGAAGAGTTGCTTTCTCATGTTTTTGTACTTTATAATGGTTAGTAGATACAAAAATAACGATTTCTCTCGGAACGGCCTAATGATAAGGCTACTTTTTAATTATCTGATGGCATATTCGTTGATTTTTAGACTGTAGATATAGTTATGAGTTGTGAGTAATGAGTTTTGAGTTTGATAAGAGCACCAGACATGCTCTCCGGACGCTGCACGCAGACGTCCCTACCTCTCACTACTCATCGCTTACAGTTCACAGTCCTAAAACCTATCCTTATGTTCTTCTGTCCAAAAATAAAAATATTTTACCTTTATTGGCTTTTGGATGGAAAATTAGTCATAACCTTAACAGAATTGTGGACAAACTCCCTATTTCTGTGAAAATTTGTATAACTTTGCACGCATGAGCAAAAGTATAGCATACGAAGAACTGCTGAATGAAGTCAAGTCCTTCATTCAGGATGAAAATGACAAGATTGCGTGCATGGCCAACGTGGCCGCACTTATCCATGAACGTCTCGGTTTCTGGTGGACCGGTTTCTACCGGGTGATTGGAGAGGAGCTGGTACTGGGTCCGTTCCAAGGACCGGTGGCCTGTACCCGAATCCGCAAAGGACGTGGCGTATGCGGCACCAGTTGGAACGAAGCCCGCACAGTAATAGTGCCCAACGTACATGAGTTTCCCGGACATATTGCTTGTAGCAGTCTGTCCAACAGCGAAATCGTTGTCCCAATATTCGACGAATGCGGCAACGTAACCGGCGTCCTGGACATAGACAGCCGCGACTTCGACACCTTTGACGAGACAGACGCGGAATGGCTTGAAAAAATATGCCGCTTGATCAGAATCTGAAACCACAACTGCAAGATACAATGAAAATAGCCATTATAGGAGCCGGCAACATGGGCGGAGCCATAGCCCGCGGATTGGCCAAGGGTTCCATTGTCCGCAACGAAGACATCTCTGTGAGCAACCCAAGCCGTCCGAAACTTGACGCACTGGAACAAGCGTTTCCCCACATACGGACAACCCAGGACAATCGCGAATGTGTGAAAGGTGCAGACCTGGTCATCCTGGCGGTGAAGCCATGGAAGGTTGAGGAAGTCATCCTCGAAATCCGTGATGTGTTGGACTACAGTAAAGTGGCAGTAGCCAGCATGGCAGCAGGCATGGGCACAGAAGCTGTAAGCCGATGCCTTGAGCGCAATGACGGCAGCACTCTCCCACCCGTCTACTACATTATCCCCAATACCGCCATTGCCGTGCAGCAAAGCATGACCTTCATTTCCGGTGCGCGCACAAACAACGCGATGGACAATGCCCTTTTGGACATCTTCAACGAACTTGGCTGTGCCATGATGATTGAAGAGCGGCAGATGAATGCCGGCATGGCACTGGCAAGCTGTGGCATAGCCTACGCCATGCGCTACATCAGGGCAGCCACAGAAGGGGGCGTAGAGTTGGGCATGTATGCCCACGAAGCCCAACAAATTGTGGCACAAACGCTGAAAGGAGCCGTAAGCCTGCTCGAAGCGAACCACTCGCATCCCGAAGCGGAGATAGACAAAGTGACCACACCAGGAGGCATCACCATAAAAGGTCTGAACGCCATGGAACGAAACGGCTTCAGCAACAGTGTGATTGAAGGCTTGAAGGCCTCAAAGAAATGAAATAGAGAAACGGATATATAATACAAGGTTATACAACATAAAGCAAAAGCACAATGACATTCGCAATCATTTCCGCTGGAGAAGGCTCACGACTCTCGCAAGAGGGAGTGGCACTGCCCAAACCGCTTGTCCGCCTGAACGGCACAGCCATGATTGACCGCCTGATACAGATTTTCACACGCAACGGCGCAGACAAGATCGTTGTCATCATCAACAACGAAACGCCTCAGACAAAGGCGCATCTGCAGAAGCTGCAGGAAGAGTGGCCCGTTCCGGTTGAACTGGTCGTTAAGACCACACCCAGCTCCATGCACAGTTTTTACGAACTGAGCCAGTTCCTTACCGATGACAAATTCTGCCTGACCACCGTGGACACCATCTTCCGCGAAGAGGAGTTTTCCCGTTTCATCACCTTCTTCAAGGAATCAGATGCCGACGGCTGCATGGCCGTTACAGACTATATCGACGACGAGAAGCCCCTGTACATTTCCACCGATGAAAAATTGGACATCACCGGATTCCATGACACCATGACACCGGAATGCAAATACATCTCGGGCGGCATCTACTGTCTCACCCCGCCAGCCATACAGACGCTGGAGCGCTGCATGGCCACAGGCATGTCCAGAATGAGGAACTTCCAACGGCAACTGGTCGCAGACGGATTGCATCTGAAAGCATATCCCTTCCACAAGATTGTGGACGTGGACCATGCGGAAGACATAAAGAAAGCCGAGGCGTTCTTGAACGGAATAGATTCGTAAAGGATGGACAGCACAAGAATCATCGGCATAAGCAGAGGGAGCCAATACTCTCCCAACCACATAGGAAACGACGCTGCCATCTTCAACCAGGTAACTGAAGAACTGCGCACTATGGGACACACCGTAGAGACATATACCGAGAAGGAATTCACAGAGAGCGGTGCCGAAAGCGCCGTCATCTATGGCATGGCACGCGACACCGCCACACTGGAAAGGCTGAAGACCTTGGAAGACAAGGGCGCACTGGTCATCAATTCGGCTTACGGAATTGACAACTGCATACGCAAGGCCATGACCATGTTGCTCACAAGCCACAACGTGCCCCATCCCGACAGCCTTATCGTTTCCACTGCAGTTCCTTTTTCCGGACAACACTTACCCTGTTGGATAAAGCGAGGAGATTCGCACGCCATCTTGAAAGAAGACGTGTCCTATGCCGCCACACGCGAAGAGGCAGACGCCATCCTTGCCAGTTTCCGGCAAAGAGGCATTGCCGAAGCGGTGGTAAACGAACATCTGCAAGGCGACCTCGTAAAGTTTTACGGTGTGCGGGACACCGGATTCTTCCACTGGTTCTACCCCAACCCTTCCGCGCACAGCAAGTTCGGTCTGGAAAAGATAAACGGCAAGGCCAAAGGCATTTGCTTTGACGAAGACAGGCTGAAAGCATACAGCGACAAAGCATCCAGAGTTCTGGACGTACCCGTCTACGGCGGAGACTGCGTGGTGACTCCCAACGGCGACATAAAAATCATAGATTTCAACGACTGGCCCAGTTTTGCATGCTGCCGAGACATGGCAGGAAAGAAAATAGCGGAATACATCCACAACATGGCCATAAAACAAGAAAAATGAATACAAAGACAAAGAAAAGCGATTTCAGGGCTTCATTCAAGTCCATGGACACAGAAGAGCTACTGGACATCTACACTAACCGCCCCATCGGATACGTTTGGGCCAAGTTATTTGCAAAGGCAGGAATACACCCCAACGTGGTTACCATACTGTCCATCATTCTGGGCATGAGTGCCGGAGTCATGTTCTACTACCCCGACATGAAGCACACCATCATTGGCATCCTGCTGCTGATGTGGGCCAACCACTACGACAGCGCGGACGGGCAGCTGGCACGCATGACCGGAAAGAAGACCTTGTGGGGACGCATGCTTGACGGTTTTGCCGGCGACCTTTGGTTTTTCAGCATCTATTTCTTCATCTGCCTGCGGCTTACCCCTCAACCCATCCCCTTTCTGCCCGACACGGAATGGGGTATCTATATCTGGCTGTTAGGTGCCATTGCAGGCCTCATCTGCCACACCCGCCAATGTATGCTGGCAGACTATTACCGCAACATACACCTGTACTTCCTGAAAGGGAAGTCGGGCAGTGAACTGGACAACTTCAAGCAACAGCGTGAAGCGTTCCACAACCTGCCATGGAAAGGAAACGTGTGGTGGAAGCTGTTCCTCTACTTCTATGGCAACTACACACGCAAGCAAGAGAAGTCCACTCCTAACTTCCAACGCTTCTACGCCTTGGTGAGGGAAAAATTCGGAGACGACATTCCGCAAAGCCTGCGCGACGAGTTCCGTGCCGCAAGCAAGCCCCTGATGAAATATACCAACATCCTTACGTTTAACACGCGTGCCATTGTGCTGTACATCAGTCTGCTCATTGGACAGCCCTGGCTGTACTTCCTGTTTGAGGTTACTGTGCTGACAAGCCTTTACCTCTACATGCACAACCGGCATGAAGCGCTGAGCGCACGCCTTTATCATAAATACAGAAACGCATGACGAACAAACTGAGAAACCTCTTTCTGGGCATCGGCCTTGCCGCCGTCATTGTCATGCTATGCACGTTCGACGTGGAATCGGACGAATTGTGGAACGGACTAAGGCGTGCCGGCCTGTGGTTGCCCGCCATCATCATCCTATGGGCATTCATATACCTGATGAACGCCATAGCATGGCATCTGATTATCCGCGACGGGGCTTCAAACCGTGTCCCCTTCTGGTTTACCTACAAACTGACCATATCGGGGTATGCGCTGAACTATGCCACACCTGTGGGGCTGATGGGCGGAGAACCTTACAGAATCATGGAACTTTCGCCTTATGTGGGGAAAAGCAAGGCGGCATCTTCAGTCATCCTCTATGCCATGATGCACATCTTCTCCCACTTTATCTTCTGGCTGTTCTCCATCCTGCTCTATCTTCTGTCCTACCCCATCAATGGGACCATGGCCACGTTGCTTGTGCTAACCGGCGCGTTCTGCCTGCTTGCCATCTACTTTTTCATGCAGGGCTATAAGAACGGCATGGCCATGCGCACTCTGCGGATGCTCGGACGCATCCCTCTCGTCAAGAAATGGGCTGTTCCCTTCACCCAGAGAAAGCAAGAGGCATTAGAACGGGTGGACCAGCAAATTGCCGAACTGCACAGACAACGGCGGACCACCTTCTATGCGTCTTTGGGACTGGAATTCCTGGCACGAATTGTGGGCTGCCTGGAAGTCTATTTCATAATGAACATCCTTACCACAAACGTCAGTTTCACCGCCTGCATACTCATTGTGGCATTCACCTCGCTGTTTGCCAACATTTTCTTCTTCTCGCCCCTCCAGATGGGAACGCGCGAAGGAGGGTTCGCCCTTTCCACCGGCGGACTGTCTATCCCCAGCGCCTTTGGGCTTTATACAAGCCTCATCACCCGGGTGCGGGAACTTGTATGGATTATCATAGGCGTATTGCTGATGAAAGTGGGCAATGGCAAACATAACAACAACAAGAAATGAATACACTTAAAGACATTAAAGGAGTCATCTTTGACTATGGTGGCACAATAGACACAAACAGCCGCCACTGGGCAGAAGTTCTGTGGGAGAAATACAGAGAAACCGACATTCCCGTCAGCAAAGAAGCATTCCGCGAGGCATACGTCCACGGCGAGCGCTCATTGGCAAAATTCCCCCATGTGAAACCAGAACACAATTTCCGGGATGTGCTAAGCATCAAGACCCGGATACAAATGGAGTATCTGGCAGAAAAGGGCTGTCTGCCCGCAGATGAAGCGCTGCTGCAAGACTATGCCGAAAAAGTAACGGACCTTTGTTACGGATATGTACTGAATGTCCTGGAACGCACACGTCCCATTGTGGAACAACTGGCTGGCCGATTGCCGTTGGTACTGGTTTCCAACTTCTACGGAAACATAGAGACAATACTAAACGACTTCGGCCTTTCCAAATACTTCGGGCACATCATTGAATCTGCCGTAGTGGGAGTGCGCAAGCCCGACCCTGCCATTTATCAATTGGGAGTGGATGCCATTGGGCTTCCTGCCGGAAACGTACTGGTGGTAGGCGATTCCTTCTCAAAAGACATTGTGCCGGCAAAGGCCGTAGGATGCCAGGCCGTATGGTTGAAAGGAGAAGGATGGGGAGGCGAAGAGACGGATGACAACTTGCCTGATGCCATCATCACCGATATGACACAACTACCCGTTTTACTTGCATAAACCCAGAAGGACAATGGAAAAGAAACACGCACACGCACTGGTACGCAAGGAATATCTTCTACCTTTCATCCTTGTTACTTCCCTCTTCTTTATGTGGGGTTTTGCCCGCGCCATTCTGGACGTACTGAACAAGCATTTCCAGGAAGCGTTGGACATCAGCCTGGCTCATTCTGCAATGATACAGGTCATGTTCTATCTGGGCTATTTTACCATGGCCATTCCCGCCGGTCTGTTTATCGCCCGTAACGGTTATCGCAGAGGAGTAGTGCTCGGTCTGTTACTGTTCGGCATCGGCTCGCTCATGTTCATTCCGGGGGAATACTATATGTCGTTCAATTTCTTCTTGTTCTCATTGTTTGTCATCGCCTGCGGCCTGGTGTTCCTTGAAACGGCGGCCAATCCCTATATGACAGAGTTGGGTGACAGGGAAACCGCAGCAAGCCGTCTCAATCTGGCCCAGTCATTCAATGGTTTGGGCTGCGCCTGTGCGCCGTTGTTGGTGGGTATGATTGTATTCTCAGAAGACCAGGACGCCAACATTTCCCTTCCTTATACAATAATGGGAGTGGTGGTACTGTGCGTCGCACTCATTTTCTCAAGGGTGAAGCTGCCCGAAATTGCACACGCAAAGGATGATTCCTCAATAGCGGAAAAGAAGAAAGGGTTATGGTCTCAGAAACTTTTCACATTCGGTCTGTTGGCGTTGTTTTGTTACGAGATTGCCGAGATTTCCATTAACAGCTTCTTTATTAATTATGTGGTGGACGACGGTTGGATGAACGCGCGCGAAGCATCGGCCATGCTTTCTTTCGGAGGACTTGGGCTGTTCATGTGCGGCCGTTTTGCCGGCAGCTGGATTATGCGTTACATCAAGGCTGAAAAGGTGCTGTTCTATTGTGCAATCGGCACAGTAATCACCACCGCAATGGTTGTCCTCAACCTTGGCTTGCTTTCGTTCGTAGGATTGATTCTCATCTACGTATTCGAGGCCATCATGTTCCCCACCATCTTTGCCATCTCTTTGCGCGGACTGGGCGACTACACCAAGCGTGCCTCATCCTATCTGATGATGACGCCCATCGGCGGTGCTGTGGGTCCCCTTCTGATGGGGTTTGTGGCAGACCAGACCAACATGTCCGTCTCCTTCATCGTACCGTTGGTTTCCTATGTGGTGGTTTGGGCTTATGCGACAAAAGTCTTGAAGAACGGCGAAAAGTCTGTTTTTGCATAGGTGCAGCGCTGCATCTGCTTCGAAATTGCAGTTTCGACATAGGTGCAGCGTTGCATCTGCCTCGAAATTGTAATTTTGACGAAGGTGCAGAGCTGCTTGAACGATGAAATTACGATTTTGACATAGGTGCAGCGCTGCAACTGCCTCGAAATTGCGATTTCGACCTTCACGCAACGTTGCATCTGCCTCGAAATTGTAATTTTGGCGAAGGTGCAGAGCTGCATGAACGATGAAATTACGATTTTTGCATGGGTGCAGCGCTGCAACTGCCTCGAAATTGCGATTTCGACCTTCACGCAACGCTGCATCTGCCTCGAAATTGTAGTTTTGACGAAGGTGCAGAACTGCACCTGCCTTAAGGCCGTTGACCGCTGTTGACAATCTGCTGGATATCCTCCTCCGTTCCGCAGAAGGGGCCGGAATGCTCCAACTTTAACGTGGACATGGCGGCGGCAAAACAACCAGACTCGTAGCAAGAGCATCCTTTATTGCGCATATACAAATAACCGGCCATGTAAGTGTCGCCACAACCTGTTGCATCCACTACTTCACGAGGCGCATAAGCCGGAATACGGCAGAACTCGCCTTGGGCGTAAATGAGAGAGCCCAGACTGCCCTGGGTAATGATCACTTCCTTTACCCCCCAACTGGCCAGGCACTTGGCGGCAAGTTCAGGGTCGTCGTAACCGGTAAGGACTTCCATTTCGTGCTCGTTTACCTTCAGTATGTCCACATAGCGCAATGCCTCCAATTTTTCCGTCCAGTCCACAGGATAAACATTCTCTCCACGCACCTCGCGCAGATAGCCCTGCGCATCAACGGACAGCATTCCCTTGCCAGACAAATATTTAATGACGTCAAGCGAAAAGTCATCTGCCAACAGACTGCCCAGGTGATAAATGTTGGCCTCCACATCGCACAGACCATCTACCGTAAAGGGGTCGGCCTTGGCCAGCACACGCTGTGTGCGGTTGTCCTGGTTCTCGCCATAAACGTTTTCAAAATAGACAGAGAACTGGCTGGGAAGCACTTTTACGGCTATTCCCTTCTTGCGGATTTCCTCCACAGCTGACAGTTCTGACTCGGCCAACGCTGTGACCAGTTCGTAATGGTCCGCATCGTTGAGGCGGCTGATGCCATGCGAGAAATAGTAGGAGGTGCCGCCAGGCATATAGGTTGTCTGCCGGGGCGTTACAATCTTATCCAACGTAATGTGGCCTATACAACAAATTTTCTTCATGTTTGTCTTTTTCTTTTGGGTGGATGGTACCAATGTTTATGTGTCGTGCGGGTCAAAAGGAGAACTCCAATGCCCCTCTTATGCCCCACCGTTGCATGCCGGGCGTATGATAGTTGAGGCGGTGGACGTACTCCAAGCGCACAATCTTGAACACGTTGTGGATGCCCGCCACAATCTCCACATAAGGTTTGTGCGGATTCATCACACGAGTCATATATTCGAAGCCGTTATCGTTCGTGAAGGAACCTGGAAAATAAAACAAATCCTTGTCGCCTGCGTTTTGGGGAAGATAGGGGTTGTTTCTGTCTGTCAGCGTTCCCCACAGCACATTGCAACCAATATTCTCGCGCCACTTCAGCTCGCGCAACAGGGGGATGCGGTTGAAGAGCTTTCCATTAAGATCCCAATTAAGAATGGCCGAGGCGTAACGGTCGTTCAGGAATTCCATGTTACGGATGAGTCTGAACGAACGCGTGTCTATGATATAGCTCAGATTGGATGCCGGCATGATGAGGAAAGGATACGGCACCTTGTTCCATTGCGCACCGGCTTTTGCCAACACATCAAGCTTGCCCCAGGAACGCATCCAAAAGCGCTTGTAGACCGACGCTTCCGTGAAGTTATATCTGTACTCGCCCCCGAAGACTCCTTTCAAGCCCATTGTGTGCTGCAGACCGAAGATGGGAGCGTCAAGATTGGTGACAAGACGGCGCTGCTTGGTGTTCACATAACTGGCATTGGGGCGGAACTGCAGACCTATAGTTGCTTCTGAGAATGCCAGTCTCTTCAGATGGGAAGCCGGATCTGCGGAAGGTTGCCCTTGGGCGTCCAGCGGTTGGTAGAACAAGTCGCCAGCACCCTCATTACGTTCGTGGCGGAACTGCACGGTGGCGCGCAAGCCGTTGTGCCATTCCTTGTCATACATCAGGTTATAGCGTTCAAAATAGTTCATGTGCTTTACCGGCGTCCATTTCCATGCCACAAAAACATTGTCCTTGTCGGTTGACAGAAACTTATCGCTGGGCGAGGCCACATCGTTCATATAGGTAAACGTCAGGTTGTTCACCGGGAACTCGCTGGGCACATATTCCTTGGCATTGAAGGAATAGGTCAGCTCGCCCATCCCCTTCCAACGCTGGTCGCCGAACCCATACTTCACATACCCCTTGGCAAAGAGGTGCCTGTGAAGGTTGGCGGTTGTCTGCGCGCTGGCACGCAAACGGAACCCCTCCACCCAGTTGCTTCCAATCATCGTGTTGATTGGGCCTATATCCACCAGGTTAGGCTTACCGGGCTTTACAGTGGTCTCCACATAATTCTCAATGAAAGCCTTGGCAATCCAAATAATGGGGCGGAATCCCCTTATCCCTTGCATCTTGTGCAACATGTTTCCCATGCCCTGCTCACTACGGGACAAGGGTACGGGACGCTGCTCTTGCCAGTATTCATCTGAACGCGTACGGGCAGAAGCCTCTGTACGAGTCTTTGTCTCTCCACGGAAAAGGCGGTCGGGGATTGGGCTGAAATCATAGTCGAAGCCATGCGTTACACGCTCGGCCATTATTTTTTGCACTCCGTCCACGAGTTTCAACTGCAGAATCATCTTGTTTTCCACCACAAGCTGCTCGCCCGAGGGCAAGGAGTCAAAATCCTGCACAATATCCATCTTTTCCACAAAGTTCACATCACTACGTGTAGGGATGCCAATCTCTGCTCTGCGAAGTCGCCATGAAGAGTCGGCACGCACGTAAAGAGAACCGGAGAAACCGAAGTCCTGGGGATTGTTAGGAGTGAAGTCTAGCCTGTAGCATCTGTCATGCCCCACATTCAGGGTATCGACAATAAAATAGCGGTAAAAGCCGATGGCTGATGAGGTGCTTAGCGGACTGATAAAGGGATATTGCAGCAAGCGCACCTGGTCTTGGTAAAAGTCCACCTCGGTGATACAGTCTTCAAGCAAGACATTCATAATTTCACCTGTGTTGAACAAGTCATTGATGCCCTCACTACGTTCAGCCTCAATAAGCAGTTTTTCCTCCTGCGGTTGCCTGCGGTAGAGCGTGCGGGTGATACGTTCGCTGACGGTGAGCGGCAAAATAAGCTTACCCGTCTCCGGGTGTACCTCTACATGATCCTTCAGAAAAGGCATGCTCTTGAACTGCCCTTCTTGAAACACCTTTTCCGTAAACTCATTCAGGGAAAAAGTGAGTTTCTCGTACTTGCGGAAAGACAGGAAATCGCGGCTGCGCAAATCTGCACCCCCCTTAGCAGCAATGACCTTCTTCATTATCTCTACAGCAGGGTTGTCCTTTCGCGAATACTTCTTTCGCTTGGCCTCTACTCTGACTTCATCAAGAGAAGCGCTGGACTCGCGCAATTTCACATCAAGTTTCTGCGGTTTGGAAACTGCAACCATCTTCGTTTCAAAACCCATCATGGAGAAAATGAGTTTGCCCTTGCGGTAACGGATGCGGTAATTTCCCTCCAAATCGGCTTGGGTAGCCGTGTGCGTTTGCCCTTCGTAATACACATACGCAGTAGGCAAAGGGTCACCCGTTGCCGCATCAGTGACCCGTCCCTGCACATACTGAGCCAGGGAAGATGCCACGCAAAGCACCCATGACATATAAAGAAGGAAACATCTTTTCACCGTCTATACTGATTGAACTATCCTAATTCGGCAGCAAAGATACAAAGTATTGGTGAAACCGAAAAATCCTTTGTCACAATGTGTACTATTTTTAAGATAAAATGACAATCATTTGCATTTCCCTACAGGGCAACACATACCGGATACGGCCTATGTCAGGCTATTCTTACCCCGATTCAGTCTGCACAAGCTATTAAACTCACAAAGCTTGGTCCACTTCAAAATCGTAGAGCGTTTTGCGCATGATGTCAGCCAGACTCAGCTGATAAGCGATGTATGCGCTCAGGTGGTTACGGTATGCACTGTTGAGGCGGTTTCGTTCCAGAGCCAATGTCTGGCTGTCAATGTCACCGTCGGTATATCGTTGCAGGGTGATGGCAAAACTCTTTTCGGCAATACTCACATTCTTTTCCAGCAGTTGCAGACGCTTCAAGTTGTTGTTGAGCTGGGCAACAGCATTACGTGTCTCGGTTTCGATGGAGCGTTCCAGGTCTTCCTTCGCCATAAGGTTCTGTCTCTGACGTGCTTCTGCCGCACGCACACGAGATTTGTTCTCTCCCCAGTCCAACAAGGGCACGGATAAAGTGAATCCCACGCCAAAGTCCATCGGTCTGTCTGTAAAATCTACCCAAGAGCTTTGCATGGTCTTGCCATAACCTGTGCTTCTATCCTGCATGCTGGTACCGGTTTTCTGTACATAAGCATCCACAAAGCCGCGCACCTTTCCCTCGGCTTTAAGTTGTTTAATGGTCATCTTCTGCTGTTCTATTGCGATATCCTGGTCTCGCAGTTCTGTTCGGTTTTTGAGCGCATACTCAACAGCCTTGTCCGGATCTACAACCACTACGGAATATTTCAGTTTATCATCAAGCACCACACTGTCTGTGAGTTCAAGACCAATCATTTCCTTAAAGTTGCGGAGTCCGGACTCCTGGTTAATCATCGCAAGTTCGTAGCTGTTCTGAGATTCGGTAAGGTCCACCTCCATCTGCAAGGCATCCACCTCTCTGATCAAACCAGCGGCAAATTTGTTTTGTGCTATTTCATTTGCCTCTGTCTGTCTTTCATAGTCTAATCTGGCGATTTCTGTGCTTCGTTGTTGTTGCAACAGATTGTAATAGCTGCTGCTCACCTGATATTCCAGATTGAGTTCCTCGCGGCGCAATGACTTATTGGTACGTTCATAGTTCAGGCGTGCCGACTTAAGCGAAGAGCGAATGGCATTATAACCATAGATGGCATCAATGGGCTGGCGCAGTCTAAGACGGGTGTTGAGCGTGGCCGAACGGATATCATTATTGAAGTTGTCATAGCTGTTAAGCGTGGTTTCCCAATAAATGTTACCATTGGTAATCAAAGGCTGGTTAACCGTGATAGTACCGCCATAGTCCAGACGCTTCACTGAATAGAAAGACACGCCGGTGGTATCATCCCATGTACGCACAGTCTGATTAAACTCCGGGAAACTCAAGTTGAAGTCTATATGCGTCTTCAACTGGCTGGTGGCCGTTTTCAGATTATATTCCGCAATCTTGAGATTCTCTTTCAGATTACGCATGGTAAAACTCTTCTCTTTGGCCAGATTGATGCTCTGTTCCAATGTGAGAATATAAATATCGGCGTTAACAACATTAGTGGCTATGAGTGCGAGTGCCACAAGAGATACTCTCAATTTCCTTATCATGATACAATGGTTCTGTTTGTATTGATTCTGTCGTAATGTATGGAGCCATCCTTGATATATACGTTACGGATGGCATAGTTGGCAATTTCCTGCTCGTGGGTAATGAGGATAATGGTATTGCCCTCCTGATGCAATTCGTCAAAAAGTTTCATGATTTCTATTCCCGTCTTGGAATCGAGCGCACCAGTTGGCTCATCGGCCAAAAGTATGCCAGGATTGGTAACCAAAGCACGCGCAATGGCCACACGTTGCCGCTGTCCGCCCGAAAGTTCGCTGGGTTTATGATACATACGGTCTGCCAGCTTTACCCGTTGCAGGGCGCGCACGGCTCTTTCCCTGCGTTCTGCAGCCTCCACCCCGGCATAGGCCAAAGGCAGTTCTACATTCTGTACGGCATTGAGCTTGGGCAAAAGGTTGAAATTCTGAAAGACAAAGCCGATTTCGCGATTACGCATATCAGAGAGTTCATCATCGTTGAGATTGCTCACATCAACTCCGTTGAACTTATACTCACCGGTAGACGGTGTGTCCAGACATCCGAGAATGTTCATAAATGTACTCTTTCCCGATCCGGAAGGTCCCATAATGCTGATGTATTCCCCCCGTTCTATACAGAGATTCACATCGCGCAGGGCCATCACTTCATTGTCGCCCATCACATAGCGCTTTGTTATATTGTTGATTTCTATTAACATCCTGATTTAAGTATGATAAAGAGTGTAAATTATTCGTAACGGATGGAATCCACCGGTTTCAGGTTGGCGGCATTCTTGGCAGGGAGATAGCCAAACACAATACCCACAATCACTGAAAATCCGAAGGCAATGATTATACTATAGATTCGGATATATGTGCTTACATCCGTGAACACAGACACCAGCACTGAGAGTGATATGCCCAGAAACACGCCTATGAGTCCGCCGGCGATACTGATAACCACTGCCTCTGTGACAAACTGGCGCATGATATCTTTCTTGCGTGCGCCAATGGCCCTTCGAATACCTATTTCGCGCGTACGTTCCATAACCGTAGCCAGCATGATGTTCATAATGCCTATACCACCCACAATAAGAGAAATGGCAGCGATGGCTCCAAGCAGGAAATTATACATCTGGCGTTCTTTCTCCTCCTGCTTGAGCAATTCCAACGGTATGACGATGCCATAATCCTCATTCTGGAAATGATGACGGCGAAGGATTTCTTCTATCAGGTGAGAACTTTCAGTCAAGCGGTCAGAGTTATGTACCTGTACGGTGATTTGCTGTATCTCGCTGGCCAATGCGTTTCCACGCGTGAAACGGTCAAGAAACATACTAAGGGGTACGTATACGTCTGTATTGAGGTCGCGCGCAGCCAATTCACCTACTGTCTCGGTGAAGATGGCCTTCGATTCCAATACACCCACAACCTCCAGCCACTGGTCTTCAATCTTTATCATTTGCCCCACAGCCTCTTCCTTCTGAAAAAGTTGGCGGGCAATGCCTGCTCCCAACACACAGACTTTCTGTTTTGTGTCATGATGCATCTTGGAGAAGAAATTACCCCTTTCTATGGTGTAATTCAGTATGTCATAGAATTCATGGGTTACACCAATGATGGAAGAGCGCACAGAGCGGTTAGCAAAACGCACATCGGCTGTGATTTCCGCCTGAGAGGCTATACTGCTTACCTCTGGCACAATTTCCCGTATCACTTCGGCATCGCGCAGCGAAAGTCCCGGAGAGAACTTGGCCCTTACCTCGTTCAATTCCTCATCAGTCATGTTCTTTTCGCGGACGATGATGTTGTTTACTCCCAAATCCTGGTATTTGGCTATCGCCTCACGCTTGGCGCCCTCGCCTATGGAAAGCATGGCTATGACAGACGCCACACCAAAAATTATACCCAGCATGGTTAGGAACGAGCGAAACTTATGATCGGCAAGTCCCTCTAATGCCACTTTTACATTTTCTCTATAATCCATGAATCAAATCTTTCTCCTTCATTATTCATCTTCCAGAAACTCGCAACTTACTGTCATTCCCGTCTTCAGACGTTCGTCCGACACAAGAAGTTTAAGTTCCACATCAAATCCCTTCTGACGGGGATTGTTATAGTCTCGTGGATGGCAGAAAAGTCCCATGCTGCTAACCTCGGCCTCGAAAGGCACCTCGGGGAGCGCATCCAAACGCACAATCACCTTTTGCCCCTTGTGCACACGTAAAAAGTCGTTTTCGTTCACAAATGTACGCACCTTCATCTGTGACAAGTCGGGCACCATGGCCATTCGGTTTCCACGCCACACTTCATCGCCCACTTTGATGAGCTGGCCTCCACGCCTTCTGTCGAGCTGCAGAATGCCGTCAATAGGAGTTCTCACCGTGAGCATAGGCACAGCCTCCCACGCCATTTGTATGTCTTTCTTTATCTGCTCAACTCTGATTTGCTGAATCTTAATGTCATTCTCATTTACAATCTTGTTGATTTCCAATCGACGACGGGAGATTCTGAGCGCAATGGTAGCCTGTTCAAATTCAAGTTCCTTTATCTTGCGGATTCGCTCAGACTCAAACCGGGATGACTCCAGTTCCAATTTGCGCAATTCATAGGTAGCCTCATCCGAGCGTATCGTGGATTCTGTTTCGCTGTCCCGATTGGCCTGATTGATGAGCATCTTGTCCAACGATGCCTGTTCAGACTCCAATTGTGTCTCGCGTTCCAAGATATATCTTGTGATGTCCACCGGGTCAAGCAAAATTACAGAGTCACCGGCCTGCACCTCTTTTCCGTGTTCCTCAACCCAGGTTACACGCAGGTTACCCCATCGGCGCAGGTAGGGTGTGATAAGCGCTTTTGAACGCACGGCCACCAACTCGCCAGTTTCCACCAGCGGTGTTTTTGTTACCTTGCCTTCATCTTCTGCGCCAGAATTATTTCCTTGGCATGCAGTCAGGGCACATAGTATCAGGGCCACAAGCATCCTCACCAGGCCCCTTTCCTTTACATTATGTCGTCTTTTCCTGTTCATGGCGTGTAGAATTATTTACCTTCGGAAGTCTGCTTCTGCTCCTCTTCCAGTTTTGTGGGGTCTATAAGTGCCACATGGTCATTACGTTTGAGACCTTCAGTGATGATGACGTAATCCGAGTTCGTAAGTCCGGTCTGCACCTCCACACGTTCATACTCTCCGCCTTTACGACGGTATACATATTTTATATTGCCTTCCGTATGCAAAGCTTCCAGAGGAATATACTGTACATCCTCTATTTCGTCGATCACCACTCGGCAGCTGACGGTAAGTCCAGGAAGCAGGTTTTTGTTGGCTTGGTCAAGCAATATTTCTACGGGGAAAACCTTGATGTTACTGTTGTTATCCTTATTTACCGCCAGATTTGCCACATGTATCACGCGTCCGGTGAAAGTGCTGTCCGAGAAAGCGTCAGGTTTCACCTCTACACGCAAATCACGGGTAATGTACGAAATGTCCACTTCGTTGATGTTTATTTTTGTTTTCAGTTTTGACAAGTTGGGCAGTTGCATCAGTGTATTGTTCGGCCACATCTGGTCACCAATCTGATACTTGTTCTGTGTGCTCCAGTTGTGCGATATGATGGCGATACCATCCGAAGGCGACACCATGCTAAGCTTGTCCAGCGTTTCGTGCGCCTCCTTCAGGCGGGCCTCATCCTCATCTATGGACAGTTGCATCTGTTTCTGCTCTTCCTGCTGTATGCGGCGTCTGTTTTCAATCTGTTCCTTGGCCCGTTCAAGAGCGATACCGGCCTTCTCCAAATTCAGTTCTATCTCACGTCGCTTGATGTCCGATTCGTGCGCCGCCGACTCCAGTTGCATGCGGGTTATCTCGAACGTTATCTCCGAGGTGCGGTATTCGGCCTGCAGGTTTTCCATGTCCAATTGGTGCTGTGCCATCATCTTTTCCATTTCGGCACGACTCACGATCAGACGGTCTTCGCTCTCAAGGATTGCCTTGTTCACTTCTGAAGGGTCAAATACACACACCGTGTCACCGGCCTTTACCTGTGTGCCGTCTTCAACCAGTTCCGCAATTTTCAGGTTGCCAAAACGCCACGATATGTTGGGCGCATTGATGTTGATTGAACTGAACGCCTCTATTTGGCCTTCTTCGTAAAGGTCCACTTGAAAGGTGCCCTCCTGAACTTTCGCTTCGGGTATTTTTGATTCCTCCTTATCGCTGGCACAAGCCATCATCAAAAGGATGGAAGAAAGGATGATGCTCTTTTTCATTTATTATACATTGATTTATGACTTCTATTTCTTCTTGGGCTTGAGCAAAGAGATTACGTCTCCTTCGCTGAGCCCCTCTGTTACAATTGTTTCTTTTTGTGACGAAAGTCCCAATATCACCTCCCGTTCCTTGAACGAGAATCTCTTTTTAACATAGACAACCTTCTTCTGCGAGTCCACCTGATGGATGCAAACATTGGGCACGACCAGAGCGTTTGGCTTACGTTGCATATAGATACGGCAGATAGCGGAGATGCCGGGAGCCAGCGGTTGTCTTACCGAATCTACCGAGGCTTCTACATCGAACACTTTCACCGGCGAGCCCTGGGTTCTTTCCTTTCCAACAGTGGCGAGTTTGACAATCCGTCCCCACCCCTTGTTGTCCGGCATGGCATCAAAAATATATTCCACCGTATCACCTTCGCTGATACGCTTGTACTCCGCCTCGGGAATCTGCAGGTTCACCTTCATCTTGGACACATCTGGCAAAGTTCCCACCAGCATTCGCCCGCGCAACGTGGTTCCCACCACATGTTCCTCACGGCCCCACCAGGGTGCTCTACCGCGCACGAATATTCCGTCCGACGGAGCCAATACCACTCTGGAATCTACAACTTTCTTGGCATCAGCCAACCTGCGCCGGTCACGGGCGATTCGGCTTTTGAGGCGCATCACCTCCGCTTTGTCCATCACATCTTGGGCATCCAGTTGTCTTTGGTATCGGGAACGGCTCAATGCTGCGCGTTCCAGCTGCAACTCCTGTATCCTGCGTGCTGTCGGACTCATATATTGCATTTGCGCCGAATCATATTCTGCAAGTATTGCCTCGGCCTCACTGCTTCGGATATTGGCCTCCAACAAAGCCCGTTCCAATTCCTGGTTGGCGGTCAGTTTCTCAAGTTCCGCCAATCGCGATTCCAATCTCTTCTTGCGTTCATCGTATTCAGTCTCCGCTTCCGGCGCATCTATGATACAAACCGTATCACCCGCCTTTACATGCGTGCCATTTTCCAAAATGAAACTGATAGTTCCCTCCAGATTATCGGGTGTGGGTATGTTTATCGAAGATTGCGCTTCCGTGGTTCCTTCCATCACGATCATGTCCTCAAAGACCGTTCGCTGAACGACAAAGAGCGGTATATCCTGGCCCTCTCCCGAAGAACAAGACCACACCACTGAACTCCAAAAAATTGCCAGCAAGAGCGCAATTGGATTATTCCGAAAAACCATTATAAATATAGTGCCTAAACAAACTTAACAAGCACAAAGTTAAGGAAAAATAGTATATAAATCACCATTTCTGAGATGTTTTTTACAGATTAAGCTTGTTTGCTGTTGTTTTCTGTACCTTAAAGCAAGAATCTTCTTGATATTTTGCGCTTCTGCAACTATTCAGCGTTATTTCCTAGAAAAACTTTTACACCCTTTCAGGCGCATGGCATGGAAAAACACACGGCATGGCGTGGGAGAAAATTTTTCCTCGCGACACAAAAAACAGAGACGCCAAATACTGAAAGACTTGACAGTAATAAATTTTTACAAGTAAGCAAAGATTTGCCATTTTGCAAAGGACTTGCAAAAAATCGCAAATGCACAAAACAGATAACGCTTTGTTTATCATATATATAAAACATTCGTTTTGCGTTTTTGCATTTTTGCATGATTTCTTTTATGCGGTTTAATGGTGATAAGGACACAGTTTCTTTCCATACGCCACCAATAACAGAAGGCGAAAAAAAATCCCCACAACAACCATTCTGTGCTGTGGGGATTAGTTTAATTATATGGGATTACGTTGATTAGTATTCCATGTCATCAAGCACTGCCTTGCGGTGTGCTGCCACACGTTCAAAGTCTTCGCGGTTTCCGACAACAATCTTATCGAACTCGCGCAAACCGGTTCCAGCAGGGATGAGGTGACCGCAGATTACGTTCTCCTTCATACCTTCCAGACGGTCGCTCTTGCCGTTGATGGCGGCTTCGTTGAGCACCTTGGTGGTTTCCTGGAAGGACGCGGCAGACATGAAGCTGCTTGTCTGCAATGCTGCACGAGTGATACCCTGAAGAATCTGGGTTGAAGTGGCGGGCATAGCATCACGCACCTGAACAAGCTTCAAGTCCTTACGCTTGAGCATAGAGTTCTCGTCACGCAGTTTTCTTGCGGTAACAATCTGGCCCTTCTGCATGTTCTCAGAATCTCCGGCATCCACAACGACCTTCTTGCCCCAGATCTTGTCATTCTCTTCGAAGAAGTCGAGCTTGTCCACCACCTGCAGTTCCAGGAAGTTGGTGTCGCCGGGTTCATTGATCTGAACCTTGCGCATCATCTGACGTACAATAACCTCAAAGTGCTTGTCGTTAATCTTTACACCCTGCAAGCGATATACGTCCTGAATCTCATTAACGATATATTCCTGAACGGCTGTGGGACCCTTGATGGCCAGGATGTCAGCAGGCGTGATGGCACCGTCGGACAGAGGAGTTCCGGCACGAACATAATCGTTTTCCTGTACCAGAATCTGCTTGCTCAGAGGCACAAGGTACTTGCGTACATCGCCAACCTTGCTGGTAACAGTAATCTCGCGGTTTCCGCGCTTCAGCTTGCCCATGGTAATCTCTCCATCGATTTCTGACACCACAGCAGGATTGCTGGGGTTACGTGCCTCGAAGAGCTCGGTAACACGGGGCAGACCTCCGGTAATGTCACCGCCACCACCAACAACACGAGGGATCTTAACCAGTACATCACCGGGCTTGACAACCTGATTGTCCTCGATGACAATATGTCCACCGATGGGCAGGTTGTAGGTACGGATCAGTTCACCATTTTCATCCAGAACGTGTGCGGCAGGCACCTTATTCTTGTCGCGGGATTCAATCACGATAAGTTCGCGCAAACCGGTTGTTTCGTCGGCTTCAACACGATAAGTTACACCTTCGATTACATTCTCGAACTTGATGCGTCCGGCGGCCTCGGTAACGATTACAGCGTTGAAGGGGTCCCACTTGGCTACCACTTCGCCCTTAGTTACCATCTCTCCGTCCTTCTTATACAATGTACATCCGTAGGGAATGTTCTGGCTCAGCAGGATAATTCCGGTGTTTACGTCCACAAAGCGGACTTCGGCCAAACGGCCTACAACCGTCATGGCTGCCTTGCCCTCATCGTCTGTAATGTCCACAGTACGCAACTCTTCAAACTCAAGACGTGCGTCATACTTGGCCTTAATCATGGCATTTGCCGCTGCATTACCGGCCACACCACCGGCGTGGAACGTACGCAGAGTAAGCTGGGTACCGGGCTCACCAATTGACTGAGCGGCAATGACACCAACAGCCTCACCCTTCTGAACCATACGACTGGTGGCGAGATTGCGGCCGTAGCACTTCATACATACACCGCGCTTGCTTTCGCAGGTAAGCACAGAACGGATTTCCACACTTTCAATGGGGCTTTCCTCAATTTCCTGTGCCTTGGCTTCTGTAATCTCATCACCGGCAGCACAAATGAGTTTTCCTGTTGTGGGGTGAATGATATCGTGAACGGAAACACGTCCGAGGATTCTGTCATAGAGGCTGCTGATAACCTCGTCACCGTTCTTCAGAGCGGTGCAGACAAGTCCGCGCAAGGTTCCGCAGTCTTCTTCATTGATAATCACATCATGACTTACGTCAACAAGACGACGGGTCAGGTATCCGGCGTCGGCAGTCTTCAAGGCGGTATCGGCAAGACCCTTACGGGCACCGTGGGTACTGATGAAGTATTCAAGCACGCTCATACCTTCCTTAAAGTTAGAAAGAATGGGGTTCTCAATGGTCAGAGGTTCGGCACCTGCCTTCTGGGGCTTTGCCATCAGACCACGCATACCAGACAACTGGCTAATCTGACCGGCACTACCACGGGCTCCAGAATCAAGCATCATGTACACGGCATTGAATCCCTGGTCGGCCTCTTTCATTGTCTTCATCAGAATGGCAGAAAGGTCGTTGTTAACGTGGGTCCAAGTGTCAATAACCTGGTTGTAACGTTCCTTGTCTGTGATGAAACCCATTCCGTATTCAGAAGCAATACGCTCAATTTCCTCGTTACCCTTACGGATGAGTTCTTCCTTTTCTTCGGGAATGATAATATCGCCCAAGTTGAATGAAAGTCCACCTTCGTAAGCAAGTCTGTAACCCAAATCTTTAATACCATCAAGGAATTCGCAAGCACGGGCCACACCTACTGTCTTGATAACGTCTGTAATGATACCACGCAAGGTTTTCTTAGAAATCACATCATTGAAATAACCCACTTCTTTGGGAATAATTTCATTGGCAATTACACGGCCTACTGATGTTTCCACCATGCGCTTGCCCAATGTGCCGTCTTCCATCAGGTCATCAACGATTACCTGAACAGGAGCATGCACATCGACACGCTTTTCGTTATATGCGATGATAGCTTCTTCGGGACCATAGAACTTAAGACCGGCTCCCTTGGCTCCGGGACGAATCTTTGTAATGTAATACAATCCGAGCACCATATCCTGTGAAGGCACGGTAATGGGGGCGCCGTTGGCAGGGTTCAAGATATTATGCGACTGCAACATGAGCAACTGTGCCTCCAAAATGGCCTCGTTACTCAAAGGCAGATGGACAGCCATCTGGTCACCGTCAAAGTCGGCATTGAACGCTGTACATGCCAGAGGATGGAGCTGGATGGCCTTTCCCTCGATCATCTTGGGCTGGAACGCCTGGATACCTAGACGGTGCAGTGTGGGGGCACGGTTGAGCAATACAGGGTGACCCTTCATTACATATTCCAAGATATCCCAGATGATGGGGTCTCTACGGTCAACTATTTTCTTGGCGCTCTTTACGGTCTTTACGATTCCGCGCTCTATCAGCTTACGGATAACAAAAGGCTTGTAAAGTTCTGCAGCCATGAGTTTGGGCAGACCACACTCGCCCATCTTCAACTCGGGACCAACAACGATAACCGAACGGGCAGAATAGTCTACACGCTTACCGAGAAGGTTCTGACGGAAACGTCCTTGTTTACCCTTGAGGGAGTCAGAGAGAGACTTCAGAGGACGGTTGGAGTCGGTCTTCACAGCACTGCTCTTGCGGCTGTTGTCAAACAAGCTATCCACAGCTTCCTGAAGCATGCGCTTTTCATTACGCAGAATTACTTCGGGGGCCTTGATTTCCATCAGTCTCTTCAGACGGTTATTTCGGATAATCACTCGACGATAAAGGTCATTCAAGTCGCTGGTTGCGAAACGACCGCCATCAAGAGCAACCAAAGGACGCAATTCTGGTGGGATAACCGGCAGGATGCGCATGATCATCCACTCTGGTTTATTGCGTTCACGGCTATTACGGAAGCTTTCCACAACCTGCAGGCGCTTCAACGCTTCAGTCTTACGCTGCTGTGCGGCATCGCTTCCGGCTGTATCGCGAAGCTGGTATGAGAGTGAGTCCAAATCAATACGGGTCAGAAGGTCATAAATTGCCTCTGCACCCATCTTGGCAATGAACTTATTTGGGTCTGAATCCTCCAAATAAGCATTATTTGAAGGCAGACGGTCCTGAATTGCCAAATATTCGTCCTCAGAAAGCAAATCGTATTCTGCAACGGGCATTTCCTTATCTTTAGCCATTACACCAGCCTGGATGACCACATAACGTTCATAGTATATGATAGCATCAAGCTTTTTGGTGGGCAAACCTAAAAGATAACCTATCTTGTTAGGCAAAGAACGGAAATACCAAATATGAGCTACGGGTACCACCAACTGGATGTGACCGCTACGCTCACGGCGTACCTTCTTTTCTGTTACCTCTACACCACAACGATCGCAAACGATTCCTTTATAACGGATACGCTTGTACTTTCCGCAATGACATTCATAGTCCTTTGTCGGACCAAAGATGCGTTCGCAGAACAAACCGTCGCGTTCAGGCTTGTAAGTACGGTAATTGATGGTCTCAGGTTTGAGCACCTCTCCGTAAGAATCCTCCAAGATCTTTTCTGGAGAAGCCAAACCAATGGTAATCTTAGTAAAGTTATTTTTTACCTTTGTTTCTTTCTTGAAAGCCATAATTATTGATATTTACAAGTCTTAATCCAATGTTACACTCAATCCCAGGCCACGCAGTTCGTGCAGAAGCACGTTCAAAGATTCGGGAATACCTGGTGTGGGCATGGGTTCACCCTTAACGATAGCCTCATATGCCTTGCTGCGACCTACAACATCGTCACTCTTGACAGTAAGGATTTCCTGCAATACATGACTTGCGCCGAAGGCTTCGATTGCCCAAACTTCCATTTCTCCGAAACGCTGTCCACCGAATTGTGCCTTACCACCCAAAGGTTGCTGTGTAATAAGTGAGTACGGTCCAATGCTACGGGCATGCATCTTGTCTTCAACCATATGACCCAACTTAAGCATGTAGGCGATACCTACTGTTGCCAACTGGTCGAAGGGCTCGCCAGTTGCACCATCATACAACTGTGTTGAGCAATAACGGGGCAGTTCAGCTTTGTCAGTCCATTCGTTCAAGTCTTCAAGATGTGCTCCATCGAAAATGGGAGTAGCAAACTTGACACCCAACTTGCGTCCAGCAGCACCGAGAACGGTCTCGAAAATCTGACCGATATTCATACGAGAAGGCACACCCAGGGGGTTCAACACAATATCTACGGGTGTTCCGTCTGCCAAGAAAGGCATATCCTCCTGGCGTACGATCTTGCTGACAATACCCTTGTTTCCGTGGCGTCCAGCCATCTTGTCTCCTACACCAATCTTACGTTTCTTGGCAATATAAACCTTAGCCATCTGGATGATACCAGAGGGAAGTTCATCACCGATTGTGATAGCAAACTTGCGACGCTTCATTTCTGCATCCAACAACTTGAATTTCTTCAAATAGTTGATTATAAGCTTGCTTATCAGTTCATTGGCATGTTCATCGTTTGTCCAGCCGCTCAGCTGAACAGCGGTATAGTCAAATGTATCAAGAGCACTAGCGGTAATATTAGCACCCTTTGCAATCAGCTCGGCACCCATATAATCCTTGACTCCCATGCTCTTAAGTCCCTTTGTCAATTCAAGAAGTTTGTCAATCAGAATCGCCTTCAAATCGGCAACCTTTGTCTTGAACTCATCATCAATAGCGAGCAGGCGAGGCTTATCCTGTGCCTTAGCTGCACGTGTCTTGATGGCACGGGAGAACAATTTCTTGTCAATTACCACACCACTCAAAGAAGGACTTGCTTTCAAAGAAGCATCCTTAACGTCACCGGCCTTGTCTCCGAAGATTGCACGAAGCAATTTTTCTTCGGGGCTGGGGTCGCTCTCTCCCTTAGGTGTAATCTTACCAATCATAATATCACCGGGAGAAACACGGGCACCGATACGGATAATACCATTCTCGTCCAAATCCTTTGTGGCTTCTTCGCTCACATTGGGAATGTCAGAAGTAAGTTCTTCCATACCACGCTTGGTCTCGCGAACTTCCAAGTTGAACTCTTCAACATGAATACTTGTAAGAATGTCTTCGCGTACCACACGTTCGTTCAACACGATGGCGTCCTCATAATTGTATCCCTTCCAAGGCATATATGCCACCAAAAGGTTCTTACCCAAAGCCAATTCTCCGTTCTCTGTACTATATCCTTCTGTCAGGATCTGACCCGCAACAACTCTGTCTCCCTTATTGATGATGGGACGGAGGTCGATGGTCATGTTTTGATTGGTACGACGGAACTTGGGTATGCGGTATTCTTTAAGAGAGGGTTCAAAACTTACAAACTCTTCGTCTTCAGTGCGATCATACAGAATGCGGATGGTTGTTGCATCAACGTATTCAACAACACCATCACCTTCGGCTGTAATCATTGTACGGCTGTTCTCACAAACTTGACGTTCGATACCTGTACCAACAATCGGAGCTTCTGAACGCATCAAAGGAACTGCCTGGCGCATCATGTTAGATCCCATCAACGCACGATGGGCATCATCATGCTCCAAGAAGGGGATGAGACCGGCAGCAATACTTGCAATCTGCTGCGGTGCAACGTCCATCAAGTCTACATCAGATGGGGGTACCACTGGGTAATCGTCATCCTGACGACACTTAACCTTGGTACGGATAAATGTTCCATCTTCATTCAAAGGAGCATTACCCTGGCCGATGATCTGACCTTCCTCTTCTTCTGCAGTCAAGTAGCGGATTCCTTCATCACTCAGATCCACGACACTATCCTTAACGACACGATAAGGAGTTTCAATGAAACCAAGATCATTAATCTTTGCATATACACATAATGAAGAAATCAAACCAATATTGGGGCCTTCAGGGCTTTCGATAGGACAAAGGCGGCCATAATGAGTATAGTGTACGTCACGAACCTCAAAACCGGCACGTTCACGGCTCAAACCACCAATACCAAGAGCTGAAAGACGACGCTTGTGTGTTACCTCTGCCAATGGGTTGGTCTGATCCATGAACTGGCTCAAGGCATTCGTTCCAAAGAAACTGTTGATTACACTACTGATGGTTTTAGCGTTAATCAAATCTGCAGGTGTGAACACTTCGTTGTCACGAACATTCATGCGTTCGCGAATAGTACGGCTCATACGAGCCAGACCTATTGCAAACTGATTGCTGAGCTGCTCACCTACGGTACGAACGCGTCTGTTACTCAAATGGTCAATATCATCGACATTGGCTTTACTGTTAACCAATTCAATGAGATACTTGATAATTTCAATGATGTCCTCACGAGTCAGTACGCGCACTGCTGGATCAATGTCCATATTCAGCTTGCGGTTGATGCGGTAGCGACCAACATCGCCCAAGTCATAACGCTTGTCACTGAAGAAGAGGTTGAAAATTACTTCTTTTGCACTGGCATCGTCAGCAGGATCAGCATTTCTCAATTGACGGTAGATATAAGTAACAGCTTCCTTTTCACTATTACTTGTATCCTTCATCAAGGTATTGAAGATTGTGCTGTAATCGGAACTTCCGCTTGATTCTTTGTGGATGAGGATAGTACTTACATTGCTATCGAGGATGATTTCAACAACATCTTCATCAATGAGACGTTCACGCTCAAGAACCACTTCGTTGCGCTCTATAGAAACCACTTCACCGGTTTCTTCGTCTACAAAGTCTTCATTCCATGTTTTCAGGACACGAGCGGCCAACTTATGTCCGATATGTTTCTCGATATTTTTACGGGTAACCTTAACTTCTTCTGCAAGGTCAAAAATCTCAAGAATATCTTTATCAGACTCATAGCCGATTGCTCTTAACAGAGTGGTCACTGGCAACTTTTTCTTACGGTCAATGTAAGCATACATGACATTATTAATGTCGGTAGCAAATTCAATCCAGCTACCCTTAAAAGGAATGATACGCGCACTATACAATTGCGTACCGTTAGCATGTATGCTGCTTCCGAAGAAAACACCAGGTGATCTATGCAACTGAGAAACCACAACGCGCTCAGCACCATTAATCACAAATGTACCGTTCTCTGTCATGTAAGGGATGGGGCCCAGAAAGACATCCTGGATCACAGTGTCAAATTCAACATGGTCAGGGTCGGTACAATATAATTTCAGTTTTGCCTTCAAAGGCACACTGTATGTGAGACCTCGTTCAAGACACTCATCAATTGTGTAACGAGGGGGATCAATATAATAATCCAAGAACTCCAGAACGAAATTATTCCGGGTATCATTGATAGGGAAATTCTCACTGAATACCTTATACAAGCCATCGTTCTTACGAAGTTCTGGTGGTGTATCTAATTGTAGAAAATCCTTAAAGCTCTTTAGCTGCACATCCAAAAAATCTGGATATGGCATAGGATTTTTGACTGTTGCGAAATTAACTCGCTGATTAATGATGTGTGAAGCCATCTAAACTCAGTTTGTGGGTATTGAAAAGTTTATAGACACAAAAAGGTAAAGGAACCTCTACCAGAGGCACCTTTACCGTATATCCTGTTTACCAGGAAAGATCTTACTTGAGCTCGATTTCAGCACCAGCTTCCTCGAGGGTCTTCTTCAGAGCCTCAGCGTCAGCCTTGGGCATACCTTCCTTCAATGTGCTGGGAGCACCGTCTACCAGTTCCTTAGCTTCCTTCAGACCCAGACCGCAAGCTTCCTTAACAGCCTTTACAACCTGAAGCTTAGCTGCACCAGCGCTCTTCAATACTACATCAAAGTCGGTCTTCTCTTCTTCTGCAGCAGCAGCGCCGCCAGCAGCAGGAGCAGCAACTGCAACAGCTGCAGCAGCGGGCTCAATTCCGTACTCATCCTTCAGGATGGTTGCCAACTCATTAACTTCCTTTACTGTCAAGTTTACCAACTCTTCAGCGATAGCTTTCAAATCTGCCATTTTATTCTAATTTTTTTATTTGTTGATACTAATTGAAAATTGTGAAATTATTCGGGCTTCTCCCCGAGAGTCTTCAAAACTCCATGAATTGTGTTTGCACCAGACTGCAATGCTGATACAACATTCTTGGCTGGAGACTGAAGCAGAGCCACAATCTCAGCAATAACTTCGTTCTTACTCTTGATGGCGCACAATACATCAAGCTGGTCAGCGCCTACATAGCAACCTTCTTCAGCATAAGCGGCCTTCAATTCAGGCTTTGCCCATTTCTTGCCCTTCAGGTCTTTGATCAGCTTAGCAGGTGCGTTTGCTACCTGAGTGAAAACTACAGCTGTAGTACCCTTAAGTGTACCATACAGAGGAGAGTAATCAGCCTCAAGATTATCCAATGCCTTCTGCAGCAAAGTATTCTTTACTACAACCATCTTCAAATCAGTCTGGAAGCACTTACGTCTCAAATCGCTGGTCTGACCAGCATCCATACCTTCAACATCTACCAAGTAGAAGTGAGGATATTGCTTAAGCAATTCGCCCAACTGAGCGATAATTAAACTTTTATCTTCCTTTCTCATGACTTTCGTAAAATTAATTAGATTTCATCGATTGCCTTGGTATCAATCTTGATGCCAGGACTCATAGTACTTGAAAGATAAATGCTCTTCAAATATGTACCCTTGGCTGCAGCAGGCTTCATCTTAACGATGGTTGACAAGAATTCCTTTGCATTCTGAGCAATCATCTCAGGAGTGAAGCTTACCTTACCAATAGAAGTATGTACGATACCTGTCTTGTCTACCTTAAAGTCAATCTTACCTTGCTTTACCTCGCGGACAGCTTTAGCCACGTCCATGGTTACAGTACCACTCTTGGGGTTAGGCATCAAACCACGAGGACCAAGGATACGACCCAAGGCACCAATCTTACCCATGATGGCAGGCATAGTGATGATTACATCTACGTCAGTCCAACCACCCTTTATCTTCTCGATATACTCATCGAGACCTACATAGTCAGCTCCTGCTTCTTTGGCGGCAGTTTCGGCATCAGGTGTACAAAGGCAAAGAACTCGTGTTACCTTACCGGTTCCGTTGGGGAGAGATACCACACCACGAACCATCTGGTTTGCCTTACGAGGGTCAACGCCCAAACGTACATCGATATCTACAGAAGCATCAAACTTGGTTGTGGTAATTTCCTTAACCAATGCAGAAGCTTCCTTCAGAGTATAAGCCTTCCCTGCTTCAATCTTATCAGCGACCAACTTTTGATTTTTTGTCAGTTTACCCATTTTAAATTGAAGTTAAAAATTATTCACCAGGGAATTCACCCTTTACTGCTATACCCAAGCTGCGAGCTGTTCCAGCTACCATACGCATTGCAGACTCTACTGTAAAACAGTTCAAGTCAGGCATCTTGTCTGTAGCAATAGCACGAACCTGTTCCCAAGTAATCTCAGCGATTTTCTTACGATTAGGCTCTGCTGAACCGCCCTTCACCTTTGCAACTTCCATCAGTTGGATTGCAACAGGGGGAGTCTTTACAACAAAATCATAGGACTTGTCGGTGTAGTAAGTAATTACTACAGGCAACACTTTGCCAGCTTTGTCCTGAGTTCTGGCATTGAACGCCTTGCAGAAATCCATGATGTTGATACCCTTAGAACCCAAAGCAGGACCTACTGGGGGTGATGGATTTGCTGCGCCGCCCTTAATCTGTAGCTTGATTAATCCAGCAACTTCTTTAGCCATTTTTATTATCTTTTAATATTTAATTTTTGAAGCTGAGTGCACGTAACAAATACACTATTGCTTCTCTACTTGCATAAAACCAAGTTCCAATGGAGTTTTTCTTCCGAAAATCTTCACCATGACCTTTAGTTTCTTTTTCTCGGTGTTTACCTCTTCAATCAAGGCATCGAAACCGCTGAACGGACCTTCAATAACCTTAACACTTTCACCCACTTCGAATGGTATATCAAGAACTTCGGGCACTTCAGCCATTTCATCTACGGTTCCTAAAAGCCTGCTGACTTCATTAGGACGCAGAGGAGCGGGCGTTGTGCTTGCTTTGCTCTCTCCGAGAAAACCTAACACATTGGGGATATTCCTCAATTTGCTCTGAATCTCACCAACCAACTCACATTCAACAAGAACATATCCAGGCAAGTGATTTCTTTCCTTTACGACACGCTTGTTATTGCGATTGATTGTAACAACCTTTTCTGTAGGAATAAGTATCTGAGATACATGCTTAGCAAAGTCTTCTTGCTGAAGAAGCATGGCATCGGCATATTGCTTAACCTTGCTTTCCTTGCCACTGATTGCACGCATAACGTACCATTTCATTTCAGTTTCAGCCATGATCTCTTTACCTATTTAGCGTAAAACACCATAAACCAACTCCATTCCCGTTTGGAAAATGAAGTCCATCACGAACACGACAAGAGCGATACATAGGGAAGCAGTTAAAACAACTATCGCACTGCCCATAAGTTCTGAACGTGAAGGCCAGGAGGTCTTATGCACTAGTTCATTATATGAATCCTTACAATATTGAACGAATCTTTTATACATAATTTTATCTATTTTAGCACGGAAAGAGAGGCTCGAACTCCCGACACCTGGTTTTGGAGACCAGTGCTCTACCAACTGAGCTATTTCCGTAAGAGAAGGAGAAAGGTTATTGTTACCAATAAGACTTTCTCCTTATATTGACTTATATCAGTGTGTCAATTAGTCGAATACTTCAGTAATCTGACCAGAACCTACGGTACGACCACCTTCACGGATAGCGAAGCGGAGACCAACGTTCAGAGCTACAGCGTAAATCAACTCTACGGTAATTTCTACGTTGTCACCGGGCATAACCATTTCGATTCCTTCGGGCAAGTGGATTTCACCAGTACAGTCCATAGTACGCAGATAGAACTGAGGACGATACTTGTTTCCGAAAGGAGTATGACGACCACCTTCTTCCTTCTTCAGTACGTAGATAGAAGCCTTGAATCCCTTGTGAGGAGTGATAGCACCGGGGTGGGTAATAACCATACCACGCTTGATCTCCTGCTTGTCAATACCACGGAGCAACAGACCTACGTTGTCACCAGCTTCACCCTGATCCAGCAACTTGCGGAACATTTCTACACCAGTAACTACAGACTTCTTATCTTCACCCAGACCGAGGATCTGAACTTCGTCACCTACCTTAACAACACCAGTCTCGATACGACCAGTAGCTACGGTACCACGACCAGTAATTGAGAACACGTCTTCAACGGGCATCAAGAAGGGTTTGTCAATAGCACGCTCGGGCTCCTGAATCCAGGTGTCACAAGCATCCATCAGCTCCATTACCTTGTCGCTCCATTCGGGTACACCATTCAGAGCACCGAGAGCAGAACCACGGATGATGGGAGTATCCTCTTCGAAATCATACTGAGACAGCAATTCGCCCATTTCCATTTCTACGAGTTCCAACATTTCCTCATCCTCAACCATGTCGCACTTGTTCAAGAATACAACCAGACGGGGAACGTTTACCTGACGAGCCAAAAGGATGTGCTCGCGAGTCTGAGGCATAGGACCATCAGTTGCAGCTACTACGATGATAGCACCGTCCATCTGAGCAGCACCAGTAACCATGTTCTTTACATAGTCGGCGTGTCCAGGACAGTCTACGTGAGCATAGTGACGGTTCTGAGTTTCATACTCAATGTGAGCAGAGTTGATGGTAATACCACGCTCCTTCTCTTCGGGAGCATTGTCAATCTGGTCGAAAGACTTAACTTCCTTGCTACCGAAACCCTTATCAAACAGAGTCTTAGAGATGGCGGCAGTCAAAGTAGTCTTACCGTGGTCTACGTGACCGATGGTACCAATGTTTACGTGAGGTTTGGTACGCTCGAATTTTTCTTTTGCCATAGCAGTACTTTAATACTATAAATTATTGATAAATATGTTTTCTCGAATTTTTCTTTTTAAGCTTAAGTATGAGCTGCTTCCGAGAGTTGAACTCGGGACCTCATCCTTACCAAGGATGCGCTCTACCACTGAGCTAAAGCAGCAACATATTTGCTCTCAATTGAGCGGAAGACGGGGCTCAAACCCGCGACCCCCAGCTTGGAAGGCTAGTGCTCTATCGACTGAGCTACTTCCGCAATTCGTCTTTCGACGTGGGTAGTGATGGATTCGAACCACCGAAGGCGTAAGCCAGCAGATTTACAGTCTGCCCCATTTGGCCACTCTGGTAACTACCCTTTAAACAAACTAACGAATATCATTTTTTTGTTTGAGCCTCTTGTCGGATTCGAACCAACGACCCCGAGATTACAAATCACGTGCTCTGGCCAACTGAGCTAAAGAGGCGTTTTGCATCCGCTTCAAAAGCGATTCCTTTGTTTTAGCGGATGCAAAATTAGACATATTTTCTGAATCACCAAAACTTTTCTATAAATTTTTAGCGATTTTTCTGCTTTTCTTTATATTTGGACAGCTGTCTTGTCAGCGAATCCAAGGTTTTATCAACTCCTTCTTCAAAAGTGTCGCAAATTTCCTGAGCAATCAAATCCTTTCCAGGAAGGTTCACAATTATCTGTGTTTCCTTGTTCATTGCCGTCTCAGGCTTCACGACTTTTAATGACACCTCTACCTTTCTTATTTCGTCACTGAACTTTCCTAACTTCGTTGTTTTCTTAACAATGAAATCTTGCAATTTCTCACTTGCCTCGAAATGGATGGCTTGAATGTTAATGTCCATAATACCTCCTCATTTTTTAGGGGCTCTTGGATGAGCCTGGTTATACATATCTTTGAGTTCCTCAAAGGTTGTATGGGTGTAGATTTCTGTCGTTGACAGCCTTTCATGACCCAACAATTCTTTTACGGACTGCAAATCTGCACGATGATTCAGCATAGATGTGGCAAAACTATGTCGCAGTACATGGGGACTTTTTTTCCTCAGCGTTGTCACTTGCCCCAAATAGGCTTGTACAATCTGCCGGACTTTGGAATCTGACATTCTGCCTCCAGACTTTTCGCTGACAAAAAACCAATTGCTTACAATTCCCTTTTCCATCAGCATGGCATGGCGCATAGCCAGATAACTATGGATAGACGACAACATTTCGGAGCCAAACGGAATCACACGTTGTTTGTTCCTTTTACCCGTTACTCTCACCTGACTTTGTTTACAATCCACATCATCAAGCGCCAAGCCGGTAAGTTCTGACAAACGCATGCCTGTGCTATAAAAAGCCAATAGAATCAGACGATCACGCACACCGACAAAATCTTCCGGAAAATAGTTGCCATCCAAGAGCCTGTCCATCTGATCTTCTCTGACAAAGATTGGCAGATTCTTTTCACGCTTAGGCGCTACCACCAAATGTGCCGGATTACGGTCAACGAGTCCTCGTTTTAACAGGAATTTATAAAATGCTCTGACGCTGCTGAGTCTGCAGCAAATACTTCCTGTGCGATTGCCTTCTTCCATCATGGCCATCATCCAATCACGGATGACATCCTCGTCCAAATTATCCCAACAAAGTTCTGCATCAAGTCTCTTGAAAAACCGCTCGAACGCTTCCAAGCCGGCCGAATATCCTTTTATTGTACGCTCGGATAAATTCCGTTCATACCTCAGATAGTCTACAAAAGACTGAATCCACATCATTATTCGCTCTTTTCAGATGCGAATATAGACATTTTTTCTGAAATACGCAAGAAGAAAGTCAGAAATTTAAGTTTCTTTAATCTTCTACACGCTGCAACTGCTGTACATAAACAGCACGTTCCTTAGCCAGACGCTTGAGCACTGAAGGCTTGTCGAACTGCTGACGGGCACGGAGTTCCTTTACCACACCGGTCTTTTCAAACTTACGCTTGAACTTCTTCAACGCTTTTTCAATGTTCTCGCCTTCTTTTACAGGTACTACAATCATTTTTTTGTTTGTTAAAAATTAATTAATTATACATATCGCACGTTAAATGCGGCGCAAAATTACATATACTTTTTGACGTGACAAAATAATTCCGTTTATTTCTGCCCGATGTCGCTATATTTTTAGCCGCCGATGTCATGTATACGGCAAAGGGGCGTCAACGGGAAGCTCACGATTTTGCCGCCAGCGTCATCGTATTTTTTATTTTCCTCCCGAGGAAATATTTTTTTCCTCCCGAGGAAAATAAAAACGCTTCCCGACAAGCAAAGCGTCGGGAAGCGTGGTATACTTCTAATACCTATCTAATTTGAAAGGTTATTACAGGTTGGGGTTTTCCTTTGTCCACTCTTCAACAGCGGGGATGATGCCCAATGCGATGATTTCGTCGCGCATCTTGCCCAAATGCTCAACAGAAGAAGCCAATGCTGCCATTTCCTCTTCAGTTCCTTCGGGAGTTGTGTAGTGAACACCATCAGCATCGATAACGGTGGGCATAGCCATCATTACGTTCTTATAACCGAGTTCCTCGCTGTTAACATAGCAGCCAGCGGGCAAAGTGTAAGGCTCACCACCCATTGCAGCCTCAATCATCTTGATGGCGCAGTAAGAGGGGCTCTGGAATGAGCTGCGGCCACGAAGCTTGATGATATTAGAACCACCCTGTACAGTATTGTGCTTGATTTCAGCCCAACGCTCTTCAGAAAGGCCCATTTCGGCCAAAGGCTTGCCATCGATCTTAACCTGAGATGCAAATACAGCCATCTGCTCGCCGTGTCCACCATAAGTCTTGGCTCCGGTAACCTTGTCCTGCTGTACGCCAAATTCCTTGGCCAAGGCCTGCTGCAGACGAGTAGAGTCGAGAGCAGCCAATGAAGTCAACTGATTGGGTTTCAAACCTGAGTGGATCAAAGCTGTCAAAGCGGTTACATCAGCGGGGTTGAAGATAACAACTACGTGCTTAACATCGGGACAGTATTTCTTGATGAAGTCACCGAACTCAGCAGCAATCTGACAGTTGCCCTTCAACAAATCTTCACGGGTCATACCCTCCTTGCGAGGAGCACCACCTGAAGATACAATATACTTAGCACCGGTGAAAGCCTCCTCGGGATTAGTTGTCCAAGTGATATTTGCACCGGGGAAACCACAATGAGCCATTTCGTCAGCTACACCATGAACGCCAGGTTCAAAAATATCATACAAACAAATGTTGGGAGTAAGACCGAGCATCAGTGCGCTCTGTACCATGTTTGAGCCAATCATACCACCGGCTCCAACAATAAGAAGTTTTTCGTCAGTTAAAAAAGCCATAATTTATATATTCTTTTAAAAATTAGTTAATTATTCGCAAAGATAGAGAAAATCCGCGTTCCTTCCAAAAAAGATTCGGATTTTATCCGTTCATATATTCATTTTTTCCCTTTTGACAAAGCCGTTTATCATTTATCTACTATAATTTCCTTAACCAAACGCAAGCGGTATTTTTTTGTTCCACTGACATTCGCAATAATCGAATTACTCGCCATAGAAAAGCTCTTCATCCCTTCGTCACATAAATAGCGGGCTTTTTCGGTTGAACTGTTCGGTTCATAATCCAAGAATGGCGACAGTCCTTCTTGAGTTAACACCGCGTTCAATTCCGTGAGAGCAATACCTCCAAAAGACTGCTGTAGCATACGAACTTCTGCGGTTGTAGGGATTGCCCAGCCTGAAATGTCATCCTCCACATATTGCTGTGCATATTGCAAAGCCATATCAGAATTTTCTCCACTCAATGCCGATGGGACTTCCACCTTCTCTTCACGGGAGAGCAGATACACACTCCATTGCGTTGCATTCAATTCGCTTACATAAGCGACTATATGATTCCCCCATAATGTTCCTACAATAGGAGCGCCTGAAGGTTCATTGACGTCCGGCACAGAAGCACTGGGGCCAAAACCAAAGTCCCAATTTACGGTTTCCGCCCAACCTTCAACCGAAAACTCCCCCTCTACTACCATGTCTCCGGTTGAATAAGAGCCATTCAAGAGATATGGCACTCCTGAGCGCAACGCTTCGGGACAAGTGTAGGCATAAGAGACATTCCCTGTCGGTGTGGCCAGGTTTAGTGTAAGTGTGGCTGGTCCTTCCGTTGGCAGCACATAGACATCTCCAGTCTCCCAAATCCCTGGAAGAGAGCCGGGTTTCAATGTCTTGGTGTACGAGGTCGGAGTGGAGCCCGTTCCGGAAAACGCCCATTGCAAATAGGGTTTTGACAACACCATAGAAACAGACGTAACATCATCGGGCAGACCTGACAATGACACTTTTACCTGAGACACCAGATAACGCATCTGTAAATAGGCCTTCGTGCTGTTCTGACCCATTGTCACATCAGCCTGCCCCATCTGCAAAGGCACCGTCGCATTCTCCTTGAGTGTCAAACAAGATGTGAATTTTGGAGTGGAAGGCAGATCGCAACTTGATATTCCACCCAGTGCCACAATGCGGTAAGAGCCTGACGGCAATTGGAAGGAGAAAGTGGAACCTTTTTCCAGCAATGTCTGCTGTCCTCGGCATTGGCCTTTGGCATCAAACACAAATACCACCAAAGGGTATTGCAACGCATCAGCATCCGATGCGCGTGTATAGATTTCCAAATTGCGATTCTTCTCCTGAACCTCAACTTCCGAAAAATCGACTTTCTCGCATGATGTCACCAACATCATCAGAAAGCACATTGCCATCAAGATACTCTGTTTCATGTTTGTGCCTTTTACATTATTATATATATACCCTTTTTAATCATCGCACGCACGGTAATCCTCGCTTGTGGTAACCTCTTGCGTATTCCGGGCATCGGCATCCGCATTGCGGAACCAATCGCTGTATTCTATGTAATGACGTGCATAAGTCTGGTTCAATTCCGCTGCCTGAACCGGATCCACCTTCTTGATGAATTTTGCTGGTACGCCAGCCCATAGTTCTCCGTCACCAATCTTTGTATTGCTCAATACCAATGCGCCGGCAGCCACAATGGCTCCCTTGCCCACTTCTGCATGATCAAGCACAGTTGCGCCCATTCCTATAAGCGCACCGTCATGCACCACACATCCGTGCAACGTCACGCTATGGCCTATGGTCACGTCATCGCCCAGTATCACCGGAGCCTTGCCGTTCAGCGTATGCAAGCAACTGTTGTCCTGAATGTTGGTACGGTTTCCTATTTTTATGAAATGTACGTCGCCGCGCACCACAGCATTGAACCAAACGGTGCAGTCATCGCCCATTTCCACATCACCAACGATCACCGCGCCTTCGCTGAAGTAACAATGCTTGCCAAATCGCGGTGCGGGCATTCCCGAAAGTCTTTTGATTATAGCCACTTTATTTTGTATCTTTTAATAATTAATATTCACGTTATTTCGCCAAAGGCGCTGTCGCCTCTCTCAGCCAAACCCTTTCTTCTTCAGTCAAGGCAGAGGACAATTGTTCATACACTCTGGCATGATAAGCGTTCAGGTACGCAATTTCATCGTCCTGCATCATTTCCAATATAATAGGAGTCTTGTCTATAGGGCAAAGCGTCAATGCCTCCAACTGCAGAAATTCTCCATATTCGCCCTGCATATAGGGGGCTACGAGCATGGTGTTCTCTATTCTCACACCATGGCTGCCAGCCCGATAGATTCCAGGTTCATTGGTAACAGTCATGCCGGATTTTAATTCCGCAGGCACATAATTCATTCTTATTTGATGAGGACCTTCGTGCACATTCAGGAACGAACCCACTCCATGACCTGTGCCATGCAGATAGTTCACACCTTGTTGCCACATCGCATACCGGGCACAGACATCAAGTTGTGTGCCGCTGCTCCCAGCCGGAAAACGCACCATGGCCAAGCGAATGTGCCCCCTGAGCACCAGTGTATAGTCAATCCGTTCCTGCTCTGTCAATGCCCCCAAGGCTATCGTCCTAGTAATGTCAGTGGTACCATCCTGATATTGGGCACCGCTGTCCAGCAAAAGCAATCCTTTTGGGAGCAGTTCGCAGTCGCTCTTCTCGTCCGCCTCATAATGCACAATGGCACCATGCGCGGCATAACCGGCTATCGTGTCAAAGGAAAGTCCCTTGTACAGCGCTTGCATGGCACGCAACTCTTCCAGTTTGTGGCTGACGGAAAGTTCTGTCTGGCCACCGGTCTTCACTGCAGGCAAAAGCCAATGCAGGAATTTCACCATTGCAATGCCGTCCCTGTACATGGCATTTCTGAAACCGTTGATTTCAGTTTCGTTTTTCACCGCTTTTTCAAGAGCAATCAAACTGCCTCCCGACACAATTTTACACGCCTCGGGAAGGAGTTCGCCAAGCCTGCTGTTGGTAGAGTTCACGTCCAACAATACAGACTGCACTCCGCACACAGGCAAATCCTGCACCAAACTGCCATATGGACGGCATTCAATTCCCTGTTCCAAAAGAGCTTTTCTAACTGTGTCATCCAACTTCGCGTCGTCCACATACAACACTGCCTTCTGTTGGGTAACCCACATATATGCAACCACCAGCGGACAGCAATGTACATCGGTTCCACGGATGTTGGCAAGCCATGCCACCTCATCCAGTTTGCACACCAACGTTGCTTCCACATGACGCGCCAGCAGTCGTTCGCGCAAATCTTTGATCTTATCCGCAGCAGACTTGCCGGCATAGGCAATAGGATGCAAGCAAACCGGAGCCTGAGGTATGGCAGGACGTTCTTCCCACAAAGCCTCAGCAGGATCTTCGGCAAGCACCAAATCCAATCCATGGAAAGCCAGTTCTTCGCGCAAGACATGTTCCTCAGCAATGGAGAACACCCATCCGTCCACTCCTACCCTTCCGCCCGTTCCAATTTCTTCTGAGAGCCATTCGGCAACGCTCGGTGTTCCGGGAATCCTTTCACGCATTAAAGCAAAAGGAGTCTCCTGCAACTGTTCTTCCGCAGCCAGAAAATAACGGCTGTCCGTCCATAAGGCGGCACGCCCACGGGTAACGACTGCGGTCCCTGCACTTCCATTGAAACCGCTAATCCACTCGCGAGTCTTCCAATGCGAGGGCACATATTCTCCGTTATGAGGGTCTGAACTGGGAAAAACAAAAGCGTCCAATCCATGTTTATCCATGAATTGCCGTAACGCTTCAACTCTCTGGCATATCTGGTTTTTCGGCATCTTACAGGTATTTATTTTAAGCAAAGTTAAAACAAAAATATCACATCACAAAAAAGTAAATGTGATATTTTGTTCTTTACGCAAAATTGCACGTAAAAATGCAATAGTACTGACTAGCATATCGCAGTTATACTTCAAGTGAAAATACAGTTCATCTGCTCTGGCTAGTCTATATTTCAGCTTTAAAAAGTCAACAGCTTGAGTTGGGCAACACAATGCATTGCGTTGCCCAATGCAACAGCATGCATCAGCCAATACAATGCACTGCGATTATTTGGGGCTACCTTTTGATAATATAGGGTTTGTGTACTATCTTCTCAAGCGTATTGGGTGGAGAGACCAACAGGAGGGCAGCGCCGTGGGGTGCCACTTCCTGCTCATAACGGTCGCGAGGGCCAATCTCCGCCACATCCTGCTGGCGCCAGACATCGCGGATGGTAATCTTGTTGCTCCACAAACCGAGTGTGCGGGGTGTGAAGCCAATCTTCTTAGGCTCAGCAGATGTGTTGAAAAGACCTACAGCCAGATTGCCGTTCTCAAGAATCTTCACATAGACCACATAACCGTCTCCACGGAAATAGGGAACAGCACGCATGCCTCGAGGGTCCTGACAGATGTCGTTCACCTCGTAATTGCACAGGAGACTGAGGGTGAAATCATCCATCTGGGCTATATCGCAACCAATGAGGAAGGGTGATGAGAAAAGTGCCCAAAGGGAAATGTGAGTATATTGCTCATCGGGGGTAAGACGGGTATAATGGAGATTTGGTCCCCAACCTACCATGCCCACCACCAACATGTCGGCATCGGCCCAATGGCCAGGACCGCTGAATGCCGGCCAACGGTCTTGCGGACCAAAACCGATGCGGACAATGCTGCTCCAGGTATCGAAGATGTCGTCTGTTGTGCGCCAGCATTGCACCAATTCGGGCCAAGTGTATGCCATGGCAAAAGGATCGGAGCCGGAAATGCTGAGTGCGATGTCTCGTCCTGTGGCACGCAAGGCTTCGGACATTTCCTTGGTATAATAATAATCATTGGGATTCCAGTCATACTTTAGGTAATCAAAACCCCAATCTGCCCACTGGCGTGCGTCTTGCTCGGCAAAGGAATAGGCACCATGATAACGGAAATATCCGCTATGAAGTTTGCCATCGGGATCTTCCAACTTATAGTTCTCATCGCAAAGGCCTTTTTCAATCCATTCGTATTTGCCATCGGGATTGTCACACTGGGTGCCGACATGCCCCTGATAAGTGGCGACCCAGGGAGCCGAATAGATGCCAGCTTTGAGCCCCATGCCATGAATTTCGTCCACAAGTCCCTTTATGTCCTGAAACTTGCGGTTGGGTTGAATGGCGTTATGCTTGCCACCACGGATGCCTTGCCATCCGTCATCAATGTTAATATAGGTGTAACCGTAGTTGGCAAGGCCCTTGTCTACCATTGCCTTGGCTGAACTGAGCACTTTTTCCTGGCTGACACTCTTACCCCAACAATTCCAACTATTCCAGCCCATGGGAGGAGTGAGAAGAATGTCTTCACCCACTTCTATGCGAAGGTCGCGTTCCGCCTCGCCCAAACTATTCTTGGCACGAAGGACTACCTTATAAGTTCCTTTCTTCTTGAGGCGACCTGTAATGATTCCTGTCTGTTCGTCCAGTTTAAGCCCTTTGGGAAGTCCGTCGGCAGAAAAGGTCATGGGGCGGTTACCTGTGGCAGCAATGGTATAACGAAACTCTGACTTGGGGCGCACACCAAACACTCGGGCACTGTTGATACGCGGTGTGGCTGGTGCGGGAGGAGTAAGGATATATTGGGTGTTGTCCGGAACAGTGACATTTTGTTCCTGCGCAGAAATCTGCTGCGGCCATACCATTGCTGAAAAAAGCAAGGTAAGGATCAGTTTGCTTGTGTGTTTCATCGTTTATATTTTATATTTTCAGTCTCTGGAGTTAATCAAAAAGACAGAACGGTGTGGTATATCCGCTGCGGATACGCCATTCTGAGGGATAAAGGTTATTTGCCCTGTTGCCCAGGTTCTTGACAAATCCAAGGGGAAGGTCTTTATAGGTAAGCAGGACATAGCCTTTTGGGGCTTCAATCTGGATGGATTCATGGCGAAGATAAGCCAAGGCCTGTTCGTATGTGAGCGCTGCGGTTGGGAAACTATCGCAGCGGCAAATTGTACTCATGGCAAGGGAATGAGCCGGTTGCCAGTCCTTCCCTTTAGGCACAGCCAACTGCACTCCTGCAACAAGCAGATTCAGCCGGGTACGTAACATGGCCAGTTGGGTGGCATACTCCGCAGGGAAAGCGTGATAGGCTTCCTTATGAATGAAGAATTGGCAATCGCCCTCCACCCATTGTTGCAATGCAAGAGGCTCGGCCTTACCGGCTTTCGCTTTATCGGTCTTTATACTGTTGCGCACAGAAGAGGCTTCGCCATTTTTGCGCAAAAGCGCCATATACTGCCCTTCGCCTCGGATACGTCCGGGCAGGAAATGGTATTCGCCGTGGATATTCCATTCCGGGCAGACAGAAACCTGAAGCACTTCGGCTCCCAGCTGCCCTGCAATCCATTGTACATTGTCCTCATCTTCGTAGCGGTTGAAAGTACAGGTGCTGTAAACCAGCAGTCCACCGGGTCTAAGCGTTGGCCAGACCGACTCCAAAATGTCACGCTGCCGGCGCCAGCACAGGTCCACGTTCTGAAGACTCCAGTCGCGGACAGCCTGTTCGTCCTTGCGGAACATTCCTTCGCCAGAACAAGGCACATCCGTAACGATAAAGTCGAACAAATGGGAAAGGGACGTAAAGTCGGCAGGATAGTTTTGTGACACTACAGTATAAGGACTACCCCACTTGGTCAAGTTCTCCGCCAATACTTGTGCTCGCTGGCGCATGGGCTCGTTGCTGACAAGCAATGAACCTTTGGGCAAACAGCCATGAAGCAAGGTACTCTTTCCACCGGGAGCCGCACAAAGGTCAAGGGCTACCACGGGACGGTCTACATATTGACGGACCACATGAGAAAGGAACATGGAAGAGGCGTCCTGCACATAATAAGCCCCGGCATGGAGAAGGGGGTCAAACGTAAAGGCCGGCCGCTCGGGCAAATAATACCCGTCGGCACACCAGGGAACCTGCTCATAAGGAAGTGTTAATACGGGTGCTTTGGCAGGATTAAGCCTGACTGACACAGAGGGGTCTGTGGTGGAAAGCGAAGCGCAAAGTTCCTCTGCAACCTGACTGCCCCACTGCTGCTGCATCAGGGGAAAGAAATCGGGTGGTAGTTGAATCTGACTCATACCGAAACCTTACCGGCAATATGAGGCCAAGGATCGTAATTCTCCAAAACAAAGTCCTCATATTGGAAATCAAAGATGCTCTTTACCTCGGGGTTGATGCGCATGACGGGCAAAGCTCTCGGAGCGCGGGTAAGTTGCAGCTGCACTTGCTCCAGGTGATCAAAATATAGACCAAGTGTATCGCCTGTCGTGTGTACAAACTCGCCGGGCTTGAGGCCGGTAACCTGTGCCATCATCTGAAGTAACAAGGCATAAGAAGCAATGTTGAAAGGGACGCCAAGGAACGTGTCGGCACTGCGCTGATAAAGCTGAAGGCTAAGTTTGCCGTCTGCCACATAAAACTGGAAAAGGGTGTGACAAGGCGGAAGCGCCATGCTGTCCACTTCAGCCACATTCCAGGCACTCACAATCAGGCGGCGAGAGTCAGGATTTTTCTTAATCTGCTCCACCACATTGCTTATCTGGTCGATGACGCCTCCGTTATAATCGGGCCATGAACGCCATTGGTGTCCGTAGACGGGACCCAATTCACCGTTCTCATCTGCCCATTCATTCCAGATGCGCACACCATGATCCTGGAGATACTTTACATTGGTGTTGCCCTGGAGGAACCACAGCAATTCATAGATGATAGACTTCAGATGGAGTTTCTTAGTGGTAAGCAGGGGAAAACCTTCTTCCAAGTTAAAACGCATCTGATGGCCAAACACGCTGATGGTGCCGGTTCCTGTACGGTCTTCCTTGCGTGTACCTTCAGAAAGGATTCTGTTGAGCAGATCAAGATATTGTTTCATAATGGTGTCTTTTACGTTTTATATCATACTGGACTATCACTTCTGACGGATATAATCAACAAATCGATACGGAAAAGCATGCTTCTCATCGGTCTCATATTCTTCTGCAAAAGCTTCCGTCCAATCATTTTTATCAAATGTAGGGAAAAAGGCATCTGCCTGCGCTGGCGTGTCATGGACTTCAGTGAGACACAGACGGTCGGCATAAGAGAGAGCCTGAGCATAGACTTGGGCTCCTCCGATGATATACACCTCTTCATCAGATGCGCAAGAGGACAAAGCCAGATCTAAAGAGGAAAATGTTTCAGTTCCGGGAAAGGTCTGGCCATTGCGGGACAAAACCACATTCCTACGGTTAGGGAGCGCACCTTTGGGTAATGACTCAAAGGTGAGACGACCCATGATTATGGTATGTCCAGTGGTGAGTTGTTTGAATCTCTTCAAATCATTGGGAAGCCAATACAGAAGCTTATTCTGATAACCAATGGCTGCATTCTGTGCCACGGCTGCAATTATTGATATCATATCTATATAATGTTCAATTTGGTTTGGATGTCTGACATCTTTCCGGTTTCTACCTGGGTTTTCAGATGGCAGACAGACATTGCTTTGACATTGTTAATTTGCCACAAATTTACAGATTTTTGTCGGAGTAGACAAACAAAAACAAGAAAAAAGGTGACACATGACTGTGCCACCTTTTTATATAGGTCGGATAACTAAGACTTATTAGTTACGACGTGATGCCGAATAGTTGATACGCAGCGCCCAAGACTTACGCAATACCTCTTTGATATCGGTGATGATACCCATCTTAGTCTTTTGGTCGGCCTTAATTGAAATCACCTGTTCAGCCTGGTTCATCATGCCCTGACGTTCCTGGGCTACGAAATCCATAACTTCACGAGGTTCAGCAAAACGGTCATTCAGCTGAATACGTGTTCCGCTACCCAACTGTGCACGAAGCTGGTCGGTGGGAGGACCCACATAGATGAATGAAACTGCTGATTTCTTTTCCAACTTTTCCAATTCAGTACCTGAAGGGATAGTAAACTTTACCTTCAGTGTTACCTCACGCATTGTCGTTACAATCATGAAGAAGAACAAAATGGTGAAGATCAAGTCAGGCAGAGATGAGGTATTCATCTCAGGCATTTCGCGGCTTTCTTTTTTCTTAAATCCCATTACTTGTTTCCTCCATAATTACGTGGTTCTGCCTCGGATATCTTCTGAGGATAGTATGTTTTGATGGCTACCTTCTGCTCGTCGGTCAAGAACTCAAAAGAGCGGCCGAACTTAGCTTTAGACAACTCTTCACGGAGTTCGTTATAGGCAGCTACCAGCTCATTCTGAACATTGAAGTATACATCGTAAGGTGTACCACGGTCTGTTTGTACAGAAATTACATGTTTGTCAGTTATATAGCAGGGTCCCAAAAGATCAATTTCCTTTACGTGCTTCTCGGGCAGAGAACTCAAATCTGCCTCGTTCTTGACGAACTCTTTTGCTCGGGCACGTAACTCCTTGATATCTGAAATATCGCTATTGATCATCAGATCACCAGCGCCGTTCAAGCGTACATTCAGTACGTTTCTTTCCTTTACGTCAATCTGTGCGTCTTCCTGATCGGGATCGGGCGGCTGTGGCAAACGACGTGCCAAACCGCTGTCCGTATCCATTGATGTGGTAATCAAGAAGAAGATCAGCAAGATGAAGGAGATGTCCGCAGTTGAACTTGCGTTCAATCCAGGAACTTTCTTTTTCTTTTTTGCCATATCCTTCTTTTTTTGATACTAATTAAAAAGAACAGTACTTTCTCTCTTACTTGCTAGCAGTCTTGGTAAGGATACCTGACATGCTTACGCCTACTACAGCCACAGCTGCAACAGTCAGGATATAAATAGACCACAAGAACATTTCGGTAACGGTTACCATACCTGCAGAAGTTACAGTTCCGTCAGCGGCGGTGAACTCTGTCTCGTTCATACCCATTACATAACCTACAGCCAGAGATGCGATCATCAGGATGATTGTAGTTGCAGTAATCTTAGAACCGGGAACACCTGTAGTCACAGCGGGGTCATTACCCTTAGTGCTCTGTATACCTTTTATAATACCCCACACAATCAGAAGAGCGGTGATTACAGTAAGGCCATACATGAGCCAGAGCAAAAGCTCAGTCAGCTGAGGCTCGTTGTAGTCGCCCACGGGATTGTCGTAACCTACCGTGAAGAATGCACCGAAGCAAACTACGGCAAGCGCGATGCAGGCAAACAACACACGCCTTGAAATATTTTGAATTTTCATATTAACTCTCTTTGAATGGTTTGTGTGAGATTACTTCTTGCACTTGTCAGACTTCACGCACATAACGAGCAGTTCCTGTGCAGCCTCTTCCATGTTACTGGTCAGTGCTTCAACCTTAGACAGGATGTAGTTGTAGAATACCTGCAGAATCAAAGCAACAACGATACCGAAGATAGTGGTAATCAAAGCCACCTTCATACCACCAGCCACAACGGTGGGGCTAATGTCACCAGCACGCTGGATGTCGTCGAACGCCATAACCATACCGATCACAGTACCCAAGAATCCGAGAGAGGGAGCCATAGCGATAAACAGAGTAATCCAAGAGCAGTTCTCTTCCAGATAAGAACCCTGAACTTCAGCTTCCATGTTGATGGTACGCTCGATAGTGGCGATGTCATTCTGCTCGTTGCTGTTCAAGCAGTTCATAGCCTTGAGGCTAATCTGAGCCACGGGACCACGGGTGTTCTTACACTTCTGAATAGCATCTGCAATCTTACCAGCAGCAACCAAAGCAGCCAGTTCTGCAGCGAACTTACGGGTATTAACCTGAGCCAAGCTCAAATAGATAACACGCTCGATACAGAATGCGAGACCCAGTACCAAAGCGATAGCAACCAAAGACATGAAACCAGCGTCTCCTTCGATGAACTTAGTCTTCAAAGCCTTGTGCAGACTTTCAGTCTGTTCTTCTACTACGGGAGCAGCAGGTTCTTCTACTGCGGGTTCCTCAACTGCAGCAGAGTCAACAGCAGTTGAATCTGCTACCAAAGTAGTGTCGGCGGCCGAAGCCTCCTCCTGAGCCATTACGGTTGAATTTGCTCCGAATGAGCAAGCAGCAACCATCGCAACAATTGCAAATAACTTTTTCATTGTGTTGTGTTTTTTTAATTAATTAAACTTATTTTTTTATTTGATCTTTTTCTTCTTTAAATTTTGCGGAGAGACGGGGATTCGAACCCCGGATACGCTTTTGACGTATACACGCTTTCCAGGCGTGCCTCTTCAGCCACTCGAGCATCTCTCCAACAGTGCATATTACATGCGTTAAACAATGCTAATACACGTTTTCGGATACAAAAATATCCTTTTTTTTGTACAACACCATATCTTTTTGCATAAAAAATGCTTAGAATGTCTAATTTTTCTTAAAATATTGTTCAAACGCACGCTCAAAGCACACCGAATATACGTCTCACATTCATATTTGTCCGTATTGACACTTCTTCCGGAGTAACCTGGTACAACTCGGCCAATTTCTTGAAAACCTCCACGCAATAGGCGCTTTCGTTACGCTTTCCGCGATAGGGCACAGGCGCCAGATAAGGGGCATCTGTTTCCACAACAATACGGTCAAGAGAGGTTTCAGCCAACACGGCTGGAAGAGGGGACTTTTTAAAAGTAAGCACACCACCTATACCCAAGACAAATCCCTCATGTTCCAAAAGAGCGTTCGCCTGTTCAGGTGTTCCGCCAAAGCAATGGAAAACACCTTTAAGCCCGGTTCCCTTATAGGGAGCAAGCGCCTCCAACAACTCGTCATGCGCATCGCGACAATGAATCATCAAAGGCAAGCCATAACGAACCGCCCATCGAATCTGCACATCGAGCGCTTTCTTCTGCTCCTCGCTATACGTCTTGTCCCAGTAAAAGTCGAGACCCACTTCGCCCACTGCCACAAACGGGTTGCCTGGCTGCTGCAACATGGTTTCCATTTCCGAGAGAAGCTGTTCCCAGTCTTCCTTGACATCTTCGGGATGAAGGCCAATCATGGGATAAAGATAACCCGGATACCGATGGCACAACGCCAACATTGGCTCAATGCTCTCCCTGTTGATGTTAGGTAATAGAATCTTTTCTACCCCTGCCTGTTGTGCCCGTGAAACCACATCGTCCACATCATCGGCAAACTCCTCCACGTAAATATGGCTGTGCGTATCTATCATACCTTTTTATTCAGCACGGAATCAAGATTGGCGTCCCAGCATCTGTTCCGCCAGTTCCCACAAATAGTGTTTCTTCTCGTCAGCCACCTGCACGCTTTCAAGAGCAGTCTTGGCCTCTTCAAAGTATGCATTTATCTTGTCCAATGCCAGCTGAGGGATATCAAGCTCATTATATATATGTGTAACGGCCTTCACTTTTTCTTCGGGCACATAATCAGTGGCCGCCAACCAACGGTCCAACTCTTCACGCTTCTCAGGATCAGCCTTTGCCAATGCGTTAATCAACATAAAGGTCTTCTTGTTACAAAGGATGTCACCACCAATTTTCTTTCCGAAAACCTTGAAGTCGCCGTACACATCCAGATAGTCGTCCTGCAGCTGGAACGCCAGTCCCATCTTCTCGCCAAAGGCATACAAGGCATCGGCATCCGCCTGGGGCGCGTCGGCAAGAATGGCGCCAAGTTTGAGGGCGCAAGCCAAAAGGACAGACGTCTTGAGACGAATCATCTCTATGTATTCCTCTTCACGCACATCATTACGCGTCTCAAACTCCATGTCATACTGCTGACCTTCGCCTATCTGCAAAGCAGTCTCTGTATAAAGTTCCATCACCTGAGCCAGCTTGTCCCGGTCACATTGCGCCATCATTTGATAAGAAAGCACAAGCATGGCGTCACCACTCAGAATGGCCGTATTGTCATCCCACACCTTGTGCACACAAGGTTTTCCACGGCGCACATCGGCTCTGTCCATCAAATCATCATGAAGCAATGTGTAATTGTGGTAAGTTTCAATGGCCAACGCATTTGTCATGATACGGTTCACGTCTTCACGATAAAGGTTATAAGCCATAAGCATCAACACCGGACGAATACGTTTTCCACCAAGTGAAAGCACATACTTCATGGGTTCATACAAACTCTGAGGCTTGCGGTCGTACACCTTATTTTCCAACGCCTCGTTTACCAATTCCAGAATTTCATTACTCGTATACATATTCATATCAGGAGTTAAAGGAAGGATTCTTCATAAAATATGAGGTTGCCCACCATCGGAGAGCAACCTCAAGACACTTGTTCTTATAAAATATTTATGCTATTCATTAGTTCAGACGGAACATTACGGGCAAGTTGAAGCGAGAGCGTACAGCCTTGTTTCCCTGACGGGCGGGCTGCCACTTGGGCATCATCTTAACCACGCGCTCAGCCTCCTTTGAGAGGTTGGGGTCTGGTGAACGAACGATTTCCACATCTACGATAGAACCGTCTCGGTTAACCACAAACTTAACCACTACACGACCCTGAACACCCTGTTCCTGACAGATTGAAGGATACTTCAGATTCTCTGCCAACCACTTCATACACTCAGCGTCACCACCGGGGAACTGTGCGTTCTGCTCTACCACGTCATAGATACGGTCATCATCGTCTGCTTCCACAACGGGGCCAACAGGACCTGTTGCCACAACAGCAGAGGGAGCACCAGTACCTACTACGGCAGTAATAGCCTGATTCATTTCTTCAGAGGTTTCCACTTCTTCCTCGGGGATTTCAGTCTCATCCTCCACAATGTTGATGATTTCAGCCACCTTGGGCGCTGCTGCTGGAGGAGGAGCCACCACAACCTGCTGCTGTGTAATGGGGATCATGTCCTCTTCCATCTTGAAATCATAGATCTTTTCAGTCTCTACAATCTTGATTTCACGTTGTGTGTACTCGAAGGCCACAAACATGGCGGCCAAAGCCAAGACATAGCCAATCAAGATACCTGTTGACTTCTGGCTCCGAAGTTCTTCGTTTAGCGTTTTGTTGGTTTCCATATATGTGTTTTTTTCTTTATTTTCGTCTCTTTGGGGCAAATGTAGTACATTTTTTTTATTTTACGCCCCCCAACTGCCCATTTTTTTTCCTTCATGTGTATTTTTTCTTCTTTAAGGCCTCATATTGCGGGAAAATGCACTATCTTTGGCACAGAAATAGATAAACTATGTCCCGAAAATGCCCCATAACACTCATCGCATTATTCTGTGCCGCAAACTTGTCGTTAAAGGCACAGGAAAGCACCAGTGTTTTCAATTTTCTGAATCTGCCCACATCATCGCACGCAACGGCTTTGGGAGGCAAAAACATTTCCTTAATTGAAGATGACATTTCCCTGGCCTTCCACAACCCCGCCCTGCTCTCAAGTGTCAGTGACAAAACGCTTGGGCTGAACTTCATGACGTTCATGAAAGGGGCCAAGAACGGAAGCGCCTCGTATGCCCAACATGCAGGCAAACGTGGCACATGGGGAGCCGGAGTGCAGTTCGTGGGCTACGGTTCCATGCAGGAAACATCCGCCTCGGGCGAGGTGTTGGGAACGATGTCCGCCTTGGATATGGCCGTCAGCGGTACATATAGTTATATGTTAGGTGAGAATTGGGCCGGAGGTGCCAGCGGAAAGATTATCTACTCGCACTATGGCGAATTCACCTCATGCGCACTTGCAGTGGACTTGGGCATCAATTATTTCCTTGAAGAGAAAGACTTCTCACTTTCCGCTGCCGCCAGGAATATCGGCGGACAGGTAAAATCTTTTGCCGACCATCATGAACGCCTTCCCTTCGACCTTGAAGTGGGATTCACAAAGGGACTGGGACATGCGCCCATCAAGTTCTCGCTCACGCTTGTGGACCTGACCAGATGGAGCAGCGACGATTACTTCTCTGCCGGAAAGAAGACCAGCAACGGACGTATTTTCACAAACCATTTCAATCTGGGAGTGGATATCACACCGACCCACCTCTTCTACGTGGCTGCCGGTTACAACTTCCGCAGAGCCTATGAGATGAAGGCTGCCGGCTCGTCCCACGCTGCCGGTCTGAGTTTTGGTGCCGGACTCAACCTCAACCGCATCAAGTTGGGAATGGCATACGGAAAATACCATGTAGGCGCCCCCACCCTGGCATTCTCTCTGGCATACAGCCTTCACAAGACTAAATAAACACACATTATAATAATATAAAGAACAAGTCATCAATGAAGAAGATCACAATTGCCGTTGACGGATATTCTTCCTGCGGTAAAAGCACAATGGCCAAAGACCTGGCTCGCGAAATCGGCTATGTATATATCGACACCGGTGCAATGTACCGTTCCGTCACCCTCTATGCCTTACAGAACGGACTTATCACGTCTGAGGGAATCAACACGGCTCTTCTGAAAGAGAAGATGGCCGACATCAAGATAACCTTTGCACTGGACCAGGCCACAGGCCGCCCCTTGGCCCACCTTAACGGAGTCTGTGTGGAGCAGGAAATCCGTGGCATGGAAGTGGCCTCATACGTAAGTCCCATTGCCACATTGGATTTTGTCCGCGAAGCAATGGTGCAGCAGCAGAGACTCATGGGCAAGGAAAAAGGAGTAATCCTGGACGGCCGTGACATTGGAACTGTTGTCTTCCCCGATGCCGAACTCAAGATTTTTGTTACGGCATCAGCCGAAATCCGCGCCAAGCGCAGATATGACGAGCTGACGGCAAAAGGCATGGCTTGCGACATCAACGACATCCTGAAGAACGTACAAGAACGCGACCGCATTGACACCACCCGCGAGATAAGCCCCCTGCGACAAGCAGAGGACGCCATTGTGCTGGACAACAGCCACATGACAATAGCCGAGCAAAAGGAATGGCTGATGGAACAATTCAAAAGAGTAACCAATGAAAATTGAGATTGACCAGGGGTCCGGATTCTGCTTCGGAGTAACCCGAGCCATCGGCAAGGCGGAAGAAGAACTGACAAACGGCAGCAAACTGTATTGTCTGGGCGACATCGTACACAACGGTAAGGAGTGCGACCGTCTGAAACGTTTGGGCCTCATCACCATTGACCACGAGGCCTATCAGAAACTCAACAAGGCAAAAGTGCTGCTCCGCGCCCATGGCGAGCCTCCCCGCACCTACCAGCTGGCACGGGAACAGGAAATCGAAATCATAGACGCCACCTGCCCCGTGGTGTTGCATCTTCAGGAACGCATCAAGCGCGAATACGATGCCGACACCAGCAAGCAGAAGCAGATTGTCATCTTCGGGAAGAACGGTCATGCCGAAGTGCTGGGACTGGTGGGGCAAACCCAAGGCACAGCCATTGTCATCGAGAAATTCGAGGACGCAAAACTTCTGGATTTCGAGCGTGACATCTGCCTGTACTCACAGACTACCAAGCCACTGGACGAGTTCCGCAAGATTGTGGAATACATCCAGCTACACATCTCCTCCACCGCCACTTTCACCTATTACGACACCATCTGCCGACAAGTGGCCAACCGCATGCCGCACATCCGCGAATTTGCATCGCGTCACGATGTAATTCTTTTTGTCTGCGGACGGAAAAGCAGCAACGGACGAGTCCTTTATAACGAATGCAGGAACGTGAATCCACGTTCCTACATGATTGACACTTCCGGCGAAATTGAAACCGAATGGTTCCAGAACTGCCGTTCTGTGGGTATTTGCGGTGCCACAAGCACCCCTAAATGGTTAATGGAGGAGTGCAAAGTACGCATCGAGGAGCTGCTTGGCTGCCACGAATGAGGTCTTGCGCCCCTCAAGCACATCTTTTTCCGACGCTTTGAGCATATCCGCAATGGTCGGCTGATGGTAGAAACTGTTCCGCAGCTGCTCATTTACGCTTTCATACATCCAATACTTTGCTTGTTCCTGACGACGGTATTCAAAATAGCCGTTCTCTTTTACAAAGTCAAAGTATTGGTAAACCATATCCCATACTTCCTTCACTCCGTAACCGAAGAAACCGCTGTAGGTAAGCACTTTGGGTGTCCATCCGCTTTCCGGCATGGGGAACAGGTGCAATGCGTTGCGGAACTGGTTTGCCGCAAGCTGGCATTTCTCCACGTTGTTGCCATCGCACTTGTTAATCACAATACCATCGGCCATCTCCATGATACCACGCTTGATACCCTGCAACTCGTCGCCCGTTCCTGCCAATTGAATCAACAGGAAGAAGTCGACCATGGAATGACAGGCCGTCTCGCTCTGGCCCACTCCAACCGTTTCCACAAATATCTTGTCAAAGCCTGCCGCCTCACACAGGATAATGCTCTCTCTGGTCTTGCGCGCCACACCACCCAAGGAACCGGCTGAGGGACTGGGACGGATGAAAGAATCGGGGTGTACCGACAACTTTTCCATACGGGTCTTGTCGCCCAGGATGCTGCCTTTGGTGCGCTCGCTACTGGGGTCAATGGCCAACACAGCCAGTTTGCCACCATACTCCTTCAGCACATGTACGCCAAATTCGTCAATGCTGGTACTCTTTCCCGCACCCGGCACTCCGCTGATGCCCACACGGATGCTTTTGCCCGAATAAGGCAAACACTTCTCAATCACCTCCTGCGCCACCTGCTGATGGTCCGGGTGTGTGCTTTCCACAAGCGTTACGGCCTGGCCGAGCACAGTCACATCGCCACGCAAGATGCCTTCCACATAATCTGTCACCGACATTTTCTTGCGGGCAAAACGTCCGCGCTTCAGATAGGGATTCACTATGGAAACCGGTGCCACTCCGCTGTTTACGGTAAGGCCCTTGTATTCAGGATCGTTTTCTGGATGAAGCATAACAAATCTCTTTATAATTTATTCCGTAACATGCACATTGACAATCGTCTTCGGGTGTTTGGGGTCGTCCGAGATAAGGAGCACACGCGGACGGGCCTTGGCCTTTTTCATGTGTTTGGCATTCACCGTCACCTTCAGTTTGGTACTCTTTCCCGGTGCCAGACAACGATTGCCCAAAGACACGGACAACGAGCGGTTAAACACCTGTACCTGACGTATGTTCAATGTGGATTTTCCTGTATTCGTAATCACCAGCTTGCGGGTCAGCTTTCGCTTGTCTCCCATGCTGCCAAAGTCCAGTTCCTCTTCCGATAGCGTAAGCTCCGGCGCCTGGTCTATCTGGTCTGCCGTAAGGTTGGAGAAGTCTGGCAAGAGCACAGCCGATACCACAATTTCATTCTCCTCGCTCACCTTGTCTCCCATATAACGGGCCAGATAGACACTGGTCTGGTTCAGCCCCAACTGGAAAAGTTTCTTGCTGTCCAGCCGCAAGCGGATAATGCCGGCCTTTCCGCCCGGAATGTTCTCGGGTTCGCAAATGGCGGTCAGATAGGGCGGAAGATGCATCAGTTCGGGCTTGTATGCCGTGCGGTCTGTGTTCATCACACGAATAATCTGCTCTGGATAATCGCCACGGTTCACATCGTCAAACTCCACATAGTTGCTGATCAGTCGCACATTACCCAAGTCAATGGGAAAGTCAGCACTGTAGTCCTTCACTTCCTTTACCACAATGCCCTGCAACGCCATGTAGACAGGCTCTTGCCCGGCATTGGTATGAATCTCAAAGTCCTTGTAGAACGTGCCAAGCATCTTGGCGTCAAAGGTCACCTTGATTTCGCCCCGTTCGTTGGGCGCTATTTCCGCCTGGCTGTATTCCGCTGTGGTACAGCCGCAAGAGGGTTGCACGTTCAGAATCTTCAGGGGTTTGTCGCCTTTGTTTATAAAGCCCAGCGTAAAAGTCTTGGGCACCTGAAACTGCAACTCCCCCACTTTTGTGATGTCGCGTTCTGCTACAAATCTCGGTTGGGCCACCATGCACACAAAAGCGCACAAACAGCCCAGCACTGCAAATATTCTCTTCATTATTACGATATTTCGTTCCGTTTCAACCGCAAATTTACTTCATTTTTTCCATATCCGAAAACTTATGGCACACATTTCCCCTCCCACTCATTACTTTTGCGTTTACACACAATGCAGAAGAGCCGGAGAACATCCGTCCCCCGACTCTTCTATGCCAGACTTTTTCTTCCATCAATCATCGTATACTTAGTCCATCCGTGTAAATTGTTTCCGCACGTCTTCGCTACCATTGAATTTATAGCACTCGTTCATTATCCTTACCATTTCAGGATAGTCGTCCTTAAACATCTTGTTAAACCGGTTCAAATGCTTGCCATACGTTTGTACGTGATAAGGTGCTGACCAATAAAATGACCAGAATGAGGTTTGGACGTCACTGGAACGTCTGGAGAGTTGTTCCATAAAGTTTTCCATGTCCTTCTCCATAAACTTGTGGAGTACCGTTTGCAGATAATTCGGTGCGTCAGCATCCAGCACCGCTCCAGTGGCCAGGTCAATCAGACGGTTCAAATACGCATCCTTGTTAACAAGCGTCAGTTTGTTACCGAACATTTGCAACTGTTCATATCCCAGGTCATACATAATCCTGTCTATTCCAGATTTATCAAAACTGTACAGGTTAATAAATTCTTGCCAGTTTTTGGGGAAAGCATTGAAATAGGCTTGTTGCCACACCTGTATGTTTATATTCTTCACCAAATTACGATAAGCCGTATTAAGTTTCAACGTATCCACAATAAAGGCATTAGCCGATTTGGGCGGTGCATTCTGAATTAGGCCCGACGAATGTAACATCATCCAAAGTTTCTCATACTCCTTCCCTGTCTTTTCTGATACCACTCTTCGCTTGGATGAAGATTCTTTATGCCGGTTTGCTGATTTAGTAGAATGGAAATCTACCGTTGTACTATAGAAATAGACTGGATGAACATCCGATGCGTGTCTTGTGTAGTACAGATAAGTCTCATTTATCAGTTTGTCCAGTTCTGCTGCCGATGCAGACACATCTGTTACAAGTATCACAAACGTTGGATTCAATTTCCTTAGATGGCCATAGACGGAAGACAAATAACCGGGTTCTATACGTTGCTTTCCGTTACGATACATGACATCTCCCCACCTGTTCATCAATACGTTTACAACTTCACTCTCCCTGATCTCTTTCGGAAACAATTTGAGGTTCTTCGCATATCGGCTACTTGCCTCTTCCATTTCCTTGATTTTGCTGATGCCAGGTTCTAGAACCGGATTCTCTTCCTTTACAGGTAGCTCCTCACTGCTTTCTGTCCGGGCAAAAGAAATGGCAGCGACAAACATTACAGCAGGCACAAAAGCGGCTTTCAGCATTCTCATTCCATTTGTTTTTTTCTTGTTCATCATAATGATTCTTTCTTTTAACGTTCCATGATTCAGCCGATGAGCAATAGTCTGCAGCCTGCTGCCTACGGTCCTGGTCACCAATAATTGTTGATATATGTTCGCATTTATTCCATTGTCAAGTACAGCCTTGTCCGCCTCGTATTCATGTACAGACCGCAAGTCTCGTCCAAGCAGACAGACCACCGGATTGAACCATTGCAGCATGGCCAGCGCCTCCAGCAACAGGATGTCCCACGAATGTCCCATACGGATGTGTGCTTGTTCGTGCGCCATTACAAGAAAACGCATCTGATCATAATCCTTTGTGCTGATGATGATATGACGCATGAAGCTACGTGGGGCGAAGTCCCCGGAAAAGATTACCACATCATTGCCAAATTCGTCCTCCAAGTGCATTCCGCCTTGCAGGCAACGATATAATTCCCATATCTGACGGAGGAATCTGGTCAGCATCAAGGCTACACCTGCCAAATATATAATCATCCAAATGGGAATGGCGGTATGCCATGACACATTTTCCTTCTGTTGTGTGAATTGCGGCACGGACACAGTCGTTTCTTCTGCGATCAAAGGAACTGTCTCGTCTACCGTACCAGCAGGCATGGCCTTTTCTACCACCATATCTTCCGTAAACTGTTTTTCTTGCAATTCGTAAATTGGCTTCAAGGGATACTGTACTATCCAGGTGTCCTTGACTGTTATCTCTACAAGAGGGAACAAAGCCGACACCAACATGATAGCAAGCAAAACCATACGATTGAAACGGTGGAAGGTCTCGCGTCTGAGCAACAAAGCATAGCAACCGTAAAGCAACACGAGCAACAGGGAAGATTTAATAAGATAGGCGAGCATGGCTTTTTGTGTTTATATTATTATTAATGTAGTCAGCTGGGAGTATTCCCCTTTATCATCTCCAGCAGCTCCACAATCTCATCCTCGGAAAGGTCCTCGTTCTGTACAAGGAAGGAAAACAACTTCTTAGCAGAGTTACCAAACAAGGCATCCTTCACGTCATTCACCACATCCTTGATGTATTTGTCACGGCTCATAGTGGGAGAAAAACAGAAAGTGCGAATCTCGTTTGCCCTTTTGCAGTGCGAAACATAACCCTTAGCCTCAAGTATCTTCAGGAAAGTACTTACGGTGGAATAAGCGGGTTTGGGATCAGGATATTCCGCTATAATTTCATACACAGATAGAGCTTTTTCATGTCCCCATAAGATATTCATCACTGCAATCTCTGCTTTGGTCAGCGGTTTCATTTGTCTTATCTTTATCATATTTTCCGTCAAATGATGTCTTACATTTGCAAAAGTATCTGGTTTGCGCATCGGTCAACAAAAAACATTCGCAAAAAATGAAAAGACGCCTGTTTTTTAACATTTTTATTTAGATTAACGAATTTGCTTAACATTCGTTAACGCATCGTCGCGATAAAATTGACTTTTTGGACAGCGTATGAATATACTTTCCTCAACAAGCTATCTCCTCAGGCAAGATAAGCTATCTCCTCAGCCCAAGTAAGCTATCTTACTTTTTTCTGCCATTTTTCCCAGTGTCTTTTCCTAATTTCAGTAGACGGTTTTGTTGAGGACATCATAAGGATATGAATTTCCCATCACGCATTATCCATTTCTTGTCACTACTGGAAATATAGATATCTTTTCCATTCATTGAAAAAGTGATAGATTTAAGATTTTCAGTAATGGATTCGTTTAACGGAATCCAATCTATAGGGCGGCCGTCTTTATGGTAAGATATAGCATACAGACGACTATTTTGCATAGAAAACCCTTCTTCATCGCTTATATCTCCCATAGCAATAAAAGCAATGTCATTCTTTTCTAAACTTACTTTTGAACAAGCGGCAAATATCGCATCAACATTATATAATTCACAATCTCTTGGCGCATCCGGAATATAATATAATGAGGGTATACTTTCATGATCCAAAACAACGGCCTCCCCATTATACGGATATCCATTCCCTTGCAATGTGCGTGGGAAAAACGACCAAAATTTCCTCATTTGTTCCGGGAACGTCCATGATTCTGGTACACCGGACTTCTCTGGTATTCTGATAATCGGAGAAAAATGGTAGTTGATTTCTTTCTCGATTTTTCCGTCTTTCGTGATCGTGAATTTGTTTTCAGGTAAAACGCTGTCTGATGATTCGTGTTGAACAACAATATGATTCTCACCGGCATTATATGTCGCCTGAAAAGACAAATCATTGTCATCCTCATAACCTAACATAGCACAGTCTATGGCTTCCCCGTTTTCTTTGTATGTAATCATTGCTAAACCAGAGTATTCACATTGCCATTTGCGCGGTTCGTTATTTGTTTTAAGAAACAATGTTAAATGTTTATCTTTATGTATGTAATATCCAGGTGTGAAATACATATCCCAGTTGTTATCCTTGTCATACAATTCATTTGGGATAAAGACCTTGCATATTGAATCCGGAATAGAACTAGGTTTAATATTCTTTGGCAAGAATACTGGTTTACCATCCTGTATGGGAATCTCTTTGGTCTCTTGGAAAAGAGTCAGGAAATTCAAGAAATGTTCTTTTTCAACACAGTCATAAAGACTTCCCTTGCATACGGTGTCTGTGTCAAAAATACGTTTTGCGTTTCCTACAAAGTTGGAAAAATCTTGTCCCATAACTGATATAGGACATAAGGCAAGGACTAAAAGAATTGCGACAATATTCATAATTTCTCGAATACAGATTTTTCACTGCAAGCCACGTTCCATCAATTTAAAAATAATAATTGTTGAGCTTATTACCCAGATGAGCGTAATAAGATGCCATACAATGTGTTTCTTTCGTGTTTCCTTTTCAAACTTTTTGAAATATTTCTCAAATTTATTTTTTTTCTCTGTATAAAACCAATTGGCGAGCATTACACAGAACCCCAATGAGAAATATATGATTTTTGTATACGTTTTCATATCGCCTTCGGCATACCAGTTTTCACGTCCTGTCAATATCGTAAACAGATAGAATAACACGATACTGGTCATGATCAGACTTACCATCATTACCCTATCTGAGAGCCTTCTACGATAAAAAGTCGGGTCCTTTCTTTTATTATCTTTATAGGAAAACATTTGTTTGTACTCTTCCACGGTATATCCCAGCTTCTTTAATCTTTTTACGACAAATGGCAATTTGTAAAAGCAATTGTCAAAGAGCCAATTAATGGGTTTGTCTAACGGATCCATATTCGCCCATTTAAAGATAGAATAATATAGTCTGTTATATAATTCTTCAATAATCATAATTTTATTATTTTACTTTTGCGTTTATAGCCAGAGCCTTCAGGAAAATCTTTCTCCAAGGCTAATCCAAACTCATCTTCATACTGGTCTCTCCAGGATTTTAACTCGATGGGAGTAGGAATATGAAGCATTTCAATAAACTCAAGCAAGTTTTCGTATTTTAATGGGCCATATAAGTCCGTTTTTGTGCGGCTGACAATCCAATAGTAGGATTTTTCGCTATCAAAGATTTTCCTTTGTCCTTTAAGATCGTACCTGCATAACGGATATTCTTTAACGGGCATGCCATCAACCTTTCTCCCTGGCCTCAAATGCGAGAGTCCTAATATGTCACCTGGATTTTTAACTTCTACTATTAACCAATTTTTTTCAAAAGAATATCGTTGAACATATCCAATATTTATCTTCTCGCTTAACGTGGTCCTTTTCCCAGATGGTTCACATGCAACGAAGCTGATTAAAGTGTCAACGTGCCCATCAGTTCTGTGTACCGGGATTTTAACTTTTACGCAAGGCCATGATAGATATGTTTTTGCATAAACATCTTTTACTAAAGTGTCTCTGGTCTGCCACAAATTAGCGGGCGATGTTGGGAAAATAACGGAGTCGGTGCTGTTGTCAAAAAAACAACTGTCAATGTCTGATGACAAACATAGCCGCGGATTCTCCAATTCAAAAAGATTCCATCCCACACTCGGCATATCATAAGTCCCTTCTTTTGCAAACCAATCATTCAAACTGGCAATAGCCCACACGATCATAATGGCTATATACAAAAATGGAAGGGAAAAAATAAAAATAAATCCTCCTGCAATAAGCCAGTTTCTCACTTTTCTTTTCATGGAAGTGCTAACCTAATGTGTAAAAAATGACATGACGCTATCTTAAGGGATGTTTGAATATTTTCTTTTCAATGTAGTTAGGTGAATTAGGGGCGCATCGTATGCAAATTCTTGTTTATAACAATCATTCGTTTCCGTAGTAATATACACATTGTCATATTCTTTATCTGTATCGGGAACATATAGCATCAATTTTTGGTTGGCAAAAGGTTGCCACACCCCTTTAGAAGGAGACGCAACTTCGTACCATCCAGTTACATTATTGTTGTAACGCTTTCTTTTGTTGGAATAAACTATATAGTTGACCCAATAGCAGAGCAGGTCATAGCTTGTTGATGCAGAGAAATATAATAAGAAAACATTTTCTTCTCTTTCTTCAATTTGTGGTCTTTCAACTGGGGGACTTCCACCATCTGCATTTATCTTAATAAAATCCTCTATGGCAATATCTACTTCAGATTTTTCCATATTCGTAGTCATTATAACTCGTTTGCCATTTGGCATTTCATCTTTTATCAATTGGTTCATAGTTGCATAGCGCTGTTTTCCCCTTTTATTACGCATAACAAAAGAAATCATGATTATTGCAAAAAGTATTGCTACACCTAAAAGAATGTTTTTCATTACGTTTTATTTTTGTGAATTCAACGAATTATAAGTGTTTATAGGGTAATTAGCGAAAATTGCAGCAACATATCGTATTCAATTACAAACAATAATCACGATGCTCACCGAGGACAAAGTTACTGAATTATTCTGTATCGCAGATAATTTCTGCAAGTTTTTTGCTAAGATGAGGCAAAATATACGCTGAAAAGCGAAGCCTTATTCCTGTTATCTCAACTAAGTTTCAAGTCCCACTGAAGCGTCATTCATACCATGTTGAATATCTGTTTTGGCATTCAATTTCAGAAGGAATCGAACGGTCAATCCTTTTCAGACTGTCCAATGAGATTTTGTGGAATGTAAAATCTACCCAAGGAAGGTTCTTGGATTTACAATTACGCTTGTCAAAAAATATCATGTCGCCTTTCATAATACCCTTGAAGGCGATGCTGTCTTGAAATCTGTCAATATGCAACCATTGATGACCGCCCATATCCTTAGCTTCTTGCCAAGAATGTATGCTGATACATATCGGTGAACTGAAGTATTGAGTTCCTCTTGTGTCTACACAGAAATAGATGCTGTCATTTGAAACTCTCAAGTCTTTCAACTGAGCCACAAAATAGCCTTGGTAATACCCGTCTTCTCTCATATCGTCGAAATGGTCTGTGCCACCCCACATATACCCATCTATGAGTCTCCCATCAGTATAATCCAGTTCGATGATTTCAGAGTATAACCCAATCTCGCATTCCGGCACTGGATTGGAAAGATAGAATGACTTTTTAACAGATGATGTTATTCCATTCACGCCAACAGAATCGGTTGTAAGTTTTTGAGAAGAATATGCCAATGGCAAATTTTTCTCTATCGTACCTGAAAAAGTGGTTTTGTACACAGAAAATACAACAAACAGTAATAAGATAGTGGAAAATATTAGGATGAAACGTTTCATAATATAGTTATCTTTGTTCCTATTAATACTTAGACGAGTTTTTTTGTGTCGCAAATTTATGGATAATAATTATGCCAACCAAAAGAATAATAGTATTTAACACACAAAAACATGGGATTTGATGAATACATCATATACGAGTTGTGAAATGTTACATATTGGGGCTGAAAATGCGTTCAACGTTTGATGTCATTCGGACGCTGCACGCAGACGTCCCTACCCTCTCATTGCTCATTGCTCACAACTTATAACTCATAACTCAAAAATCTGTCGCATCTGCGTCATCCGTGTGCCAATGAAAATTCTTTACAAAACCGTATTTTTGTATAAATCCAGCAGGAAAGTCGAAAGTGCCCAGTTGGAAAATTTTTATTTCCCTGTTGGAAAATTATTTTTTCTCAGTTGGAAAATCAAATTTTCGCAGTAGGGCAATATTAGACGACTTTTTGGTTCGCTTTTGAACTATTCCAAGCGGTTTTTGTTCATTTTGACACCATGTGCGGTTCGGCAGTTAAAAGTAAAAATGTTTGACAGTGAGCGATGAGTGATGAGTCTTGAGTTATGAGTTTTTTCGACAAAAGAACAGAAGGACATGTTTTCTCTTTTGAATCTTATGTTCTTATGTCAAATCTCATTGCTCACGGCTCACTACTCACTACTCAAAAATCTGTCGTATTTGCGTCATCGGCGTTCCATTGTCCACATTTGTCAAAAAACAAGAAAAGGGGATTTTGGACCGAGTGAAGAAAATCCAAAAATTACCAACCCTCTTATAGTCAAGCAAATACAAAACCATGAAAAACTCTTCGAAAACACACAAAAAAAAGACTTAAGTGTTTCTTGAGTTTTACTTAAGTCTTTCCGAAGTAACACTTAAGTGTTTCTGCAAAAACACTTAAGTGTTATTTTTGGATAAATTTTATGTAAAGATTTTTCGCAGAAGCCAGACGTCACTACACATCCAACTGCAAGGTGCTGAATATGGTTTCTGTGGCTCCGGCATTGGACTTAATATAGTCGCGACACAACGCTCCCTTCTTTGCACAAAGACGGGGATTGCCCGTAAGTTTGTCCACCAAGGCATTGAACAACGGCTGGCCGGTTATCTCAAAACAGCCGCCCATTCTGAGCAAATCCTGCGCCTCGCGGAACCCTTTGTTGTTGGGGCCGAACAAAACGGGGATGCCATATACCGCCGCTTCAGGCACATTGTGAATGCCGGCACCGAATCCACCACCCACGTATGCCAGATTGCCGTAACGGTATATGCTGCTGAGCAGACCGAAACAGTTGATGATGAGGCAATCTGCCTGCGCCACCGTAGCTTCATCGGCCTCGGTATAGCGCACAAAGGGACGTTTCAACTTGGACTCTATGTGCTTCAGATGTGCCTCATCAATGACATGCGGTGCAAGAATGAGCTTCATCTGCGGATGGTTATTGAAATAGGGGATAATCAGTTCCTCATCCTGCGGCCATGAACTACCAGCCACAAAAATGGACTTGGCATCCTTGCCAAAGGTTTCCACCAAGGGCAGTTCGCGGCTCTTGGCCTGGATATCCAGCACGCGGTCAAAACGGGTATCGCCCACAATGGTCACATTGTCAGTGATGTGCAACGTGGACAAAAGGCGGGCGCTCTCCTCGTCCTGCACAAAAAAGTGGTCCACAAGACGCAACACGGCAGAGTAGCCCTTTCCATACCATTTAAAAAACACCTTGTTGGCACGGAAAATGCTGCTGATGCTATATACGGGAATGTTGTAATGCTTGCAAGCCCTGAGAAAGTTCCACCAAAACTCATACTTGATGAAAAACGCCATCTCGGGACGCACCAAACGGAAAAAGCTCATGACATTGCCAGGGGTGTCAAACGGCAGATAGCAGATGACATCCGCCCCTTCGTAGTTCTTGCGCACCTCGTAACCAGAGGGTGAGAAAAACGTAAGAAGAATCTTATACTCGGGATGCTCCCTGCGGAAACGCTCAATCAAAGGACGGCCCTGCTCAAACTCGCCTAAACTGGCGGCATGGAACCAGACATAACGGGCATTACGATCAATTTTCTCGCGCAGAATTTTGAACGTATCTATGTGGCCACGCACAATGGCGCCCGCCTTCTTATGGAAAGGCGAGACCACTATGACTGCCAGCATATAAAGAAAGATGGCCAGCGAATACATCATCCAAGCGTGTCTATGGCAAACTGCATTCTGCGCAGTGTTTCCTCGCGTCCGAGGAACGCACTGAGTTCATACATGTCAGGTCCCTGGCCAGCACCTACCAGACAGATGCGCCAAGCATTCCAGGGACGCATGCCGTTCTCTTCGGTCCAGGCATCCACCACTTGCTTCTGGCCTTCCACGGAGAATTCCTCTATACCGGAAAGCACTTCCGCAAGCTGCTTCATCTCAGTGGCTGTACCCTCCTTCCAGTTCTTGCGTACAAACTTGTCCTCGCGGTCTATGCTGTCCGGTGCCACAAAGAAGAAGCGCACCAAGGGCCACAGGTCGCTGACGAAGCTGATGTTGCGCTTTTTCTTGTTGCCCTCGCCGTCAGTGTATTCGATAACCTTGAGTTTCATCATACGCACCACCTCGGCCATTTTCTCTGGGGTGGAAACAATTCCGTTCTCCTCGAGAATCTTCTGCAGGGAAGGCCCCCAAGCCTCATCGGGCTGGTTCACCAAATACTGGTGGTTGAACCATGCAGCCTTGACATAATCGAAACGGGCACCGTTGCGCGAACACTTGCCAAGGTCGAACAACTGTATGAGTTCTTCCATGGAAAGCACCTCGCTATGGTCGTTACCGGGATTCCATCCGAGCAGGGCAAGGAAATTGACAACGGCCTGGGGCAGATAGCCTTTCTCACGATAGCCGCTACTTACCTCTCCACTCTTGGGATCGTGCCATTCCAAGGGGAAGACGGGGAAGCCCAGCTTGTCTCCATCGCGCTTGCTCAACTTGCCATTTCCGACAGGCTTTAGCAACAAGGGGAGATGGGCGAAACGGGGCATGGTGTCGGTCCAGCCGAATGCCTCATAAAGCAGTACATGCAAGGGCGCGCTGGGCAGCCACTCCTCGCCACGGATAACGTGGGTAACTTCCATGAGGTGGTCATCCACGATATTGGCCAAGTGGTAGGTGGGCAACTGATCTGCGCTCTTGTAAAGCACCTTGTCATCCAGGATGCTTGAGTTTATAATCACCTCGCCACGGATTATGTCGTCTACCAGCACTTCCCTACCGGGCTCAATGAGAAAACGCACCACATACTGATGTCCCTCGGCAATGAGGCGTTCCACCTCTGAAGCGGAAAGGGAAAGTGAATTGCGCATCTGCATGCGTGTGGTGGCATCGTATTGGAAATTCTCTATTTCCTTGCGCTTGGCATCCAATTCCTCGGGAGTGTCGAAAGCCACATAGGCCTTTCCGGCATCGAGCAACTGGTTTACATATTGCTTATAAATCTCACGACGCTCACTCTGGCGGTATGGACCATACTGTCCGCCAATGCCAACGCCTTCGTCGAACTGTATTCCCAACCATTTGAAAGATTCTATGATATATTCCTCGGCTCCGGGAACAAAGCGGGTAGAATCGGTATCTTCTATACGCAGGATCATATCGCCGCCGTGCTGGCGGGCAAAAAGATAGTTATACAATGCTGTACGGACACCGCCAATATGCAAGGGTCCCGTTGGACTTGGAGCGAATCGAACTCGTACTTTTCTATCAGACATAATGTTTTTTTTAATTATTCGCACAAAATTACACTTTTTTTTTTACATAACGGATATTTTTTCGTATTTTCGCAATCAATAAAGTAAAAACGAAATATGAGCAGGAATCATCACTATCGCACGCTTCACACACGCGACTATCTATACAGGCTGGCATTCTGTGTCATCTCTGTCACCATTCTGGTTCTGGGCATGCCCACAGAACAGAAAATAGGACATGACTACAAACTGGGTGAACCTTGGGACGACAGTCCCGTCATTGCGACAGACAGCTTCCGCATCTGGAAGTCGGACGAGACACTGGCCAGGGAGCGTGACAGCCTGCTACAGTTCTATGAGCCCTACTTTGAGATAAACCAGTCTGTCCAAGACGAGCAGATTGCCGCATTCAAGGAAGATTTCAAAATGAACCATCCCGATGTGCCCGAACATTACATGAAGCACATACAGGAGAAACTGGCCGAAATCTACCGCAGGGGCGTAATGGAGGTATCAGATTATGACGAGATGAAGGAAGAAGAGGTTCAATATGTCAGACTTTACGCCGAAAACGAAGCCATAGGCTGTCCTCTGCAGAACCTGTTCACCCCAAAGACCGCTTACGAATTTGTCATGGATGAAAAGGACACGCTGCATTATGCACTTTTCCATCTGCAACATTTGGACCTGACCCGCTTCATCAGCAGCAACCTGCGCTTTGACATTGAAAAATCACAACAGCAACGGCAGGAGCTTAACGATTATCTGATTCCGTACATAGGACGAGTGAAGGTGGGCGAAAAAATTGTGGACCGCGGCCAGATTGTGGACGAATATACATATAATGTACTGAACTCACTGGAAAAGCACCAACAGGAGCGTTCCAAGACCACAGCGGAAAGGTTGTCACGATTGGGCGGGCGCATACTTTATGCCTCCATCATGTCACTGTTCCTGCTACTCTACTTCCAACAGTTCCGCAACGACTATTTGGAGCGGTTGCGCACAGTGGTGTTTGTTACATGCCTGTACCTCATATTCCCGCTGATCACCTATGCGCTTGTACAGCACAAGTTGATGAACGTGCTGGTGATTCCCTATTGCATTCTGCCCATCTTCGTGCGCATCTTCTTGGACTCACGTACGGCCTTTGTAACGCACATCATTACCCTCTTCACCTGCGCCATAGCACTGTCCAACCCGTTTGAATTTCTTGTGATCCAAGCCTTTGCCGGACTTACCGCCAGCTATAGCCTGAGGCAACTGACACAACGCAGCGACCTGTTCACCACTGTGGTGCTTGTAATCATCTCCACCTATGCCACCCATTTCTGTCTGGACCTCATTGACGGCCTTTTCTTCGAGGGCAAGGCCATAGAGGTATGGGACTACATTTATCTTGGCATAGCCGGAATCCTCAGCACAATTTCCTACTTGTTGATTTTCGCCATCGAGCGCCTGTTCGGATTTACATCCAACGTAACCCTGGTGGAACTGTCCAACATCAACAACCAGATTCTGCGCCGGCTGAGCGAAGAAGCTCCCGGCACATTCCAGCACACCATGCAGGTGGCAAACCTTGCCGCAGAAGTGGCAAACCACATCGGGGCAAAAAGCCAGCTGGTGCGTACCGGAGCATTATATCATGACATAGGAAAACTGGAAAATCCCGTGTTCTTTACAGAGAACCAGACCGGGGTGAATCCGCACGAAGGTCTTTCCCTGGAAGAAAGCGCACAAATCATCATAGGCCATGTCCGTGATGGTCTGAGACTGGCAGAAAAGCACAAGCTGCCCAAAGTCATCATGGACTTCATCTGTACCCACCACGGAAAGAGCATGGCAAAATACTTCTACATCTCGTACAAGAACCAGTTCCCCGACAAGGAGATTGATGAAACGCTGTTCACCTATCCCGGCCCCAATCCGGCCACTACGGAACAAGCCATCCTTATGATGGCCGACGGTGTGGAAGCCGCGTCAAGAAGCTTGCCGTCGTACACAGAAGAAAGCATCAGCGCACTGGTGGACAAGATTATTGACGGACAGATTAGGGAGGGATACTTCAACCAGTGCCCCATCACCTTCCTGGACATCCAAGCGGCAAAAGAGGTGTTCAAATCCAAACTGAAGACCATCTACCACACACGCATCAGCTATCCGGAACTGAAACCGGCAGCCGAAGAAGCGCCAAAGAAAAAGAAGAGAAAACTCAAGTTTTAGGGTGGTGCTAATTTAGTACCACTTCCTCTCATCATTCCACATCGTAATAGACTTGTGCGGAATGATATTGGGGTTGTGAAAGCAGGTAACGCTGGATTTGCAACAGGCGTTCCCGCGCTTCGTTCATGGGGGCGGAAAGTTCCATCTTAAGCACAACCTTACGGATATACATCAGTTGTACGCGAGAGACAAACGGTGTGTCCGGCCCCATCACACGATGGGCAAACACCTGACGCATAATAGTGGCAAGTTCATGGGAAAGTTTTTCCACCACATGTTCGTTACGATGCTTCACATATACATAAATCAGACGGCAATGAGGGGGAAAGTTAAAGAGTTCACGTTCCTGCATCTGTTCCCGGAATAAGGATTCGTAATCGTTCTCCACCACCTGTCTTACCACCGGCGATTCCACATCTCGCGTCTGCAAGATGACAAGTCCCTGTTGGTTGCGTCTGCCGGCACGCCCTGCCACCTGGGCCATCATCTGAAACGCCCGCTCATAACTACGGAAATCTGGCTGGTTAAGCATGGTATCGGCATTGAGGATACCGACCACACTTACACGGTCAAAGTCGAGTCCTTTCGTTACCATCTGCGTGCCCACCAGGATATCTGTCTCGCCCTGCTGGAAGTCATGCAGAATCTGCTCATAGTTCAAGCGGCTACGGGTTGTATCCAAATCCATGCGAGCCACTCGCGCCTGAGGGAAGTATTCCTTTATCAAATCCTCAATACGCTCCGTACCATAACCATGGCTCTTGATGTTAGCCTCCTCACAATTGGGACATTGTGCGGGTACAGGATAAACCGACCCGCAATAATGGCAAGCCAACTGATGGGTGTTCTTATGATAAGTGAGACTTACATCGCAGTTCTGGCATCTGGGAACCCATCCACATACATCACACTCGACCGTAGGAGCATATCCACGGCGGTTCTGGAAAAGGATGACCTGCTGGCGTTGTTCTAAGGCCGCTTGTATGGTCTCAAGAAGTTGCGGACTGAAAGGGCCTTTCATCAGACGCTTCCGCTGAAGTTCCTTCACATCCACTACCTCTATACGGGGCAACTGTACATTCTGGAATCGTGTTTTCAGAGCGACAAATCCGTATTTTCCAGACTGTACATTATAATAACTTTCCAGACAAGGCGTGGCGGAACCCAACAGCACCTTTGCCCCACTCTGATGGGCAAGCATTATGGCAGCATTGCGGGCATGATAACGAGGGGCCGGGTCTTTCTGCTTGAAACTTTGCTCGTGCTCTTCGTCAATGATAACCAGCCCCAGGTTTTTAAACGGAAGGAAAATGCTGCTTCGGACACCCAAAAGTATATCATAAGGCTTTTCGGACAGCATTTTCTGATATACCTCCACACGTTCCGCATCGGGGTAACGGGAATGATATACACCCAAGCGGTTTCCGAATATCCGCTTCAATCTTTCGGTTAGCTGCGTTGTCAGCACAATCTCGGGAAGGAGATAAAGCACCTGTTTGCCTTGGTCCAAAGTCTGTTTGATAAGATGAGTGTAAACCTCGGTCTTACCACTGCTGGTGACACCATGTAAAAGACAGACCGGCCGGCGGGTCCACTCTTCGCGGATGCTTTCCAAGGCCTGTGTCTGAGCATCGCTCAGCGCATGCAAAAAGATTTCCCCTTCCATGTCAGAAGAGTCCAATCTGCCGACTTGGCGGTCATAGGTTTCAAATATGCCTTTAGTACGAAGTGCATTGAATGCAGATAGCGGACTGCCGGCAACGGCTTGCATAAGCTGGGATTTGGACACTTCTTTTAACAAGACCCGATTTTGCATTTTTATAGCAAATGCCGCTTCAGAGAGTGTCAGGTATGCCTGCAACAGCTCAAATTGTTTGGGGGAACGTTTTTCCAGCGTATCATAAAGCTGAACCAGTTTTGTCTCATCAAAAAAGTCTTCGGACAATCGGACACAATGCAGGAGCCGGGGCTTATACAGACGACGAACCTCTTCCTTGATCACGACAGCACCCATGTCCAAAAGGCGGCGGACTACCGGCAGCACATTCTGTAAGTCAGTGCTGCGCTGTAATTCGCCAATCTTCTTCCCATTGCCCTCTGAAAGGACATCCATGACCAGTTGTTCTGACGGTTTCAACGGATGCTCGGCTTCAAAATCCATATTGGATTCCACCACACTTTCACTTTCGAGTTTCAAGCCAGAAGGTAAAGCAGCCTTGTAGACCTCGCCAATGCTACACAAATAGTAATCTGCAATCCACTGCCAAAGCTTCAATTGATCGGGCAACAATATCGGTGTCTGGTCCAGCAGTTCCAAGATGTCCTTAGTGGCATAATCTGGTTTTACATTGTGCAAACGCATCACTATGGCTGTATACACCTTTCGGGTGCCAAAAGGCACCAAAACACGACAGCCGACCTGGACATTAAGTTCCAAGTCGGCTGGTATATTATAGGTGTACACTCCGTCTAAAGGCAGAGGCAAAACAACATCTGCATACATATTTGTGTGCGGTTCAAAAAATTATCTGCGTTGTCTGCGCACACTTACACGCGGTGCGCTGCTGCTCTTTTCACCACTGCTTGCCTTACTTCCCGTACGGCGACGGCTGTTATTCTCTTCAACAGTGGTCTTGTTTCTGCTCTTCACTGCCTTAGTTGGTTTGGCCACAGCCAAACTGTCAACTTTGGTTGAGTCCTGAGGTTGTTTCCAAATTCGGCCTTCAAAATCTGTCAGCTGTTTTTCAATCTTCTTTTGTTCCTTCACCATTGCACTGTCATCCTTGCAATAAGCGGCAAGAACGCGTCCTTGAAGGTTATTGGTCATGTAAATCTTGCCCTCATAATGATTCATTGTGAAGAAATCATTTGCAGTCAAGTTGGATACATTATTCAAGTTGCTACCCATCATGGGCAGACGAGACAACCATGAAGCCACATCTTCGTAGTTAATCCAGAACAAAGGAGTGGGCGTAACTTCTCCTCCAAAATCATCTTCTGCACGCATCCAGATAGGACAGAGCGCGGTCACACGTGTGTTGTATGTTCCAGTGCGCTGGTCAAAATAGATACTCTCCTTAATATAATAACTTGTTACCTCTGCACTGGGCACATCACTATCAGCCACGACCAAACGGCCGTCTTTTTCTTCAAAGTAGATACTCTTATCTTCCAAAAAGCTCTTAACCTCCAAACGGTCTTCCTTTTCAAAAGACTCGTGTCCATCCAAGTTATATTTATAAGCGGGAACTCTTCCTGTCAAAACCAAACGGAACAGATAAGTAAACAGATTTACCTGACGTCCTTTAGGCTCTACCGGGTAATACATAGGCGCATTCTTGTCCTTTGTCAAGTCCAACTGGCGGTATATGTCGCGACGCCACACCACGTCCTCGGGCATAGGAACAGCTGTGGGGAATTGCAACGTTGCTCTATCAACCGTTGTTTTGGCCGTTGTACCTGTAGCAGCTTTCTTACGTGCTGCTGAAGCTGTGGCTGTACGGCTCTTGGCAGGCTGTGCCAAACAGGCTGTGCCAAACATTGCCGCTGTAATTATAAATAGGAATATACGCTTCATATCTCTTGTATAGGGGGATTACTTGATAATTACTTCCATGGCACCACTCAGAGTTCTTTCAACTCCATCGGGACCTACTGCTTGAATATTGGTAATATAGAAACGCTTGTTACGCGAAAGCGCTCTGATTTGGTTCTTCTGACGATCGGAGAATTTCGGTCCCTCACTGCGATAAGGTACTGCATTTCCCATTGCATCATAGAAAACTGTTTCAAAACGAACAACACTGAATTCTATGTTAAGAAGACCGTCATCGATGGCTGCGCCAATTCCTTCACTTCCCATCAAAACCTGCTTGGACAAATTTCCTCCACGGAAATGTTCCGGATTGCCATCTGCATCATTATATGCAATATAGGCTGTGGGATCGGGCAATTTGCGAACACGGAATCCAAACTTACCCATTACTTGGGAACGGCCTTCGTTGCGGGCAGAAACGGTTATTTCCACATCGCTACCCACTGTTTCGGGACGTGCGATGAATTTGCCATTCCCTTTCGCCTCAAGGCTTCCGCCTGACATGGTAGCTGTAATCTGATTATTTGGAACACCCGGCACACTCACGCTAATGGGGTTATCGTATCCGGCATAAAGCACATTCATAATATCCGCGCTTACCGTAGCACTGGGGGCTACAACCGTATATTTCTGTTCAAAGTCGCGACGGACTTTCTCACCGTCACCATTGACCATCTCAATATGGCCGTTCAGGGTAAAATCACCGGTTCGTCCGCATATTGTTTCATACAGACCATTTTCTGACGGGATTTCTTTTCCGCCGACAAATATCGTTGGACGACGTGTGGTATCCACAGCGGCCATGATTATCTGTGCGCTGAACTTGCCTCCCTGCACTACTGTCTGCGAATTAGGAATCACATACGCGTTCAATTGGTTCACACGAACGTCCTTCACATCCACATTTCCAATCAGATTGTGCAACACCTGTCCTTCCGCATAACGCACGTCACTCTGCAATTTGGTCAGCAATGTGACAGCAGCAGCAGTTGGCATGTTCTCAAACATATACTCCTGCCAGTTTTTGCCCAATGTGCGTATCTCATGAGGCACATCTGTGTTCAGGTTACTGATGATGATGGCACGCTTTGCGGTATCTGTGACCATTTCAGAAATTTTGTCGCGGTAATTGTTTATCGCATTATAGAGTTCTTCGCCTCTTCCTCTAACCGGCGCAAGCATGATATGAGTACTGGCTTCCAAGTCCTCACGGTTTTTGATGGCATCCACTCTACCATCTTCACCATCACTTTTCTTCACGATGGCCACTTTCAGTTCTTCTGCCAGATTAAAAAGCGAATCACTGATGCCGCGCACATACAGAGCCTTGTCATACCATGCCTTAACCTTCGTTGGGTTTGCCTTCATCTGCGCCTCAAACTGTGCATAGACACTTTGATTCGTAGAAGTGGCGTTCTCTGTGGTACGATTCAGACTTTCTTCCACCAACGAAAATCCATTCAGCACATCGCTTGATACATTCAGTGCTAACATGGCCATCATCACAACGTACATCAGATTTATCATCTTCTGACGTGGCGAAATCCTTTTCTTCTTTATTGGCATTGGTCGTATTGTAATCGGATTGTTTTACATCTTTTAGCTAAACCCTTCATGAATTATTTGCAACCGGTGCTGTACCCATGTTTACGGTAAGCGCCTGTATCATGCGGGCATAAACATTATTGAGTTCCTCAATCTGTTGTGCCATTCTGCGGGTCTGTTCGTCAATCTGCTCAATGGTACTAACCTGCTTGCTGATATTGCGCAACTGCAACTCATAAACCGTTGCGATGCCAGTAAGTGTGCGGTTCAGGTTCTCCATTTCCTCACTGTCTGTACTCATACGGTTAGCCTGTGCTTTCACGCGGCCCAACACTTCAGTCAGTTCGGTCAGTTCTTCAGCATAGTTCTTCACTGCTTCCTCAATGGTGGCAGGATCTGTTGCCTTAATCATATCGGGATCAGCTGCACTTCCACCCTTAATTCTGCTCAACACCAACTGTGCTTCTGCGGCTGCCTGACCAGCTGCTGCCAGATTTGCAGCAGCAGCGCTCAAACCAGCACCGGCAGTCAATGCGCCATGATCCACACCAGCAGCATTGCCACTGATAACAACAGGTTCTGCAGTATTGATAACAGCACCTTCGGGAAGGGGACTTCCGCCCGCGACAATTACCGAAGGTCCAGCAGAAACTGTTGCGTTCTCTGAAGGTGTTTTCTCATAAGTCTTTTCAAAACCGGAGATGAAGAACACAAACACTTCGGTACCCATACCAATGAAAAGCATCATATTGGCACCAGGAATGTGTGTGAGTTTGAACAAGGTTCCCAAAATAACAATGGCTGCACCCCAACTGTACGCATAGTTCATGAACACTTGTCCAGATGGAGAGTCCATCCATCGCTGTATTTTTAATATCGGATTCATTTCTTTTCTGATTTATATTGATGGTATTATTGTTTCTTCACTTTATTTCTTGCGGCCGCGGCTGCTTGTTCCACGGGTATCGCTAATCATTGTGCGCACACAACGGAAACCCACATAACTACGGGGTTGGTTCTGGTATTCATAACCGCGCCATGCACTGCGTATCAGGCTCTCGGGATCTTTCCAACTTCCGCCACGCACACTTTTCCGTTTCAGACGGTAAGGATCTTCCTTGGCTGCATTGTATTTGAGATCCGGGTTCATGTCACTCATGCTTTCCACGCCCGACTCCACATATACTGTGCTGGTCCATTCTGCCACATTACCGGCCATATCATACAAGCCATTGCTGTTTGCACTGAAAATACCGCATTTACTGGTTATCAGACTACCGTCCATTGTATAGTTTCCTCTGTCCGGTTTGAAATTGGCATAGAAACATCCCTTATCGCTCTTTACTTCTCCTGACTCCCAAGGGAAAGGATTTCCACTTTTTCCACGGGCAGCGTATTCCCATTCAATTTCTGTGGGCAGACGGAAACGCTGGATTTGACGCGCATATCCGCCCATTCCTTTCATCAGATAATCGGTACGCCATGCACAGAAAGCATTTGCCTGCTCCCAGGTTACGCCCACAACGGGATAGTCATCGTATACAGGATTGCTGAAATACAGTTTCATGTAGCGTTCATTATCTGCATTCTGGAAGTCATTCACCCAGCAAGTGGTATCCGGATATATATTCACGATGTAAGTATTCAGAAAATCCCAAGGCCCGCTAAGTGGTCGGGTAATGGTCTGACGGACTATGCGACCTTCATCATCAACCCATGCAGTATCCTTACTAATCATAACCTGTTCTGTGCTAACAGTATTGTCCGTATTCAAATCTCTTTCTTCTGGATTCATACGGTGTTTGCGCAAAGCGGCTGCCGCATAGTCATAAACTTCATAACGATAGTTCATCTGACTGGCATCCAACATTACAGTACCGTCAATGGGATGAGTTACATACACACTCTCAATGGCACGCAACTCGTCCTCAGTGGCCTTGCGCCATGGTATGGGTTTGCTCCAGTTCAGATAGGGAGTTATGGGATTTCCTTCTTTGTCTTCCTCTATCTTATAAGTCTCATCACCGCCATAAGCCGGATCAGCCAGACGCTCACGAATAATGCTATCACGCACCCAGTATACAAACTGTCTGTATTTTGCGTTACTAACCTCGTGTTCGTCCATCCAGAAACCGTCCACACTGATTTCGCGGGCAGGAAATCCGGCGCCCCAAAGTGTGTCGTTTTCGGCAAGGCCCACTTTCAGGGAGCCTTTGTTTACCGCCACCATACCGTAAGGTGTGGGTTCTGATATGGTTGTGCCACGCACACCTATCAGTTCACCCCCAACCGCATTGGCTGTTGTGCTGCTTCCCATACAACCTGTCAGACATGCCATCAGACCAATCAGGGCCAATATTCTTATAGGTTTTCTTTTCATATTCTATTATTATAATAGTCTCACACTCTTGTGTTTGTTCTTTCCTTTCTTAAAAAGGTTCAAATCCGTTTGGTATCCCAACACCAACTCATGCGTGCCGTGAAGGGCGCCAATTCCTCCTGTATATATCTCGTAGGCATAGCCCACATTTATTCCGTGGAAGTCAATACCCAACAATACTGTCGCACTTCTCGTCGGGCTGTAGGACAAACCTCCATACATCTTGTGCTTGCTACCCGAATAGGCAAGTCTTGCGGTCACGTCGGCTCTCCAATCCATCAAATCCGTTCTGAATGCGGCATCCGTGTACAATGCATACTGCTTGTTGCGGAAGGGAAGACGATAGCCGCCATTGACATAAAACGTGGGGTCCACACTTATTTCGTATGCCTTTTCATCTCCCAACGTAATGGTTGGTCCCATACAATGCATCACGCTCACGCCCGCATACCATATCTTCTTATAGCTGTAACGCAAGCCTACATCCAAATCAAAAGCCGTACCTTTTACCTCATTCGAGGCGAAAGCGGGATCACTACTGTCTTCCATATCCAGGTCTCCGCCATTCACGCCTTGGCTCAGCATGGCAGGCCTCACGCCCACACTGGCTCGCCCGCCCCAAAGTTTCTGGTGATAGGCATACTGGAATGACAGTTTCTTTGTGCTGAACACTCCGGCGGCATCGTTCAAGAACGCCACTCCCATACCATGGCTTGGGCTCAGGAAAAACACGGGCAAATCTGCTCCCACAAACATTGTGGCCGGGGCATCTTCAAAGCCCACCATTTGCATACTGTAGGCTCCCTGTACATTGAGCATGCCATCCAACCCTGTGGCTGCAGGATTGTAAAAAGACTGCAGCGCCCAATAGTTGGAGAACGCCACATCGTACTGTGCCCTACACACTAAAGCACTCAGCACGAACAGTCCTATCCAGCACAGTCGTTTCATCCTATATGCTATAACGGCCAAGCGTGCCATAATATTGTACTGCTCCTTGAAAAAATCGACAAGACCCCATTCCTTTTACACAGTTTCTATCTTTCCAATAACGTTTCCTTGCTTTATCAGATTCTTCAAGACTCATCGTTTTAACGGCATCACCGTCACTTCATAATACGCTCCCGAATGATTTGCAGCTACGGTATAGTGAGGACGTCCCTTGATTATATCCGTGCCATAGACATGAACATGTCCGGCAAAAGTGGCCAACAGGTTCGGGGCCTCCACCAATGTCTCATAAAAATCATAATCAACCTTCTGATGTCCCTCGGGCCAGCGGTTACGGCGTTCTGTCTGATATCCCCCATCGGCAGCCGCACCCCATTTTGGATGTCCTATGCCGTACGCCACCGAACGGGACGGGGCGTATAAAGGAATATGCTGGAACAAGATAAAAGGCACACCGGACTTTGCTTCCTTACGGATAAAGTCCAACTGACGGGATTCAATCTCGTAATTAGATGTATCAAAGAACAACAGGCGCACGCCTTTGTGTTCCACACCATACGCCACAGGATCATATTTACCAAACAACTGGGACAGGCGTTCTTCACGCCACTTCTTACGCAGTTCATGACTGGTTCCTTCCATTCCTTCGTAATGCCAGTCATGGTTGCCACAAGTATAATAATATGGTATACCCGATTCGCGCATCACTTCTTGCACAAACTCAACAGCCCGTTCCGAGGGATAACTAACGATATCGCCTAACAACGCTATCACGTCGGCATTCTTAACCTTTGCCAGCGCCACCGTCTGCCGGAAGGCCTTTTCGGGATTCGTTTTCTCTCCGGTCTTGAAATGTGTGGTTTCGTTATATGCCGCTGCCATACGCTTGCTGTACTGGCGGAAAGGAGCCTCGCGCTCGTCACTTAGCCACAAGTGCGTGTCCGCTATCACAAAGATTCGAAGTGTGTCCGTCACTGCCGACGAGTATATTCTCACTTGTTCTCCCGTACAAGAATGAATCACTTCCTGTTTGAACTTCTTGGCTTGGGAAACCATCGGGCAGAACAGCAGAAGCAGTATGACAATGCGTTTCAATAGATTATTCATGACAATACTTTAATGTTTCGGACATTATTCAACATTTACCTTTTCAATATGGTTCATAGCGTTCATTTTGAAGTGTCCTAATTTGTTTTACCCCACAAAATTACAAAAAACATCCGAAATATGAATCATGGCATTACGAAAAAAACGGAAAAGCGATTTAAGGCACACCGCTTTCCCGTTTTATTATAACCTCTGTTACTATATTATTGGGCAATCACAGCCGCAAAACCACCGTTGCGGGCCATCTTGATATGGAGTTTTGTTTTCTTGTTTACAGAAGTCTTCTCCAGACGGTAATCCATTGCCATGCGGTTGGCATTCACTCCATCTACAAAAGAGGTCATCTGCAAGCTCTTTCCTTCGGGAAGAATATTGAGCGTTACGTCCAGCTCGCGCTGCTTGTCATTGGTGATGCCACCGATGAACCACTTGTCACCCTTACGCTTGGCCATGACAATATACTGGCCAGCCTCTGCAGCCAACACACGGGTCTCGTCCCAGTTTACAGGAACACTGGTAAGGAAGTCGCGGCAGTCGGGCCATTCATCATATCGGCAGGGGTTGTCCATCAACATCTGCAAGTTGCTCTCAAAGAGGACAAATACAGCCATATTGTAAACCTTTGTTCCCACACCGGCACAGAAAGGACGGTTTCCGTGGTGGTATTCGGGCTGATAACAAATCATGGAGCCGGGAGTATAGTCCATAGGACCTACTGCGCCACGAATGAAAGGCAGCCAGATGCTGTTGGCTGGCTTACAACTTCCATTGAACTCCATTCCGCGCACACCTTCATAAGTCAGCACATTGGGGTAGCGGTAGTCCAAACCACTGGGGTGGAAGGCGCCGTGGAAGTCAATCATGATATGATGCTCGGCCGCTTCCTTGGCCACACGGTCATAGTAGTCAATCATCCACTGGTCCTGACGATCCATAAAGTCAATCTTGACACCTGCTATACCCCACTTCTCAAACGTTTCGAAAAGATCCATGTGATGTTCTACGGTAAGCCAGGGCAACCACACCCAAATGCCCACATTCTTTTCCTTTCCGTAACGGATCAGTTCAGGCAGGTTCACTTTGGGATTGGTTTTGAAAGGATCACGGGTATTCAGTGCCCAACCCTCGTCCATAATGATATATGGCACGCCATTGCGTGAGGCAAAATCCACAAAATATTTATAAGTCTCCAGGTTTATGCCACCCTCAAAGGTCACATCGGGTCCGTAGGGAATACCGTTAAGCCAGTCCCAGCAAGTCTGACCGGGCTTGATCCAGCTTGTATCCTCAATCTCACACTTCGGAGCCAAACGTGTAGGCATGGTGTTTTCTGCCAATCTGCCGTCTTCGCGCGTAATCAGCATATAACGCCAGGGGAAGGTGCGTGTACCGTTTGTCTTGGCAATGTAATCCGCCTCCTTAAGGATGCGGTGGCTACGGTCGCCATGATCCTCATATTCAAGAGGATTCTTGGGTTGAATTGCCGAAAGGCTGTTGTCGGCATTGCCCTTCAGGAAAAGGCCGGGATAGCTTACAAGGTCAAACTCGCTCAGCAGGATCTTCTGTGTCTTTCCCATAATCAGCACGGGCAGTTCAGTCATTCTGTCGCCGGCCTTCCATTCGTTGCTTTTTACAATGGAGTAATTCTCCTCGCAACTTGTCTTGAAGCCTCCGGGCTGCTGCAACACCAAGTCGCAGTTGTCTGCCAACTGGAACAAGGTCTTCTCCTCCATCACTTCAATCTCACCGGGGAGCGATGTCTTCATGCGCCATGCCACTCCATCATTGTAAAGACGGAACTCCACAGCATAACCACCCTTCATGTCAAGTGTGAGCAGGGTGTAATTGTTCTCCACCTCACTATACTTCAAGGGGAAGAGTGGCTTGATTGTTTCCTTTACAGTACGCACGCTCTTCTTCTTCAAAGCGGGTTTGGCACCCAAAGTCTTGTCACGCAGCTGCATGCCAATCACGCTTTGCTTCAACAGCGTCTCATTGTGGCTTACCACATCATAATAGATACGGTCAGAGAGCGTTACGTTCACACTTGTCTGTCCGTCGGGACTCTTGGCGGTCACCACCTTCTGGGCATAAGCAGAGAGGCAGGCCACAGCCATCAGAATAAGGGAAAAGATTCTTGTTGTTCTCATTTCGTGTATTTATATTTGGTTGTAATTCCTGTTGGTCTCAAAATATGTTGAAGCCCCCATTTACAAAAAAGTATGCAAACGGGGCTTGCATACTTTTTCTGACTGCCGGGCATTAATACTCATCCTCGTTGAAGAGAAAATCTTCTTTGGTTGGATAATCGGGCCAAAGTTCTTCGATGTTCTCATACACATCACCTTCATCCTCAATTTCCTCCAGATTCTCTATTACTTCCATCGGCGCACCGCTTCGGGTGGCATAGTCAATCAGTTCTTCCTTGGTTGCGGGCCATGGCGCATCCTCCAGCTTTGAGGCCAATTCCAGTGTCCAATACATAATATTATAACCGTTTAAAATTAATTATTCACTTTTCTTGGGGCGCAAAGATACAATTTCTTTTTTATTTCACATCATTTTTTTCCAAAGATTTTCTTCCACACCCGATAAATGGTTGATTCTGCAGGCCAGCACATACAGGTAATCACTCAAACGGTTCACATAAACAGCCAGTTGTGAGTCTACAGGCTCTTCCTGTGACAACGCGCAAATGACACGTTCGGCACGCCGGCAAACAGTGCGACAAACGTGCGCAACAGCTGCGGCACGAGAACCACCGGGCAGCGTAAAACCGCGCCAGCCAGGCAATCCTTCGCTTGCCTGGTCAATGGCACGCTCAATCGCCTCCACCTCAGACTGCGGAAAGCCCTGCGTACAGCACTCCGGTTCTGTGGCGAGCATGCCACCTATGGTGAACAGATTACATTGGCAACGCAACAGTTGTTCACGGTCGCCCTCTTCTGTCACATAAGTGAGCAACAGCCCCAATTGGCTGTTCAGCTCGTCCACCGTTCCGTAGGACTCCAGTTTCAAACTGGCCTTGCTCACTCTTCTGCCTCCCACCAGTGCGGTTGTACCGTCATCACCGGTGCGTGTATATACGTTACATTTTTTCATCGCGCTCAAAAGTTTACAATATAGTAATGTTTATGGTATTGTGTGTCAAAAAAAGCAATGCCCAGGTCGTACAGGTCAAAACTGACCACGGCCGGCAATCGTTTAAACCATTCCCTGTGCTGGTGAATATTGTCCACAATCAGCATCGTATCAGCGTGCAGAAAAGGAATTACGTCATCATAGGGTTTGTGGAGGAAAATGATGCTTCTCTCCTGCCTTGACGCATAGGTGTCTGTCAGAGCCGCTTTTGCGCAACCAGCCTTGAAATATGCCCGCTCCATCGGGCAATCCCCCATTATAGAAATGGTCTTTGGTTGGAACCAGTTGGCCAGGCGGAACAACAACCTATAGCCCTTTCGCCGGCGGAAACGGAAGGCAAAGGGAAGGTGCGAATCCAGTTTGGCGTATGCGTCAAAAGGAGTGTCCTCATATACCACCTCGGTTATCAGCCTAAAGGCAAAAGGCGAATGGACACCATATCCGCAACGCTTGCGAATACGCATCAGCCAAACAAAAGGATTACCTGCAAACCTCATTCTTCAGGGTATTATTGTGTTTATATATTGCGAAGATACAATTTTTCCTTCATATTTGTGGCATTTATTCAAAATTCTTTACATCTTGGCACAAAAAAAAATGCCATGTAAGAAAATCTCAAATTCCTCGGGAGGAAAATATTTTTTTGTCGCGAGGAAAAATTATTTTTTCTTCTTGAAAATTCCCTGTTCCCAGTTGGATTGTTTTTATCCTTCATAATGAGAGAGTTACAAAAATTGGCACAAAAAGTAAAATATCTTTACAGTTTTATACTGCCATGCTGTTCAGAAACGAGGACAAAAAATTTCTGTAAAAGGGGAAACTGCATCCTCGCGCGCACGTATAATAATATATAATGTGCTACGATTGTCGGGCTAAGTTTTTCCCTACCTGGTTTACAAATGGGTTAATTGCTATTCTGTTAATTATTGTTAAATTCTCAGAAATAACAAGTCATAATCCGTAAAAATTATGCTAAAAAATGTAAATTTGTGCGCAATTATTCAAAAAAACGACAAATTATTAACCATCAAAAAACAAAAACATTCATGAAGAAAATTACATCTCTTCTTTTTGCGTTGATGTGCCTGTGCAGTACTGCACTCTGGGCACAGCCAATGGATTTCGGCGATCCGCTGATTACCAGTGCAGACCAGCTGAGCAGTCCGTTTAGCGATTCCTCAGAAGGCCAGAACATTGGGGCTCTGTGTGACATGGATTTCAATACCCATTGGCATTCAGATTATCACAACACAAAAGCCGGTGACTTACACTGGTTGCAGATTCAGTTACCCGAAGTTATGGAAGGCAACATGGTTCTTTGGATCAAGCGTCGCGGCAACAACTGCGCCAACGACCACCCCAGCAAGGCCGTCCTCACCGGTTCTCTGACTCCAGACTTCGCCATTGAAATTCCCATTGACACACTTATACTGGACAATGCCGCAGCTGGTTTGGAATTCACAACCGGCACATGGACTATCCCCGAACCCGTGAAGTACATCCGCTTCACTCCTATTGATTGCCAAGGCACCGGTGCCGGATTCCGCATATACTGGCATGCTGCCGAAATCAACCTGTACCAGCCTGGCGAATACGAGCTGTGCCAGAAGATGATGGAAGACCTGCTTGCCAGCTACGATGAATGGTTGTGGGGAGAAGACCCCAATATCGGTTCCGAACCCGGCCAATACTCTGACCAGGAGGCTTTTGATGCTTTCCTTGCCAATCTGCAGTACATCAACCAGATTCTTTACGAAGAGGTTGAGCGCCCCAGCAACGAGGAAATTACCGCTTTGATTGAACAGACCAAGGAATACTTCGCCAAGTACAGGGCTTCAAAGAACGAATACAAGCTTCCCGCCGACGGTTACTACCGCATCATCGCCAACCTTGATTTCTACAAGGACATTGACACCGGCGAAAAGGACGAGTTTGACGAGCCCATCATGGAAAGAACATACATGAAGAAGTCTATGTATGCCCTGATGGACAACACTGCAGGATGGCATACCCTTGACCTGGAAGACTGCCGCGATGTATGGTACATCTCTCGTAACGAGGACAATACTGTCAACATGTACAATGCCGCCACAGAAATGGGCTTCAAGTCATCAGGTTACCCCGTAGGTATGATCGCTGCTGACAGCGCTCTTGTCATGAAGTTTGACTGGGCCGGCAAGGAAGAAGTTACCTACAATGAGGAAACCAAGGTACGCGACATTCTCTACCTGCGTGCCAACGAATGGGCTACCAGCGGTACTTACATGCACATGATGAGCCACAGCCGCGGAGCCGGTGAAGGCGACAAGCTTACCACATGGGCTGCCACTTTCGAAAAGGGAGCTCCCTACGAAAGCGACAAGGGAACATCAGAATGGTGGCTGGAACCCGTGAGCGACGAAGAGGCACAGGCGCTGATCGAAGCTTACGCACCCATCAAGAACCACGACGTGCTGGTTCTCCAGTACAAGGAACTGTTGGCCAAGGCCCAAACTGCCATGGTTGTGGCCCAGGATTTCTACAAGGAAGGCCTCATCACCCGTAACGACCAGTTCAGCAGTCCATTGACTCACGCCACAGACGGTAACATCAACAACCTGCTGGACGGCGACTCCAACACCCACTGGCACACCAAGTATGGAATTGTGGATGTTAGCGGAGTACACTTCCTGGACATCAGTTTCGACGAACCTATTGAAGGCGAAATGTATGCATGGATTCAGCGCCGTGGAACTGGAGGCAGCAACGACAACCCCACCATGGTAAGCATCTACGGTTCTAACGACGAATCTGCAAAGGAGAACTATGTAGACTTTGACAACGTAGGCGAAATAACCACTCCCGAGGACACCATGGCATTGCGTGCTATTACTACTGAGGGTTGGGAACTGATTGCCGACTCTCTGTCTACTCCCTGGACCAACGGTATAGTAGAAGTTACCACCGACCGCTTCACTCTGAACACCCCCTACAAGTACATCCGTCTGGTTTGCGAGGCAAGCCAAGGTCCAAACTACGGAACCCGCGGATTCTTCCACATGGGTGGATTCCAGCTGTTCAAGCCCGTCGGCACACCTCAGATTGAGACCATGGGCGAAATTGGCACCAACATGCAGGCTGAACTCGAAAAGGCAGCCAACACAGCAGACGAAGACCTCACCATTGATGACCTGAACAGTCTGACCGCTGCATACGAGGCATTCATTGCCATTTTGAACGACCCCACCGAAATGCGTAACACCGTAGCCCAGTACAAGGGTTACCCTGAAATGCTGGTTGTTGGCGACAACGTAGGTTACTGGGCAAGCGATGCCGAAGCAAATGCCTTGATTGAAGCCATCAATGCCGCAAACACATACGACAAGTCTGGTTCTTATAACCAAGAAAAGCTGAATGAGCATACAGCCAATATCATTGCTGCTGCCGAGACCTTCATGGGCGCAGCCAAGAACATTAGCACAGACAAGTGGTACCGCATCCAGTTCCCCACCGAGGAAACCTACGACAAGTACGGATGGAGCAAGGGTAACACCCTGAATGTAACTTACGACGGAGGTGAATATTTGTTCGGTGCCCTGCACGGACAATATGCAGCCGTAGCCAAGTATACCGACAATGAGGAATACAGAGGCCTCATTGAAGTAATGGAAAACGAGGAAATGCGCGAAGGCGACTACATGTACTTCACCGAGTTGGACAACATCACTAATGCAGATGCCGCCCTGTTCCGCTTCATCGCCATCGGCGACAGTGCTTACATCATTCAGAACAAGGCCAGCGGTCTGTACATCAACATCCAGGGAACCAACAGCACCGAAATCACCATGAGCCTTGACCCCACCACCTTCCAGGTAAACCCCATCGGTTACGGTTCTATGCTGATGGCCGGTAAGTCTCTGGCCGGTGCAGCCAAGACCAACCTGCATGGTAAGAAGGCCAACCACCGTCTGGTTTCTTGGAGTTCTGCAGAACCCAGCAGCAACTCTGGTCTGTGGTTGGAGGAAGCTGGCGACGTAAACGAAAACGACGCCACCAAGACTGTAACCCGCGACCTGATTGCCGGACAGATTTATCCTGTCTGCCAGCCCGCAGCCATTAAGGCTGTAGAAGGTAGCGAAGTTTCTATCTACACCGTAGCCGGAACCTATACTGAAGGCGAAGAAAGCTACGTGGCTCTGAACGTAATCAGCGAGACACAGCCTGGTGTGCCCTACATCACTATTGTTGGCGCCCCCGAGGATTATATTGAAGGCGAAGAGGTTGCAGCAGAGCCTTATCAGTTCGAGCAGGCCTTTACTGGATTTGCAGCCCAGGCTGACAGCATCAACGGTCTGATTGGTACTTATGCCGCCACCACCGCCGAGTCTGGAGCCGTAATCTTCAACAAGAACACAGCCGAAACCGCAGAACAAAAGATTGTTGAGGATGAAGAAGGCAATTTCAGCACCTTCGACAACCGCAGCGTGAAGGCTTACAGCGCTTACCTGAAGTTCGGTTACAACCAGATTGACCCCGCTGGCGAGTACGACTTGGTTATCCAGATCAACGGTACTCCCACCATCATGGACGGAATCGAAAGCACACTGGAAAGCGTTGCCAAGAGCGGTACCGTATATGATATGAGCGGACGTCAGGTGAAGAAGAACGCCACCCTGAACGACCTGAAGGGTCTGGGTCGCGGAATCTACATCCTGAACGGAGTGAAGGTTATGGTAAAATAACCAAATAGCTGAAAAGTCATAGAACTCTCTCTTAAGGGTTAGTAAATAGTTTAAATTCTCTTGAAAGGGAAGGTTCTCCGTGAGGAGGGCCTTCTCTCTTTTATGGGGAAACCCTACAAGAAAAAACTTTACAGAAAAAATGACGTAAAACAACACTTAAGTGTTTCCGCGAAATCAGTTAAGTGTTACTTCAAAAAGACTTAAGTAAAACTCAAGAAACACTTAAGTCTTTTTTCCGCAAGTTTTCAAAAGGAACTTCAGTACTTCATATACACCTGATTATAAACACATTAAACATACACTTATTTCTTCATTACTCTCCAAAATCCTCTTTTCTTATTTTTTGACAAATGTGGAAACGTACCGTATTCCACCTTATAAGTCACAATTTGAATTTTAATTGCTTTCCGTATCCGACTCACGTTTTCCATACGGTATCAACATTAATCGTACGCATTTTAAAAACATAAATATGAAATCGTTTCAAAATTTCTTAAAAAAACTAAAAACACGAGGTTGACACTTAAACCTTTTTGTACGTTTCAATTCTATTTCATATCTTTGCACGCAATTTAAAAGTAACATCATTTATTAACCAAACATTACACATTCATGAGAAAAATTACATCTCTTTTCCTTATGCTACTGGCAATCCTGTCAGTGCAGCGAGTGAATGCCCAGTATCTGGAAGATTACGGCATGGTGCCGCTGATTTCAGATTCACTACAGTTTAGCAGCCCTTATTCGGAATCTACCGCAAATGAAGGTCCCACCTGTGTGCTGGCATCACTTATTGACCAAGATCCAGCCACCTATTGGCACACGAAATGGACCGGCACCGCCAGCGCCAACGATCCTCACTGGCTGCAGATTGAATTTACCGAAGCCATCAGTGGAAACATGGTTCTGTTCATGCAGCGCCGTAATGCCGCCAATGACCACCCCACAAAGTTTGCCATTACCGGAAGTACCGATGGCGAAACATGGAGTCTGGTAGACACATTGGAAATCGGATACAGCGGAGCAGCAACTTCTGAGGTATCCAGAGCATGGAAGGTTTCAGAACCCGTTAACTACCTGCGCTTTACCGTTGTGGACTGCCGCCCCACCTACCGCGTATATTGGCACGCTGCAGAGTTCCAACTCTATCGTGCTGAAGGTGAAGGTCTGGTTGCCTATATGTTCAACAACATCCTGACCCAGTATGACGGTTACCTGCCTGGAAACGGAAGCGAGTTTGACCTGGGAACAAACCCTGGACAGTACAGCAACGTGGAAGCATGGGAAGCTTTCCAAAAAGATTTGGTTTATGTGAACGACTACCTGAACGGTGAAGTGGTGGATTTGCTGACCGTTGAACAGGCAGAAGAAATCATTGCCCGCATCCAGGCCAACTATCAGGCCATTTTGGATTCTAAGGTGGGTCTGACTCCTTATGCCAACGGATACTATTTCTTCGCCACCGGCTTGCAGTACACCAACAGTACCAGCACCCCCGTTGTGGACGAGAACGGCGAGCCCGTACTTGACCCCGAAACCGGTGAGCAGATGGTAGAGACCACTACCACATATCCCACCAAGGCCATGTACACAGACGGCAACAAACTGATGTGGAAGACTCTGGACGAGACAGACATCAACTTCCTGTTCCGCATTGACTACAATGAGGAAACCGGCAATTATAAAATGTACAGCTGCGCCACAGACGGACGCGTGGACACTGTTGCCCAGAGTACACAGGTTACCGTAGACGAGACACTGGATCCCGTTGAAAGCGAAATTGCCTTCAACTACAGCAGCAAGAGCGAAGAGCATGGCTACATCATTACAATGGCTCGTGCCGACCAGAACAGCGGCTACACCCTGCTGCACCAGGGCGGACACGGAGGCGGAGTGAACAACAGCGGCAACATCGTTGGTTGGGAAGCAGCAGCCGATGCCAGCACATGGTATCTCATCCCCGTAGAGGAGGCTGTGGCTGAAAAAATGATTGAAGACTACGCTCCCATCCGCGACCGCGACGCCATGCTGGCAAGCGTTGCAGAAATGGCCACATCGGGCAGCAACATGCTGGATATTGCCCGCGACCTGCAGACCGTTGAGGTGAACATGGAAATGCCACTTATCAGTGAACCCACCCAGTTCAGCAGTCCCATGACCACTACCGACACACAATGTCCGACCATTGAAGAGGTGTATCCCTATCTGTTGGACGGCAACACCACTACATATTGGCACAGCCGCTGGGAAGACGGAGACCGCCCCAACGGTACCCACTATCTGCAAGTGGAACTGACCGAACCCGAAGCCGTAACTGGTGCCGCCATCCAGTTTACCCGCCGTGCCGTAGCCAATGACCACGTTATTGAATGGGGTGTATATGGTACTAACGACCCAGAGGCGGAAAAGGGAGCTTGCGAGAAGTTGGGCGTACTTTCCACTCCTTTCACCAGCAACACCGAGACCATCCTGACCGGCGGTTTTGAGACCAAGGGTTACAAGTACATCCGCTTCTACATCAACAATACAACAACAGGACGCGGTTATGGTCACGTCTCTGAATTCCAGATGTACGCAGCAACTGTTGCCGCCAACCCCACCAGCCAGATGGTAATGCTGGGCGAGCTGTCCACCAACCTGCAGGCTGCCATTGCCGCCATCCCTGCAGAACAGGAAAACATCACCACAGAGCATTATACCGCACTGAAAGCGGCTTACGAAGCTTTCATCGCCAAGTTTGTAGACCCCACAGCCTTGCGTGCAGCCATTGCCAGCGCCGAAAACGCAGCCAAGAACGTAGTCATCGGTAACCAGCCCGGTTTCTGGAGCGAAGGTGCGACAGATGAGTTTGATGCAGTTATGGCCGAAGTGAAGGCATACGACAAGGGTGGTGTTTACGAATCTGCCAAGAGCGAAGAATGGATTGCCGGCCTGGATGCAGCCGTGAAGGCCATGTATGGCAAGGCAAACCAGATTTCTACTGACAAGTGGTACTATCTGCACTATGCAACCGAAGAGATGTTCGACGAGTACAATTGGAGCAAGTCTGGAGCCACTGACGAAACAAGCGGAATGGGTAATTTGTTCGGCCAATACGTTACCGCCGGCCGCCGCGAAGCTCCCGAAGGCGACAACAACGATTACATTGAAGCCATGAACGGCGAAGATGTACGCGAAGGCACTCCCATGTACTACACAGAATTTACAGGCGAAGCAGGAAGCATGTTCCGTTTCATTGCTGTGGGCGACACTGCATACGTTATTCAGAACAAGGCTACAGGCCTGTACATCAACTGCGCTGCCAGAAACAACAACAACGTAACCTTGTCATTGGTTCCCACAACCTTCAAGGTAAGTGCAATTGGTATGGGACAGAACTTGATTGCCGGTATGTCTTTGAGCGGAACAGACGTAACCAATCTGCATGCACAACGTGTAGACCACCGTCTGGTTACCTGGGAGGCAAATACTCCAGGCAGCAACTCTGGCATGATGATTGTGGAAGCAGAGGATGTTGACGGACTCAACAACACCATTGTCCGCGATATTCGTCCTGGCAAGATCTACGCACAGTGCTACCCCGTGGCTGTAGGCACAGAGGAAGGAATGTACACAGTTGCCGGAACATTTACCGAAAACGAGAAGAACTACCTGGCGCTGAACGCCATAGAAAAGGCGGAAGCTGGTGAGCCCTACATCTATATTTACGGTGAAACCACCGACTACGCTGAGCCTGCAGAAGGAGAAGAGGCAGTTACCGAAGAGGTTGAGTTCACATTTGGCAATGAAGTCGTTTCTGAGGCCAAGACTGTAAATGGCCTGGTAGGAACCTTCGCTTACCAATGGGTGGACAAGGGTACTCCCGTATTCGTTAACAACGGTGTTGAAGGTGCAACTGGTGAGGAAAACACTGACTGCACACGCGATGTCAGCGCAAACACCGCATACGTTCTCTTTGGCCAGACTACAGTAGACGCAGCTGGCACATACAGCCTGGTTCTGGAAATCAGCGGAGACGTTACCACTGTTTCAATCCAGGAAACACTGGACAACGTAGCCAAGAGCGGTGCCGTATATGACTTGAACGGACGTCTGGTCAAGAAGAACGCCACTCTGAACGACGTGAAGGGTCTGGGACGTGGAATCTACATTCTGAACGGTGTAAAAGTAATGGTAAAGTAAACACCATTCCCCTCTAAATCATCTAAAAACAGCCACCCCATTGCGGGATGGCTGTTTTTTCACTTTTTTTATGATTTAAAATCATTACAATTCAAAAGAATTGCCGTATCTTTGCCATGCAACTAACATTTAAAACCATATTTATATGATTAAAAAACTTACTTTCTTGTTTGCAGCAATGCTGTTTACACTGACTGGTCTGAGTCCGACATGGGCACAAACCAATGAGTTTACAGGTAAAATCATTTCGGTGGGCGAAAATGCCACCACCCTGGAAGAGGGGAAATGGTATGTCCTCTTCAATGCGTACACATCCAGTTACGCCAAAGAAGGAGATAACAACACGCTTGCCAGCACCAACATCAATCCTAACAATTCAAACGCATCCACCAATGCCGGATATCTGATTAAGTTGGAACAGCAAGAAGACGGCCGCTACCTGATTAAGAGCGGTTTGGGAAATTATTTCCTCCAAATGGGAAACAACCGCAACAACGGAACGGCAGCGGAACCCACTGAGATTGCTCCCTATACCATCTCTCCCATCAACGGAGCCGAGGGACACTTCACCCTTATGAGCACCATGAAGAACGGCCTCAAATATTATATGCAGGCCAACAACGGCGCACTGACCGGACACAGCACATCCGGTGGAGCGAACAGCACCAGAGACTGGGTGTTCAAACAGGCAAGTGTGACTACCGCAGACGCACTTACCGGCAAGGACTATGTGAATTACATGCTGAACAAGGGTGGTCTGGTTCGTCTGACCAACCGCAGAAGCAGCAAATACAGTCTTTCTGATAACGGAACCAACACCATCGGCCAGATTACAGACAAGAACAATCTGCAACAGGTGTGGATTTTAGAAAAGGCGGGAACCGGATACACTTTGCGCAACGGAAAGACCGGACGCTTCCTGAACGATGACGACAATTTCCGTTCACCAAGTTCGTCCGCAACCACCATCTATATCCAATTCAGTCCTAACAACACGGGGACAAGCAGTTGGATAAACCTTTCAGAGGACGACAGCTTCAGTGGGAACGTCTGCCTGAACGAGAACGGAGACAACCCCACCAACCTGTTCAAATGGACAGCAAACGGCGATGCGGGTTCAGACTGGACAATCAGCGAAGTGACAAATTTCACCGAGGAAGAAATCATGGAGGGACTTTTGGCCAATTCAAAGTATAAGCCCGTTGAGAGCGGAAAGATATACAACATTGTCAATATGGGCTATGGCTCCGTCATCTATGAGAACACCAACGGGAACCAGGTACGTTGCCAAAACGCAGACAAGAGCAAGTTCTCACAATACTGGCGACTCATCAACGAAAACGGCAAGTATTACATACAGAATGTGCTGAGCGAGCGATACATCAAGAAGCAGAACGGAGCCTTCAGCCAAATCTATTCCACCAGTGCCACAAAGTCTGTATCAGCAAACGGTTTCACCCTGAGCAAGACAGACAACGATACAGAACACACCTATGCCATTGTGGACCAGAATCCCGCGGGTCTGCACTGCGACGCGTCAAGCAATGTCGTTGGATGGTATTATACAGACAATAACAACAGCATCTGGGGATTCCAGCCAGTGGAAGTGACAGAAGAAGAAATTGCAGAAGCACGCAAGAGCTATGTTGAGTTTGAAGAACTGAGCAAGAACCTTTCCGCCTACAACACCCACATGCAAGCCCTTTTCTCTGACCTTGCATTCACCACGTTGAAGGAAGAGATTGCCGCACTGACTGACGAAGAATTGGCGGCAAACGCCGACTTCGCAGCCTTGAGTACTGTTTTACAAGGAATTGTTCTTAAGGTAAAGCACAACGACTGGAAACAATTTACTGACGAGACTACCGGCTATACCGCAGACTATGAACGCTTCTTCCGCATTGCTGACTATAAGGTTTATAGCCACCACCAAAAGATGTCATGGGAAGACCAAACAGACATGAGCAATAGCTTTGGCCGTCTGTCCAATCCGACCGGAATCACCGGTTATGCCGGAGACATCGTGTACATCTTTGTTGACGGTGCGGTAAGCAGTGACTGTATTTTGGCCGCAGAAACCGTTACAGGAACAAGCAATACCGGTTCACAGACCATACTGAAGCCGGGTCTGAATGCCATCATGCTGGGCGACCAAAGCAACTTGTACATATTCTACGAACTGCAAGACCCCAATAAGTATCTTGCCAACTACCCAGACGTAAAGATTCACATCCAGGGCGGACGTCTGAACGGTTATTGGGACGCCACACGCGGCATGACCAATGCAGACTGGAAACTGTTGCAAAAAGATCTGTTGAAGGAAAGCCCCGTACTGAACCTGAAGACAGAGAATCTGGTATTCTGCATGGACGCCGTAGAGGTGAAGAAGGCAGAGCCGAATGAGATGGAAGGTCTAATGCACGTATGGAACACTATCCTCACCAATGAGGAGCGCTACATGGGACTGGAAGAGTTCGAAGGAAGATTCCGCAACATTTGGAACTGTTTCAGCGTAGACCACAACTATATGTATGCCAGCACATACGGAACTTACTACCACTGGAACACTCTGGGTGCTGTAATGAACTATCATAACATGACCCACCAAGGCGAAGGCAACGAAGGCGGCGGCATGTGGGGACCGAGCCACGAGATTGGGCACAACCACCAAAAAACCATTTGTGTCGTAGGAACCATGGAAGCCAGCAACAATATGTTCTCAAACATCAACCAGTTTGAGCAAGGCATTAGCACCACACGCTACAGTTCACCCATCGCCAATTTTGAAGAGTTCAACAACGGAAAGCCTTGGTCAACCCGAGACATTTCCATCTCCACCCGTATGTACTTCCAGTTGTACCTATACTTCCACGAAATGAAGAATGACACCACCTTCCTGCCCCGTCTGTTCAAGGAACTGCGCAAGAGACCCATCAACAAACATGGCAAAGGCTGGAATGGCTCGCTGGTATCCGGTGAGAATGTGGGAGGCTACGCCACCCAGGGAAGCCAAGACTATCTGCACTTTGCCAAGGTGGTATGCGATGTGGCCCAAGCTGACCTGAGCGAATTCTTCGAATCATACGGAATGTTCATTCCCGTAGAGAACCATTTCGTAGGAGACTATGCCAACTATTTTGTCACCACCACCCAGGCAGACATCGATGCAGCCCGTGCCTATATGCAAAAGTATCCCAAGAAGTTGAACAACATCATGTTCATTGACGACCACATTGCCACAAACCAAAAGGCGAACCCGAATAACATCTTCAATGCTGTACCCGCAGCTAACGGTCTGAAAGTGAACTGCTGTACCTACAACGGTTCCAAGATGGGAACTGCTGGAGACCTGGGAATGTACACAGACTTCAAGGGCACATACGAGAACGACGGATATTACTATAACTGGAACAACTATTCACGCCAAGTAAAAGTTGTCGGAACCGGAGCTGTTGGCTTCAAGGTCTACAACAACGAAGGCAGACTGGTTTACCTCTCTAACAAAAAGACCTTCACGCTGCCCAAGGATGTGGCCGAGAACGGTTTTATCATCAAGGCTGCTGAAGGAAACGGTGCAGACGTCCTTGTTCCCAGAGGTTCCAAGAATGTAATGATTGACGTATATTATCCCGGACAGGCAGAAAGCCGCCTGTTATATGCTGATGAAAACTTTGAAGCACTGCCCACCAATGCAATAGGATTTGTACGCGCAGAACAGGAACAGGCCACGCCCGAAGAGCTGAAGGCCCTCGCCAATATTGTGGACGAAACCGGCCACGCCAGCATCATCCGCATAGACGGTAACCAGGCTTGGAACAACCCGGCCAACATCCAGGCAGACCAAGTTGTCTTTACTAAAGACATTGAAGGCTATGCAGCACTAAACCTGCCCTTCATTGTAAGCAAGGCAGAAGTTCCCGGTCTGAAAACAGCCACCTATATCGATGGAACGTTGGCAATTGAAGACGCTGAGTCTGTAGATGCCGGACAGCCTGTCATCCTGCAAGGAAATGCAGACATCACCGTGGCACAAACAGCGGTAGTCAGCGGAAACTATAAGGCGCAAGAAAACATCACCATCCTTGCCGCTGACGGACAAAGTGTTGAAACGGCTGCACTGGCAAGCCCCTTCACCTATAACATGCAGAATGCCACAGGAATCTTCGGCATCAACGAAAAGAACGAAGAGGCTTTAGGAAAGGCAGGTGCCATATACGATCTGCAAGGAAGACGTCTGAAACAACTTCCTGTCCAAAAAGGCATTTATCTGATTAACGGTAAGAAAGTCGTTGTAAAATAGCAAAGACATACCACCCAAAAGGGCTCATTACACAAACAGGTTCCGCACACCGCCGGAACCTGTTTGTTTTTTACTTCTAAAAAGAATTGGCATTACTATTCTTTCTGGGCATGCCGATAAGTTTGTAAGCCGCGGCAATAATCATGGACACAAGTCGTATCCTTGAATGTTTCCACATAATAAGGATCAATCCATGCCGCATACACGGTAATTCGTCTGATTCCATACGAAGCATAGGTTTTCAGGTCGTCAAGATACACGTCATTGTGCCAATCGAGTTGTTTCTGTGGCTTTTTCCAACCACTTGCCAACGACACATCTAACCAATATTCCAACACTTGCGCGGTTTCTGCCGGGAACACCTTCAAGTTATCTTCAAGCATTCTTATGTAATCAGCATGCGACCATTTCTGACCGTCACGAATGGCGGTTGTGTCAGACAAAGGCTTGTCCCATCTGCGATAAAAAGGCGCCCACTCAAGGAACACACCTTCTGCAGGTTTTATACACGAAGGAGCAGGAGTTGTGTTGTCATAAGCCAAATGTGCCAATTGGGCCTCCGGGTCAAATTCGCGCAAAGCCTTTATGATATGATTTTCAAATATAAGTCCCTGATCAGAAGCGTTATAGTCTTTACATTTCTCACAATGGCAAATATCTCCTCCATCATATAGCCATGTGTAATATCTGTGATTGGTTGGTTTATGGCTGTCTGCAAATGCCTTTACATTACCCATAATCACCTTTAACCCCTCTTCACTTGACGGGCAACCATTGCCATCAGCCACTCTTACCCCTTCCTCGTTCATGCGAAAATACTCCGGATGGGTTTCAAACAAAGATTTATCCATCAGCCATGACATCGCATGTTCCTCATACTCGAAGTCTATTCCGGAATCCACACATTTTTGTCTCAAAGCCTTGTACTCTTCACTCTGGTAATCCTTTCCGAAAACACTGATGGTATTGATATCATACCTTTTCATTATATCGAACCAATCAATCACTTCCGGATTTGACAAATCATCCCAAGCCAACACCAGTCCCCTCATTTTAAAGAAGGGTTCATTAGTCGTTTCCTTTTTTGCTGTTTCACAAGAAAAGAACAGCACACACGCCAGTAACAATGTTATTTTTTTCATCTTTAATCCTTAGATTTTATTGAACATTTTTTCTTCAACGCTTGTTTGTCTCTTTATGTATTTGTATTTCCAAAGATGTCCATAATGAGTACAAAAGTAATGCAATATTTTTTCTTTCCCAAAAATATCGGATTAAAAGGTTCGTTTGTCCGTATTGCGTGAGTCAGCACACTACCAAATAGGTGTCGCCAGAAACTTCTTTGTCGCACTTTTTGGAGACTTTCTAAAAGTATCTTTGCCGCATTTTTGGTCATGTCAATAAGTTGTTGTATTTTTGTACAATAAATCACAAAAAACATGAGCAAGAATCCTCATAATAAACCAGCGGCCAAAAGGACGCCTGTCCATAAAGCCGCCCCAGCAAAAGAACAAAAACAGCGAAAGCCTTTGATATTGCCCATATTACCCCTGTTTTTCCTGTTGACATGGGCATGGGCTGCAATATATTATGGTGACGTATTCCGCATAGCTCGAGAGAACAGTTTCTGGGTTGCCAGTCCAGAACAGATGAAATTCATTTTGGACCAAAGCTATGGCGGTCTGTGGTACATCGGACGCCTGGCATTGCAGTTGTTCCGTTACCCCATCATCGGTGGAATGTTCTTCGCTGGCATTTTGGCAGCAAGCAGCTGGCTGCTGGGCTACAGTATGCGACTAACTCCACGTTGGAGATGGATACAGTACATTCCTGCCCTATTCTACATCGGATACACCACTTCTGTTGGCCTGAACCTATTCTTTGAAGCAGAAACGGGTCGCATTTTGGGCATTCCCTTATTGGCGTTTGCGATTCTGCTCATCTGGGGAGTAATCATCAAAAGTTTCAGCAAGAAAGCCACCCCTTCTTTCGTACGTATTCCGAAAGACGAGACTCCCCGACAGAACTATTTGCAGTTGGGCGTTTGCATCCTGGGCTTGGCAGGGAGCATTTCCTTTACCCAAATCTATCGTCCATACGTCCCCGTCATTTCCAAGATGATGGTAGGCCAGATCAACCAAGACTGGGACGGCATGCAGAAAACCGCACGGGCAAACGCCGACCTCTCCTACCGCGCCATTGCCGCATACTATGCCATGGCACTGGTACAGACCGACCAAGTGGGCGAACGTGTATATGACATCAGATTGGACTATGACACCCTGCACGTCGTGGGATGGGACAATTGTTACAACAACGGCAACAGCATCTATTTCCCGGAAGGCAACTATTATGCCGGACTGGTGGAGACCAGTTATCACTATGCTTTTGAAAAACTGGTGATGAACGGTCCCTGCGCCCACGGATTGCGTATGATGATAAAATGTGCGCTGATGCGCAACGAATGGCCTTTGGCGGAAAAATACCTCCGCATTCTGAAACAGGTTCCGTTTGAGGGAGACTTCTGCGAAAAATACGGTGCCATGGTTCGCAATCCCAAACTGGTGAACGCAGACCCCGAGATGGCAAATATTCGCCAACTGGAACCCGTGGACGATTCTTTTGAGAACTTGTACCAGCAACCCACTTTCATGGGTTATAACCTGCGTCTGTTCAAAGCCCGAAGTATCAATGCTTGGAAGAACAGCCTTGCCGTATGCCTCTATACAAAACTGATGCCAGACTTCCTGCAACGCTTGCAGCCCTTGAGTGGATCCATACCTCCCGAAAATTTTGCCGATGGCATTCTGCTGATGACCAACAAGTACCCCGAACTGGAAAAGATGTTCAACGGACTGGACTTCAGAGCCACACGCCTCGGCGGATTCATGCAGGAGATACAGCCCTACCTGAAGGACCGTCCCGGATTTGCCAAAGAACTGTTCCCCAAATATAAGGGATACTACCCCTACTACTATTTCTTCGGCAACCTGAAAGCCACCAAAAAGAGAGAACCGCAACAACAAACCTCAAATTCCGGTGTAAACTAACGATGAAATCATTCATACATTCCTTTAGAAAAACTGTTCCGGCATTCGGAATACTCCTTTTTACCCTCTTCGCATCATGCCAAAAAGAGGCCAGACTGCCCGAGAACTTTACAGAGATTACGGCAAAAGCCGTCCTGTTCCCCGACTACCAGGACGTAACCATCCCTGCCAACATTGCACCGCTGAACTTCATGATAACAGACAGTTCGGCCACCGAGTATGTGGTACATTTCCAGAGCAAGGCTCCATCGTCCGACCAATTACTGGCAGGCGGAGGAGAAGACGGCAAAATCATGATAGACTCCACTCAATGGCGCAACCTGCTTACCGCCAGCAAGGGACAGAAGATTGCGGTTAGCGTCTATGGCAACCGTCCATCGGGATGGGTAAAGTTCAAGGATTACAACCTCCATGTGGCGGAAGAGCCTATTGACCCCTACCTGAGCTATCGTCTGATTGAACCCGGATACGAGTTGTACCGCCAGTTGGGCCTCTACCAGCGCAACCTCACAAACTGGGATGTTCACACCATCTATGAGAACAACCGTACCTACGAAGAGAAGAACAACCACTGTATCAACTGCCACAACTACAAGAGCTACAGCACACAGGACATGCTCTTCCATGTCCGTGCCAACCACGGTGGCACCATTGTGATACAAAACGGCAAGGCCAAGAAAGTGCAGATAAAGGACAGCACCATCATCACCGCCGGTGTGTATCCCTCATGGCATCCCACAAAGGATTTGGTGGCATTCAGCACCAACAAGACCGGGCAAACCTTCCACCTGTACCACCCCGAAAAGATTGAGGTGATGGACGAGGCCAGCGACCTTTTGCTGTATAACCCCGGGAAGAACGAAGTAAAGCACATCCTACGCACCCGCAACGACATGGAGACATTCCCCAACTGGTCACCAGACGGAAAGACGCTCTATTACTGCAATTGCGAACTGAACAAGGTGCTGGATTTGGAAACCATGCCCGACAGTATGATTGCACGCGAAATCGCATTACGATACAATTTGATAAAATATAGTCTGAAGAAAGTGGACTTCGACCCACAGACACAGACCTTTGGCGAACCGCAGATGGTAGTGGACGCACCCGCAAAAGGCAAGAGCATCACACTGCCGAGGGTAAGCCCCGACGGCCGTTATGTGCTGTACACTGAAGGCGATTACGGACAATTCCATATCTGGCACAAGAGCAGCGACCTGTGGGTTAAGGACTTGCAGGCAGACACCTGCTATGCACTGAAGCCGGCCAATAGCAAGGATGTGGACAGCTATCACACATGGAGCAGCAACGGACGCTGGATTGTGTTCAGCAGCCGACGCGATGACGGAAACTACACCCGTCCCTATATTGCCTACTTTGACAAGAACGGCAAGGCACGCAAAGCATTCATGCTTCCGCACGAGGACCCCGAATACACCCTGTTGTTGTTGAGAAGTTACAACGTGCCCGAACTGACCACCGATGCCGTCACCATCCCTGCAAGCGAACTGCGCGAGTGCATCTACGACGGCGATGGAGAGAAGGCCAAATATACAAAGTAAACGAACACATCATATAATACATTATATAATATAAATATATAACACTATGAGAGTCATTATCCAGCAAGACTACGCCCAGTTGTCAAAATGGGCAGCAGAGTATGTGGCAGCAAAGATCAACGCCGCCGAACCCACCCCCGAGAAGCCCTTCAAGTTGGGTTGCCCCACCGGAAGTTCTCCCCTCGGCCTGTACCGCAACCTCATTGAACTGTACAAGGAAGGAAAGGTAAGCTTCGAGAACGTCATTACCTTCAACATGGACGAGTATGTGGGTCTGCCCGAAGAGCACCCCGAAAGCTATCACAGCTTCATGTGGACCAACTTCTTCTCTCACATCGACATTAAGAAGGAGAACGTACACATCCTCAACGGAAACGCTGAAGATTTGGAAGCAGAATGTGCAGCCTACGAACAGGCCATCGCAGATGCCGGCGGCATCGACCTGTTCATGGGAGGTATCGGCCCCGACGGACACATTGCCTTTAACGAGCCTTTCAGCTCACTGACCAGCCGCACCCGCATCAAGAGCCTTACCACAGACACCATCATTGCAAACAGCCGTTTCTTTGACAATGACGTGAACAAGGTTCCCAAGACTGCCCTCACCGTTGGTGTAGGTACCGTTATGGACGCCAAGGAAGTGCTCATCGTATGCAACGGCCACGGAAAGGCACGCGCACTGCAGCACGCCATCGAAGGCGCAGTGAGCCAGGAATGGACCATCAGCGCTCTGCAGCTCCATCCCCACGCCATCATCGTATGTGACGAGGCTGCCACCGACGAACTGAAGCACGGTACATACAAGTACTTCAAAGACATTGAAAAGGACAATCTGTAATTACCAACATCCGGCATAAGGATGCACAAGGGAGAGGGGACACACCTTCTCCCTTTTATTTTACTTGGTATGCAAACCACGCATGACTCCCTTTTTCTTTTCATCCAATCTCGTTTATTATGCCGATGAAATGGGGAGAAATAAAATCCTGTCAGTTTTTGTCAGTTTAAAGACACTATTAAATTTTGCGAGTATTCCATTTTTTAATAGTTTTGCAGCAAGTTAAGCAAAATCAAACTCATGAACAAGACAAATATCATACGTCTGATTCTAATTTCCATGCTGACGGCCTGCACCAGCCACAATGCATTTGAAAAGAGCCTGTCCACAGCCGACAGTCTGATGCGGGAACAACCCGACTCGGCCTACCGCCTGCTCTGCACCATGGAGCCAGAAGCGGTATCTATGCCCCAATCCCTGCAAATGCGCCGTCTGCTCCTGCTCTCCAATGCGCAGAACAAGGTCTACAAGCCTTTCACATCGGACAGCATCGGAATCCTTCTCACTGAATATTACGGCCGCAACGGAAACGCCAACGAGCGCATGCTGGCACATTATATAAAAGGTTGCGCCTATCGCGATTTGGGCGACCAGCCCGCTGCCCTCAATTGCTACAACCTGGCCATCGGCGCTGCGGACACCTCATTGGCCGATTGCGATTTCCGCCAGCTCTGCATCATCCATGCACAGATTGCAGGCATATTCAGAAAACGCGGACTGCCGGACGAGGCCTTGCTGGCCTATGAAAAAGCGGAACAATACGCACTGAAGAACAAGGACACACTAAGTCTGCTGAACATTGCAGCCAACAAGTCGAACGTCATGCTCAACAAAGGACTGATTGACGAAACGCTGACCATAAAAGAGAAGATTGCCGCCCTGTACCTTGAAAAAGGCTATCCACAAAAAGCGGCACAGAGCAAAGTACAGCTTATCAAATGGTATGCCAGAAGGGGCAACTTTCCCAAAGCCAAAGCCGCCATGGATGATTACGAGGCGCATTCTGGGCTCTTTACAGCAGATGGTCATGCCAAAACCGGAAAAGAAGACTATTACCATATCAAAGGCACCTTCTATCTGGAAAAGGGAGACACGGATTCGGCCGCACATTGTTTCCGCATGCTCCAGCACAGGGGCAAAACCCTGAACGACCAATACCTGGCTTCGTGGGGGCTTACCCGGGTCTATCGCAAGTTACAGGACAACGACTCACTGGCAAAGTATGCCCTCAGCACCTTCTTGCTCAGCGATTCGCTGTTCAACCAACAGGCCGCACAGAATCTGCAGAACGCCCAAGCCATGTACAACTATGCCCGCCATCAAGAGGCAGCCTACCAAAAAGAGCAAGAAGCCCGGACAGTAAGGCTGCACCTGACCTATGGCACAACCACCGGCGCGCTTTGCGCCATCGTTCTGCTGATGCTGATATTAAGCCTGCGCAAACGGGCAAAGCAGAAAGAGCACGAGGCAAACTTGCTTAAGGTGGAACTGCGCGGCACCATCTGCGCCCTGCAAAACGCAAAAGAGGAGCTGAGCAGACTGGCCTTGGAAAAGTGGGAGACAGAGGAAGCAGAGTCTGAACCAACGATTGAGCAAAACAGTCTCTCCATAAAAGAGATGCAGGAGACCATATCCCGACTGGAGGCCAAATTCAACGCCCAATATAAAGGAATGGAACTGGACAACGCCCCCATCATAAAACGAATGAAAAAGGCCCGCACCAACCCCATCATGTATCCTATAGAGAAAACCGACTGGGAAGAATTGCGCACAGCCATAGAGGAACGCTACCCAGCTTTCTACATGCACACACACAACGGGAAAAGGATAAACGAAACAGAATATCAGGTATGCCTGCTTGTAAAAGCCGGATTCACGCCCTCGGACATTGACATTCTGCTTGGACGCAACGAATATGCCGCCACCACCCGCAAACGTCTGTTGAAAAAGATATTCAACCAGGAAGGCAGCGGAAAAGATTTTGACAAAATGATACAGGAACTTGCCTGAAATGACCGGACACATAAAAAAACATAATATCAAACACAGTACACATTATGAAAAAGAGTAATTATCTTATGGGCATCATTGCCGCAAGCGCTCTGTTTGCCTGTAGCGAAGTGGAACTGACAGACATTCGCGAGAAAACAGAAGAAAACGTAAAGGAGATTGAAATCGTAGAGGATGACATCAGAGTAAGGGAAGAGAACATCTTCAATGCAGAGTATACAACGAGAAAAGACATCGTACTGGACACACAAAATAATACAATCCACAACCGGTTCAACGATTTCTCATGGAACACCTTCTCTGAAATATTCAGCAAGAAAAAAGATGCGAACCTATTGGTTTCGCCCCTAAGTCTTAATCAGAACATCATGATGTTGAGCAACGGACTAAAGGGTGAGACAAGAGAAGAAATTCTAAAGGCATTCGGCATCTCCGATTTCAGTTTGGAAGAAATCAATTCCTATATTCTCCAACTCAATGAAGGACTGAATGGTGCAGACTCCCGAACAAAGTACCGCACAAACAATGCCATCTGGCATGCCAATTCCATGAGCGTGCAGCAGGAGTTCAAAGAGAACATTTCTGGAGTTTATAATACAGAAATATTCCCAGCCATGATGAATACCCAGACACTGGACTCCATCAACGCATGGGCAAGCGAGAAGACTTTTGGGCGCATAAAGAATATGGTTGACTATCTAAATCCAGCGACAAAAGCGGTTATGATGAACACCGTATATTTCAGAGGACTATGGACAGAAGAGTTGCCGGACAAGCAAATCAATGACGGAGAGTTTATCAACGAAAACGGAGAAACGGAACAAGCCAGAATGGTTTCATACCCTAAAGAATCCCTGTACGCGGAAGGAGAAACATACCAGACCACCGTTCGCTATTTCGGCAACGAAGCCTTTGCCATGGATTTCATTCTTCCTAAAGAAGGCGTAAATGCCTTTGATGCCTTGACTGAATTCATTTCAACAAAGGGATACGGAGCCAAGCACAAACGAGTAAACTTGAAGTTTCCGATTTTCGAATCCGCAACGGAAATGAATCTGAATGAGCTGCTTGTTAGTTTGGGTATTAACAGGATTTTCGGCAACGCATCCCCAGATGAAATATGTTTGTTCGACACCCCGGTATTCGTTTCGTCCGTCATCCAGAAAACAAGCATCTCTGTAGATGAAAAAGGAACCGAGGCAGCAGCCGGCACGTACGAAATTATGTATGGCAGCACAGGTGAAGAGATTAAAGAAACAGAAATGACACTAAACCGCCCCTTCTTCTACACCATCCGAGAGACAAGCACCAACACACCCCTGTTCATCGGTTATCAGGGAAGTGTGAAGAAGTAAAAAGGTAAAAAAACATCTGACACATGAAAATCATTCAGACTTTTTGGACGGCAGGGCAGGATCCACTGAAACATGGTTTCGGGTGGACACATCCCGAATACAATTTGATGTCGTGGGCGCTGAGCTGTCTCAGTCTGAGGGAACATTATGATGAGGTGGAGCTGTACACCGACTCGGCAGGAGACCCCGAACATTATCGTTCATAATCAAACCAAGAGGGAGGGTTTACCCAGACCTTCCCTTTTGGTTTTTGTAATCTTGAATACCTAATTCGCAGATACAATGTTTGTTTAAATAAGTAAAAAGTACTACATTTGCATCTACAAACCATTATAAAGCACAAAAACATGAAAAAGAAATCTATACCAATTATTGCACTACTGACAATAGGTTTAGTCGCAGTTTTCGCCTCTTGCACGACCTCAATTATTGAAGATGGGCAATTAGAATTAGATAAAGCAACAACTGCAGACAGTAATGAAGAACATAATGTGAGATACACAGACATTCTTACGCTCTGCCAAGTTAAGGATGCCAACACACGTTCTTCCACACAAACATCCTCAACAAGTAATTAACAATTAATTCAAAATTTAGTCTTATGAGTATTATCAGAATTCCCTTACTTTGTCTATTTGCAGGAATATGCCTGCTGTCATGTCAAAATGACGAGTTAGAAACCAACAATGGCAATACCAGTGAAATTGTTCTTCCCGGAGAAGGACTGCTTTTAGACGGAGGACGTATCTCAGACATAAGTCTGTATTGCCTAGAATTGGACAAACCGCACATTGGCGAGCAGTGGTGGGAGTATTATCCCAGAACAAAAACAGTAAAGGGGTACGATGCCTTCAAATTGTTGCTGTTTCCCCATACCAACGCCCCCAAATATAATTCCGATGACAGGGAAGAAATGGATGCGATAAAGAAAATAGAAGAAGACTATGTCAAGGAAAAGTCCAAATTCATTCTTGAGGCGTATAATGAATACAACAAAACCGGCATAACGGGTTGGCCAGACGTGTTTACAGCCTATGCAACCGAAGATATCACCATCACCTGTGACAAAGTACTCTTTGGCGAACAACCCGGAACAAACCTGACTTCGCATTTCGCCCTCAGGTCAGATGTTTTCTGTGTTCCAGTTGGAGTGGAAGAGCCAAAGTTGTTGTATGGTTTTGGCGAAACCCCGACAAGGATGTCCGATCTTCTTGTTAAAGGCGCCTGGCTTCAGAATGAATATTACATGGAGTTTGCGGAACAGCCAGCAGAAAAATACGACGAGTTGACATTGTCCTTGTCTTGCCCAATGCTTCTCGAACATACAAGAGACCTTGCTGCGGCAAAGTACAAAGGAACCGAACTTGCATCCAAGTATTCAGAAAAAGTTTTTACCTCGAAATGTCTGATAAAATTCAATTGGGATAAATAAGTCAGCACTGCAACGGATGTACATTCAGATTGGTACAGAGTGGCAATGGAGATTGGGACTTCGTATTACAGACGAATGATGGATGCGTTCTTGAAGCATCAAAACATCTCTATATCAGATTTCCTTAGAAAAAGATGGGAAGAACAATCCATTTCCTCTTATAGTATGGGGGTCTTCGGAGGTGAGGATTTAGACTTCATCCGTCGGTATTGTCTTGAAAAAAACTCTAATTTAATCATAAATGTTTCATCTTTCAATGTTAATATAGGAGAATATGAATATGAATAATTGGGTAAGGCTTGTATTTACATTTTCGGCTATTTTATACTTTACATCGCTTCCCATTTTTGCACATAACGATGCAGGGGGCACAGAAGGAGGAAATTTTTTTCTTTTCGGGCCTAACCAGATGTCGTTTGGCGAGGAAAAGATATTTTCATACAAGCATAATGGGAAAAACATATACTGCGGTTGGGATTTTATTCCTTGGCCGTTAAAAAAAATATACAAATCTTCTTCCACTAAACCATATGTCCATTTGGAAAATGCAACCCCCAAAAAGATTAAGGAAGCATATGAGAAGTACCCCAATGTCTTCAAGGAGATACCTGATTCTGTCCTTATTTTTTGCCGATTACAGATTGATGATTCTGATACTTCGACTTATTCTGCATTCGGTGTACCCAGATTTTTGCATTTAAAAGATGGGAAAGGACGTGTTAAATTCAAAACCGTTGTAATATCCGAACAATTTCCCATTGAACCAGGCAAAGAACTATATATGACTGGGTCAATAAATATAGACTGGAGACATCCGGAAAAATCAAAAGTAAAAGCACAAATGCAAGTAAGAAAAAGAAAGGATTAGGAGAAGTTTAATAAATCATGTCCAAATCCCAGAATCGTTAAAAGTCCGATTCTGGGATTATTGTTTCTACAATTCAAAGGATACATTCGATTATATCGAGAGACGATATTTAAAGCGCCTTCAAAGACGCAATGCGGTGCGTGAGCAAAGTCAATGCGGTGCGATGACAAAGACAATGCGGTGCGTGAGCGAATGCAATGCAGTGACTTTATCGGGGCACCGCATTGCCTTATGGCGAGAAGATATACTGCATGGGCCGATGCAGATATACTGCAACGGCTGTAGAAGATATCTTTAACGGGCAACGCAGTACTACTGCTATGGGAATTGAGATTTGTTTTACTCACGCAAATCGCGCCAATCCCGCCAAAAGAATTAGACAGAAGAACATTTTGAGCGAGATTCGCGAGATTGGCGTGAGATTATAAATCTATGTGTTCCCCGGACGCTGCACGCAGACGTCCCTACCTCTTCACCGCTCACCGCTCACTGTCAAACATTTTTACTTTTGTCCACAAACCAGACATTGGTTTCAAAATGAACAAAAACCACCAAAAATAGTTCAAAAACAAACCTAAAAACTCACTTAATATTGCCCTACTGCGAAATTTTGATTTTCCAACTGAGAAAAAATAATTTTCCAGTTGAGAAATAAAAATTTTCCAACTGGGCACTTTCGACTTTCCAGCTGGATTTATACAAAAATACGGTTTTGTAAATAATTTTAATGGCACACGGATGACGCAGATGCGACAGATTACCGCAGATTTGTGAGCTGTAAGCAATGAGTAACGAGCACACATATGTCATCCAGGCCATACCATATTTTATAATAATGTGAGCTCTACAAACTAAAATGCTTATAGTGTTCAGGCAAAAAGTCTTTGAAACAATTATCGCTATACTCATCACATTTTCTTCCATAATTTTCCTCAATTCATTAATTTTTAATAAATTTGCAATAACCAAGCCCGTTTATCGTTACTGAGCGGGTCAAAAAAGCATATCGGAAGACGGGAATGCAGGATTGTTCAAGATAATAACATTTAAATACCTTTTTAAACAATTATAATTCTAACAACAAATGAGAGTAAAACTACACAAAGTTTTCTTGTCAGGACTTTTGTGCCTGATGAGCACCTCTGTTTGGGCGCTTGATCAAGTTGACGGCGTCTATCAGATTGGCTCTGCCGAAGACCTACGGGAATTCGCAGAAATCGTTGCAGGAGGCGACAATGCGGTGGATGCCGTTTTGACCGCCGACATTGTGTGTGCTGCCGACCAGCCTATGATCGGTGTGAATGAATCGCGTTATGCAGGAACATTCGACGGTGCCGGACATACCATTACGCTGAATGCCTATGCCGAAGCGGACGGACAGGCTCTGTTCCGCAATGTAACCTGGACAGGTGAAATCAAAAACCTCATCGTAGACGGAACCATCACTACCAACTACAAGTACGCAGCAGGTTTCGTAGCATGGAACGAGGGAGGTCGCATTCTGAACTGCGTTAGTAAAGTAACTATCAAGTCCGGTATTGCCGGTGACGGAACCCATGCAGGTTTCGTAGCCATCAACAATCTGGGTTCTGTGGTTTCCAACTGTTTGTCAATGGCATCTATCCACAGTAACGCAACGACAAGCGTAGGCGGTATCCATGGCTGGACTGACAATCGCTGCATTGTAACCAACAACTTGGTGATTGCTGACATCCAGTTAGCCGATCCAGGCGATTCACACAGTATTTGCCGTAACCCGGGAAAGACTGCAGAAGGACTCCTGGCCAACAACTTCTATCTGACAAAGCTGTCTGCCACAACTGATACAGAAGGTACCCAGATCACAGAAGAACAGCTGAAGAGCGGTGCTGTCTGCTTCATGCTGAACCACGACCAGAGCAACATCCAATGGACTCAGAACATCGGAGAGGATGATTACCCCGTGCCCTTCAAGACCCGCAAGCAGGTGTATGCCGACACTCCGGCCCTCTGCTCTGGTCAGTTCCCCGATGGAGCTACTCCCACCTTCAGCAACACCGACACTGGTGTACAGCACGAGTCTCACCTCACTTGCGAGGATGGCAACTGCGACGCTTGTAAATATTGGAATCCCACTCAAGTTGAGCGCGACGAGAACCGTGCCTATATGTTGAAGACTGTTGAGGACATGGACTGGTTTGCAAAATACTTTACCTATGGTGGTGAACATCAAAATGCAGCTCTTTATGCCGACATCCATCACGGTGAAGGCCGTAAGGAATTCCTGAACCACAGCAACTGGTACTACGGAACCTTCGACGGCCGTGGTCACACCATTGACATTGAATGGGCAGAGGTGACTACAGAATATAATGGTCTGGTTCCCGTATTGGGCGGCGGCGGTGTAATCCGTAATCTTAACATGACCGGTTCTATCTCATCTCAGAACCACTTTAACGCCAGTTTCATTGGCCAGACCAAGGGTGCTTCATTGCTTGAGAACTGTGTAAGTTCAGTGAACATTACCAGCACTTTCTCTGGAGACAACACAAACGGTGGTCTTTGTGCGGTGAACAACGGTACTTTTGCCGTATATCGTAACTGTATTTATTCGGGTTCCATATATTCAGAACAAGGTTCCAACTGTGGCGGTCTCATCGGTTGGAGCAGTGGAACATCCGTGATGGAAAACGTGGCCATGATTGGTTCCATAAATGTGATGGATGGCGACAACAACATCATCTCTCGTAACCCTGGTATGGTAGACTATACCGGTGGTGTATATTGTGTAGACGATCCTTACGGCAATGTAGCTCCTGGCGTAACAGTGCTGGGTCCCGATGCTGCAGCTTCCGGTGAATTGTGCTACGCCCTGAATGGTGCAGAAGGCACTGCTTTCAAACAGACACTTGGCACCGACGACCATCCATGGCCTTTCGGCGACCACGCAATGGTCTATGCAGTACCTTCCGATGGTTTCCGTTGCGACGGTACGCCACAGGGTGATGTACAGTATAGCAATGATGCTGCTGGCGTGGAAATTCCCGAGCACACCTACGTAGACGGTTTCTGCGAAGTCTGCGGCAATATTGATCCCGAATATCTGCAACCCAACGAAGAGGGTTTCTATGAGATTTCAACTGACATGCAATTGGCTTGGTTCTCACAGAAGATTGCTCAAGCTGAAGACCGTTCTTTGAACGTGAAGCTGATGAACGATATTGATATGGAAGCCGCTGCCAATGAACGTTTCATCGCCATCGGTACAGAGTCTTCTCCTTATACCGGAACATTCGACGGTGACTTCCACACCATCGATTATCTTGAAGTGAACCAGCCCTCTACCCGTGGTGTCGGTCTGATTGGTGCCGTTGCAGGTCCCGCTGTAATTGAGAACCTTACCTTGGGTGCTAACTGTAGACTCATCGGTATGGGCTATGTGGGTCTTATCGGTTTCTCAACACCTGCTGGTGGAACCGTAACTTTCACCAACTTGGGTAACCTGGGTTATGTTGAATGTACCACTGGCGCCAATGCTGGCGGTTTGGTAGGTTGCTGTATGTCAAGTGCATGTACCTTCATCATCACCAATTGCTACTCTATGGCTACCATCGTAGGTACCAAAGAAAATGGTGCTTTCTCTGGTTGGTTGGGCAGCAATGCTGTGCTCACCAACTGCTGGGCAGGAACTGAAGTGGCAGGTACTGAAAGTGGCAAGGAATTCTGCCGTTTCAACACCAACGCCACCTTTACTAACTGCTGGACCGTACAGGGAACTCAGGTGAACAACTTCACTGTCGATCAGATTGAGACTGGCCAGTTGGCATGGCGCATGAACGGTGAAAAGTTCACTTCTCCCATTTGGTACCAGAACCTCAACGAGGGCGATACACACCCTGTTGCCGACTCAACACGTGGTGTGGTATATTATGTATATGAAACCTATGGTTCTGTAGCAAATTCAGAAGACTACGCAGCTCTTGTTGAACTCATGCAGCGCGAGGCAGAGGAGTACACTGAAGACCTCATTGCACAGCAGGCAATCATTGATGAATATTTGGGACAGGCAGAAGCGCTTCCCGCTTGGGAGTACGAAAGTGTTCAGCAGAACCTCGATTCACTGTCCAAGTACTATGGTCTGCTCAAAGAGACAAAGGCCAAGGTAAAGGCAAGTGCCGATGCTTATAAAAAGTATGTGGCAAAGGCTGAAGAACTGATTGCATACCTCGAAAGCCATGATGACTTTGAAGGTCCCGACCGTGATGACTTGGATGCATACTTACAGAGTGACGAAGAACCCAGCGAACTGAATCCTTGCGGTGGATACTTCTATATTGTCGACAATATGTTGCTCTCTATAGAGGAAATCGAAGCTGAAATTGCACGTCTGGAGGCATGGTTGCAGACAGCCATCAACAATGGTTACATGCCCGGCAGTGAGGTTACCGCTTTGCTGGCCAATGGAAAGTTTGCCGACGGATTCAACGGATGGCAGGGTGTAACCGGTTCTGGAGCCAAGGCTTATGCCGCTCAGAACAACATGGTTGGAGCAGAAGCTTGGAACAAAACATTTGACATGTACCAGAAGGTTGCTGTGAGCAAGCCCGGTTACTATATGCTCACCATGAACGCCGGCTACCGTCCAAGCAACGACCAATATAGTGTGAACCACATCGCACAGCTCTATGCTGGCGAAAACAACACTTATATTCCCACTGTTTTCGAAACCAAGATCTCTAAGGACGAGGCCATTGACCAGGTGAACGCCAACATCACTGGTGAGGTTAGCGACCTGGTTATTTCCAGCGATCCTATGGCTGAAGTAGCAGATACTGCCTACTACGCTATGCAAGGTCAGCTTTCTGTTGCCATTGCAGCCAACAGCAACCGCGCACTCACACACATTATTACATATGTGGAAGAAGGCGATTCACTGCTCGTAGGTATCCGCAACCAGGGTAGCGGTTACGGCTCAGACTGGACCGGTTTCGCTAACACCAAGCTTACCTATTTAGGTGAAGCAGAAGACGAAGGTACAGAACCCGCTATGGACGAGGTTATTGCCGGCCAGGTGGCTCGCGCCAATACCATCCTCGCAGATTATGTGGCTGACGCTTCTGACCTTTACATGAAGAATCCTAACTTCAGCCAGGCGTTGAGAGGCGAGTTGGAAGCTCTTATAATGGAAGCGACAACCGTTTCTGGCACAGAGGCCAAGTACACTCTCATAAAGAAGTTCTCTGATGTCTTCAACGAAATTATTGTTTGTAAGCGTGCATACGTTGAGTTCTTCTCTGCATCTCTTGCAATGGAAGATGCCACCTACTCTCTGATTGATGTACCCGAAGTTGACATTGATGCGCTTGCCACTATGGTTGAAGATATGGTAATAGCTTACACAGAAGGTTCTTATAGTACAGAAGAAGCTTTGGCAAAGGTAGCTGAAATAAGTACATTGCCCGTCATGCCCGCCATGGTTGATGGCATCTACCAGATTGAGACCAAACTGCACATGGCTACTTACTCTGCTATCGTAAACGGTATTAACAACGCTGCTAATGCTGTGATGACAAACGATATTGACATGACAGGTGTCAGCCTCATTCCTATCGGTAAGGATGCTGCCGGTCACCGTTTCATTGGTACATTTGACGGACAGGGTCACAAGTTCAGCAACCTCAACATCGAAGTCAGTGGCAACTATTTCGGTGTGTTCGGTTGTGTGGGTGCTGGTGCAACCATCAAGAACTTCATCCTCGACAACACCTGCCGTATCTACGGTGCAGGAAGCTACGGTGGTATCATCGGAGGTGCTAACGAAGCAGGAACCATCACCGTCCAGCAGTTGGGTAACGAGGGTACAGTTGAAGCAGGAACAAACGAGGCCGCCGGTATCATCGGTACCAACATGGGTTCTGCTGCTACATACAACATTGAAAACTGTTACGTAACCGGTACAATCACTGGTCCTGGCAACATGGCCGCCATCTGTTCATGGACCGGCGGTAAGGGATATGTGAAGAACTGCTGGAGCATTGCTCAGGTTGCCAACTACGACGGCACCAACTACTTCTATCGCAACACCGATATCACTGCTACCAACTGCTACGACATCATGGGCGCTTCTGACGAGGTTGTCGCTTTGGATACTGCACTTCTGAAGACCGGTGAACTCACCTATAAGCTGAACGGCAGCAGCAGTAAGAACGCTGTATGGTTGCAGACTATCGGCACCGACACAATTCCCCGTCTGTTCCAGGGTGACACGGTTTACTACTACAACAAGGAATTCATCAACGAAAAGCCCGTTATCGAGCTGAACGCTTATGCTTATGACCTGGTTACAACATCAACAGAGAACGATGTAACCATCACTTACTCTCTGAACGCTCCTGCCAAGGCAGCAGAAATCCGTTTCTTCAACGGTGAGGCTCTCGCTTACACCGCAGTCCTCTCCGGAGAACAGCTCCTGCCCGGCAGACACTCTGTAATGGTTGAGAACAGCTTGCTGCCCGCCAAGGGTACTGCCCTCACTTACGAGGTTGCCGTTACCGCTATCGGTGTGCTCGAACCCACCAAGGTTGGTGAAAGTGTACCTGTTACCACTCCTTATGGTATGGCCATCAACACAATGCCCGAAAGCAGCGCATTCGGTACCATGTATCTGACACAGGGCGAACGCACAGACGCCACAGCCGCTGGTCTGTATGCTTACACTCCCACATTGCAGTGTGTAAATGCAACCGCTTACACCGGTGGTCTTGACATGCTCGCTACTGACAGCGCCACCATGCTTGCCAACGATACACTGGCAATCCGCATCAACGACTCTTATGCTCCTCTTGCTCCCAAGACTGTTCGTCTGAGCGAAGACGGCCGTCTGTTCTTAGGTATGGCCAACGGATTGGGCAGCCCCATCTACGAGGCTAATCCCGAGAACCTGACCGAGGCATGGACTCCCGTGTTCACTGGCGGTACTTTGGATAAATACGGCGTAACATGGGTTGGCGATGACAAGCAGGCTGGTATCGTAGTAAGCTTCGCAACTGCCGGAACTGGCAAGGATCTGAAGCTCTATACATTGGCTGGCGAACGCACAGACAGCGCTTCAACCGCTAAGGATTACTATGCATACTACTACAACCTTGGCGATGCCAAGTCTTGGACAACTGCTCCCAGCGGTCAGATTGACTCTTTGATGAACCAGTACACCAGCACGCCTCACAACGTGAACATCGAAACCGACGGACAGGGTGGTTTGTGGTACATCCAGCAGGCTCCTTCTGCAAGCAAGGCGACTCCCACCTTGAAGCACTACGACGCTAATGGTAAGGAAGACTTCTCCAACACTGCAAATGTTTATCCTGGTGCCGCTATGGCTAAGTACAACGGTGGCGAAATCATCGCTCATCCCATCAACAACAGCACCATCGGTATCTACGCTGTGAACTATGATCCCAACGATGCAGGCAAGATCTTCCCCGAAGGAATCTATACTGTTCCCGTTAGCGAGTCTGTAATCACCGCATTGGCATTTGACTATGCAGGTAACCTGTACGTGGCTTCTAAGGACTCTAAGAAGATGAGCTGCTACGCTATTCCTAACCTCACCGGCGACAAGACCGCCACACAGGAATTCGTCACTCCTTCTTCTAAACGTACCAACTTCACAGTAGGTGAATTGCTGACTGGCATTGAAGATGTGAACACCACTAACACCAAGAATGAGATCTACACCATCGGTGGTGTACGCGTTCAAAAGGCTCAGAACGGTGTGAATATCATCAACGGAAAGAAGGTTATGGTGAAGTAATTTGAGATACTTCATAATCTGATAATTGGGGATGCGTCCGATAACGGTCGCATCCTTTTTTACACATGGGCATCACGACAGATTGTCTACATGAAAATAATATTCTGCAGATTCTGCAGTAAACCGTCATTTTGGTGTACCATTAAAAGACGAGCGTTGAGCCCAAAAACATGCAATGTATTGCATTGGCAAAGACAATGCGGTGCGTGAACTAAGACAAAGCATTGATCAGGCCAAGTCAATGCTTTGACTTTTTGGATGAAAAACTGGCTTTTCAAAGCAGACATACTGCGCGCCATTAAAAAACGAAAGGCAGTTTCTCCGCAAAGTAGAGGCGATTCATTGCGGGATGAAAGGCCTTTCGTCGGCAAAGTAAAGGCGATGCTCTGAAACACGAATCAAAAACATCAATGTTGAGACTAAGGACTCATGCAAAACGACAACAGTTTTTGGGGCACTGAGTTATGAGCTATTATAATGGTTTGGTTTGAATGTGCTTATAGGAGTATTTTTTCAAAAAACAGATAAATTCTCATTTTAGCGTTCAATTTATGTTTCATGAAAATGCGTTGGCAAACGCTTCTCTCCCGAAGATCTCATTTTCTTTAACCACAAATAGTAACCAGTCAAAGGAAGGCTTGCACCGAACAATGCGGCCAAGAAGGTTAGCAAACGTGTTAACAAGCCTCCCCAACTACCGACATGTATCGAATATATCCAACCACGGATTTTATCGGAATTGGGAGCATCTTTATATAAAGAGGGACAGGTAATTTCTCCACTGTGCGGCACAAAGGTGTATTTGTCAGAAGCACGTTGGTTACCCCAATGTCCAAAAGAGACATTTGCAGTTCCATTTGATATGGATATCTGTTCAAAGTCTGGATTCTGAGACGCCAGCACATCATAGACCTTTTGCCAATGTAAGTAAGTCGTTTCTTGATTTTTGTCCGGTTTGCTCCCTTTTCTGGTTTGGGTATTCAACGACTGGTTATGCCTCCTCTCTTGTTGAGGAGGCTCAACTCCAAATGCAGTATAAAACATATCCCGATACCACTGAAAAGACCAAGTAAGTCCTGTTAATGCCATCGCCAACAGAAACACCAATACATACATACCACCAGCCACATGCAAATCGTACAAGAATCTTCTCCAACCCTTCTTGACATTGACGGATAGTCTGTTTTTCCATGCGGACTTGTTTCGAGGCCACCATACGACCACACCAGATATCAGCACAACCACAAATACCACTGTACTGATGCCAACGATTAGTTTTCCCCAGCCTATACTTCCGTCTGGGGCGCGTGCACTTCCTAACATCCACCGATGCATCTTGAACATGGCGGCAAAGAATGGAATACGTTCGTATTGTCCGGTAATCTCACCAGAGTAAGCATCAACGTACATGGAAGCATGGCGTGGTTTTGACAAGTTTACCCTACAAGTACGTTCTGGATTTGAAAAGACTGTTATACCCGTTACTTGTACACTATCGGGCAATGTGGCACTCACCCTCTACCAGTTCCTTAATTGGCAACTTTTTACATGGTATTTAAATGCCTTACAATACTCTAATTTTGGTATTTATAAGGAACCAACATTCATTTTTTACAAAGTTTTGGTATTGTGTATAAATTAAAATATGTGTATTTTTGCAAGCAGAAAATCATGTTGAGAAAAATAAGGATGAATAGTTCTAATCGTTATAAGCCAACCGACAAAATGAGAAATTTGGTTAAGGCTAACAGCTCGTTAATTCTTGTAATGGGGCGATTCGGCATATCGTTAGGATTCGGCGACAAATCAGTAAGGGAGATATGCAGATTGCACAATGTTAACGAAGACACTTTCCTGGAAGTTGTAAATTTTGTGTCAGGTAAAACCTACAATTTTGAATCCATTTCTCTGCCGTCGCTTATTGGTTATTTGAAAAAAGCCCATGAATATTACCTGGATTTCAATCTACCCAATCTTCGACGTAAACTTATCGAAGCGATTGATTGCTCCGGCAAAGATGAACTGGCAATGCTCATTTTGAGATACTACGATGAATATGTAGCCGAAGTTCAAAAGCACATGGAATACGAGAACGACATAGTATTCTCATATGTAGAAAATCTGTCGGAAGGTTTCTTGAACCGCGGATTCAGCATTTCCGCATTCGCAGGAAAACATACGCCCATAGGTTACAAGCTCAAAGAATTGAAAGATATTATCATTAGCTATTATCCCGAAAAGAATAACTACTTGCTTAATCATGTGCTATTAGAAATCATTTTGTGCGAACAAGACCTGACTTCTCATTGTTTCATTGAAGACAAATTATTTGTACCTGCAGTCAGATTAGTGGAGCAACGACTGAAAAATGGCGGCAAGGTTGTGTATACAGACGAATTGGATAATGAATTTATCGAAAAAGAAAGGTCAGAAATACTTACAGAACGGGAGAAAGACATCATTGTTTGCATCACTAAGGGTATGAGCAACAAGGAAATAGCTGATTATCTATTCCTTTCTGTACATACCGTAACCACCCATCGCCGCAATATTTCCAATAAATTAGAAATTCATACAACTGCTGGTTTGATCATCTATGCCATAACCAACAAACTGGTAAACATTGAGGATATACAAAAATAAGGTGTATAAGCCAAATAGCTTATGTTGGCTGGCCATTAGACGAAAAACCGAAAGTCGAATCATTGGATAAATAAAACGGTCCCTATTGCGACACATTGCAACAGGGACGTTTTATTGGGGTAAAGAAGTTTCCTTTTACTTGGTGAACTTCAGCGCGAAACCGCCACCGGGAGCCATGTGAATCTTCATGGCAGAACCTGCCTTTACACTCTGGCCAGCCTTGAAGGCATAGTCGTCAGCACGGCGATGGGCATTCATACCATCAAGGAAGGATTCCATCTTCCAGTTGCCTTCGCCCAGGAAGTCTGTGGGAACTGTAACGTCACGAGAAGTCCAGTTGGTGATGCCACCCACATACCAGGTGTTGCCCTTGCGGCGAGCAGAAACCACATACTCGCCCATTTCGCCCAACAAGAAACGGGTTTCGTCCCATACAGTGGGCACCTGTGCAATAAAGTCGGTACAGGGACCGCCCAGGTTCAGATAGTTGCTGGGGTTGTCACAAAGCATGCTCAGGGGAGATTCCAGAATCATGTAAAGACCGAGCTGGTGGCAACGGGTACCCTGGCTCATGGGTTCATAATAGTTAGCCACAAAGCGTCCCTTGCAGGAATTGAGCATGGCACCCTGGGTATAGTCCATGGGACCGGCAGCCTGACGGATGAAGGGAATTTGCGTGTCATACATCACCTGGTCACAGTCCTTATCGGCCCACTTCATCTGCTCCAGACCGGCAACGCCCTCAAAGTTGATGGCATTGGGGTATGTACGGTTCAGACCAGCGGGTTTGAACGCTCCGTGGAAGTCGATGAGCATCTTGTACTTGGCACACATCGCTGCTGCACGATAATAGAAATCGGTCATGGGCTGGTCATCGCGGTCCATAAAGTCGACCTTGAATCCCTTGATACCCATTTCGCTGTAGTGGCGGCACACATTCTCCATGTCACGGTCGAACGCCCAGTAGCCAGCCCACAGAATCAGGCCTACGTTCTTCTGCTTGGCATATTCCACCAGTCCCTTCAGGTCAATTTGGGGAATCACCTGCATGAGGTCTGCCTTCTTGTTTACGGCCCAACCTTCGTCCAGAATCACATATTCGATACCCTTCTTAGAAGCGAAATCGATGTAATACTTATAAGTCTCGTTGTTGATACCAGCCTTGAAGTCCACACCAGAGATGTTCCAATAGTTCCACCAGTCCCAAGCCACCTTACCGGGGCGGATCCAAGAAATGTCCTCCACACGGCTGGGCGCACCCAGGATATAGCTCAGGTTGTTCTCGGCCATATCAATGTCCTTGCGGCTTACCATGGCGATGCGCCAGGGGAAGGTGCGGGGAGCCTCAACCTTTGCAATATAGTCGAAGCGAGTCTGCACCAACATCTGCAAGTTGTTATGTCCGCCCTGCTTAATTTCGTTGGGATAGGAAGCATTGATGCCACGGAAACGGCTTCCGTCAGCAATCAAATAAAGGCCGGGATAGTTCTCCAGATGAGTCTCTGTGATACAGAGTTTCACACCTTTAGCCGCATTCACCACCAAAGGAAGGAAGCTGTAACGCTTGCCGTCGAGCTTGCTCAGGTTGGCTGTCTCGTAATAGTTCTCAAAAGAGTTCTTGAACTGAGCCTCGGGCGCGTTGTTGGCATTGAAGTGGGGCACATAGGGAACCACACAAGTGGGATCGCCTGCAAACTTGTATTCAACGCCTTCGCTCAACACCTCAAAAGGTTTCTTCTCCTTGCTGGCGAAACGGTAGCAGATACCGTTGTCATAAGCACGAAACTCAACAGAATAGTTACCGGCAAACTCCAGAGTCAGCACGTTGCAGTGGTCCTGCATGGTGGTCTGACGTGTGAAGGGCGAAGCAATCTCGGCATTGATCTCGCTGCGGCGTGCCTTCTTCACCTTGGCAGCCTCTCCCCAGGTTTTTCCTGTGCTGAGCTTCATACTGATTGCCGAAGGAGCCATTAC